>CBDEWF010000001.1:0-3520 GCA_965243775.1 Sansalvadorimonas sp.
ATCAGCAGGTACCGGTCAACCTTCTTAAAGGTGAGCAGCTGACGGATGATTATGGGAAGGTCAACCCTGCAAAGCTGGTCCCGGTTCTGGATACAGGCCAGCAAACCCTGAACCAGTCGCTGGCTATTATCGAGTGGCTGGACGAAGAGTATCCACAGCCGCCTCTCCTGCCTCAGCAAACCTGGCAAAAAGCCCGTGTCAGGGCTGCAGCCTATGATATTGCCTGTGATATTCACCCGCTGAATAATTCGCGGGTAATTGCCCATTTGAAAAATGAATTATCGGTAGAAAATCCAAAAGGAAGCGACTGGTATCACTACTGGATTGAAAAGGGCTTCAATGCTATTGAACAAAACATTGAAGCTTCCCCATTTTGCTTTGGGAAATATCCGACTCTGGCTGATATCTGCCTGATTCCCCAAGTCTATAACGCCCTGAGGTTCGGGGTAGATATGTCTCCTTTTCCCAGAATAGAGAGTGTCTGGGAGCACAGCAGTACCTACGAGGGGTTTCTGAGGGCACTGCCTGAGAATCAGCCGGATTACTCCCCGTAACCCTCTTCCAGATGGAACTCTTTTAACCGCATGTAGTTTTTGGATGAGTAGGTAAAAAATTCCAGTTCTTTCTCGGTTAACGGTCTGCTTTTCTTGGCCGGGCTGCCCTTATAAACATAACCACTCTCCAGATGGGCACCTGGAGGCACCATGGCACCAGCTGCAACCAGCACCTCTGGCTCAATAACTGCACCATCCAGCACGATGGCTCCAATACCAATCAGAACCTTGTCACCGATAGTGCAGCCATGCAGGGTAGCATTGTGGCCGATGGTGACATCATCACCAATAATCAGGGGCCAGCCATCAGGGTTGTAGGGACCGACATGGGTAATATGCAGAACAGCACCATCCTGAACACTGGTTCTCTTACCGATACGGATTTTGTGCATATCTCCGCGAATAACTGCACAGGGCCAGATAGAACTGTGCTCTTTAATAACCACATTACCCAAAACAATCGCAGACTCATCGACAAACACTCTGTCTCCGATCACCGGAGTTTTATTTCTGTAGCTGCGAATAGTCATAGGTTGCTCAATCAAGTGTTAATAATCATAAAGTCCGAATTGCCTGCTGCTTTGGCAAGTCAACAGAATACATGGAATCGACCTGAACAACAGGAAAATTCAGAAACCCCTGAGTAAAAATGAAAAAGGAAATCATGAGATACCAAGCTAAAGTGAACCATCATGTTGTTTCGTTGCCTTGAAATGCCCTGTTAACGGCACCATTGAAGTCGATAATAGACTGACAGAACAAAAGGAATGCAATAATGAAGAATCCTCTACTGGTTCAGGATCAGTTACCTCCCTTTTCGGCAATAAAGGCGGAGCATGTTGAGCCTGCCATTGATGTGCTGCTAAAGGAGTCCCGGGAAGGAATAGAGAAACTGGTTCAGGGTGGAGGAACCTTTACCTGGAATAACCTGCAGGCCCCTATGGATGACCTGGATGATCGCCTGGGACGTGCCTGGTCTCCTGTGTCTCACATGAATGCAGTCGTTAACAGCGATGAACTGCGCGATGCCTACAATGCTTGCCTGCCCAAACTTTCCGAGTTTTCTACCTGGGTTGGTCAGAACCGGGATCTTTTTGAAGCTTATAAACAGATTTCTGAAAGCGGTGATTTTAATAACCTCGACGAAGCCCAGCGCAAGGTTATTACCAATGCTCTGCGAGACTTCCACCTGGCTGGTGTAGACCTGCCTGAAGAAAAACAGAAGCGTTTTGTTGAACTGAGCATGCGCATGTCGGAGCTGACCAGTGGTTTCTCCGACCGGGTTCTGGATGCCACCATGGCCTGGACCAAGCTGATTACCGATGAGGGTGAGCTGACCGGGCTGCCGGAAATGGCTCTTGCCGGTGCCCGTCAGCTGGCCCAGAGCAAAGGCCATGACCAGGGCTGGATGCTGAATCTGGACTTTCCCTGCTATTTCCCGGTTATGAGCTACTGCGATAATCGGGATCTGCGCAGGGAGATGTACACCGCCTATGTTACCCGTGCTTCTGACCAGGGACCCAACGCTGGTGAGTTTGATAACAGTACAACCATGAGTGAAGTTCTGGCTGCGCGCCATGAACAGGCTCAGCTGCTGGATTTCAAAACCTATGCCGACTACTCCCTGGCCACCAAGATGGCGTCATCCCCGGAAGATGTTATCCATTTTCTGGAAGATCTGGCGGCACGCAGCAAGCCTCAGGCTGAAAAGGAGCTGGCAGAACTGAAAGCCTTTGCCCGAGAAGAGTGTGGCGCTGAAGATCTGGAAGCCTGGGATCTCAGCTATTACGGTGAAAAACTGCGTCAGAAACGTTACTCCATCAGCCAGGAAGAGCTGCGCCCCTGGTTTCCAGTCGACAGGGTTATTAACGGGCTGTTTGAAGTGGTGACCCGTCTTTATGGCGTCAGCTTCAAACCCTGTGAAGGTATTGATACCTGGCACAAGGATGTTCAGTTTTATGATATCTACAGGGACGGGGATGTTATCGGGCGCTTCTATTTCGACCTCTATGCCCGCGAACACAAGCGGGGTGGTGCCTGGATGGCAGACTGTCACAGCCGCCGCAGGGTTGAAGGTGAAGTGCAGACGCCGGTCGCTTTCCTGACCTGCAACTTTACCTCTCCGGTTGGTGATAAGCCTGCCCTTCTGACCCACGATGAAGTGGTTACCCTGTTCCATGAGTTTGGTCACGGCCTGCATCATATGCTGACCCGTATTGATTATCCGGCAGTTTCCGGAATCAGCGGTGTGCCCTGGGATGCGGTAGAGCTGCCCAGCCAGTTCCTGGAAAACTGGTGCTGGGAGAAAGAGGCTCTTGCCGTGATTTCCGGTCACCATGAGACTGGCGAGCCTCTGCCGGATGACATGCTGGAAAAAATGCTGGCAGCCAAAAATTTCCAGTCTGCCATGATGGTGGTGCGCCAGCTTGAGTTTGCCCTGTTTGATTTCAAGCTGCACTTTGGCTGGAAGGATGGTACTGATGTCCAGAAGGTTCTGGATGCTGTCCGCCAGCAGGTAGCTGTGGTTATTCCTCCTGCTTTCAACCGGTTCCAGCATGGCTTCTCCCATATCTTTGCTGGTGGTTATGCGGCCGGTTATTACAGTT
Organism: Sansalvadorimonas sp.; assembly: GCA_965243775.1. GTDB lineage: Bacteria > Pseudomonadota > Gammaproteobacteria > Pseudomonadales > Endozoicomonadaceae > Sansalvadorimonas. The sequence goes on from CBDEWF010000001.1 coordinate 3,161, forward strand.
ATCTCTGGGCTGAAGTGCTGTCGGCAGATGCCTTTTCAAGATTTGAGGAAGAAGGGATCTTCAACCGGGAGACCGGTGAATCCTTCCTCCATGAAATCCTTGAACGTGGCGGTTCCCGTGAGCCTGAAGATATGTTTGTAGCTTTCCGCGGCCGCAAGCCAACCATTGATGCCTTGCTGCGCCATAAAGGTATTACTGGCTGATCTTTCCCCGGTTCTGTTAATACAAGTAAGGGAGCATTAAGCTCCCTTACTTGTTACAAGGCCTGTAAATTTGAGTTCAGAGCAATGATGAAAAAACGTTTTATAGCCGGAGCTGTCTGCCCGAAATGTGCAGCCATGGATCGTTTGGTGATGTTTG
>CBDEWF010000002.1:0-270690 GCA_965243775.1 Sansalvadorimonas sp.
GCAGAAAAGCCAGAATCTTTTTGGAAAATGGCAGTGAAGCTGCCCTTCTTCTCCTTCTTCAGTACTTCAAGCTGTTCATCCGCCTTGAGGGCCAAGGGATACAGCTCTTTCAGGTTGGCAATCAGTTTGGCTTGTATATCCTGAATATCAATAGATTGGGACATTGGCAGATTCTGCTCAAATAAAAACCTGGGCGATTATAGCGGCCCCGGACAGGGGGAGAAAAGAGCAGAAAGTTTGTGTTCTGCCCCCTTCCAGTCAAGCCAGCAGCCTGAAGCTGTTATTAAGGCACCCCTGCAAAAAAATATGGATATCAGTTTCAATATCTTCCCGGCTGTTTCCAGCATCTTTACCCCGCTCTATGGTTCCCAGTAGTAACATCTCCTTGTTCCGCAGCTCAATTAGCTCCCGGCTATCGGAAGATGATGATTTGATTATATAAAGAACGGGCACCTGCTGTCTGCCCACACGGATAACTGATTTCGTCCACTTAATGCCGCTCATTACAACCTCCCATCATAGCCAGAATAAGAAATGCCGCATAGGCTATTACAACTGGTACTAAAGACCCACGCGAAGATTATAGGCAACCAACTTCAAAAAGAGCATAACCGGCTGGTTTTGAGGTTCTATCAAGATGGAACAACACTGCCATGTCTAATAGCAGGATAGGAGGGAGAAGAACCAGCCAGAATGGCCTGAGAGCAATCTGCGAAAACTTAACACCCTCCGGGCCATCACGAAATCGCAAGATTTTTCGGTAAAAAAAGTAAGCATTCCGTGAACCCATAGTCCAAGCTCCCCATTTTCCATCAGGGTGACTATATTTGTCCCATGCTTCCCCCTGCACCTGCTTCCAATACAGGGGTTGCGCCTGATCCGGTCAGAGTCCCCTTTGCTTACGCCCAGGTCACACTTAACAAAGTGGACTACATCGAACTGAAAGCCCAGGCCAAACAGTGGCGCACCCAGTGGCAACGTACCCGAAAACGGGAGCAGGACGCGCTTGACAAAATCGAACAGATGAAAGTTGAGCATGCCCACGAAATAGCGGCTTTCCAGTCACAGGTCGACACCCTCAGGAGCCAACTTGCAGACATGCAACACTTGGTTTTCGGGCGTTCAACAGAGAAAAAATCCACCGCCTCCCGAAAGCAGGAAAAACAGATACATTCTTCATCCCGACCCAAAGGCCAGCAGCCGGGACGCAAAGGTCATGGCCGGACAACAGTCACGACACTTCCGGTCGTCTCTGAAACTCTGGATCTTGAGGAATCACAAAAACACTGTCCTGCCTGCGGGCTGCCATTTAAAGCCTTCGGGATGGAAGACAGCGATGTCATTGAAGTGGAAGTTCAGGCCCATATTCGTCGCTATCACCGACATCGCTACCTCAAGACCTGCAAATGTGAAGAAACACCAGCCATCACCACGGCACCGGGGCCAGTCAAACTGATTCGCAAAGGTAAACTTGGCCTCTCCATTTGGGTAGAGATTCTGCTGCACAAATACGCGTTTGGCATCCCTGTGGCCCGGCAGTTACAGGACTTTCGCCTGCGAGGACTTCCTTTGGCACAAGGGACAGTCACAGGCGGGCTGAAAATCATCAAACCCTTGTTCGAGCCTGTCGTTGAGGCGATTCGTGATAAAGTCATCCACGATGAACAATGGCATGCCGACGAAACTCGCTGGATGGTGTGGAGCGACGAGGGCGCTGAGAAACACTGGCTGTGGGTCTTCCTGACCAGTACAGCGGCCTACTGCAGTGTGGACGACAATCGTTCGGCAAGTGTTCCAAAAAGTCTGTTGTGTGAGAGCAATGGTGTACTGATCTGTGATCGCTATAGTTCTTACAAGAGTCTGGCCCGTGAAAATCAGGATGTGTTCCTTGCCTTTTGCTGGAGCCATGTACGCAGAGACTTCATCAATGCAGAGCGAGGCACAGACGGGCTAAAAACATGGAGCATCGTCTGGGTGAAACGGATTGGCAGACTGTACCACCTGAACCATCAACGGCTGTGTCACCCTGATGCTCCAGAGGCGTTTCAAAAGCACGATGGTGCACTGAAAACACATCTGGATAACATAGAGAAATGGCGTGATGAAGAACAGGCCTGCCCTCAGCTAAAAGAGCCGTGTCGTAAAGTTCTCACCAGTCTGCAAAAGCACTGGGAGGGCCTGAGCCTGTTTGCCAATTATCCGGAGGTGCCGATGGATAACAACACAGCCGAGAGGTCACTTCGATCGCCGGTAGTGGGGCGCAAAAATTACTATGGTGCAGGCAGCGAATGGAGCGGCGAACTGACCGGATGGCTGTTCTCTGTGTTTATGACTCTGAACTTGTGGGATATCAACCCTTGGTTCTGGCTGAGCGGGTATCTGCAGGCTTGTGCAGAAAGAGGGAGAAAGGCTCCCGAAGATCTGGCCGACTGGCTGCCTTGGTTAATGACAGATGAACGTCTTCAATCACTGAGAAATCACAGCCCTCCTGAAGAGGATCAGACCTCGATTTGTAACAACCATGATGCACGTTAGTAAAAGCACGCTACCGGCCATAAGCCGGTGGTGTGGGGGCTATGGGTTCACGGAATGCTTACCTAAAAAAGGGTTACGCAAGCATAACCCTTTGATTTTCTTAAATTTTAAAATTGGCGGAGGGACAGGGATTCGAACCCTGGGTAGGGTATTAGCCTACGCCGGTTTTCAAGACCGGTGCTTTCAACCACTCAGCCATCCCTCCAAAGCCTTGGCAGTACGTCAGTCCGTGCGCCGAAGACGGGGTGAATAATACTGAAATAATCGTTGCAGTCAATGCCTTCTAGCTTGATTTGCATTTTTTGCGCAGTATGCTTATGCCATACTTAAAATATTCGGAAACTACAGCAGGGAGTACCTGAATGGCACAATCACCTTCACCCTATGTTCGGGAACAGGCTGCCCAGAGCGGTTTGGACATCAATGTTAACAAGGTCATCAAGAACACTTATATGCTGCTGGGCATGACCCTGCTCTTCAGTGCAGCCATGGCCTGGCTTTCTGCCTCTACCGGGATCGGCTTTATCAGCCCAATTATCTCCCTGGTAGTCTCACTCGGCCTTCTGTTCGCCGTTAACGCCGCCCGTAACAGCATCTGGGCACTACCACTGGTATTTGCCTTTACCGGCTTCTTCGGTCTGACTTTTGGCCCGATTCTCAGCATCTATCTGGCCAATCCAGCTCTGACTGAGATTCTGATGACGGCCCTGGCTTCTACAGCCTTTATATTCTTCGGCCTGTCTGCCTATGCCATGGTATCCAAGAAAGACTTCAGCTTCCTGAGGGGCTTTGTCTTCATGGGCCTGATGGTACTGATAGGAGTAGCTGTCCTCGGATTCTTTGTTGATATGTCCGCTTACTCTCTGGCAATTTCTGCCGGGGCAGTTCTGCTGGCTTCAGCCCTGATCCTGTTTGATACCAGCCGCATTATTCATGGTGGTGAAACCAACTATGTGATGGCCACAGTCAGCCTGTACCTGGACATCTATATGTTGTTTATGCATCTTCTTAACCTGCTGACAGCTCTGAGTGGGCGCGACTAAAAACACCCTCTTCACCTTAAAAGCCTCGCTTAAGCGAGGTTTTTTATTTTCCATATTTCCTACTCATGTCTGTTTATAACCAGGCTGGGTTGTTCATAACAATGTCCGTAGCAACGATGTACATGACAATCCAGATTCTCTCCATGCTAGAATCCCGGCATCCAAAATTCTGTAAATACTATGAACTATACACTGGTTATCCACGGTGCTCCGGCATCGGGTCAGTCCTGCCAGACAGCCCTGTGTTTTGCCAAAGCCGCCATTGCCCGCGGTCATAATATTGCGCGGGCCTTTTTTTTTCGGGATGCCGTTCATATCGGCTCCAGCCTGACCGTCTCTCCTCAGGGAGAGGCAGATTTGCATAAAGAGTGGAAAGCACTGGCAAAAAATCACGGCATTGACATGGTGATCTGTATATCTGCGGCCCTGAAAAGGGGTCTTGTCGACGCAACAGAAGCCAGACGCTATGAGTGCAGCGCTCACAATATTGAAGCTCCTTTCACTATTTCCGGGCTGGGTCAGCTGGTTGATGGTGCCGCCAGCTCAGAACGCGTAATCACCTTTGGAGACTGATAACCATGAAAATCGCTATTATCAGTTCCCGTGCTCCTTATGGCAGCACCCTGGCGCGGGATGCCCTTGAAACCCTGCTGGTAGCAGCCTCATATGACCTGGAAACCACAATCTTGTTTATGGGTGATGGTGTTTTCCAGCTTCTGAATAACCAGAGCCCGGGCACCATACTCCAGAAAAATATAGGCGCCATGCTGCAGGCCCTGGAGATGTATGGTGTTGAAAACATCCTGGTCTGCCAGGAAGACCTGCAAGAACGGGGCCTTGCGGGGAGCCAGCTGCTAGCCAGCTGTCATCCGGTTTCACGATCTAAAATCCCCGGTATTCTCCGAGATCAGGAAAGGGTTCTGAACTTTTGAATGGATATACCAACAGTTATGAATACAACCCTGCACACCGTTAATAAACCAGCCTCCCGCCCGGCTCTGCAACTTGCACGGGCTGCACTGGCCAAAGGCGATGCCCTGCTCTTTATTGAGGACGGCGTAACCACCCTGACAGACCATAGCTTCAGCGCCAAAGAGCTGGAATCCGTGGCTGCTGACCACAAGCTTTACTGCCTCCACTCCGATGCCCAGGCCCGGGGGCTTCTGGAATATCTTCCGGGTTGGGTGGAAACCATAGATTACGATGGTTTTGTGCAACTAACGGAACAACATAGCAAGACTTTAAGCTGGTTCTCATGAAAGACCTGACACTGAACAACACCACAATTTCTCTGGATAATGATGGTTATCTGAAAAACCTGTCTGACTGGAACAAAGATGTCGCCCAGGTCCTGGCCAGGGATGAGCAGATCGAGCTGACCGAGAACCACTGGGAAGTTATCGAGCTGGTGCGCGAGTTTTACGACACATTTGAACTTGCTCCGAGTCAAAGACCCCTTGTAAAGTTTGTAAAAAACAGACTAGGTGAAGAAAAAGGACGTAGCATCTATCTGATGAAACTGTTCCCCGGAAGCCCCGCCAGGATAGTTGCACGTATCGCCGGTCTGCCGCGACCTACAAACTGTTTTTAGCCTCGGGAACAAGTTGAAATCGAGTTCAAAACAAGGCCGTTTTAACTCCTATCCCACTGCAAAAAGACATTGCAAGCGTTTCATCTACTTATTGCTGCTGAGGCGGTAGAAAACCTATAGTTCGCGCCTCACCAAACTGACGACCCCCGGCAGGAAAAAAGAATCATTTCATGAGCCCCGTCACATTTATTTACGGCCCTATGAAGTCCGGTAAAACCGCACGTCTGATCGGCGACTATTATGCGCTGTCTGAGGATCATACTGTGCTGGTTGTACGCCCGGCCATTGATACCCGTTCACCAGACGACAAGGTACAAAGTCGCAACGGACGTGAGCTGCCCTGCTTCGTCTTCGACTCGACCGAGTCACTGGCACGGATTATCGACACTGAAAAGCCGGAGCACCTGTTGGTCGATGAGGCTCAGTTTCTTCCTGAAGAGACTATCAACACCCTGGTTCGAATGTCCCTGAAGGGTCTGAATATCCGCTTCTACGGTCTGATGACCGATTACCGCGGTTCAACTTTTGCGGCATCAGAAACCATTACCCGTTTTGCCCAGAAACTGGATCCTGTTTTTGCCGACTGCACCTGTGGCAACCCGGCCCAGTTTACCCGTTTTACCGGCCAGACTAATGGACGCACCATTATTGTCGGCCACGATGAACACTACTTCCCCGTTTGCACCGAGTGCTTCCTGGAGTCCTGCGAATGATCGAAAACCAGACCAACCACTTTGTCGCTGTCGAAGCCAATATTGCCGCAGGCAAATCTACCCTGCTTCCCCGTCTGGCTGCCGAGCTGGGCTGGGAATCCTTGAAGGAACCCGTTGACGACGCTCGCTTTACCGAGTTGCTGGAAGACTTCACCAAGCATCCTCACGATGCCAACCGTCGCATCTGCTTTCAGAAGTACATCACGGAGCGTCGCGCCGAGCTGGTTAAAGGTCTGGATACCAGCAAAAATTACCTGATTGAGCGCTCCCTGTACTCCGACCTGATCTTCTCTCAGGCCAACTTTCTGTCCATGGAACAACCTGATGCCATGTACATGGATTACTACTACGATATCAAGCGCCGCCTGAATGAATACCCACGCATCAGCACAGTGGTTTACCTACGCACTTCTCCAGAAGTCGCCTACAATCGTCTGCTTAGCCGCGGACGTGAAGCGGAAGAAGGTACCCCCCTTGAGTATCTGAAAGATCTGCACAACTTCCATGAAGCCTGTCTGCCCCAGATCTGCCGTGAAATGGAAACACCTTTGCTGACCCTGGAGTGGAATGATTTCGGCTGCGAAAAGAGAGTAGCTCGCCAGATTCTGGAGATCATCGAATCTGACGAAAAGAAAGCTGCCTGACGGCTTTCCTGTTTACGGTTCCAGCTTCGGCTGGAACCATCCCAGTTTCTCTTTCAGCTGCACCACTCCCCCTATGATGATTAATGTCGGGGGCTTCACCTCTTCTCCCCGGATAACTTCCGCCATAGTCGCTAAAGTCCCGCTCCAGACTTTCTGTCTCATGGTTGTACCCTGCTGTATCAGGGCGACAGGCGTATCACTGTCACGACCATGTTCAATCAACTTGCTGCAGATGGTTTCCAGACCGAGCAATCCCATATAGAAGACCAGTGTCTGACGCTCATCCATCATCTCCTGCCAGTTCAGATCAATCGATCCGTCCTTGAGGTGGCCGGTGACAAAACGGACTGACTGAGCATAATCCCTGTGGGTCAGGGGAATACCGACATAACTGGCACAACCGGAAGCTGCGGTAATACCAGGTACCACCTGGAAAGGAATACCTTCAGCTGCAAGGGTTTCAATCTCCTCCCCTCCCCGGCCAAAGATAAAAGGATCTCCCCCCTTCAGCCGCAGCACCCGCCTGCCCTCTCTGGCAAGACGAGCCAACAGCTGGTTAATCTCATCCTGTGGCAGTGAGTGACGATCTCTCTTTTTACCGATATAGACCATATCCGCATCACGGCGACAAAGCGCCAGCACATCCTTGGAAACCAGACGGTCATACAGCACAGCATCAGCCTGTTGCATCAACCGCAAAGCCTTGAAAGTGAGCAGGTCAGGATCACCCGGCCCGCCTCCGACCAGATAAACCTCACCCACCTTGCTACTTTGATAACTATCCAGCTCCCGCTCCAATAAAAGCCTGGCTTGACCCATATCACCTGCCATAGCTGCTTCCGCAGCAGATCCTGTCAGGGCCCTTTCCCAAAACTCACGGCGTTCATTGATAGTCTGGAAACGAGCCTTTACCCGATCTCGAAATCTGCCAGCAACATCAGCAAGACGACCATAGCCGTGTGGAATCAGGCTTTCCAGGCGGGTACGAAGCAAGCGGGCCAGAACGGGGGCTCGGCCACCACTGGACAGAGCAATAACAAAGGGAGAGCGGTCAATAATGGCCGGCATGATAGCACTGCCTGAATCAGGCCCATCAACAACGTTGACAAACAGGTTTCGTTTTCCGGCATCAGCGGCAACTTCTGTATTGACGTGATCAGAATCAGTGGCTGCAATGACCAGCCGGACATCTTCACAATCCCAATCCTGATAACAACGTTCCAGGATCTCATGCTGCGGATCCGCCAAAAGTTCACGTAACTCTGGCTTTACCTCCGGTGCAACCAGACGCACCCAGGCACCAGCCGCCAGCAACAGGTTGACCTTACGCAAGGCAACATCATCACCACCAACCACCAGCACTTTCTGCTTTTTCAAATCCAGAAAAAGAGGCAGATAATCCATACAACATCCTTAGCCAGATAACCGAAGCTCTACCCGGTTTTTTATCATGGAAATACTCTTACTGGAGACCAGCACAGTACTTATTCAGTGTCCGGCTACTCTACATGCTCATCTGATTCAAAACCAGAATCGCTGTCTGATTCATGACCAGACTGATTTTTTCTCCCGAGTTTTCGGGTCGCCTTCATGAATTTCTCATGCTCTTCCCTGCGCTCCGCCTCTTTCTGTGCTTGGGCAAACTCTTCTGTACTTCTGGCATAAGGTACGGTGCCATCGGTCTGATCACTGGCATCTTTCATAGTGACAGACTTGCCACGGACTTTATAACGCGACTTGTATGGTTCAGGGCGGTCTTCAGATGGATCCAGAACAACCTCTTCATCATCGGACTCATGCCGGGGACGTTTCAATGGCGGCATAACTTCACCAGTTCGGAGCTTATACCCCTTACCCTGGAAGGGCCGGGTAACCAGTCGTAAAGTTTTTGACCCCGAATAATCGGGCCAGTAACTGGGCCTCTTAACTAACATCTCCGCATCAACATTAATTGCCGACACCACATCTTCCGGCTGCAACTGATCAATCCTGAGACACCATTCTTGCTTTTTTTCCCGGATATATATGCGTTCGTCCCGGTGTAAAACCGGGTAACGGATATCACAGGCTTTTTCGACAAGCTCTGCCAGCTGCTCTTCTGTTCGTTCAGGTCCGGTTAACACTTCCACACCAACCATAGTGGCTGCCTTGAGGTTGTCAGCCGGTCGGAAGGTCACCTCATCCCCGGGTTTTAATCTCAGCCTTTTCATCAAGTGCCTGGACATCATGATCTCCCCCCGGTCAGCAGTCTCGTCATAAGGCATAGCCCAGGCTCTGGTTCCTCCGGCACCGGCCAGCTCAATCTGGAACGGCAGGTCCCCTCCGGCATTGAAAAGATCCTGATAAGCCCCATGACCCAGGATCACCCTGTTGCTGTCCTTTAATCTGGATTTACGGTTATAAACGTCATCAGCTTCAACAATGGTGGCAGTAAAGCCGATTCCACCAGCAGCCATGGCTCCTGCCCCAACACCAGCCTTCCCGGCTTTGATCAGAGCAAACCTTCCCTCTTGCAGAGGGGGCATCAACTCCTCCTCTACGGTATGGCTGACATTAACCAACAGACTGCCAATATTCACGGCAAACTGAGCCAAGGCAGTCCAGGAACGCGGAACATAATACAGAGTGCCCTCTTCCCCCTCAGGGACATCAGCTTCATCAATCCGATAAAGCTTTAGAGAGCGTACTGTTCCATCACTGTTATCAACCCCTTCAAGCAGAACCGGCACTAACGGATCCCGGTTCAGAGTCACTGCCCAGTGGGTATCTCCACCACGGTTAACAGCCAGCGGCTCAATCAACTCAGAACCAGCAATACCGGCACTACGTCCGGCCTTGAAAATTTTCAGAATATATTCGAGCACCTCTGGTTGAAGCACAGTGACGGCAGTATCAGCCGATCTTGTGAAGGATAACCACTGCACTTTACTTCCCGGTAGAAATCGATCCCCTACATTCAGCCGCTGCCATTGACCACCTTCAATACGCCAGTTCATCAGGATACTGAGTCCCTGGGCATCGCGGACAGGGTGGACTTCCAGCCTTTCGCAATGGTTGCGGCTCATCTCCCTGTGCAGATCCAGCAGTAATCTGCTTACACGATCTCCACTTACGTCATCTCCACCTACATTATCTCCACCCACACCTTCCCTGTCTGGGATATCGGAACCTGGCTCACTCAAAGGATTACGCAACACGACCAGAACCGGGACTCCTCCATGAAACTGCTGTATCAGCACCATTCTTCGGGCAATTTCAGGCAGTCCCACATCAATAACCACCTGTTGCCCCGCCCCAGATACAAGTTCAAGGCTGTCCACCCAGGAAGACAACGACCAGCCACCAGCTGTTAACCCGGTTAACAAGCTTAATCTGTGCCACCACAGAGGTGCATATTCAGTCAGCCACTCGCTGCCAGGAAAGTACTGATAGGTAGACTCGGTAAGAGTGCTCAGATACTTGGTTCCGGCCAGTACTGCCAGGTTGAAAAGAGTGTGATAGGGAGAAAAGCCTTGAAGATAAACCGTACTGGTTTCACTACTCAGCCAAGTACCTTCATCGGTGACAGCAAGCCAGCCAGAATGAGCACTTTTGCTATGGAGCAGGGAGAAGAGAGTTAACCCGCAAATCCAGCAAATTAAAAACTGTGATAAATCTTTATAACGGCTCGTTATATTGTTCGCCATACCTGCTCCCTATATGGACGGGGAAGTCTAGACGAATCCACGCAGAAAGCCTGCCAGAGCCTTATACAGCCCCCCCATTAATGGCGTCAGTTATTTGCCAGTTCAAGGGGGAGAGCCGACCAGCCACCCTGAGTACTCTCCTCCTGCAGACCAGATAGTATCAATATCAGTCAACAGATAGAGCAGACACTACAGTTATGGGGTGGAGTCACAGGAATAATACCAGGAGTCATTATGGGGACGGTAAACGGCTCAGGGCCTACTAATATTGAGACGGCGTTTGCACAACTGAAAAATGTCGACGAGCAAGCCGAACTTCGTGTTGTAAAAGCGAAAAATGGTGAAATTCAAGTCAAAACCGGCCAGGCTAAAGGGAGATTCAGGCAATACCGGATAATTCCCTTTGTCTCTAAAATAGTGACACTCTACCAACAAAAACAACTGGTTAAGCAGCTCCAGCAACTCAGTCCCCAAACTCAGATACCATTGAATGAGCGCAAAGTGGTCACACTGGAAACTGCCCGCTCCTTTTTACAAGGGATTCAGCCACAAGCCTCCAGTGCAAATTCTGAAGATGTCCATCCTGTCTCCCCCACCCCTGGAACCTCTGCAGCACCATCAAGATCAATAGACGAACTCGACAGGCTGTTCTTGTTCACAAAGGAGGGAGATACTTCCGGCCGCCTGCAAGAAGCATTAAACAATACTGAAGACCTAGAGTTTGTTAAAAATCTGGAATCACAACTAAATCACTTCAAACATGAGTTGACTGCTGACCCCAATAGCCAGCAAAACAAAAACTATACAGCTGTAAAATTCAGGACAGCAGAACTCACCGGAATCAACCTAGTAAAGCAGCTTAGAGAGGAAAACTCTTCAGTTACAGAGCAGCAGATTCGAGACCAGCTGGAATTGACAAAATTTTCTGGTCGTAACAGTCTGAACCTTCGCTTACAAGAAGCAGCTATTCAAAGTGCTTTAATCTACCTGGAAAATCATCCCGTTGAAGTCGGCCCAAGTGCTACAAGTTCTGAAACTCACACTCTTGAAGCCAGCCCGAGCGATATCGTTGCCGATTACTACCTGAGAGGCTTTGAAGACCAAGTTACGGACATAGATAATTTCCACAAACAATTTGAAGAAGGTCTACATGGACTGGGCAAAGATGACGATGCTATAGAGTGGATAGCAAAGCAAATAACCGATGACGGTGACCCAAGAAGTGATGTTTCAGGTGCTACTCACTTGGTCAAACAGATTCTTGTCGGTTCAGATGTCTCCCCCAAAGCCTTCCGGACTAACAAAAAACATTACAACCAGCTACGAGATCAAACCAGGGGCTTGTCTATTGAAGCCAGCCCTGTCCCAAAAGACCGGAGTCGTTACGCAAACATAACCTCACCAGCCGAAACCAACGTCCCTATAGCTCTGGAAGCTTCAGATGGAAATACTTACGAATACCAGGGCCAAATACATGCTAACTACGTCACTGTAGAAGGCAAAAATCAAGCTATCGCAACACAATACCCGATCAATAATACAAAAAACGAAGATGCTAATAACCAGGCGATGGGAATGTTCTGGCGTATGGCAGCACAGCAGGAAACCGATATTATCATCGATTTAACCCAGGCAAGAGACGGTCATAAGCCCTATTACCCTACAGAGCTCGGGCAAACTCTTCACTATGATGGCATGGATGTCACTCTTAAAGATCAAGGTAACAATTTTTACACTTATTCCGTTACTGACACTTCAACCGGAGTCACTACAGAGCTTTTAAGATATAACTTTCCAGACTGGATTGACAAAACGCCCCTCCCCGCCGATAAGATGTATCAGCTTGCTGATATGATGAGCAGCGATGCATTTCAAAATATGGTCATGCACTGCTCTGCTGGGGTCGGACGAACTGGTACAGCTTATGCTGCCGACAGCCTGATCACTCTCATACGCCAGGGCTCTGTCAACGACGATAATATTGATCAGGTTGTCGATCACCTAATCATGCGGATGAGACCGGAACGAGGCCCACAAACAGTACAGACTGAAGCACAGAGAAAATCGCTTGTAGAAATGTATCATTACATGAAAGCGAACAACCTCGAATAAAAACTCAAAAAAAAAGCCTTGCAGCTCTAACGCTGCAAGGCTTTTTCATTCAAACGCTACCTTATTCGATAACTTCCAGTCCACCCATATAAGGCTTCAGAGCTTCTGGAATATGAATACGGCCCTGCTCATCCTGGTAGTTCTCAATTACCGCGACAAATGCGCGGCCAACCGCCAGACCGGAACCGTTTAGAGTATGGACCAGTTCTGGCTTACCGGTTTCCGGATTACGGAAACGGGCTTGCATACGGCGGGCCTGGAAGTCCAGACAGTTGGAGACAGAGGAAATCTCACGATACTTCTGCTGACCAGGCAGCCACACTTCCAGGTCGTAAGTCTTGGTTGCGCCAAAGCCCAGGTCGCCACCACACAGGGTAACTACGCGGTAAGGCAGTTCCAGTTTCTGCAGAACAGCTTCAGCATTACCCACCATCTCTTCCAGAGCGTCAAAAGAAGTTTCAGGGTGGACGATGCGCACCATTTCCACTTTTTCAAACTGGTGCTGGCGGATCATACCGCGAGTATCACGGCCATAGCTGCCCGCTTCACTGCGGAAGCAAGGAGTCTGACCAGTCAGCTTAACTGGCAGTTCGTCAGCTTCCAGAATGGAGTCAGCAACCAGGTTAGTCAGAGTCACTTCGGAAGTCGGAATCAGGTAGTGAGGCTGTTCCTGTTCAGCAGCCATGGTTTTGAACAGATCTTCTTCAAACTTGGGCAGCTGGCCGGTACCGAACAGAGCTTTACCATGAACCAGATAGGGGGTGTAGCACTCCTCGTAGCCGTGCTCTTCAGTCTGAAGATCCAGCATAAACTGAGCAATAGCGCGATGCAGACGGGCCATTTTGTTGCGCATAACAACGAAACGTGCGCCGGAGAGCTTGGCACCGGCTTCGAAATCCAGCCCCATCCTTTCACCCAGATCGATATGATCTTTTGGCTCAAAGGAAAATTCTTTCGGAGTACCCCAGCGACGTACTTCCACATTGTCGTCATCGCTGTCACCTGCAGGCACAGACTCATGCGGCAGGTTAGGAATACCCAGCATCAGGTTTTCCTGGTCAGACAGAATCGTCTGCTCACGGGCTTCAAAATCAGATAGTTGTGCATCGATGGAAGCCAGCTGTTCAGCAACCTGGGCCTTGGCATCGTCTACAGACATGCCCTGCCCGATCAGCTGACCGACCTGCTTGGAAGCCCTTTTCTTCTCGGCACGCAGATCCTGAGCCTTGGCCTGTACCGACTTGCGCTCGGACTCCAGGGACTTGATCTGATCAACATCGAGAACGAATTTTTTCTTGCTCAGAAGTTCGGCAACCGCTTCCGGGTTTTCGCGAACGTATCTAGGGTCCAGCATGGGATTGATACAACCTTGTAACAGTTAACTAAAAAGCCGGTTGGCAATAACATAACCACCGGTGGTGGCCAGCAGACAAGCGACAACACTGGTCAGCATGTAGACTAACGCCTGAACGACCTCTCCTTCCTGAATCAACCGAAATCCATCCAGTGAAAAGGTTGAGAATGTGGTCAGGGCTCCAAGTAAGCCAACAACAAGAAACTGGCGCCAGATCGGAGGCAACAGCGCATGTTCGACCAGCGCATAGTAAGAAATGCCAATAATAAAAGAACCAGCGATATTGGCAACCAGAGTTGGTACGTGAAATAGCTTCGGGTTACCTATTTCAGCGAAACCAAGATAAATAAATGAACGTAACAGCGCACCGAACGCGCCACCAGCCGCAATAGCCAGCCACTGCATGAGAAAACCTGTGAGAAATAGTGACAATCAGAAGAATGCCAGCATATTACCACAGAAAGCCTGTTGCTCTTACTCTCAGGCCGGTTCCACCATCTCCGGCAGCTCTACCTGTTCAATAGTGACACCATTCTCCCGACAAAACAGTGAGAGTTCTTCCTGAGGGTTACGGTCGTACTGGATACCATAAACAATTCGTTTGATACCGGCAGCCAGAAGATTCTTGGTGCATTGATCACAGGGGCTGTGAGTAACATAAGCCGTGGCACCTTCAATGGCGGTGCCAGAACGAGCGGCCCAGATCACAGCGTTCAGTTCAGCATGAATTTCATGCCTTAGCGACCAGGCATGGTGCTCTTCATACTCCGCGTCACAGCAGTTGGTATACCCCGACGGCGTGCCGTTTACACCGGTGGAAAGCACCCGGCCATTTTTGACCAGCAGACAACCTACCTGCAGACGCACACACTTTGAGAGTTTGGACAGCGAATGCGCCATCTCCATGTAAACGGTATCGCTCATAACGGAATTATTTATCGAGTTGGGTGATACTCAGTAATGTATCGCTTTGAATGACCAGACTGCAACCAGAACCACAGAGAAGAAAAACTAACTATTTCTTCTCTGGCTTGGTGACGATTTATCAAGAGAATCAAGCCACTCGAGCTTTTCTTTAATCTTGCGCTCAAGCCCACGATCAGAGGGACCGTAATACTTCTTTGGCTCCATGGTTGACGGGAAATAACACTCGCCCGCCGCATAGGCGTTCTCTTCATCATGGGCATAACGATAACCTTCGTTATACCCAAGATTCTTCATTAGTTTGGTAGGTGCATTGCGAAGATGCAGCGGAACTTCATGAGAAGCGTTACTGCGCACGTCATCAAAAGCCGCTTTCATGGCCCGGTAGACAGCATTACTTTTGGGTGCGCTGGCGCAATAAACCGTAGCATGAGCAATAGCCAGATACCCCTCTGGGGCACCCAGACGTTCAAAGGCCTGCCAAGCATTCAGAGCCATTTCCAGCGCCCGCGGATCAGCATTGCCAATATCTTCACTGGCAATGGCCACCAGCCTGCGCACGATATAGAGCGGGTCAGCGCCGCCATCAATGATCCGCGCCATCCAGTACAATGCACCATCCGGACTGGAGCCACGCACTGATTTATGGAATGCAGAGATCTGGTCATACCAGGCTTCACCGTGGTTATCGAAGCGGCGCAGGTTTTCCACCAGCACCCCTTCCATAATCTCACGGGTAATCTCACCATCGGTGGCCAGGTCGGAAGCGACTTCAAGAAGATTCAGAACACTGCGGGCATCACCGTCCGCAGCCTGGACAATAATATCCCGAACATCCTCCGACACAGTTAAACTCTGTTCACCCAGTCCGCGATCTTGATCAGACAGCGCAACATCAAGAACATCCCGTAATGCCTTGTTGTTTAAAGACTTCAGCACATAAACCCGGGCCCGGGACAACAGTGCATTATTCAATTCAAAGCTGGGATTTTCTGTTGTCGCGCCAATGAAGATTACCGTGCCATCTTCAATATGAGGAAGAAAAGCGTCCTGCTGGGATTTATTAAACCGGTGCACCTCGTCCACAAACAGAATTGTTCTGCGGCCTGACTGATCACGGTCCATCCTGGCCCGCTCCACTGAAGCACGAATATCCTTAACCCCAGATAGAACGGCAGAGAGGCTTTCAAAGCGGGCATCGCAGACATTGGCAACAACACGGGCCAGTGTGGTTTTACCAACACCGGGAGGCCCCCAGAGAATCATGGAGTGTGGCATACCATGTTCAAGGGCCACCCGCAAAGGCTTGCCCTGCCCAAGAATATGCTCCTGCCCCAGGTAATCGTCCAGGGTTCTGGGTCTCATTCTGGCAGCCAGGGGCTCATAGGCAGCACCTGGCTGGGCAAAAAGGGATTGAGTGGTCATTACTTGAAGGCCTTGTCTCCGTTCTTGCCACTGCGGCCCTTACCATTCAAGGCAGCTGATGTCTGGTCAATAACATCAACACCGGGAGGCACATACAGTTCGAAGCTCTTATCCTTGATCGGAACATTCACCCGGATCTGAGAAAAGGCTATACGGGTACGGGAGCCCAGGGTATCGGTCAGCACCATCTCCTTCAGGGTTAAACCATTGAAGGTCAGCTGCAGCTCCTCAAAACTGTTATCACTCCCTTTGGGCATCAGGGTAAAGAAGCGATTATTATCTGTACTGGACAGCTTTACGGTAAAACCTTCCAGCATCCTGACAGTGTCACCGCTGAGCAGTAGAACCGGAGTGGCATTAGTGCGGGAATCCATATCCTGCAGGGTCAGCTGATCCAGGTCCTTGTCGTAATAACTGACCCGATGGCCATCGGATACCACCTCCTGGGGAAAAGGTTCAGTCACATTCCAGCGAAACAGGTTGGGACGTTTAAGCAGCATATCTCCCCTGCTCTCCTGCAAGCGACGACCACTGTCATCCAAGGTCTGTTGTTCAAACCGGGCACTCAGGGTATTCATGCCGGACAGCAGTTCAGCAAGTTTCGCAGCGGCTTCCCGCTCTTTCAGCCCGGTCACCTGAGCGGTCCTGGCCAGATTACCGGTAACTGCATTATTTGAAACCGCCCCGGTATCAACAGCCTGCAGAGAACCGCATGTCAGGACAGCGACACAGGCAACGGCTCCCACGAGCGGTTTAAGTGAACTGTTATTCATAACATCCTTCAAGTTCATATCCGTTTTATCAAGCTACCGAAATTATCTTGGCACCGCTGCAGGCGCTATTACCTCCCGGTTACCATTACTGCCCATGGGAGACACCACACCAGCCATCTCCATGGCCTCAATCATGCGAGCCGCCCGGTTATATCCTATCTTCAGCTTTCTCTGAACCGAAGAGATAGAGGCCCTGCGGGTTTCAGTGACAAAAGCAACAGCTTCATCGTAAAGAGGATCTTGCTCGGAATCAGAGTCCAGAGAGAAATCACCCTCCCCGCCCTCTTCAGTTGCTCCGTTAAGTACCTCTTCCACATAGTTGGGCTCACCGCGCTTCTTCCAGTCTGCGACAACCCGATGTACCTCATCATCACTGACAAAGGCTCCATGAACCCGAATCGGCAGACTAGTTCCTGGTGGCAGGTAGAGCATATCACCATGACCAAGCAACTGTTCGGCCCCTCCCTGATCCAGTATGGTGCGGGAATCAATCTTGGAAGAGACCTGAAAACTGATACGGGTGGGAACATTAGCCTTGATCAGGCCGGTAATCACATCCACAGAAGGACGCTGGGTCGCGAGAATCATATGGATACCGGCAGCCCGGGCCTTCTGGGCAATCCGGGCGATCAGTTCTTCTACCTTTTTACCGACGATCATCATCATGTCGGCAAATTCGTCAATGACCACCACAATAAATGGCAATGGTGCCAGCTCGGGGGCTTCATCTTCAGCAGAAACCGGCTGGTACAGGGGGTCACGCAGGGGCTGACCACTTTTGGCAGCATCCTTAACCTTGCGGTTAAATCCAGCTACATTGCGCACGCCCATAGCGGCCATCAGCTTATAACGGCGCTCCATCTCGGCAACACACCAGCGCAGGCTATTGGCAGCCTCTTTCATATCAGTGACCACCGGGCACAGCAGATGGGGAATACCATCGTAAACCGACAGTTCCAGCATTTTGGGATCAACCATGATCAGCCTCACCTCACTGGGAGATGCCTTGTATAACATGCTGAGAATCATGGCATTCACCCCAACCGATTTTCCGGAACCGGTGGTACCAGCCACCAGCAAGTGGGGCATCTTGGCCAGATTGGCCACTATCGGTTGACCGCTGATATCGTGTCCAAGGGCCAGAGTCAGCGGAGAGTCGGCATCATCAAAAATTCTGGAGGAGATCAGCTCACTGAAATAGACTATTTCACGGTCTTCATTGGGTATTTCAATACCCACAACGGACTTTCCGGGAATTACCTCCACTACCCGCACGCTGATAACCGCCAGAGAGCGGGCCAGATCTTTGGCCAGATTAGTAATCTTGCTGACTTTAACGCCTGGAGCAGGTTGAATTTCAAAACGGGTAATCACAGGCCCTGGATGCACCGCAACAACCTCTGCATCAACACCGAAATCCTTTAACTTCAGTTCCAGCAGGCGGGACATACCCTCCAGTGATTCAGCAGAGTAACCTTTCGGCTGACTGTGGTCAGGTGTATCCAACAAACCCAGTGCAGGCATCTCACCTTCTGGCAGATCATCACTCAGGAACAGGGGCTGCTGCATCTCTTTGGCCACCTTGGGGCTGGACTCTGCAGGCTTGGGCAAAGGTGCAATCCGGGGAGGTTCACGGCGTTTCTGCCTGCCCCGCTCCTCGATAATCACCTGCTCCCTCTGCTTACGGGCTTTTTCCACCGCACGCCTGTCCCTGGCTGCTGAAAACCGATTACCAATGGCTTTCACTCCCAGGATCAGACTATCCCACAGTTTCAGAACGCCTGCTCCAACACTGTCCATAACCGAGAACCAGGACAAATCGGTCAGTAGAGTAAAACCAAACACTAATAAGGCACAGAAAATCAGAGTAGAGCCATGAAAACTCAGCAGGGGCTCAGCCAGCTGAAGAGTTTGTTGGCCAACTATACCTCCACCGGACGATGGCAGGCTGTTCCCGGCATCCAGGTGCAAGCTGATCAATGCCCCACCACACACCAGGAACAGAATCAGACCAACAAACCGGAGGGTAAAAAGAGCACCGTTCCAGGGCTCAGGCTCATGGCGATCACGAAAAACCTGCCACCCTTTACCCAGCAGCAGAAACGGAAAGATAAAAGCAAGATACCCAAACAGGGTCAGGAACACATCCGAAAACCATGCTCCTGCTCGCCCTCCCAGATTAGTAACACCGGCAGCACCAATATGGGTCCACCCGGGGTCACCCGGATCATAACTGACCAGCGCCATGGCCAGATAAATTCCTAATACAGTCAGTGCCAGCATTAGCCCTTCCCTGAGACGAAGGGATACTTGCCTTTTCAGCACCTCCCCGGCACTCTGACTTTTGCCTTTTTTCACTCTGCCTTCCGCATCCGTAATTCTAAATACTTATATTGTATGGTTTTTTACAGGGAAAATGCAGCCATCCAGAAAAGCGACAACAGATCAAACCTGTGATGTTTAAAATCAGAAAGCAAGTGTAACCTGTTGTCTGTCAGGGCTATTCAGAAGAGCGAGCAACCTGTTTGACCAGTTTCAAAAGTTCGCTGCCCTCTTTCAACCCATCAAGAAATCGTGAAGGAATACCTGATAATCCATTAGCAGCTCCTGCCATGGCACCGGTCAAGGCAGCCCTGGCCATGTTGTTGCCACCACCATTACTGGCCGACAACACAGGCTTCTCAAAGCCATCAGGATATCGGTAAATCAGGTAATAGACTGCAGGCAGTAGATGCATCAGCTGGCAGTCCATACCATAGACATGACTGATGTATTTGGGCTGGTCAATACGCACCAGATCCTGACGCTGGGCTATTTCCCCATAACCTGGAGTCAGGAAGCGATCATAGCCTCCTACCAGTTGGAATATTTCTGGATTTTTGGCCAGGCCTTTGAGATAGATATTCAGATCCTGCACAGCAATGCCATTGATTAACCCCTGCACCACCAGGGCATAGACAATCTGGTTGCCTCTGGTGGAATGGTCATTAAACATGACCTTAAGAAGTCTGTCTGTTTCACGGGCCAGTACCACTGGCTCCTGATAAGTCGCTGCGAGTAACACTGAGAGCTGGGCTCCATCAGACGTATCCTGCCCGGTAGCCATTCCCGGACTATCCCAGCCCAGACCATCCCGGCGCTTTTTCAGCAAGATTTTCATCAGGCTTTCGGTATAACGCCCTGAATAGGACTCACCGGATAGTGAAGAAAACAGTTTATCCAGTCGCGGCCAGAAATCCTCAGGAGAAAACCTGCGCTGTTCGGTAATACTGGTCAGTAACTGAGTATAAACCTGCCCAGTCTGGGATATGTCTCCGGCCCTCAGCCCCTGCTCATAACGAAAACGGCTGACCTCTGCAAACATATGGTCGCCATCAGGTTTAGGATCTACATAGTGATCAACCCAGCTGCCATGGTCCTTTTCCAGGGCTGCCATGTCGTAATACCAGTGGGTTCCCATCCCGAGCGCATCACCAACAAGCAAACCGATAATGGCTCCGGTAGCGCGATCCTCACGGGACATAACCGATAGGTCAGAAGAACTGTCTGCAACCATGACTTTTTCACCTTCAGAGGTATTTACCTGCCCACCTGCCTGAGCATGACAACCTGCTGCCATATTCAATAAAAACGCCAGAGTTAATCCCATCATCCAAGTACTTTTTACCATTTTTCCTATGTCTCCATTTCAGTACATCTGAATAACTGAGACACCAGCCTAGATGGAATTACTCAATCTGACGGATAAAGATGGACTGCTTTAGCAGACCGGATTGATCAAAAGCGATTGTAAGACTCAGGCGCAGGTTCATCCCGATAGCACAGGTCATGGCCAGAAAAATACCGATCATGATGGCTATCTGGTACTTGGCAGCAGTCAGGGGCAGTGCCCCACCGAGGATCTGGCCGGTCATCATCCCGGGCAGAGAGACAATACCGATGGTTGCCATAGTGCTAATGATGGGTGTCAAGGCAGATCGCATGGCTTTGCGGAAGAAAGGCTGCACGGCTTCTGCCACCGTCGCCCCCAGCAGCAGATCCGAAAGATAACGGGGTTCATTTGCTCTTAGGCTCGAATAGAAACTATCCAGCGCTCTGATATTCCCCTGCAAGCAGTTTCCCAGCATCATGCCGGCTACAGGTATCAGATAACGGGCATCCACCAAAGGTTCCGGATTAACCAAAACAAGCAGAAACAACAGCGAAGTGAAGACAATTGCCACTACCAGGCTGATTTGGGTAACCCAGAATAACCGGAACACTGCCAGCCCGGCACCTTTAATGACGCTGACATTAGCCACCGTTATCATCACCATCACCCAGGCCAGGTTCAGCCAGGTATGGTTGAGCTCAAAAAGGTATTTCAGATACAGTCCCACCAGCAGCAGCTGCACAGTCATCCGTACGACACTGATCAACAAAGACCACACCATATCTCCCAGCTGCCAGCGTACCAGTGCTACGATGGGAATCCCCAGGAACAGCCCGAACAGAAACAGATTGAAAAGAGTGATTTCAACCGAACCGGACATCAGCCTCTCCCCTGAATACCAGACTACCATGGTTCAGTGACAAAACCCTGCTACAACGGCTGATCCACGCTGAATCATGGGACGTAGAGACAACAGTCGTACCCTGGTCTAACAACTCGTGGATAACCGCTTCCCGACAATCCTGATCCAGAGCTGATGTAGGCTCATCAGCCACAATCAGTTTTGGTTTGAGCAACAGAGTACGGATAATGGCAAAGCGCTGCCGCTGCCCCCCCGACAGCGACGTCGGCCCCCGTTCCAGAAAATCTGCCGAAAGAAGAAAACTGCCCATCAAGCGCATTAGCTCCTGCCGGGAAAACTCGCGATCCCGATAGATGGAAAAGGCAAATGGTCGCTTAAGCGCTTCATAAACGGTTATCCCTTCCAGGTTATACTCCTGACCGATATAGCCCGACTGCTGCCTGACGGTTTGAATCAAACCGGGAGTTACGTTTACACCATTGAAGATGTAACTCTCAGCCCGCCATTTGCAGCCACCGAGCAGTGCCTTCAGCAGACTGCTCTTGCCACTGCCGGAAGGACCTGCCAGCACCAGGGAGTCACCCGCCGCAACCTCAAAAGAGATATTCTTGAGCACGGGCACTCCATTCGGCTCCACCTGCATATTTGTCAGTTTCAGCATTAGCTATTTGTATCGTTACCAGAAGTTCACTTACCTAAAGGCTCCCAGTAACGATAAAGGTGTCCGGAGGGAATGTGAATGGCATTGGAAGAACGCAGTCTCCTGCGCTTAATTGTGAACTCACCCTAGCTTTCAATTTCCAGCAGCTTCATCAACAGATCCCTGTCTTCATCTCCAAGGTTTTTCATATTGTTGGAACCACGGGTGATCGTGGCAATACTGACACCCAGCCTGGCGGACATGTCCCGCTGAGACTCATTTCCTTTCAGTAAACTCTCAATAATTTCAACACGCCCAGCCATCGCAGAGCGTTCATCATGGGTCATTAGAATATCGAGAAGCCGGTAGCGTTGCTCTGGACTCTCTGCCTTCTCAAACAATTCAAGAAATTTCTGCCAGCCAGAATCAGACATTTACTGCACCAACCTCATGTATTATCTCAACAGCACAGCGGGGTATTAAACCAAAAAAAACAGGAGTGAACCATGTATCCTCTGGGCAAGATGCCACGAAATATAAAAATAATAATGAGTCCGGTCGCAGCAGTTTCTTGGCCCAGATATTTCACAAACTGTCCCGAGTATTACTTGTTCCAGAAAGCAGGTTTATAAAATATCTGAATTAGAATTAACTAAATCAGATATTGACTGGTACAGAATTATTCATGTGTCGGATCAACCACTCTCCATTATGTTGTTGCAGGATAAATGTTGAGCGCAGCGGGCGGAAGGAGATAGTCTGTCCTCCTTCTTTTCCATTAGCTGTTAACTCTCCATGGGGCCGATAGACAAACAAGCTCTCCACAGCTGAATGCCACTGGGTCAAAATAATCAATAGAGATATCAAAAGAGCTGAAAAATTTGTCAAACCACTGCTCAGCCTTATCAACAGACCGAACCCTCCTCACCATCACAGAGTCCCCACAGCAAGATATCTTCCAAGGGATGGAGCTGTCCGGTTAAACCGGTAATATTTCCAGATTTATAGAATTCGGAACGCTGATTCAGAAAATCAACAAAAGGAGCCAGGGCTTCACCAGACAAGCGGTCAGTCGCCTGGCCCAGTCTGGCTGTCTCGTGAGAAAGTCTGATAGCTGTCCGGCTTCTACCCAATGGCAGGCTCCAGTGACCATGGCGAATACGCCAGGCTTCGTTTATCCACTCAAGGAACCATGTTGATCGCCCCTGAGTAACCGTAAACTCTGCCGTCATGGTGATGCTCGGTATAGTCAACCCGGGTTAGCAGACAAGTGACCGGTTTCTCTCCTATCACCATTACCGGGTGCTGGCGGCACTCACCAAGCTTGATACGTTTGTTCCGCTCATGCGCATCAGCCTGTAAAATCTCCCGTGAAGGGTACACATCACTTTCCCCACAACCCCAACCACTGATCTCTCCTGGGGCATTGAGATCCATAATCCGGTCAACGTTACGATTTCGACAGAACTCATCAAACTCAGCAATAAAAATTTCCAGTGCAGACATACAACAGCCCCGGTGCATCAAGCAATGACGCATCACAGGTTAGTATATGTATCTAGATATGACGATCAGGAAGAGCATTTAGGCCTGGCTCGTTGTCTGCCTTTTCATGCAAATCACGGAACAGGCGCCGAGCTTCCGACAGGCGTTTTTCAAGATCAATACGCTCCTGAGCCAATTCTGACCGGGCCCATAAAATATAAGAAAACAGTGAGATTACAGTTGCTGGCACAGAGAAGTACGTTGCAGAGAGATGCATCCGCTCTGGAAAAATACGACTCTTGCTGTCAAACCAGTTAACTCCGGGAAAGAAATTTGTACCTAGCAGTGTTAGCCCAAGGGCAGAAACCATAGCGACAACACCGGGAACAGCAAACTCCTCAATATCCATCTGCGGCCATGTTTCCGGCCCAGAGTTGGCTATACCCAGCAACGCTCCAACAGTTACACTGGGAAGAATGGTATGAACCACACTGCTGATAACTGCATTGATCCAAGTATCCCAAGCCCCCATCGGATAGTTTATGTTATCGCTGTAAAAACGTGAATCTATAAGCCAGGCCAGCTGACCATGGACCAGGCCGTACACAATAGTTCCCAGAACACCAGCCGCCGCAATAGCATGAGCCTTACTAATACTCCCAGTTGCTTTCAGCTGTTTTAACCTTGCCTGCATTTTCTCAATTTCATCAAATAACTGCAGTTCTTTCCTTTCCACAAAAACGATTTTTCCAGAAGAAAGCAAGGCCTGATTCTCCTGTCCACGGCTCCAGATAATCTGGCTGCCGGGCTCAGGGTCGGCTTGAGATTCTGTAACAAAAACCAAAAGAAAAATGGTCAGATTAAGACCGATGAAAATATACCTGACAGTGTTCATCCTGCATATCATCCCACACCCCCCTGTGCAGCTTTCAATGATGAGCAGGAAGTGTAGAAGCCAAAAGCGAGAAGTGTAGAAACAACTTTAGGGGAAGATGTGAAGACACGTAGGAAAAACGTAAAGTTGCCAAGTTTTCAATACTAATACCCCAACCAGTAATAACGTCCGTAATCAACCAAGATTTCTTCACCTTTGGCGACGCGCTTATCGCTGACTACAAAAACATAGGGCCAGCCACGATAAGTCGCCATCAGAAAAAAAGCATTGGCTGACCGAACCAGATCATCAGAACGGTAGGTAGTAGGGGCAAGTAAGCGTTTCCATGGAGGATAACCGGAGCTGGGAAAAGGCAGCGATTTTTGCTTATTTTGAAGTGGTTGTCATCAGGTTCTGTTGAGGCTTGGTTAAAGAGCAGATTGATGCCACTCACTTGAATTGAGTAGCACCAATCTCGAGATTGTATTACATCACGATCTTTTCAATAAATGCTCGGTTAGCAGCATTCTTGTAAGCGTTGGAGAAGAATACAGTGGAATTTTCCCGCTGGTCTCCTGGAATCAGAGAGTTGGAGTCATCAGCTTCTGGATGCTGTGGTGCGGAACCAAACATCTTGTTCATCTTGCCCTGAGTCTCTTTTGAGGTCAGCCACTTCACGAACAGAGCAGAGGCGGCCTGGTGAGGTGCGTTCTTGGCGATAGCTGCAAGGTTACCACTGCCGCCCATACCAAACTCGGGGATATAGATCTTGATGCGTTTGGCGACAGCGCCTTTCTGTTGCAGGGTGTCCAGATGGTCTTCCCAAGCCGGTGCCATGGAAATTTCACCATCGTTAATGCGGGAGAGGCTGTCAGCATTAGACGCAGTCAGAATGAACTTGTCTTCCTCTTTCTCAAACCAGTTCCAGACCGGTGCCCACTTTTCCAGCTGAGTTTTATCGGCTTCAGCCTGAGTATAATCTCCGGTAGGTGCGAGGTTGCGGATAGATGCCTGAATAAAGGCCTGGCCAGAACCACCGCCGTTCGGATCATTAAAGCCGAACTGCTCAGGGTTCTTCTCAATCCAGCTTTCCAGGTCTGCAAAGGTTTGTGGCAGCCGGCTTTCATCGACACGAGAAGGGTCATAGGCCAGACCGGTCTGGTTGCCCCAGAAAACAAAAGCACGGTTGTCTTTTTTCTCGTTGGAGAAAGAGGTTTTGCGGAAGCCATCCTGGATGACATCCATCGGCTCCAATACGTCCAGCTTGCGGAGCATATCGCTGCGATCCAGGCTGATGGCAATAATATCCATACGACCTTGTTCGCGCTTTTTCTCAGCCATCAATTTCTTGATGTTGCCGTCCAGAGAACCTTCAGGAATTCTGACCTTGAT
This sequence comes from Sansalvadorimonas sp., assembly GCA_965243775.1. Classification (GTDB taxonomy): domain Bacteria; phylum Pseudomonadota; class Gammaproteobacteria; order Pseudomonadales; family Endozoicomonadaceae; genus Sansalvadorimonas. The sequence continues at coordinate 25,706 of CBDEWF010000002.1, forward strand.
GCCATATTCGTTTTCAAAGTCTTTAACGAAGATGCGCCAGCGATCTTGCAGGTACCAGACAGAGAAGGTTACCTGACCCTCTTCTTTAGCCTGTGCCTCAATATCATCCCAAGACATTTTGTTAATATCATAAGCACTGGCCAATGATGATGCTGCCCCCAGAACGGCCCCAAGAGCAAGAGACAAGATTTTGCTTTTCACTTCTATCACCTCTTTTAACGAAGACTTTTTATGGGTACTCAGGCCTTACCTGTTGAGTGAGACAGGTAATTACCCTTGAGAAGTCTTTCAATCACAATCATTAACAGAACGTTTGGTACCAGTAGTACCAGAGAAACGACAGCGGCATCCGGGCGTACAAAGTTGTAACCCAGGAATGAGAACAGGATGGTGGGTACGGTCACAAAGTCCGGAGCACCTAAAACAAAAGCGATATTGAACTCTTCAATACTCTTCACCAGGCAGAAAATAATGGAAGCCAGAAAGCTGGGCTTAAGCATGGGAAGAAACGCATGCTGGAAGGTTTGCCAATAGCTGGCTCCCATATCCCGGCTGGCTTCAATCAACTCCTGCGGAACAGAACTGAAACCTGCGCTCATAATGCGAATGGCATAGGGAAGGGTCAGTACAACATGGCCAATAACAATACCGACGAACACATTCGAGAAGTTCAGGTTGATCAGCATGGCGCTGAAGAAAATACCAATCATCATGCCCGGCATGACAAGTGGAATCAGGGTAATCAGCTCAGCAATTTTCTTTCCCCGGAATTCCATTCGTCCAAAGGCATAGGCTGTCGGCATGGACAGCAAAATAGTCACAACAGCAACAACCGGAGCAATGGTGTAGCTGTTGATCATGGCTTCACTGAGAGAAGTGTTCTGCCAGACATCAACCCAGCGGCCTAATGACAACACCGGGGGCAGCACGTCAGGATAACTCCATGGGTGCTCTGGGTCGACCAGTGACCACAATACCGCCATAGCCAAAGGCACAAACAACCAGAGAATATTGACGACGATAAAAAAGATCAGCGAGATTTTGGCAATCAGCTTGCCGTTTTTCGTTTCATTCATTACTTCAGCCGTCCTTTTTTATAGGCCAGCGGATTGGTCAGTAGAGTGGTCAGAACAGCCATCAAGCCTGAGGTAATAATTATGATCATCCCAATCACGGCAGCAGTGTTCCATTCCAGATATTCGTTGGAATAAACATGCATGAGCATGGACAGGGAGTAGGTGTTGCGAGGGCCTGCAATAACAAAGAAAGAGAAGTCACCCAGAGCACCGATGAATATCAGGATGAAAGCGGCCTGAACGGCAGGGATCGAGAGAGGAACGATTATATCCAGCAGCCTGCGTATTGGCCCAGCGCCTAAATCACTGGCCGCATCCAGTACATCGGTCCGTATGGCGTTTACTGCACCACTGACAAGGATTAAAGCGAAGGGCAGGTTCTTCCAGACCTGTAAGAAAATAACCCCCCAACCAAACGAGTCATTCTGCATTCGGATTGGCTTTTCTATTAAGCCAATCCATATCAGAAACTGATTAAGAATACCGTGATAGGAGATAATGTTCACAAACAGAAATGCTGCAACAAGCCCGGTCACAAACATGGGGGCTCGTAATACGCCAATAATAATTTCCTTGCCGGCCATGGGTTTCCTTAACCATATGGCCAGTGGATAGGAGAGAATGATTGATCCAATTCCGCCAAGAAGCGAAACTTTAATGGAATAGATAAGTGAGTTGATGACGATTTTATCTGACAGGGTGGTGTACCAGTAATCAAGCGAAAAACCGCTCTCCCCAGTCAGGTTATAAAACCCAAGGCTTTGGGCGACGACAATAAAAAATGTTGACCCCATCAATAACAGGATTGTACCCACACCACTGGCTAGCAAAAGCCAGGCCTTACAATCATTCTTAAACTGGCTGTTCATGCTTCCACCTTTTCCAGGAAGCGAATGCCATCTTCAGGCATAGTGAAAGTGACCTTGTTACCTTCTTCGAATACGGGTTTTTTGGAGAGTGTTACACGAATTAGTTCACCACTATCGCCATCAAGACGGGCAAACAGATCGGTTGTATTTCCCATAAATGCGAATTTATCGATCGTAAGGGTAAAGGTGTTGATATCGCCAGGAGCTGCAACCTGCACGTCTTCGGGGCGCCAAAATACCTTGATGTTCTCCCCCTCGGGTGTTTTTTTGGATTTCACCTTGAACTCACCCAGCGGACATTGAACCTTGTAAGTCTCTTCAGATATGGCCGTTACTTTTGCCGTGGAGATGTTGGCTGCACCAATAAAGTCAGCAACAAAAGAGTTGGCCGGGCTGTAATAGATGTCTTCCGGGCTTCCAATTTGCTCAACATTGCCACGGTTTAGCACGACGATTTTGTCTGACATCGCCAAGGCTTCCGCTTGATCGTGGGTCACGTATATAGCTGTCAGGTTGTAACGATTCTGCAGTTCTTTGATTTCAAAACGTACTGACTCGCGCAGTTTGGCATCCAGATTGGAAAGGGGTTCGTCAAACAAAATAACATCTGGCCGGTTAACCATGGCGCGGGCCAGTGCTACCCGCTGCTGCTGTCCGCCAGAAAGCTGAGATGGCAGTTTATGGGCATGTTCCTGCAGGCCAACCTGGTCAAGGGCATCTTCCAGGCGCTGTTTCTGTTCTGCCAGCGGGATCTTCTTCTGTTTCAGACCAAAGACAATATTGTGTGAAACGCTTAAGTGTGGAAACAGTGCATAAGACTGAAAGCACATGGAGGTATTGCGCTTTTCCGGTGGTATGTCATTGATAACCTCATCACCAATTCTGATCTCACCCGAGTCAGGTGTGTGAAAGCCCGCTATCAGTTTCAACAAGGTGGTTTTACCGCAGCCACTTGGACCCAGCAAGGTAACAAACTCTCCCTGCTCTGCAGTGAAGGAGATATTTCTTGAGGCGTAGAAGTTACCGTCAAAAGTTTTCGTCAAATCGCTAATTGTTAACTTCGACATTCTTTTACCTTGTTCAGGAGTGCCATTCCTGAGCTCAATTTATGATCAGATACTGCAGGACTGGCACTGCAACTAAACATATCGACAGAGCTCGATTAAATTAACTCTGAAAATTTATTCTATGTGCGTTTTTGGCTGCGTTCTAGGTTGCGGTTGTGAAATTGTGTTTGTTTATGATGTAGGTCAAGATTTGTTGTCGATATCTTTCAGAGATGGTCAAATTACCCCTAAGACCTATTAAATATTCCGTATAAATTTATTAATCTATTTATAAGGCATGTGCTTTGTGCACCAATCATGCAAAGAAGGGTTAATAATGTCGTTTAATTTCCATGTGGCCGGCTCAGGGAAAGTGTTGGCAGCCAGCCACCGTGGCTACTGTGCCAAGTTTCCGGAAAACACTATGCCTGCGTTTATCGGAGCTGTTGAAGCCGGAACCAGCTGTATAGAGCTGGATGTGAGCGTGACTAAAGATGGTGAGGTTGTGGTGATTCATGATCCATCTATTGATCGTACCTCCACTGGGTCGGGTTTTGTTCGGGATTTGACCTATGAGCAGTTATTGCAGTTTGACTTTGGCTCTTGGTTCTCAGACGACTTCAAGGGAACCAAGATCCCGTTACTGAAAGACGTACTCGCCTGGGCAGTAGAAAATAATCTCGGACTTATTGTCGAGATGAAAGATCGTAACCCCAACGATCACAATATTAATGCTCTGGTTAATGCGTTTAAGGCTGTGCCGGGCTCAACTGAACACGCTATGCTGTTGTCGTTCAATCATGTCAACATCAACCGGGTAAAAGAACGTCTGCCGGAGCTGAAGCTGGAAGTCGTTACCCTTGCCCGTTATGCAGATCAGCTGAATGCTGTGACTCGTTCAAACGCTTATTCCGTTTGTACCGAGTACCACCACTACTCTCCGGAAGATGGCAGAGCCTATAAGAAAGCAGGCCTGGCATCTCGTATGTTCTTGCATACAACGCCTGAAGGTGTAACGCCGACACAATATTATGACGATATCTGGGGTGGGGACTCCCGTGCTGAAATCAGTAGTTGGCTGAGAGAAGGGCTTTTGGATATTCTCTGCCACGATGATGCTGACTATTTGAAGTCATTTATATTAGATGCGGGTTTAGAACCCGTTTAATTGAGAATACCCCCCTGAGCCCTTCCAAGAAGGGCTTTATTAGTTAAGGTTTATCGATGCGAGTTGAGCCCCTGGAGCTGTCAACTAACCAGAAAATCATACTGGATCTGATCAGGCGCAATGAGCTGATCACCCGTGCTGAACTTAGTAAAAAATCTGGCCTGACCGCAGGAGCTATTACTCAGAACTGCAGGGAACTGCTCTATCTGTCTTTAATTTGTGAGGGAGAGAAAAATAAAGGACAACGTGGTCAGCCCTCTTTGCCACTTCTTATTAATGAGAATGGTGGTATTTCTATTGGTATCTCATTCAGCATGGGATTTATAGACCTGACTGTGTTGAATCTCAGGGGGCAGAGTATCGCTACAGTGCGCCAGCCTCATGAAGAATCCCAGCCATTTGAGAAAACACTATTACAAGTGCGGCAACTTGTTGAGCGCACACTGAAAACCAATCACCTCACTAATGCCCGTTTAATTGGGATTGGGTATTCCGTTAGCGGTTACCTTGTAGACGGTAAGCATCGCTATTGTGTGGAGCCACTAAAGCACTGGCGTGAGCTTGATTTAGAATCTGAATTTCGTCATGCCATAGAAGCACCCACCTGGGTTGAAAACAATGTTAATGCAGCAGTACTCGGTGAGTTCTATACAGGTGAATGGCACTCAGCTTCATCTATGGTGTTTATTGAAATGGGCCATGGGTTTGGCGGTGGTGTCATTATGGACAGTAAATTAATGCGCGGATTCACCGGCAATGCTGGGGAAATTGGTGCATTTTTCCCTCATGGAACCCGCCCCTCGTTTACCGACTTAAATCGTCGGTTGCAGAGTCATGAGCTGGATTTCAGCCAGGTTGATGAAACCCACCAAGTGGTGAATGAGTGGCTTGAGAATATTCACAGCCAGGTGGCTCTGGCAACGGCATCATGTATTAACTGGCTGGACCCGGAAATCATAGTTTTTGGCGGTCGTATGCCGACAGGTATTCTGCAAAAGGTCACCAGTAATCTTCTTGCAAACCCGCTCTTTCAGCATGGTGAACGACCCTTGCCTCTTATTGAAGTTTCAACCTTTGGAGAAGCAATTTCTTCCATAGGCGCGGCCATGCTGCCTGCCTACCATACCTTATGGGGAGATTGATGGATGATCCGTAACCCGGCATAAGTAACTCAGTGTTTCATGCCGGGTTCGGTTGGCAGAGAAATCTGCCTAATGTCGTTAATTTAGCAGGTTGTCAAAAGGCATGACCTGAAACACTCGCTCCAGTAGAGGATTCTGGCAGCACGATATAACAGTTGGCCATATTCATAGAGCGCAAAATCCCAGAACCCTGGCCGCCTGTGGTGACGACAACTGGAGCACCGCTTTCGTCTGAAGACAGAATCCCCCGTTGGAATTCACGGCGGCCAGCCGCTTTCTTCAGGGCGGTTTCGGTGCGGGTTTTCAGTGTGATAGGTTGTGTATAGCTTTCACCAGCCATCAACTGCGACAGGCGAGCGTTCAGTGGCCACTTGATACAGCGCAGAAAAGCGTTCACGTGTTCTGGCATGAGCAACATGAATAGATTCTGTTGGCAGACATTCCGGAGTTCGGTTCCACTCCGCATAATGGACTTTCAGCACAAGATGGTATCGGCAAAAAATACGGTTCTCAAACTGGTTAGGGTTTAATACCCCAGCCAGTAATAACGTCCGTAATCAACCAGGATTTCTTCACCTTTGGCTATGTTCTTATGGCTGACAACAAAAACATAGGGCCAGCCACGATAAGTCACCATCAGAAAAAAAGCATTGGCTGACCGAACCGGATCATCAGGACGGTAGGTAGTACAGGCATTAATACACACGGTGATATTGCCATACCCATAACCACAAAGGTCAAGCCGGATACTGTCCAGGGAACAATCCACTGTATAACGACCAACATTGGCACCATGGGTATTTTGCTCTTCTTCCAGGTCCTGACCATGACAGTACTTGCCAGCGTAAGGGCCAAGAACAGTCATGGGCTTAATATCTCTGGCCGCAAACACCCCACTCTGCCCCCTCAACCCGGCGCGTTCATCATTATCAGGTAGCAGGGTATGTTGAAAATACTGATCCAGAGCGCCAGCCCTTTCCGTTGCTGACATCTGCAGCCATTTTTCTACAATACCATTCCAGTGATCCGATGACTTCAAGACCCTGTCTGTACCGGAGGGGCGGATATCCGGAGGCATTCGCACCTGAGTCTCACCACCTCGCTCAGTAGTCCGCTGATAGAGCCAGTCCGCTTCCCGGCCCAGCTGAACCAGCTCAGTACGGTTATCCCAGTAGCGGGTCAAAACCCGAACAGCAGGTTTCCCTGGTTTTTTCCTGCCATTTTTCTTTTTCTGACCACTGTGGAGAATACTGTAATCCGGCGGCATGGACATAGACACAACTTGTACCCCATGCAGGGCTATACGTCGATTCCAGTCCGGTTCCCTGACATCCAGAATATTGCGCTGGACTTTGGAAACTTTTTTGGGAGCTTCATCAGTTTGGGGAGATGACTGAACAGCAGGAATCACCGGCTTATCTACTGGTGTCGCTTTCGGAGGAAGTCTGGTGGAACCCGCCATGGCTTGTCTCTCTAACATTCCCTTACATATTCATATTAACTGCATATCGAAACAGATGTACTGTTTCTCTATACTGGTACGATTCGAAATCACCTGTTTACACTGCAAAAAAGGAAGGCCAGATGTCTTTTCTTAAGGGAAAGCGCGTTCTTATCGTTGGCGTAGCCAGCAAGTTGTCTATCGCTGCCGGTATTGCTGAAGCCATGCACCGTGAGGGCGCGGAACTCGCATTCACCTACCAGAACGAAAAACTCAAAGGCCGGGTTGAGAAATTTGCTGAAGGCTGGGGCTCCTCGGCTGACATGTGTTTCCCCTGTGATGTGGCTGATGATGCCCAGGTCGAAGCGGTGTTCGAATCTCTCAGTCAGAAGTGGGATGGCCTGGACTGCATCGTACACTCTGTAGGTTTTGCTCCCGGTGACCAGCTATCCGGCGACTTTACCGAAGCCACAACCCGCGACGGCTTCCGCATCGCCCACGATATCAGTTCCTATAGCTTTATTGCCCTGGCCAAGGCCGGCCGCAAGATGATGGAAGGTCGTAATGGCTCCCTGCTGACCCTGTCCTACTTGGGCGCCGAACGCACCATGCCCAACTACAACGTTATGGGCTTGGCCAAGGCCAGCCTGGAAGCCAGCGTGCGCTACCTGGCCAACAGTCTGGGCAAGGATGGTATCCGGGTTAACGGCATCTCAGCTGGCCCAATCAAGACCCTGGCTGCCAGTGGCATTGGCAGCTTCCGCAAGATGCTGGCCTACAATGCGGGTCGTGCCCCCCTGGGCCGTAATGTTACCCAGCTGGAAGTTGGCAATGTAGCAGCGTTTCTCTGCTCCGATCTGGCCAGTGGCATGACCGGCGAAATCACTTACGTTGACGGTGGCTTCAACATTACTGCCATGGGTTCTCTTGAAGAGGCCGGATAGGGTGTTACGGCCATAAACAGCCACGATCAAATAGACGTTAATTCACTTGCAATGATTTAATGCCATCGGGATAGGGTGGAGCCTCACGGCTCCACTCCTCCCACACCACGCAGCGTACGGGTCCGTACTGCGCGGTTCGGCCAGTTAAGCGACCTGCAATCTGATCAAACCCAACTCGTCAAACCAGCTGTTTGGCATCGCCTGATGAAGCGCAGGACTCCGACTTATTCGCCATCGCCCCTTACTTGATCCAACTGTCTGCCTTGCCAGCTGTTCTCCGACTCCTCGCTTCCTCAGCTCTACATATCGTTTCGGACTTTTCTTCCATTGATACCAGACCAGATTACGCACGCGCCTTCTGATCCAGCTATCAAAACGTTCCAGTTCCGAACGGACTTCTACTGCTCGATAGTAGTTCTTCCTGCCCTGTAGATAGCAATTCAGGGAATCCATCCTCTGCTCCAGAGACTTTCCCCCCTTGCGGGTGAGCTGCCTGACTTTGTCCTTGAAGCGCTGACAGGTTTTCACCGCCAGTGTCTTCCTTCCATCTTTCGTAAAGCTGTAGCCTAGGAAGGCGCGCTTCCATGGCCGGTCAACCGCACTCTTCTTGCGATTCACCTTCAATTTACTTTCGATGAAACGGGTCAGACTCTCCATTACTCTCTTCCCCGCTTTCTGACTTTGCACGAATACACGACGGTGAGTAGCCCGTGGGAACCTCCCCCACAGGCTCTCTCAGAACTGTACGTGAACCTCTCAGCTCATACAGCTCCCATCATCCAACCGATGGCCTGACACCCAGTTTCCAGTGCGGGAACAAATTTGGAAATTTCTTTGCGATCTCTCCAAGCCTGTGTTCCGCTCTTCGCCGGTGTCTTTTAAGCCTTTTGTATTTCCTCGTCGCCCACAAACTGAGTTTGCGATTGATATGGCGCAGTGTCGGGTACATGGCTGATTTGTAGAAACGACCGTAGTAGTTTATCCAGCCCTGTATCTGAGTCCTGAACATTCGAGCCAAATCAGGGAGGTCTTTGTCGCTGCGAAGGTGCAGCTTCCAACTTCTTACCTCCCGTCTGATTACCTTTCCTGCCTTGGCACTCATCGCTGGCGTAAAGTTGATGAAGTGCTTTCCCCATCGGTTCTTCGACCTTCTCGGACGAAATGTGTATCCAAGAAAGTCAAAACTGGTGACAGGGTGCTCTTCTCTGCGGTCGCCGTCTTTACAGTAAACAATTTTTGTCTTGTCAGGATGCATTTCCAGACCACAATCACGTAATCTTGCTTCTAAAGCTTCTTTCAAAGCCTTCGCATCTGTCTCGTAACGACAATGGGCAAGCCCATCGTCAGCATAGCGGCAGAATGGGATCGCAGGGCAATTCCTTTCCATCCACTTATCAAAGGCATAATGCATAAACAGATTACTGAGTACAGGACTGATCACACCGCCCTGTGGCACACCTCGCTTGCGGGCAATAATCGTGCCGTCTTCCTGCTGAATCGGTGCTGTTAGCCAGCGTTCGATATAGAGGATCAGCCAGCGATTATTTGTATGCCTGCGTACGGCTTTCATCAGCAGTTCGTGGTCGATGTTGTCGAACAACCCCTTGATATCAAATTCCAGCACCCAGTCATACCGCCAGCACCGTCTGCGGGTGATATCCAGCGCCTGATGTGCCGATTTGTTTGGCCTGTAGCCGTAGGAGTCCGGATGAAAACAGGGCTCTACCAATGGCTCAAAATGCAGCTTCACAACCATCTGCGCAACCCGATCTGATACCGTAGGAATGCCCAGCTTTCTTTCCCCACCTGCTTTCTTCGGTATCGCTACCGTTTTAACAGCAGGCGGAAAGTAACTTCCAGACGACATCCGGTTCCAGATTTTATACAGGCTGTTCTTCAGGTCGGACTCAAATTGTTCTATGGTCTCGCCATCAACGCCATGAGCGCCTTTATTGGCTTTGACCAGTTGCCATGCACGTACAACGTCATGCTTGGAAATTTCAAACGGTTTTGTTGTTTCCAAAAACTCCTCCCACCTGCAGCGTCGAGCTACCATAGTGGTTGATTTCCAAATCCAACAGGATGACCGATCCCCTTCACTCCAACGCCATTACAGCGCCTTCATCACTACTACGGGATCGTCCGCCCCTGTGCCTTGCATTGGTACTCAGACTCTTGCAGGGTCTCTGCTTGAGTGGCTCCCTTAACATCAAGGCGACAGGTTCCCACGTTCCACACAGAAGCCTGTGCTAAGTTCATGCCTTCTCCACGCCGGATGCCACCTGGACAGTAAACAGGTGTCCTCCAGATTTATCCCGGGCTAACGACTCCCTCCCGGTTTTGACATCGTTCCTACGCTTTCGACGCGTCATCAAAGGTTCACTTGCGTTCATCTCCTTAACACACACCTGACAGGGTCATGCCCTGCCTTTTCCTTAACGCTCACGACTATGGCTCTTTACCACAGCCGCTTAAGGTGGTTTGAAGCCTCCTCCTGCAAGACGGCTCCGAGGGGCCCACCCTCATCTTCTGCGCAGTGGCGCATCGGCGCTGCTTACGCAGCAGCCTGTGCTCGTGGCACACAATCATCAGCATAACGGACAAAGCATAAACCTCGCCGAGTCAGCTCTTTATCGAGTTCATCCAGTACAATGTTTGAAAGCACCGGGGACAGTGGACCTCCCTGCGGAACGCCTTCTGTCTGAGGTTTCACCAGCCCCTGTTCCATTATGCCGGACTGGAGAAATCGGCGAATCAAGCGCAACATGTCCCTATCTTTCGTACAAGCTGCCAGTCTTGCCATCAGCCGGTCATGGTTCACTCTGTCAAAGAACTTCGACAAGTCGATATCCACGACCCAGTTATACCCATCCCAGATATATTTTTGAGCTTGATTGATCGCTTGATGGGCTGACCGGTTTGGTCGAAACCCATAACTGAAAGGTGAGAACTTCGGCTCCCATTCTGCCTGCAACACCTGCTGCATGGCCTGTTGTACCATTCGGTCAAGCGCTGTTGGTATACCCAACTGCCTTTGTCCACCGTCTGGCTTGGGAATCTGTACTCGCCTTACCGGGCTCGGCCTCCATTCTCCATGCAGTAAACATTGCCGCATTTCACGACCATGCTCCTGTAGATACGGAAACAGCTCATCAACAGTCATCCTGTCAATACCTGCTGCACCCTTGTTGCGTTTGACTCGTTGAAAGGCTTTTCTCAAATTATTGGGATCAGCGATACGTGCCATTAGACTCGAATCGCCCGCCGGGCTTTCGTAATCCCATCCTGCCGACACAGCTATAGCTCTCATGGCGTTGCAGTCTCCGGTTCCGCCGTGATCACTTGGCATGAGTTCCAGTGTTTGCTGAACTTGTCTGCTATCTGATGTGTTGAACAATAAAAACTACTCACCACTCTGTACCGTTCAGGCCTTCACTGACCAGGGTCAGCTACTATGCCGTCTGCTGACTTCTGCATGGCGATCAGATCACCTTACGATGACCTCAGTCTGAAATATCAGACACCACACAGACCTCCCGGGGTAAGTCACACCGCCTTCACTGCACAACTGCCGGATCTACTGTCTGTGTGTCCGGATGAGTAAGGGACTTCGTCATCAATGGCTGACTCGTCCCCACGTAGACAGCCTTATATCCGGTTTCTGTTCGTCAGCTCGCAGTTTTGCTCCGCACTGCCTTCAACCTGCACCTCACGATACAAACCTTGTGCTTCGCTAGTCCTTCGCCCTCATCTGGCTGGACAGGGGACTTTCACCCCCAAGCTGTGCAACATGCCCAGCACACCATAAAAAACGGGCAGCCCGTAAAACGCTCTGCCCGTCCTGTTAGTTAAAACGCTCTTTTGGTTAAATGTAACCGACCGATATAGTCACAACTTCAACCAGATTAATGAGCATTTATCCCGGTCTCCTTGGCTTCCTCTTTGACTATCACCTCTGAGTCAACCAGAGGCTTCGGCACATATTGAAGAGCCACCTCTAGCACTTGATCTATCCACTTCACCGGCCGGATATCAAGATCCTGTTTAATATTCTCCGGAATTTCTTTCAAATCCCGGGCATTCTCGTCAGGAATCAGGACTGTACGGATACCACCACGATGGGCTGCCAATAGTTTCTCTTTCAGACCACCAATAGCTAGCACCTGACCACGCAGAGTGATCTCACCTGTCATAGCCACAGATGCCCGTACCGGAATACCAGTCAGTACGGATACCAGCGCCGTGCACATGGCAATACCGGCACTCGGGCCATCCTTGGGCGTAGCACCTTCTGGAACATGGATATGCAGATCATTCTTTTCATGGAAATCTGCTGGAATACCCAGCACCTGAGCACGGCTGCGTACTACTGTCATGGCAGCATGAATGGACTCCTGCATCACATCCCCAAGGGATCCCGTCTTGGTTACCTTGCCTTTGCCGGGAACAGCGACGGATTCGATAGTCAGCAGTTCACCACCCACCTGGGTCCAGGCCAGACCGGTCACCTGACCAACCTGATCCTGCTCTTCAGCCAGGCCATAGTTAAACTTGCGCACACCGGAATAGTATTCAAGATGATCCGGCTGCACCTTCTCAGGCACACCATCATTGCCTAAAGCTTTCTCTTTAACCACCCGACGGCAGATCTTGGCAATCTCACGTTCCAAGCCACGAACACCGGCTTCCCGGGTGTAATAGCGCACCAGATCACGGACGGCCTCACCACTGACTTCCAGCTCTCCTCCTTTCAGCCCGGCCCGTTTCTGCTGTTTGGGTACCAGGTAACGATGGGAGATATTGATTTTTTCATCCTCGGTATAACCGGGGATACGGATCACTTCCATACGGTCCAGCAGGGGCGCAGGAATATTCATGGAGTTGGAAGTGCAAACAAACATTACATCGGACAGATCATAATCCACTTCCAGGTAGTGATCGTTGAAGCTGTTGTTCTGTTCGGGATCAAGAACCTCCAGCAGGGCAGATGCGGGATCACCACGCATATCTATACCCATCTTGTCGATTTCATCCAACAGGAACAGTGGGTTCTTCACTCCACTCTTGGACATCTTTTGGATCAGCTTACCTGGCATGGAGCCAATATAAGTCCGTCGATGCCCACGAACTTCAGCCTCATCACGCACACCACCAAGAGCCATACGTACAAACCTGCGGTTGGTTGCACGAGCCAGAGATTCACCCAGTGAAGTTTTACCAACACCAGGAGGGCCAACCAAGCATAGTACCGGCCCTTTCAGCTTGCGAACCCGCTGCTGAACAGCCAGATACTCAAGAATACGCTCCTTAACCTCTTCCAGACCATAATGATCTTCATCAAGAATCTGCTGGGCACGCTTCAGATCATGGCGCACCTTGCTGCGCTTCTTCCACGGCACATTGGTCATCCAGTCAATATAGCCGCGAACCACTGTCGCTTCCGCTGACATAGGAGACATCTGACGTAGTTTTTTCAACTCTGCCAGGGTCTTTTCCAGAGCTTCCTTCGGCATCTGTGCCTTTTCGATCTGCTCCTTCAGAGACTCCAGTTCATCCTGTTCATCTTCCAGCGTACCCAGTTCTTTCTGGATCGCCTTCATCTGCTCGTTGAGGTAGTACTCCCGCTGACTGCGTTCCATCTGCTTCTTGACCCGGCCACGCACCCGCTTTTCAACCTGAAGCAGATCAATTTCGGTTTCCATCAGGTTGATCAGGTATTCAAGACGCTCTACCAGATCGGTAATCTCAAGAATTTTCTGCTTCTCTTCAATATTCAATACCATATGAGAAGCGATACTGTCAGCAAGGCGGGCCGGATCACTGACTTCCGACAGCGAACTGAGAACTTCGGCCGGTACTTTTTTACTTAGCTGAACGTATTGCTCGAACTGGGTATAAAGAGAATGCGTCAGAACCTCACCACGGCGCTCATCAATATCTTCTTCTGTAAGAACCTCAACAACCGCAGTACTGTATTGCTCCTGCTCATTCAGTTGCTGCATGATGGCCCGCTGCCCCCCCTCAACCAGCACTTTGACAGTACCGTCAGGAAGTTTCAGCAGTTGGAGGATATTGGCAATGGTTCCCAGCTGGTAAAGATCATCGGTACCAGGGTCATCATCCTGGGCATGTTTCTGGGCTACCAGAAAAATGCGGCGCTCGTTTTCCATCGCCACATCAAGAGCCTGAATTGACTTGTCACGACCAACAAACAGAGGGATGACCATATGGGGGTAAACAACCACATCCCTGAGCGGCAACAATGGCAGCTCTATCCGTTCGCGCTGACGAGTATCTTGTTCTTCCATATACAGCCCTCTCTTGTTGTACTTCCCAACCGGCGAACAATAAACAAAACTGCCGGTGGAGCTCCGCTGACCCTGTCACAGTCAAGAGCATGCCTCTAAGATGAGGGTTCAAGATGCAAAATACAAGGACAAACAGCATTAAACCTGTAAGACAGGATTATACCTCTACAGGTTCCTTCGAACCTGTCAGGGAAAATAACAGCAGCCAGCCAGAACTCAGCAAACTATTGAAACAGTGTTAGCGTGCCTGACCAGGCCTGCATAACGGCCAAACAAAAAAGCCAGACCGGTTTAACGGTCTGGCCTGTATCACGAAAGGGAACAGCTTAGTCTTCAGGCAGAGCCCGAGGCGGCCGTTCTTTGTTTTCATACATCAGGAGCGGTGCAGATTCACCGCGGATAACGCTACCATCAACCACTACCTTGGTAATGGTTTTATCGGAAGGAATATCGTACATTGTGTCCAGCAGCACGTTTTCCAGAATCGATCTCAGACCACGGGCACCAGTCTTGCGCTCCATAGCCTGGCGGGCAACCTCGTCCAGAGCCTCCTGACGGAAGTCCACTTCCACCTCTTCCATTTCCAGCAGACGGGCATACTGCTTGGTCAAAGCGTTCTTGGGCTCTGTCAGAATACGAACCAGAGCTTCCTGATCCAACTCTTCCAGCGTTGCCACAACTGGCAAACGACCAACAAACTCAGGAATCAGTCCAAACTTCACCAGATCTTCCGGTTCTACCTCACGGAAGGTCTCACCAACACTCTTACCATTCTGCTTGCTCTTCACCTCTGCTGTGAAGCCAATGCCGCCCTTGTCGGTACGGTCACGGATAACCTTCTCCAGACCTGCAAAAGCACCGCCACAGATAAACAGAATATTGGAAGTATCCACCTGCAGAAACTCCTGCTGGGGATGCTTGCGACCACCCTGAGGCGGAACAGAGGCGACAGTACCCTCAATCAGTTTCAGCAGAGCCTGCTGAACACCTTCACCAGACACATCACGGGTAATAGAAGGGTTATCAGCCTTACGGGAAATCTTGTCGATCTCATCGATGTAAACGATGCCCATCTGGGCCTTTTCTACATCGTAATCACATTTCTGCAGCAGCTTCTGGATGATATTCTCCACATCTTCGCCCACGTAACCCGCTTCTGTAAGCGTGGTTGCATCAGCGATGGTAAACGGCACATTAAGCAGACGGGCCAAAGTTTCCGCCAGCAAGGTCTTGCCAGAGCCGGTAGGACCAATAAGCAGGATGTTACTCTTGCCCAGTTCCACTTCATCTTTCTTGCGACTGTCGCCAGCCTGAAGACGCTTGTAATGATTGTAAACGGCCACGGAGAGAACCTTCTTGGCACGCTTCTGGCCAATCACATACTCATCGAGAATGTTCTTGATCTCCCTTGGCACCGGCAATTTTTCACTGGTGCCTTCCGGTACATTCTCCTGTACTTCTTCTCGAATAATGTCGTTACACAGATCGACACATTCGTCACAGATGAAGACCGAGGGGCCGGCAATGAGTTTACGCACTTCATGCTGACTCTTGCCGCAGAAGGAGCAATAAAGCAGCTTGCCGCTGTCTTCGCCCTTTCCATTATTTTGGTCGGTCATTCGCTAATACCCTGTAATCTCGGGACAACTTACATTTGTATAGGGACAAGATGCGGCTTTTGCCGACATATTTCAAGCCCCTGAAATAACCCAAACAGCCATGAACACAGAAACAGGTTGCCTCCACTCCTTTCCTCTATTCAAGGAATCAGAAGCACAATGACCATGGCACATAATTTACAAACAGATTCATAAACAGCAGTTCACGATCCTCCTGAACCATTCATTACAGCCAGAAAGTATCCAGATACACACCGTAGATCAACCCTAAACAGGCAGCCAGCTTTTTTACCCTGGAAAAACCATTTTTATCATTTGGCAGCGCAAACGATGTATTTCTACACCCACTGCTGTTTTCGATAATAGTGCCGTTTCCGGTAAAAGCTGGCTGCCCAGATACTGATTAAGGTTACTTATCAGACTTTTCGTCCTGAATCCGGCGATCCATCACCTTATCAACCAGACCGTATTCTACAGCATCTTCCGCTGCCAGGAAGTTATCACGATCGGTATCCTGCTCAACAACCTCAAGGGGCTGACCGGTATGGTGAGCCAGAACCTTGTTGAGCTTTTCCTTGATAGTCAGGATTTCACGGGCATGGATTTCAATATCGGACGCCTGGCCCTGAAAACCGCCCAGAGGCTGGTGAATCATCACCCGGGAATGAGGCAGACAGAAACGCTTGCCGCTTTCTCCCGCTGCCAGAAGCAGGGCTCCCATGCTGGCCGCCTGACCGATACAGTAGGTGCAGACATTGGGCTTGATAAACTGCATGGTGTCATAAATCGCCATACCTGCAGTTACAGAACCACCAGGGGAGTTGATATAGAGATGGATATCCTTGTCGGGGTTTTCCGCTTCCAGGAAGAGCATCTGGGCAACAATCAGGTTGGCCATGTGATCTTCAACCTGGCCGACCAGGAAGATGACACGCTCTTTGAGCAGCCGGGAATAGATATCGTAGGAACGCTCACCACGAGCAGTCTGCTCCACAACGATAGGTACCAGTCCACTGGCCATTACCTCGGGAGCGCGTGAATCGATAAATTGGGACATGTCCTTGAGTGGCTCCTTGTCATTCGGGGATGCCGCCAGAGCGACATCCCGTTCAGGGGCCGGATAAAAACCGACTGGGCCAATTAAGCCTCAGCCTGCTCCTCTTCGACACCCTCTTCTTTTTTCACCGGGGACGGCTTGATTGCATCTTCGTAGCTGCAGGATTTCTCAGAAACCTGTGCTTCTTCGAGAATAGTATCTACTACCTGTTCTTCCAGCACAACATACTGAACCTGACTCAATTGCTGTTCGTTACCGTAGTACCAGTCAATCACCTGTTGAGGCTCCTGATAAGCGGAAGCAATCTCTTCAATCATGGTACGGACACGATCTTCATCAGCCTTCAGTTCTTTGGCCTTAACAATCTCGCCAACGATCAAGCCCAGACGTACACGCTTTTCAGCCTCTGCACGGAACAGGTCAGCAGGAAGCTGGTCCGCCTTCATACCCTGACCACCAAACTGCTGAACAGCCTGCTCGCGCAGACGGTCAATTTCCTGATCAACCAGTGCTGCAGGCAGCTCAACTTCGTGAACAGACAGAAGCCCATCCATTACCTGGTTTTTGATCTTGGTCTTGACTGCCTGACGCAGTTCACGCCCCATGTTTTTAGTCACTTCAACGCGGAAAGCTTCTTCACCACCTTCCTTGACACCGTAACGCTCAAAGAAAGTGTCATCCAGTTCAGGCAGAACGGCCTTTTTCACAACCTTCAGGTTGATAGCAAAGACAGCATCCTTACCTTTCAGGTTTTCAGACTGATAGTCTTCCGGGAAAGTAACATTAATATCTTTCTGCTCGCCGGCCTTCATGCCCACGATACCATCTTCAAAGCCTGGAATCATGCGACCAGAACCCAGAACCAGCTCCTGATCTTCAGCAGCACCGCCTTCGAACTCTTCACCGTCAACAGAGCCCTTGAAGTCGATAACAACCATATCGCCCTTCTCAGCTACAGTACCTTCTTCAGTTTCTTTGAAGGTCTTGCTCTGGTCACGCAGAGTTTCCAGCATTTTGGTGACATCATCCTCAGCCACTTCAGCCACTGGTTTTTCTACAGAAATATTGGAGAAGTCACCCAGTTCAATTTCCGGATACACTTCCAGAACAGCAACAAACTCCAGGTCAGCACCCTCTTCGGTGGCCTTGGGTTCAATGCGTGGGGCGCCGGCAGGATGCAGCTCTTCCTTGATCACAGCTTCAGTGTAGGAAGACTGTATTACCTCACCCAGAACTTCCTGGCGCGCACCTAAACCGTAGCGACGCTTGATGACCTTAAATGGCACCTTACCAGGGCGGAAACCGTCCATCTTGGCGCTTCTGCCCATTTCTTTCAGACGCTTGTCAACTTTGGAGTCAACAGCTTCAGCGGGCACAGTGATCGTCAAACGGCGCTCGAGGCCGGAAGTCGTTTCAAGTGAGACTTGCATGGTTAATCCTCATAAACCAGGTGTTGCAACGAGCGTTCGTCTCGGACTCAAGCTCAGAAAAGTGCAACAGGGTATCAGATTCTTTACGTGGCGTATAATCGACCTTATAACGAAGGCAGAACACCGATTATCATACGTCTGACATGAAGTATTTTCGCCTGAAGCACGCCTCAAAAAACCTGCGAATCAAGCATTTTGTACTCATCAGCCATACACGAAAAAGGGGATAAGCATGCTTATCCCCTTAATTTCAAATTGGTGCGGATGGAGAGACTCGAACTCTCACGCCTTTCGGCACTGGTACCTAAAACCAGCGTGTCTACCGATTCCACCACATCCGCGAAGCCAAAGGACTCCTTACAAAAACAAGCCCATGCTTGAGGACTTGCTTTAAAAGTGGGGTGGACGAAGGGGATCGAACCCTCGACCGCAGGAGTCACAATCCTGAGCTCTACCAACTGAGCTACGTCCACCACTGCAAACACTAAAATACAAAAATGCTATCAAAAGCAAAATTGGGGTGGACGAAGGGGATCGAACCCTCGACCGCAGGAGTCACAATCCTGAGCTCTACCAACTGAGCTACGTCCACCACTGCAAACACTGAAAAACAAAGAGCTATCAAAAGCAAAAATGGGGTGGACGAAGGGGATCGAACCCTCGACCGCAGGAGTCACAATCCTGAGCTCTACCAACTGAGCTACGTCCACCACTTAACTTTACACATCAGGAGAAAATCAACACATCTCCAACGGCGGGAATCTTACTGATCCGATCAAAACTTGCAAGCCCCATTCTGTAAGCACTTCCCATGATCAATACAAAACCCCACCCTGAAGCGGAAATTTTATAGAAAAAACAGGGAACTGCTAGAAAGTGGCACGCCCGGCAGGATTCGAACCTGCGACCGATGGCTTAGAAGGCCATTGCTCTATCCAACTGAGCTACGGGCGCACGGAAACCTGTAAGACCCTAAAACTGGTCGGGGTAGAGAGATTCGAACTCCCGACATCCTGCTCCCAAAGCAGGCGCGCTACCAGACTGCGCTATACCCCGTTTTGTTGCTGTTTAGCCTTGGGCGTCTCAGCGAACGCGGCGAATATTACTGCGACTGGAATGTTTCGTCAACGCCCAAATTCACCCCAATAACAACACTGAATATGTGGCGCGAGCAGCTTCACATGCATTTCTAGCAGATTAAACATTGTTACCGACTGAAGCCAGCTTATACGACAACAATCTTATATATAGGAAGCAGTCATTGGAACAAACAGGTCGACACCCGTAATTTATGCTCAATTAAGGGAGTATCGGCCCATTAATCAAAGGAAAATCCAATCTCTCTGAAAAGGTCTATTTGATAAAACAGCCATACATCAGGCTATAAAAGGAAGTTTGTCGAATTAATAACAGAAAAATAAAGAAACACAAAAACCAGTTCGACCCCCGACATCAGGAGTCAAACCAGTCTGGAAGTACAACTACTTACTGCACAATACCGGGCGTCCAGAAACCACCAGACTATCCAGCTAGTGCGCAGCTGTCACACCACATCTCGCCTTTACAGCCCTGACCAGCCAATAAAATCAGCGGGACAGGCTGAAAGTGTTACAGAGGAGTGACGTTCTCGGCTTGAGGGCCCTTCTGACCCATGGTGACTTCCATGGTCACCTTCTGCCCCTCGTACAAGGACTTGCGTCCTGTACCATTGATGGCACTGTGGTGAACGAAAACGTCCTTGCCGCCTTCCCGTGCAATAAAACCAAAGCCTTTTTCGTCATTGAACCACTTTACGGTGCCTTCAACCAAATCAGTAGACATGTCTCTCTTTCTTCCTCTACAACACGCGGGATGCGTGGATTTATCATGACCTGACCACACTCGTAATGAATGTCGTGGCAGCCCAGCATCTTTTAAAAATACTGATTCTGCAGACCAGGTACCATTGATATCACTTCATTAATGTCACGAAAGCAAGTTTTTCGACCCTGAAATATCAATAAAGTTGCTTATTGGACGAAAATGACTACCACACCCCTTATCTGCACCTCATCTGAAGCTTATCAATCCAGGATGAGCAGCATTTTTATAATCTAGGCAATAATAGCCAGAAATAACTGGTTCTCCAGTACAAGATATTCTTTTTTACAGAAAAACAGTCAAACCTGAAATTATTAATTCCCTTGATACAATGCATAGGATGAACCACGGACTTTTCCCACTTTCATCATTCAGTCTCACCCTCCATAATACGCCGCCCAACTCTCCCTCCTCTGGTTACAAAGCATGACAACTGAACACACTCTAATGGAACGTAGTGGCCACAAGTGCGAACTGTGCTCCGGAACCGATGAGCTGGCAGCCCTGTCTGTAGCGGGCAGCAAAGACTCATCTCTCGCTACCAGCCTGCTGGCCTGCAAAATCTGCCGGGAGCAAATTTCTGGCGGTGCAGAGCTGAACATAAACCACTGGCGCTGTCTGAACGACTGCATGTGGAGCCAGGAAGCACCAGTGCAGGTCATATCCTGGAGGATGCTGAAGCGCCTTTCCGGAGAAGGCTGGGCCCAGGATCTTCTTGATATGATGTATCTGGAACCTGAAATTCTGAAGTGGGCCGAAGCTGGGCTGGGCGAAGAAGAAGATGATTCCGCCCCCTGCAAGGACTGTAATGGTACCCTGCTACAGGACGGCGACTCCGTCACCATTATCAAGGACCTGGTCGTCAAGGGTGCCGGTTTTACCGCCAAACGCGGTACAACCGTGAAAAACATCTCCCTGACATCCAATCCGGAACATATAGAGGGCCGGGTTAACGGCACGCGAATTGTGCTATTAAGCTGCTTCCTGAAAAAAATTAACTGATAACGCTCTGTACACGACAAAAAAAGTGAGCTGGCAACGTAGCAAAGCTGCTATGAAAGGCTGTGAAAAAAGAGCCATCGGAAGCAGCCATGGACATTGCCAGCTCACTCTCCCAGCAGATTAAGCCATATCTCGCTCTAAGCAAGCCGCGGCTTGAGCTTATTTCCATCTTGGTCATCAGCATTATTCAGTTGCGAACAGTGAATCTTACCCGCCTTGCCGCAAACTTCCCGGGTTTTGCTCAAACAGAGTCCTGCTATCGCCGTATACAGAATTTTTTCCAGAAGGTCTCCCTCGATACAGTCACTCTCGCCAAACTTATAGCCTGTTTGTTCGGCCCCGAAGGGCCTTGGAAGCTCAGCATGGATCGAACAACATGGATGCTGGGACGATCCAAGTTCAACATTCTTTATCTGGCCATTAACTACAAAGGTATGGCTATACCCCTGTTGTGGGTCATGCTCGACAAGAAGGGAAACTCGAATACTCAGGAGCGCATTGATCTACTGAACTTGTTTCTGGACATCTTCCCTGACCAGAAAGTAGAGCGCCTTATGGCAGACAGGGAGTTCAAAGGAAAGAAATGGCTGGGTTACCTGGTCGAATATAACTGGCCGTTCTGCCTTCGGATTCCAGTGAATACCCAGATACCCAACAAGCATCAAAACCGCCTGCTGCCTGTTCGGCGCATCTTCACCATAAAGGCTGGTGAACACATGGTGATACGCAAGCCTCGTAAGGTGTGGGGGTATACAGTTTATCTTGCTGCTGCCCGGTCTGAGAAAGGTCTTATGGCTCTCATTTGTCAGGCTGACCCTGAACGTGCTGTTCAGGACTACCTGGAAAGGTGGCAGATAGAAACCATGTTCCAGTCTCTGAAAGGACGCGGGTTTAACATGGAGAAAACACACCTCACCAAGTTGGATAGAGCCTCAAAGCTACTGGGCATTCTGGCTATCGCTTTTGTCTGGTGTTACAAGACCGGCGAGTGGGTGAATGAGGAGAAACCTATTCGCACCAAGAAACACGGCAGGAAGGCCAAGAGCCTCTTCAGAGCCGGACTGGACAGGCTTCAGCGCACACTCGGCCACGTCGACCAATGGTTCAGTGATGCGCTTCAGTTTATAGCGTTACTCTTCGAACCCAGGCTGGTACTGGGCTCGTGAGGAATTGTCGTGTACAGAGCTGATAACGTTAAAAAAAGGGTTCCAGCCGGAACCCTTTTTTTAACAGTGATTTTTTTCATCAGCCTATCAACCATAAGCAGGCCGATCTGATTCAGGCTGCAAAATTATCACGACGCTCAAGATATTGGTTCACCAGACCATCCATCACCGGCTGTTCAAACGCACGCAGACTAGACAGCACCATGGTTTTTTTACCCCGGCCAACAATTTCACCCTGGTCACGAAACAGAAACTCCAGGGTCACATTACCACGACGTCCATCGACCTTGAGGCTTGCCCCACTGGACTCCAGTACAGGATCAACCAGATCAGTGCTGTCAAGATCAATAGACATGCTTTCATAAATAACCAGTGGCCGGCCCGGGTTAATCATCACTCCGCCATCACGCATCAACGGCACCAGAACATGGGGAAAATTCTCCCCGGAAAATGCCACATAACTGCGCACCAGTTTTTCAATAACCTGCTCATTCTGGATGCAATCACCACTGCGGCTGACCGCCAGATACTCCTTGGCGGCTTCGTCCACCATGGCTTTAGAGCCATTTTTACGTTCTACAATTTTCAGAACCACATTATCACTGACCATGCCGTTGAACTGGACACACAGACTTGCATGCACCCCCTCTTCAGCAAGAATTTTGGCAAACAAGAGATCACCAGGCACACAGAACCGCTTGCTGTCCACATCATGGATAGGATTAAAATCATTAGCCACCTGCTTGGCAAAACTGCTGGCTTGCTCTCGGGTGAAAGAGAAACGATTCTCGCTCTGGGCGGTGAAGTATTGATTCAGAAACATGCTAGCGGGAAGGGGAAAACCCTCTACAACTCCGGATAATTAAGCTGGCTACATCATAAACCAGATCAGTGTTGTTTCTGTATTGGAGAATCGTAGCTTTTTGTTCTTACATACCGTGAAAGCTATACATGCATTTACCATTACAGCTAAGCTCTGATGATACCTAACGACCTTAAACGCACTCAACGATCCGGTCCGACAACCACCCAAAGTAGAATCATGCTCTTTTTTGCGTTGTTCCATTATCATGACTGGCAATACCGCCCTATATACCCCGACGCGTTCGAAATTAGCTCAGAGTCATCTAAATCCCCCAATTATTATTCTTCTTTTTTCCATTCCCGGAGTGTCATCACGGCTAGAATTCAAGACCCTGTTGAGAACAGGGAGGCAAAACCCCATGAAGAAAAAGACGTGCCTCTTGGTGAGCAGCATATTTGCAACCATTATCCTGATGTTTGTCTGTTGCCCACCCTCATTCTCCAATACAAAAATAGCTATAGTGCTTGAAGTAGCTAAAGCTCCTGAAATGAAAAAAACGCCTGACCAAAAATCTCACGATATATCGCCCCTTCCAGTCATCAAAATGCAATGGAAGCGAATAACATTAATCCCTATTACTGAAGATTGCGACCTAGATCAACTGCTAACAGTCCTGATCACTCGCAAAGAGCCAGACGCTTTCCCCATCATCAAACAGGAAAACTTTATTTTTTTTGCATCAAGCCTGTATCAAGCTCCCAGAGTCAGCTTAAATGCTTGGACAATAAATCTATCTCACACACATACATTCACGGTCAACTGCATCATCAGACTCACAAAAAAAATTCTCGACACCCCTCCGTCTGACACCAAAATTATACATAATGCTCGAACAAATCCCGAACACATAATTCCTGCCCTAACAATACCTGCCCTAACAATACCTGCCTCTGGTGGAGCACCATGGGAAATCAAAATAGAGAACGAAGTGGACCCGCTTACCTATAAAATCAAACTTACAGCAGCCCCCTGTGAAGAATCAGCAACTAAAACTGCATGGGTCATCACCAGACATGTACCCACACGTAAAATAACTACGAAAGTGGAGGATATGCAGCTATCTTCTTCTGAATCTACTTCCAGCAAAAAAACCATTCCAGTCAGCCATTCCAGACAGAATGCCGTTGATTACAGCTTTAATCTTAAGCGAAGCAAACATCTCATCAAATCTTCCCACCACGAACCACAGCCTGATATCCCTCAAAAAAAAAATCCATTATCGTGAGTCCTCTTCCGGAATAATCAAAGGTGAATTCACATATCCTACCGAATCCCAATTAATCAAGCAGGGTATTAAACCCATATCAAACCCTTACTCCTGGGAAAACATAGAGCTTTTAGACGAAAGCATTTATGGGTCCGTTATTTTTGCTCAAAACGGAAATCATCAAATAGCTATAAAGCTGGCTCCGGCCAACACCAAAGCTGCCATCTACCTGCAAAGGGAAGCTGCCTTTCTCCATAAGCTCAGCCACAGTTCAATTGTTGCTATTCAAGGCATTGCGCGGGTTAATGTACAGGGCAGAGTTGAAGTTGATGGACAGTGTGAGTACTACTCAGGAGATGAGTTCTGGCTGGCTCTCCGTTATAAAAATGGAGGGTCACTCTGGAATATTAGTGCCAAATACCCCAGATGGCTCACCGAGCACTTCCTTCAAATCGTAATCAAACGACTGGTAACAGCTGTTGTCTGGGTGCACTCCAGAGGGATTGTTCACCGTGATATCAAACCAGATAATATTCTCTTCGACTTCCCCTCTGAAAATTTCGAGCACGATGAGGATAACCTCATATGGATTGCCCACTCTTCTGTTCTTGCTGATTTTGGTTTAGCGTCACCAATAGAAGAAAGTGGGCTGACCCTAAAAACCGGCAACGCATTTTATATGGCTCCAGAGGCTCTGTTCACAGTAAGTGTGGGTTAAGCCAATGCGATGCTTCCTGATCTAAGAGATTTTCCTCTGAGAACATATGGGTCTTTAAAAATCGCTTCCAGCCCAAATATCGAGGCAGGTACTTCGTCGCTACCCCCTTGAAGAAACCGTTAATCCATCGCTTGAGTTCGCTGTGATAGGCATTGACCGTCTGGATGTGATAAACCTTCTCCCGAACATACTCTCCAGCCGTTGTCACCAACTCTTTCAACGTAACCTTGAGCTGATCTGCCAGCTTCTCGTGAGACAAATGTGCGTCCGTACACAACGTACTCCCCGGTAAAATTCGTCCGGAAAGCTGTGTGAAGAGTTTATCATTACTGACATGCTCAAGAACAGCATCCGTCACATGATCCTGACGGTCACAAGCCACCATGACTGGTATCTTTCTTACAGCTTTGGTTTTTTCCTCAGTTTTCTCAGCAGACTTTTTCTTACGCCTGGATCGACCACCACGTTTACGCGCGTTTTCTCCCAAGTCGCGCTGCCCTTTATGGGATTCCCGGAAGAAGGTCTCATCCATTTCCGATATACCTGATAGCTGACCTGTTGTGTCCGCTTCTATCACGGCCATCAGGCGATGGCGCAAATAAAACGAGGTTTTGAGGGAGACGCCACATTCTGCTGCCGCTGGGCGTAAGGTGGTTCCGCCATCCATGCACGCAAGATAATCATCCAGTTTCTCGCGAATACGGACGTGGGTCAGCGGTGTGCCGCTCATAGCATTGCAGGTCCGCCCGCACTGATTACAGCGATACCTTTGGTGACCTGCACTCTGCCCCCATCGTGTCATGGATTCACAGGAGCAATGGGGGCAACGTGGATGTTGATCAAAATAATATTTCAGGCGCTCGAGAAGGCGGCTTTGACTCACACTCTCTGATTCCTTGGGACACGGTGGCAAGGTGTTGTGCAAACAGGTCAGCTGCTCAGGAGATAATGTGTTGAGAGATTTCAGAAATTCTTCAAATTGTGTCTGCTGCATGACGATGGTTCCATATACGGCAGAAACCGGTGGCCAGAAGTGTAGTCCATGCTACCCACACTTAATGTGAACAGAGCCGCTCCAGAACTATTAAAGCCGGATACTCGCCGCTACAAGCCAAAACAAGTAGATACATGGAGTATTGGTAACAGTTTTTGCAGGATTATTTAAAAAGGATCCTTACAGAAACATACACCCTTCGGAGGACCAGGCAAGTTTAACCCGACTACGAAATGACCCAAAGTTTAAAGAGCTGGGAACTGATAAAATGCTATCCCTGCTTCCACGTAAGAAGAGTGCAAAAAATTTTATCTCGAGATGCTGCATTGTCGATCCTGATGACCGCCCTAAGTACCCGACCAACCGTTTTCATATATTGACCGCATAAGCAGCGTACGATAGTGCCATTTACCAGAGTGCTATATTTTCACCATTCCGCTGTTTTGAGCCTGCCACCGATGAAGAAGACAGTCCACGCCATCACTGACACCGCCATCATTGATACTCTAAAGTGCGCAATGCGTAATGGCCCCCAGCCTTGTGTAAGAGAACGTGCCCATGCTGTATTGCTCAGCTCAAAGGGATACTCACTGACTCAGTTAGCTGATGTCTTTGATGTGCAGTATCAGACAATTTCCCGGTGGATCGATGACTGGGAGTGTTCGGGTATACGTGGTTTGTACAAAGACCATGGAGGTGGCGCATCACCTATCTACACTCCTCAGGATGTCCAGCGTATTGCTGAGCTGGTTTCCGAAGAACCACGCCGCCTTTCCTATACTCAGGCCAAGCTTGAAGAGGAAACAGGGAAACTTGCATCACTGAAAACCCTACAGAGAGTAGTAAAAAAAACTCGGGTTAGTTTATAAACGTGTACGTAAGTCTTGCCGTCACAAGCGTGATCAGGAAGCCTTTGAGCGCTGCCACCAGACATTAAAAAAAGCTCAGGAGGCTGAACGGGAAGGCTTGCTAAACCTTTTCTATTTCGACGAGTCTGGTTTTGTCCAACAGCCTTGTATTCCTTATGCGTGGCAAGAGAAGGGCGAGCAGTTAAGGGTGCCCGCCACCAGTAGTCAGCGTATAAACGTTATGGGCTTTATGAATCGTGATAACGACTTATTTTACTACCCTGTCAACGGCTCTGTGACCGGGGATGAGGTCATTCGTGTATTTGAAGACTTTGCCGAGCAGATGCAAGACCCGAAGTACAGTGCTGGAGACAGGTATACGCTGGTTGTCGTTGACAATGCCAGCATTCATACCTGCAAGAAGTTCCGGGCAAAGCTGGATGACTGGATGCTCGAAAAGAAGCTGATCGTCTGCTACTTGCCGACCTATTCACCAGAACTGAATCTGATTGAGATTCTGTGGAATAAGGTCAAGTACGAATGGCTGAATATCATGAAGGTGATGAGCTTTGATGAATTCGAAAAAGAACTAAAAAGGGTATTCGATCAGTTCGGTAAGGAATATATGATTTCATTTGTCTGAGTACTTATCCCTGAGCGCATTCAAGATGATCCATGGCTGGAAAACATACCACCAGCTCCCTTTCACACAAAATTAAAACTGAAGCCAGTGAAAAAGCGCCACCTCTTTCAATAGGTGGCGCTACTGCGTAACCTTGCCTGCAATAGCAGCTAGAATCTCTGGACGAAAAGGGAGTCAAAGGCCTTAACAATTGAAAATGATATGTAGACCAGGATACCGGGCAAAGGTTGTTCTTCTAAGTATGCTGTTCATTGGCCTACAGCGACCGGCATACCCTGCAACAAAGCTGGCAATCCAGATGGAACTCTATGGACGCCCTTCCCTGACTTTTCACTATAATCTCGGCCCAACATTCACTCAGCCCTGGAAGTCCATAACCCTGATACCAGTTGACAACTCCATCAGCCAGGAAGAGCTACCCGACAAGCTATTTAAACAGCCATGGACGATTGCCAAAAAAGTTCGCTATGGGAGTGACCTTGATTACCTGGAATGCAGTAACGGTATAACCTCTACAAGGTTTTTAATATGGACAGTCACCATTGAACATCAGCATGAGCTAACGGCATACTGCATTATTAACATGGCCCTGCACATTATTAATCAAAATCCCACGCCTTTTTATAATGAAGTACCAAATCCAGAATCATTTGAGACAACTTACCCGACAATTACCAAGATACCGGCTCGGTACACATGGAATTTACAAGTATGCAGTATGTGGCTATTTCCAAACTATGAATATATAGATATCAGGTCTATATCAGATGACAATTCGTTTCTCTCAACAACTTGGAGAATTACCCCCCCTACTACTCAAGAACTCATTTTTAAATTTGAAAAGATGTTCACATCTCCCCGGCATCTCACCCCAACAGCCTACCCACAATATAAAAAAAACAATATGCGGAAGATGATGGGGCATACTCTTAACCAACAATCCATCCATGAAGAATTAAAGGATAAAATGAAGGATAGAAAATACCATCCATCCATAGATGAACTTGTGAGCATTGGCCTCAAGCGCATTAATGAACCATGGAAGTTTGAAAAAGAACTAGAAAAAGGGGGGTTTAGCTCTATCTTTCTTGCATCATCAAAAAAATCAAAAATTGTGATAAAGAAAACAACTAATAAATCACACGCAAAGTACCTGCTAAGGGAAGCTGCTTTTCTCCACTTATTGAGCAGCCATCAGAGCATAATCAGGGCTCATGCTATAGATGATCCTGAAATAGCTATCCCACCAGGAGAGAAAGTTCAAGAAATCAGACTGGCACTCACCTATAAAAACGGAGGGGATCTGCTTGATCTAATAAGATCTCACCGCTCCTGGTTAACTGAAGCATTCATTCAGACAGTTGCAAAAAAAATGGTGGGAGCAGTCTCCTGGTGCCACAGCAAGGGCATTGCTCACAGGGATATCAAACCCGAAAATATTCTCTTTGACATCCCCACCAACGAGTTTTCCAGCAATGACAAGATAGCCTTATGGGTCAGTAATACCGCTTGCCTTGCCGACTTCGGCCTGGCCGAAATTATCGACGAAAAAAGGCTACATTCGAAATGTGGAACAACAGATTATGCAGCACCAGAGATAATCAAACCTGCATACAAATTATACAAACTAAAACCTGCGGACATCTGGGCGACCGGCGCAGTCATCTATGCAGCATTCAATCAAAACCATCCTTATAACAGTCGTTCAAACCCAAAAAGCAGCTTAGATCTACGCACTAAAAGAAATAAACAGCACTTTCAAGAATTGGGCTCTTTCAGCAGGCTTGAACTGATTAACGCAAGCGAGCATGCCAAGGGCTTTATTCGTGATTGCTGCACTATCGACCCTGAACAGCGTCCATCTTCTGATGATTTGAAAAAAACACCTTGGCTCAACCCTACCCCCCGAAAAAGAAAAAAATAGCGTAAGTTAACAATGTTACAGAGAGATAATGAAAAGCTGGATTCAAGCAAGATCGGGATAGGGTGGAGCCTCACGGCTCCACTCCTCCCACAACACCCAGCGTACGGGTCCGTACTGGGCGTTTCGGCCAGTTGAGCGTCTGCTATTACCACAAACATGGCAATAACAGGGTCAGTGATACAAGGCATCTGGCTCGTACCACCCACCGGCTTTTCGTAATCTTACAGTGCCGATACAATCTCAGCTCTCATCATCTCGCAGTTCCCGGTTCCGCCGTTACCACTTGATATGAGCACCAGTATTCGCTGGTCTTTGCCTGCGTCCGATGTATCAAAAAGTAAAAACTACTCACCACTCTGTACCGTTCAGGCCTTCGCTGACCAAGGTCAACTACTATGCCGTCTGCTGACTTCTGTATGGCGATCAGATCACCTTACGATGACCTCAGTCTGAAATATCAGACACCACACAGACCTCCCGGGGTAAGTCACACCGCCTTCACTGCACAACTGCCGGATCTACTGCCTACGTGTCTGGATGAGTAAGGGACTTTGTCATCAAACGCTGACTCGTCCCCACGCAGACAGCCTCATATCCGGTTTCTGTTCGTCAGCTCGCAGTTTTGTTCCACACTGCCTTCAGCCTACACCTCGCGATGCAAACCTTGTGCTTCGCTAGTCCTTCGCCCTCATCTGGCTGGACAGGGGACTTTCACCCCCAAGCTGTGCAACATGCCCGGCACACATTAAAAAAGCGCCCGAAAGCGCTTTATTGTTGTTAAGACAATTAACTTGAAAGCTACACCAGGCTAATCAGCGCTCAATCTTCCAGACAGTCCCTTCGCGGGTATCTTCCAGAACCACGCTCTGAGACAATAACTCTTCACGGATACGATCCGCTTCAGCGAAGTCCTTGCCTTTCTTGGCAGCCTTGCGCTTGGCAATCATCTCTTCAATCCAGGCTTCATCCACATCGCCACCGGATTTCCGGAAAGCTTCCGGGCTGTCCTGCAGGATACCCAGAATGCCGCCCAGCTCGACAAGTAAGTCACGAAGCTTCTTGACCTGATTAATCTTACTCCGATCAACAAACATTCGATTAATCTTTGAAGAAAGACCGAACAATACAGCTATTGCTTCTGGTGTATTGAAATCGTCATCCATTGCAGCGAAGAACTTGTCTTTTGCTTTACCAATAATTCCTTCAACCTCTTCAACAGATGCTACCTCATCATTAGGCACAATAAATCTATTAAAGTAGTCATCAACCTTTTGAAGAGTCGTATACAGTTTCTCCAGTTTCTCTCCAGCCATTCTCAAAGTATCTTCAGAGTAGTTTGTACTCTTTCGATAATGACTAGAAATTAGGAGGAAGCGTACGACTTCAGGTGGATATTTCTCAAGAATCTCCTTCACAGTAAAGAAGTTACCCAAAGACTTGGACATCTTCTCCTTACCCATACGCAGAGCACCGGAGTGCAGCCAGTAACGGGCAAACTCGGCACCGTTGGCTGCTTCAGACTGGGCAATTTCGTTTTCATGGTGCGGGAACGGCAGATCCGGACCGCCACCATGAATATCGAAAGTATCACCCAGTACGCATTTGCACATCACGGAGCATTCGATATGCCAGCCAGGGCGGCCTTTGCCCCAGGGAGATTCCCAACTGGGCTCGCCTTCTTTAGCACCTTTCCAGAGAACGAAGTCCAGAGCATCTTCCTTGGATTCGTCAACAGCAATACGGGCACCGGATTCCAACTCTTCCAGAACCTTGCCGGACAGCTTGCCGTAGCCTTCAAACTTGCGAACGCGGAAGTAGACATCGCCATTACCGGGAGCGTAAGCATAGCCTTTCTCGATCAAGCCGCCGATCATCTCCAGCATACCGTCGATATGCTGGGTGGCGCGAGGCTCCTGATCTGGCTTCTGGATGCCCAGTGCGGCAGCATCTTCATCCATGGAGGCGATCATACGCTTGGTCAGCTCGGTGTAATGCTCACCGTTCTCTGCCGCACGCTTGATAATCTTGTCATCAATATCAGTGATATTGCGGACATAAGTCAGGTTGTAGCCTTTGGCACGCAGGTAGCGGGCGATCATATCGAACGCCACCATGGTGCTGGCATGGCCCAGATGGCTGTGGTCATAAACGGTATTACCACACACGTACATGCGTACGTTATTGCCATCGAGAGGCTTGAACTCTTCTTTCTTGCGGCTCAGGGTGTTGTAAATCTGTAACACGTCAAAATTCCTTGCGCTTATTTCCCGCTTTTGGCGGCCCAGGTATCTTTCAGACCGATAGTCATATTGAACACCGGATGCTCGGCGCTGTGATCATAGCGATCCGCCACAAAATAGCCTTCACGTTCAAACTGGAAGCCCTGCTCTGACTTTGCATTCACCAGACCTGGCTCGACCCAGCCCTCGCCAATCTTCAGGGACTCTGGATTGATGTAATCCATAGTGTCGCCTTCCGCATTATCTGGAGATTCATGGGTAAACAGACGATCGTAGATACGCATCTCAGCCTTGCGACTTTCGGTTGCGGATACCCAGTGAATAACACCACGAGGACGAACACCTTCAGGGGGGTTCTCGCCTACAGTGCCAGGAATATAGGAGCAGTGAATCTCAACGATTTCGCCGTTGTCATCCTTGATGGTTTCTTCGTGTTTGATCACGTAGGTGCTGCGCAGACGAATATATTCGCCGGTGACCAGACGCTTGAACTTCTTACGAGACAAAGAGTTGTCTTCATTAAAGTCAGCGCGATCGATGTAGAGCTCACGAGTAAATGGCAGAACACGCTCACCCAGTTCAGGACGGTTCGGATGGGAAGCCGCCTTCATCTCTTCAACAACGCCCTCTTCCATATTGGTGATCACCACTTTCAGTGGGTTCATCACGACCATGGCGCGGGCCGCGTTATTGTTGAGATCGTCACGGATCGCATGTTCCAGCATGGACACATCGGCAATACCGTCGGTACGGCTGACACCCAGCATATCGGCAAACTTGCGGATAGAAGCTGGCGTGACACCACGACGACGCATACCGGAAACGGTCGGCATACGTGGGTCATCCCAGCCATTCACAACCTTGTCATCCACCAGCCGCTTCAGCTTACGCTTGGAGGTGATGGTGTAGTTCAGGTTGCTGCGGGCAAACTCATACTGAGTGGGCTTGGCCGGAACCGGCAGGTTCTCCAGGAACCATTCGTACAGCGGACGGTGATCCTGGAATTCCAGGGTGCAGATAGAGTGAGTGACACCCTCGATCGCATCTTCCTGACCATGGGCGAAGTCATAGCTTGGGTAGATGCACCACTTGTCGCCAGTCTGGTGATGAGCCACTTTGCGGATACGGTAAAGAACCGGGTCACGCATATTCATATTGGGGCTCTGCATATCGATCTTGGCACGCAGGGAGGCCTGGCCTTCCTCGTACTCACCGGTACGCATCTTTTCAAACTCGGCCAGATTCTCTTCTACGCTGGCATTACGGGTCGGGCTATCAATACCGGGCTTATTAAAGTTGCCGCGGGTCTCACGCATGGTTTCCGCATCCTGGAAATCCACGTAAGCCTTACCTTCACGAATCAGGTGCAGCGCCCACTCGTAGAACTGGTCAAAGTAGCTGGAGGCATAGCGCACTTCGCCAGCCCAGTTAAAGCCCAGCCATTTCACATCTTCCTTGATGGCATCAACGTACACCTGCTCTTCTTTTTCAGGGTTGGTGTCGTCAAAGCGCAGATTGCACTCGCCCTGGTACTTTTCCGCCAGACCAAAGTTCAGGCAGATGGAGGTGGCATGACCGAGATGAAGGAAACCATTGGGCTCCGGCGGGAAACGGGTCACGATCTTATTACCGGGAACGCGGCCTTCAGCCAGATCTTTCTCGATAATCTGTTCCAGGAAGTTACTGGGCTTGTCTGTATTGCTCATAATATGTTGGAAAAACTGTCCAAAGGGGATCCAAAAAGATTCAAACGGGCTGAACGGGCATTGGGTTTTGTGCGCCGGATAGCCTTAAGTCTAACAGGCTCAGAATCAACAACCGAACCAGAGCGACTTCAGCAGGGAGAGAAGTTCTGCGGGTTGCCCATCAGTGCCTATACACGTTGGGACCGGGGCCGTTGTTTTCAGATGAGTCTGCTGTCTGTTCACTGAACCTTAGCCACCAACACCAATAAGAATTATTGCCACAAAAACAGCCGTAACCACACTGACCAGCGCTTTGCGCATCATAGAAGAGAGTTCCTTGTACTACTTATTACAATGTGCCTCAACCATCCAGCATGCCGAGACAACAGGAATAAAAAATGAATTGCTGGAGGTTATCATTTTCGCCGGAACAGATACAATTCCGCAGCATTCCTTATGATGAAAAAAGTCAAAAATGAAAGATATTGTTGTTGCCTCCCTAAATCCCGCCAAACTGGCTGCGGTAGAAAGTGCCTTTGCTGAAGCTTTTGATGAGCCCGTTTCCGTTCGAGGTGTCAGTGTCAGCAGTGGCGTTTCTGATCAACCTATGACCGATCAGGAAACCCTGGCCGGCGCTCGAAACCGAGTAGCCAACGCCCGGGAAGCCGAACCTGATGCAGATTACTGGGTTGGACTGGAAGCCGGCATTGACGGCAGCCATACCTTTGCCTGGATGGTTATCAATAACGGCAGCCTAAATGGAGAAGCCCGTTCAGCCAGCCTGCCTCTGCCACCAGCCGTTATGGCAAGAATCAGGGAAGGCAAAGAGCTGGGCACTGTGATGGACGAACAGTTCAACACCGAGAATATCAAACAGAAAGGCGGGGCGATCGGCCTGTTGACCGGGAATATCCTGACCCGCTCTTCTGTTTACCACCAGTCCCTGGTTCTGGCGTTGATTCCGTTCCTGAATCCGGATCGTTTTTAAAACGGGCCGGGCTTTCTTACTGATGGCAGCCCGAGCTCCTCCAGCCTGCGCTTCATTTCATGGAAATGTGACTGCCCCCGCGGATAGGGAACAGGCTGGTACCAAAGAGAGAGCGGGCTTCTTCCATGACTTAAAAGCGGACGTCTGGCGGCTGCTATCTCAATACCGAGAGTATCGAAACGATAAGATAGCAAAGTCAGTAGATTACTATCTTGCACAGTCAGACATCCCCCCCACCAGTAGGTGTCCTTCCACCTGACAATCAAATCAGCCAGTAATGACACTTCCAGTGGTGATACCCTTTCCTTGAACATATAGGATCGATTCAACTGCATTAGCGTTGCGGATTTACCAAAATATCCTGACACATCCAAAAAGGTGAAAGTAATACGGTGATCCTCAAACTTCTTTTGCTTGGCAAGAGAAACATGATCTTTCTGATATCTCCACACTTCATAGGAGGGGGCATACTCAGGCTGCTCTTCCTTCACAAACTCAAGCCCCAGTTCTTCCGCTACATCAGTCAAGGTTTCCCGAAGCTGCTCCTCCTGAACAAAGGCAAGGAGCAACACCTCCCGAACCGGCAGGAGACTCTTTTTCTCTGGCTCGAAGATATCGGTAACAAAATAGTCTCCGATCACCTCCACTTCTATTGTTTTTCTGGTCTTTTTTTGGGGCTTCAAATCAGGGTCAGTCAATACCCAGATATTGCCGAAAAATGGATGATCGAGAACCTTCGGCTCTGCTATGACTTTCTGGATGACGGAAATATTAATAGTGGCGGCGAGCATAACTGTAATCGAAATATTCAACGCAGCCCGGAACAGTTCCATGTTCATTAATCCCCTGATTAAAGGTTTCTATTTACCATTAAGCATATAGCGAATTTTCCATGAATCCTTCTCAAAAGCTTATCTTCAGCGGATTTTTTTCAAGGGAGGTACTCGCGTACTCTGTTCTGTAGCTATAGCTGGGTTACGCTTCTCAGCAGATTTATCTTCATGAATAATCATTGTTGAACTGCTTAAGTCAGAATCACTCTGCTCATCATCTTTAATGATCATTGTGGAGCTGGCTAAATCATAGTCTTCCGGCTCTTCCTCCCTGACTATCATCGTAGCGGCATCAAGGTCGGATAAAATCACATCACTGGCGTCAGGAGCATCTTCCACATCAGCGAAACTCTCGTCTGAAAGTTCCTCAAACTCAATTTCCATGGAATCCGGTCCATTCTCAGACACGTGCCTGGGGCCTGCCTGACTTTCCTGCTCCTTGATACTGATGTACTCCTGAAGGTTTTTTACCTTGTCACCAAGTTCACTGATTTTATCTTCCAATGCTATCAGTCTTTGCAAATCTTCCTTGGAGCTGGTTTGCAGATACTGTTTTTCAACAGCATCGAATTGCTGCTCACTCTCGGCCAACTGCAGAATGGTATTACGATGTATGGTTTGCAGTTCTGGGGCCGACAGCTCAGCGAAACTGCCAGCACCGGTAAAATAAGGATGGGCAGCCGCTTCCGAGGATGAGATCCGCACATTCGGATTCCTTTCCAGCATTTTTAGCAAAAGATCCTTTGCCAGAGGACTCAGGCGGGGGTGTTTTTTGATCATGGCCACGAGCTTTCTCATCGCTGAAGGCAGGTGTACGACAGAGATCATCCCGGACTCTGACTCTGTCACCCTGACCAGTTCAACCCTCTCACCCGTCAGCATTTCAGTCAGCATCACCCCCATAGAAAAAACATCTGCCTTCATGGTGTATGGCTGCCCACTGGTAACTTCAGGAGCCATATAGGCAGGCGATCCAATCATCTCATCAAAAAAAACATCCCTGGGGGCTGATGAACCCTGCACCTGATCGCTCACACCAAAATCCACCAGCGTGGCTTTGCCCTGATGATTGACCAGAACATTATCTGGCTTTATATCACGGTGAATAATTCCGATATCATGGGTTTCGCTCATCTGTCCAACTAGCTGCCGGGCCAGATCCCTGGTTAATCCATCAGAGAGTGCGGAACGCTCCCCACTGTTTTTATCCATCATCAGATCGCTTAAAGGAGAGCCGGCATAACCCATCATCACCTGATGATGATTAGCTCTTACCCTCTCATCACTAACCTTTGGAGCTCCCGGGGCCTGTTTCTGCAGTGCCACTTCTTTGCTGGCCGACTCCAGCTGTTCAGCTTTCTCCCGCCGACTGCCTACAAACTTTTGATCTTTTTCCACATACTGCTTTTGCAACCGGCCGGGAGTTTGCTGAATCTGTTCCTGACCTTTTCTGTTCGTGACCATAAACACTTTGCCATAGCTCCCTTCCCCCAATTGCTGTTGTCGCTCAACATCATCAAGGGTTGGGGCAGCTTTGACCTTTCCGGGAATAAACTCAGGAATCACAGACCGGGCCTGCTCTGCCCGAAGTATTGGCTGGCTTTGCTCTTGCTGTTCAGTCAGAGAGGCAACAGATCTTTCATTGAGCCCTTTGCCAAACTGAGCAAGTATTTTTAACAGGTTTTTTAACAGCTGCTCTGCAGGAACTTTTTTGACATTCCTGTGACCAAACACCCCACCCTTACCAACTGGCAGCGGTTCCCCTCTCACGGGCAGAGATGGAGTATGGATCGGTCCCAGGGACGGCTTTTCAGGCATAGGGTAACCCGCCACAGTGGCATCTTATCTGAAATATCGGTTTTACTGGCTAAACCATGACGAGAGAAGGCACAATTCACAACATCCACTATTTCAATGAAACTGCCGAATCATAGTTGCTGCTTACCCTTTAGCTGCCTCAGAAAAATCAATACGGAACTGCATAAA
Source organism: Sansalvadorimonas sp. (assembly GCA_965243775.1). Classification (GTDB taxonomy): domain Bacteria; phylum Pseudomonadota; class Gammaproteobacteria; order Pseudomonadales; family Endozoicomonadaceae; genus Sansalvadorimonas. The sequence continues at coordinate 62,765 of CBDEWF010000002.1, forward strand.
TCCCATAAAGCAGTTATGATATAGCGCAGCCGCCTGCTGGCGGATATCTCTCAATCATTTCGGATTGCTAATCACATGGCTGTTATCCTGCACACCAACTTCGGTGATATCACTCTTGAACTTGATGCCGAAAAGGCACCCAACACTGTTGCCAACTTCCTGGAATATGTGAAATCCGGCCATTACAGTAACACCATCTTCCATCGTGTTATCAACAACTTCATGATTCAGGGCGGAGGTATGGCCCCTGGCATGGAAGAGAAAACCACCGGCATTCCCATCAAGAACGAAGCTGATAACGGTCTCAAGAATGATACCGGCACCATCGCCATGGCCCGGACCATGGACCCTCACTCTGCCACCGCCCAGTTCTTTATCAATGTGGCCGATAATGACTTCCTGAATCATTCCTCTAAAACCTCCCAGGGCTGGGGCTACGCAGTTTTTGGCAAGGTGACTGACGGCATGGGGGTCGTTGAAAAAATCAAGGGTGTGAAAACCGGCAGTTCCGGCTTCCATCAGGATGTTCCCACGGAAGAAGTGATCATCGAGTCTGCGGAAATTGTGGAGTAAACATTGCGATCGCTGTTTATTTCCGATCTGCATCTAACTCCAGGACGTCCGGATATTACCCGGGCGTTTCTCTGCTTTCTTGAGCAGAACGCTCCTGCGGCAGAGAAACTCTATATTCTCGGTGATTTCTTTGAATACTGGATTGGCGATGATGTGATGGATGAATTCCATCTGCAGATTGCCGAAGCTCTGCGTAAGCTATCTGAACGTGGTGTTGAAATATTCTTTATGCATGGAAACCGGGACTTTCTGGTCGGCAACAGATTTTGTGAGCTTTCCGGTTGTATCAGTCTCTCCGACCCAAGCTGTATTTCTCTGGGTGGTAAGCCTGTCGTTCTCGTTCATGGTGACAGCCTGTGCACACTTGATGCAAGCTACATGAAATTCAGAAGAATTGTTCGCAACACTCTGATTCAAAAGCTATTTTTATCTCTCCCCAAAAAGATTCGCCGTCGACTGGCTGACCGTCTGAGAGAGCGGAGCATGACCGCTGCCCGGGGCAAAAGCCTGTCCACCATGGATGTCACTCCGGATGCTGTAACTGATATTCTCAAACAGTATCAGTGTCAGACGCTTATTCATGGACATACCCATAAACCGGATGTTCACAATCTGGGAAGCGGCCTGCAACGTATTGTCCTGGGGGACTGGGATACCCATGGCTGGGTACTTGAACACGCCAATAATCAGTTTAATTTGAAAAAATTCGCTCTCTGAACAACTTCTATTTCTCTGTCTAATCTATGGGGTCCCAGCCTTAAACGGATGCCCCATTTGTTTCAACACTGCTACCTTCTTCCTGGCATTCTGCTTTTCTGCTCAATTTCCCTGGCAGAAGTACAAACCAGAAATGAGCTGTTCAGAGGTAATGGCGGAGAACCCCTCTCTCTTGACCCCCACTATATGAATGGCCCGAAAGAGGCAACACTGGCCTATGACCTTTTTGAGGGACTGACCACCTACGACTCAGAGGGAAAACTCACTCCCGGACAGGCTGAAAGCTGGCACACTGAAAACAAGGGGCTCATCTGGACCTTCAGATTAAGGTCGGGATTGAAGTGGTCGGATGGAACACCACTGACAGCAGGAGATTTTGAGTACAGTTTCAAGCGGCTTGCCAATCCTGAAACCGGTGCGGTATACCCCTGGTTTTTGGAGACACTGGAGATAAAAAACGCCCATGACATTATTAACGGCCATCAACCACCTGAAAAGCTCGGCGTAAAGGCCGTATCCGACACGAATCTGGAAATTTATCTCGAGCAACCTGTTAGCTATCTACCTGAACTCCTTGCTTTTTATGGATTTCTTCCAGTACCTGAACACAGTATCAACCGTTGGAGAGAGCAATGGACCATGCCTGAGAAAGGCGTCTATAACGGAGCTTTCAGGCTCCAGAACTGGAAGGTTAATGAAAGCATCAGGCTGTCCAGAAACCCCTACTATCGCAGCAACCACACCACCAGGCTTGATGCCGTCACCTATATCACCAGTGGTGATGAGCTCTCGCAATATCGTGCCGGCCATATCGACATGATGGGAACCCTGAAAAAGGAACAGGAAGACTGGGCCCGGAAGAATGACCCAATACACCTTTATTACGAACCCTGGATGTCAGTTACTTTCCTGTTTATTAACCTGAAGATTCCTCAATTTCAGAACAGTAGCAGTCGGCAGGCTCTTGCCTTAAGCCTGGACAGGGAGATTATAGCCTCGAGCGGCAGTGCCGGAATGGCGCAGCCAGCCTGGCAGGTTGTCCCACCAAACTTTCCAGACTTCAAACCCGGGAAGACTGAACTTCTGCAAATGCCTCTGCCTGATCGAATTAACAAGGCCAGGTCATTAAACCGGATTAAGGAACTGACTATCACCTATTGCAGCCATTTTTCTTCTAACAAAGCGGTTGCAATATCGGTTGCCCAACAATGGAGTAAGCACCTTGGAATCAAGATTCACCTTCTTGGACATGAGCAGAAACACTATCTCGAGCAACTTGAACACAGTAATTACCAGGTCGCCGTTACCAGATGGGTTGGCCCCTATGAAGATCCCCTTTCCCTGCTGAATATTTTCAAAAGCTCATCCCCTCACAACCGGTGCAGCTATCAGTCGCCAGAGTTCGACAAAATACTCAGAATGGCCCGCACAACTCCAGCTGAACAGATCGGGAAAAAGATGGATATCTGTTCAGCTCTGGAGGAGTTACTAATGAAGGACGTGCCGGTTATACCGGTTATTCATTCACAGAACAGCCGCCTGATCAGTGACCGGGTTCATGGCTATACCGGCAAAAATATCATGGGCCGGATTTACAGCCGTCACCTGTACCTGAGGTGAATCTCCCACATTTTGTCTACTCTTTCCTGCTTTCCTACCCGGATATTTCATAAACTGCCCTAAATATCACTATGGGCCTTATCATTCTAAGGATTTTGGCGAAAGCGAGCCGTGGCGGTGAGTACGGTCGACTGAGTCAAAATCCTTAGAGCGGCAAGGAGCAAGTGAGACCGGGAGCATGTTTATGAAATATCCGGGCTAACATTGGAACAGAATTATGACAAAACCGGGCTGCCTGCTAATGACGATATTGGCTCTGCCATCTTTTGCTGATATACCTGCCATCATCCAGAATATCCACTGTGGTGAGGCACTATTTCTGACTCTGCCGAAAAACTTCAGTGGCTGCACTCTGGTTCATGGTGACCAGCAACACTCTATCTTTTCACACCCTAACAAGGAGCAGTTGTCCGTAGCTGTATTGGCCGCCTCCCTGAATGCCACCGATAAGGGACAAAAGATAGGGGTTTCCTGCCCTGACAGCAGTCACCACAAGGCTCTGGTTGAACTCACTCTGATTGAACCCGACTATCCGGTTGAACCCCTTTCAGTCAATCCAGATCTGGTGACCCCTCCAGAGCATGCCCGTAAACGCATTGACAAGGAACGTATTGAGATTCAACGTGCGTTAACCTGCCAGCACCCGGAAAACCCGCTGACATCAGCATTTACGCTACCTGTCCCTCTTAAAAAGGTAACCAGCCCATTCGGTATCCGCAGACTGTATAACAATCAACTGAAAAGCCGTCACACTGGTGTCGATTTCCGGGCAGCTACCGGTACGCCTGTCTGTGCTCCCCATTCTGGGACTGTTAAGATGGCTCAGGAAAACTGGTACACCGGCGGGCATATTATTCTTGAACATGGCTGGGGCATTACCAGCAGCTACTTCCACCTCTCTGAGCTTTTGGTCAAGGTTGGGGATCAGGTCAGGCTGGGGCAGCAGATTGCATTATCCGGTGCTACGGGCCGGGTTACCGGCCCACATCTTCATTGGGGTATTCATGTCCATGGAACACCGGTCAACCCCATGCAGTTTGTTCTGGATTCGATAGCACTGTTCTCAGGACTGTAACCCTTTTTGATTAACCCCCATCACTTCCCTGCTTGGCTACGCGCAGGAACACAGTGGCAATATCATGTTTATCACTGGCTCCATCCGTTTTCTGCGAGTAACTGATATAAATCACTTTGCTATTTTTCCTGTCCCAGATCCGGGCAACTTTCTGCTTTTTGGTCGCAACACTCATAGATCGCTCAAAAACGATTTCTTTTTTCTCACGCCCCTTAACTTCAGCAATCATCTCTTGGGTAACGGGAGCTGTCTGGTAGCAGGCAAGCCCCATATCTGATGGGTTCGCAGCGGAGAAATTGGAATGAACATGACTGACATAGCAGGACACCCCTTTCAATACAGGATCCTGAAAATGTTCAACAATAATTTTCTTTTGCGCCAGAAAACCAAGGTTAACAGTCGCAACCTCTTCTGCCATTGCAGGAAACGAAATCAGCAATGCAAATATCATCATCCATGATGGTTTTTTCATTTATCTGTCCATAGTCAGGTTGGAGGAAAGAATTTCAGTAACATTAAATGCACTATAGTTCACTCCACCTGCCATGATTTTATGGTGTTGTCGACACCACTCTGGCGGGTACACCGCTATGAAAATGAAACTCTTTGTCTTCTGATTCCATTGCGTCTCTGTCAACTTCTGCAAACACCCGCACCCTGTCGGCCAGGTCATATCCGGCAGCATCCATCGCCAGTTTGAGATAATCCTGAAAATGCCGGGCCTCAGATTTCAACAGAGAGAGATAAAATTTGCCCAAATCATCATCCAGATAAGGAGCCAATGCCTCAAACCGCTCACAGCTGCGGGCTTCAATGAAGGCACCCACAACAAGGGTATCAATCATGCGCTCAGGCTCATGGGTGCGTACAGAAGCACGCATCAAGCCCGCATAACGGGACGCATTGATCGGACGATAAACAATACCCCGCTTATTCATCAGGGTCAGCACCTGCTCAAAGTGGCGCAACTCTTCCCTTGCCAGTCTGGACATCTTGTTCAACAACTCAATATGTTCGGTATAGCGAAACATCAAATTGAGTGCCGTTGCCGCCGCCTTCTTCTCCCGTAAAGTATCATTTTTACTATCTGCTGGCTTTCCATACTTCCTCATTAACGACATAGCTGAAGCTGCCGCTTTGAACTCATTGTTCAAATGGTCAATTAGCAGTATTTCAAGGTTATCCGGCTTAATAGCTTCCTGCACCCAAGCATCTGGCGTCCGACACAGAAGAATATCGTTGTACGTCATAGCGGAAACGGGGTGATTTTGCTTGTCGTTTTTCACTTTCTGATGACCTCCGAATTTCCATCAACCGATATGTCTAAAACTGACTCATTACAAGTGCAAAGCAGCCATACCGATAGATTCTTCAGAAATGGAATAAATCATAGCGCTCTGTACACGACAAAAAAGTGAGCTGGCAACGTAGCAAAGCTGCTATGAAAGGCTGTGCAAAAAAACCATCGGAAGCAGCCATGGACATTACCAGCTCACTCTCCCAGCAGATTAAGCCATATCTCGCTCTAAGCAAGCCGCGGCTTGAGCTTATTTCCATCTTGGTCATCAGCATTATTCAGTTGCGAACAGTGAATCTTACCCGCCTTGCCGCAAACTTCCCGGGTTTTGCTCAAACAGAGTCCTGCTATCGCCGTATACAGAATTTTTTCCAGAAGGTCTCCCTCGATACAGTCACTCTCGCCAAACTTATAGCCTGTTTGTTCGGCCCCGAAGGGCCTTGGAAGCTCAGCATGGATCGAACAACATGGATGCTGGGACGATCCAAGTTCAACATTCTTTATCTGGCCATTAACTACAAAGGTATGGCTATACCCCTGTTGTGGGTCATGCTCGACAAGAAGGGCAACTCGAATACTCAGGAGCGCATTGATCTACTGAACTTGTTTCTGGACATCTTCCCTGACCAGAAAGTAGAGCGCCTTATGGCAGACAGGGAGTTCAAAGGAAAGAAATGGCTGGGTTACCTGGTCGAATATAACTGGCCGTTCTGCCTTCGGATTCCAGTGAATACCCAGATACCCAACAAGCATCAAAACCGCCTGCTGCCTGTTCGGCGCATCTTCACCATAAAGGCTGATGAACACATGGTGATACGCAAGCCTCGTAAGGTGTGGGGGCATACAGTTTATCTTGCTGCTGCTCGGTCTGAGAAAGGTCTTATGGCTCTCATTTGTCAGGCAGACCCTGAACGTGCTGTTCAGGACTACCTGGAAAGGTGGCAGATAGAAACCATGTTCCAGTCTCTGAAAGGACGCGGGTTTAACATGGAGGAAACACACCTCACCAAGTTGGATAGAGCCTCAAAGCTACTGGGCATTCTGGCTATCGCTTTTGTCTGGTGTTACAAGACCGGCGAGTGGGTAAATGAGGAGAAACCTATTCGCACCAAGAAACACGGCAGGAAGGCCAAGAGCCTCTTCAGAGCCGGACTGGACAGGCTTCAGCGCACACTCGGCCACGTTGACCAATGGTTCAGTGATGCGCTTCAGTTTATAGCGTGACTCTTCGAACCCAGGCTGGTACTGGGCTCGTGAGGAATTGTCGTGTACAGAGGTTATTTTGAAAAGTTTTTTTGGTAACTCCAGCAACTGCCTCTTATCTGTCCCCTCATAATCTCTCTGGCGAGTATACCATTGGCCCTGCACTGTCCGGCTCCTATTCCTGAAAAACTACAACTGCCGCAACTAACCGCCAACAGTGGCAAACGGACGTTTGTCAGACATCAGTATTAATGTTACAAATCAAATGCCTAGGGATAATCTTTTTCAAGCATTGATCACAAGAATAATAATCTGCTCAATCTCAGGAGATCACCATGCGAACTTTGACTAAGATACTGGTGGTTGTCGACACCCGCTTAGAAACAAACATTGCCCTGAACAGAGCACGTTTACTGGCAAAGGCAACAGATAAACCTATTTTTGCAGTGGCACCGAATCCCCGCTCCAACTCTGCCTCTCAGGCAAGCCTTGATGCAATGCTCGCCCCGCTGAAAGAGGAAGGTCTGGATGTTTCAGGTCAGGAAATCTGGCACAACGGGTAGTGGAAACCATCAGCCACGTTGCAGAACTGGAAGGCTGCAACCTTATTATCAAGGCTGCCAAGACCTCCACCCCTATCACCAATCTCATTTCCACTCCTGAAGACTGGACCCTGTTGCGCCAATGCCAGGAACCTGTACTACTGGTGCACCATGATAACAGCTGGATGGATGGCCGGGTTCTGGCTGCCATCGATGCCTGTCCCAATGACAGTGAACACCAGGTACTGAACGGCGTCATCCTTGAATATGCTGCCGCTATCGCTGGTCTGTCTGACTCAGAGTGCCATATCGGTTCTGCTCACCCTGGAACCAACCACTCCGGTGACGATCCGATCAGTAAATCTTCTGCGGATGCCCGTGTCCGTTATGAACAGCAGTGTCAACACTGGCCAAGCGCTTCGCCATACCCGACGAACATATCCATGTTGAGGAAGGGCCTGCAGAAGCTTTTATTCCCAACCTTTGCAAACGTATCAACACCAGCCTCCTGGTTATGGGAACCGTTGCCCATACCAGCCTGACCGTCAGCCTGATGGGTGATACAGCAGAGCAGATTCTGAACAACATCAATACAGATGTGCTGTGTGTAAAGCCACTTGATGTCATGGAACCCCTTGAAAAGCTGATGAACTGATAGAGATTCGGGCCAATATATCGATCTGATCAATACAGGACAAACAGTCCATCTCTGCCTAAACTGCTCCTGCCATCCCCCGCAATAGCGGGGGATGGCGTTTCTACGGCAAGAGGTTGAAGTTATTGAGGTTACTGTATGGCTGCAACGGTCAGATCATTTATCTTCATCGCTACCTTGTCTTCTGTCGCCTTGAGTCACTTTTCCCATTGTCATGAAATGCCCGGAATGGTGCCGTGGCAGGACAGTGCCCAAAAACGCCTGCAGTCCCCTCCCAACCCGGGAGCTGTCAACCTTCTTGATCTTCCTGAGTGGATGCCGTCCTACCTTTATCGCAACCTGGATTTACCCAGTTCTCCTATAAGGGCCAACATCCTGCATGGCATAGCTGACAAACTCAGAGCTACGGGCCTGGCTGTTGTTGCCCTTGGGTCGGCTTCAGTCCTGAAGAACTTCCTCCTCCCGCAGGAAATGCCCCTGCCCGGTACATCCAGTCTATCCAGGCAGTCTCCATGGCATCTGTTACACCCGGCTCCCATAATCGGGAACCTGCTGTCAGCCCGAACCTTGTTACAGTTGATGACATCAGAAAGTGTTCTTGATCTGGCTCAGCGCGCCCTGATCTTGAGCACCTGTTCCCAGTGGATACAGCATTATTTCAGCACTGGCTCCATGACTGCAGACCTCCCAGCCCACCTCTGGCAATGGCTGACTATTGCTGATGATCTGCGCTGGCATCTTTCCCCCAGTGCCACAGGAGTGCAGCCAGTCATCTTCGAGAACGGCCAGCTTAACCAATTGTTCCAGATCTCCCTGGTCAGTCCACAGCTGCCCCGAAACCCTTTTATCAACCTGACGCCACTCGCCAACAAAGAGGGTTTTATTCCAGCTACATCCTATGAAAAGCTGTGGCAGGCTCTACATGACTACTGTCAGGCTGAAGGAATACAGCACCTTCATCTTTACCCGGTCACTACCTTCGATATTCCCTACCTTTATATCAGGGTCTGGCGAAATGGAGTTTCTGGACGTATGGCACTGGCCGGATCTATCAGAAATGATGTCTCCTCTGGGCAGGGAAGGCCCCACTGGTGGACAGACAATATAAGAATGAAAAGCAAGCTGAAGGAAAAAAGCGGTGACCCTTTATCACCCGAAATTATTGCCCAACTGCCCGGTTTCATTTCGACCAGCCTGTCTAACAATGATCTCAGCAACCATGATCTCACCAACTATGACCTGAGCCCCCATAATCTGAAGCTTCAGCTTTTTTACCCTTCCGACACTTCATCCTGTGATAACTTTGCGGCAATAACTTTACGAGGAGGCGGGCTTCTCTTTCTTGACTGGCAATCTGAACGGACAAAATCACAACTACCAAAAATAACTTTGATCACAGCTTCTGTCCCGACAAGCCCGGTACCTGTCAATCAGCTGCAGGCGATCCAAAACCTACAGCCTTCCCCTGAGTATCCCGAAGTCAGCCTGCTCTCGAAAGCGGGTTATGACCTGTTGTGGCTCTATCTGGCGACCCGTTTCAGTCAGTAACAAGACAGATATTCACGGAATCCATACCCAACATTTCGGCATTTACTTAACTTGTGACATTCCCTTCGGTTATACTCACGCCGCCGACAACAAAACGAATTCAGTAACGCGGCCCTGTCACGGACTGGATTGCCTGACAGCTACGTCAATGCCACAAGCAGGGAACCGTAGTTGTCACCGCTGCTCTCCTGTTCTCAGCCATGAGCAGAGCCATGGCTGAGAACAGGAGAGCAGCAACCCTCCCCTTTCAGGACAGGCAGTCCCGTCCCGCAGGTCACTCGATGAGGGTCTTTATAGTGCTAGATGCATATCGCAAACACGTCACAGAACGTGCAGCTGAAGGTGTACCGCCTAAACCGTTGAATGCCGAACAGGTCACAGGCCTGGTTGAACTGTTAAAAAACCCTCCCGCGGGTGAAGAAGATTATCTGCTAAATCTGCTGGAAAACCGTATTCCCCCTGGCGTTGATGAAGCGGCTTATGTAAAAGCCGGATTCCTGTCTGCCATTGTATCGGGCGAAGCCGCTTCACCACTGGTAGACAAAGAGAAAGCTGTACAACTGCTGGGCAATATGCATGGTGGTTACAACATTACCACTCTGGTTGAGCTGCTGGATGACAAGCAGCTGGGAGAACTGGCCTCCGCCGAACTGAAAGACACTCTGCTTATGTTTGATGCCTTTCATGATGTGGAGGAGAAAGCCCGGGCAGGTAACAGCCATGCACAATCCGTTTTGAAATCCTGGGCCGATGCCGAATGGTTCACCAAACGTCCCAGGGTTGCCGACAGCATCAGAATGACGGTATTCAAGGTCACCGGCGAAACCAATACCGATGATCTGTCCCCCGCTCCCGATGCCTGGTCACGCCCTGATATTCCCCTCCATGCCCGTGCAGCCTATAAAATGACCCGTGACGGCCTGACACCAGAGGAACATGGTGTCACCGGCCCGATGCACCAGGTCGAAGAGATCAAGGCCAAAGGACTGCCGGTCGCTTTCGTGGGTGATGTTGTGGGTACCGGTTCTTCCCGCAAGTCCGCCACCAACTCGGTATTGTGGTTCTTCGGTGAAGATATTCCCGGCGTTCCCAATAAGCGTGCGGGGGGTGTCTGTATTGGCGGTAAGGTAGCTCCGATCTTCTTTAACACCATGGAAGATGCTGGGGCCCTGGTATTTGAAGCTCCAGTCGACAAAATGAATATGGGGGATGTCATTGAGATTCGCCCCTATGAAGGTAAGGTATTGGATGAGTCAGGTGACGTTATCTCCAGCTTCTCTTACAAAATCCGATGTTATCCTCGATGAGGTTCAGGCCGGTGGCCGTATCAACCTGATTATCGGTCGCGGCCTGACAGATAAGGCAAGGGAATCACTGGGGCTTGAGCCTTCTGACGTTTTCCGCCGCCCGGCAGCTCCGGTTGATTCTGGCAAGGGTTATACCCTGGCCCAGAAGATGGTTGGCAAGGCCTGTAGTGTGGAAGGTGTTCGGGCTGGTCAGTACTGTGAGCCAAAGATGACCACTGTCGGCTCACAGGATACCACCGGCCCCATGACCCGCGATGAGTTGAAAGACCTGGCCTGCCTCGGTTTTTCATCAGATCTGGTGATGCAGTCTTTTTGTCACACAGCGGCCTATCCAAAGCCGGTCGATGTAGAGATGCAGCACACCCTGCCCGACTTTATCATGAACCGTGGCGGCGTTGCCCTGCGCCCAGGGGATGGCATTATTCACAGCTGGCTGAACCGTATGCTACTGCCCGATACAGTCGGAACCGGTGGTGACTCCCACACCCGTTTCCCTATGGGCATCTCGTTCCCGGCCGGTTCCGGTCTGGTGGCCTTTGCTGCGGCAACAGGTGTTATGCCTCTGGATATGCCAGAGTCTGTGCTTGTTCGCTTTAAAGGTGAAATGCAGCCGGGCATTACTCTCCGTGATCTGGTTCACGCTATTCCGCTGTATGCCATCAAAAAAGGTCTTTTGACCGTCGAGAAAGCAGGCAAAAAGAACGCCTTCTCCCGGCCGGGTTCTGGAGATTGAAGGCCTGGAAAGCCTGACCGTCGAACAGGCCTTTGAACTCTCGGATGCTTCCGCCGAACGCTCCGCTGCCGGTTGCACTATCACGCTCTCGGAAGAGTCTGTCACCGAGTACCTGCAGTCCAACATCACTATGCTGCGCTGGATGATCAGTGAAGGCTATGGTGATCCAAGGACCCTGGAGCGGCCGGGCCCAGAAGATGGAAGAGTGGCTGGCAAATCCGGTTCTGATGCGGGCCGATGCCGATGCTGAATACGCAGAAGTGATCGAGATTGATCTGGCGGAAATCAAAGAGCCTATTCTCTGTGCCCCCAATGATCCCGATGATGCCCGTACACTGTCTGATGTTGCCGGTGATAAGGTGGACGAAGTGTTCCTCGGCTCCTGCATGACCAATATCGGTCACTTCCGGGCTGCCGGCAAACTGCTGGAACAGAACAAGGAACCCCTGCAGACCCGTTTCTGGATGAGTCCCCCCACCAAGATGGACAAGGATCAGCTAATGGAGGAAGGCTATTACAATATCTATGGTAAGGCTGGTGTCCGTACCGAGATTCCCGGCTGTTCACTCTGCATGGGTAACCAGGCACGGGTCAATGCAGGTGCTACCGTATTGTCTACCTCAACCCGCAACTTCCCTAACCGGCTGGGAGATGGTGCCAATGTCTATCTCTGTTCTGCCGAGCTGGCTGCTGTTGGCGCGATTATGGGCAAGATTCCAACTGCGGAAGAGTACATGCACTATGCGAAGGATCTCGACAGTATGTCTTCCGATATCTATCGCTATATGAGCTTTGACAAGGTGGAAAGTTATCAGAAAGCGGCGGATGCCATTATTGCCAAAGCCAGCTGATAATTTCATCTTAAGCAGCATTCACTTAAAACAGCATTTTACTTAAAACAAGAAAGGCCTGATGACTAATCATCAGGCCTTAATTAGATGGGTAGTGGGTCAGATGTGTGTTTGGGCATAAATATCCACTCCGAATTCTACTTTATTGATCAATAACCCAATGACAGTATCGTGCATTGTCTCAAGCTTGGAAAAGCAGATAGTTTTTCGGGCCAGACGTTTTATTCAGGTTCTGAAATTCAGGTTTTTACGCTCAATTTTTTGGGTATTTCTTCTCTGTACACGACAATTCCTCACGAGCCCAGTACCAGCCTGGGTTCGAAGAGTAACGCTATAAACTGAAGCGCATCACTGAACCATTGGTCAACGTGGCCGAGTGTGCGCTGAAGCCTGTCCAGTCCGGCTCTGAAGAGGCTCTTGGCCTTCCTGCCGTGTTTCTTGGTGCGAATAGGTTTCTCCTCATTCACCCACTCGCCGGTCTTGTAACACCAGACAAAAGCGATAGCCAGAATGCCCAGTAGCTTTGAGGCTCTCTCCAACTTGGTGAGGTGTGTTTTCTCCATGTTAAACCCGCGTCCTTTCAGAGACTGGAACATGGTTTCTATCTGCCACCTTTCCAGGTAGTCCTGAACAGCACGTTCAGGGTCAGCCTGACAAATGAGAGCCATAAGACCTTTCTCAGACCGGGCAGCAGCAAGATAAACTGTATACCCCCACACCTTACGAGGCTTGCGTATCACCATGTGTTCACCAGCCTTTATGGTGAAGATGCGCCGAACAGGCAGCAGGCGGTTTTGATGCTTGTTGGGTATCTGGGTATTCACTGGAATCCGAAGGCAGAACGGCCAGTTATATTCGACCAGGTAACCCAGCCATTTCTTTCCTTTGAACTCCCTGTCTGCCATAAGGCGCTCTACTTTCTGGTCAGGGAAGATGTCCAGAAACAAGTTCAGTAGATCAATGCGCTCCTGAGTATTCGAGTTGCCCTTCTTGTCGAGCATGACCCACAACAGGGGTATAGCCATACCTTTGTAGTTAATGGCCAGATAAAGAATGTTGAACTTGGATCGTCCCAGCATCCATGTTGTTCGATCCATGCTGAGCTTCCAAGGCCCTTCGGGGCCAAACAAACACGCTATAAGTTTGGCGAGAGTGACTGTATCGAGGGAGACCTTCTGGAAAAAATTCTGTATACGGCGATAGCAGGACTCTGTTTGAGCAAAACCCGGGAAGTTTGCGGCAAGGCGGGTAAGATTCACTGTTCGCAACTGAATAATGCTGATGACCAAGATGGAAATAAGCTCAAGCCGCGGCTTGCTTAGAGCGAGATATGGCTTAATCTGCTGGGAGAGTGAGCTGGCAATGTCCATGGCTGCTTCCGATGGCTCTTTTTTCACAGCCTTTCATAGCAGCTTTGCTACGTTGCCAGCTCACTTTTTTTGTCGTGTACAGAGGTATTTCTTTTGCCAATTTCATGCTTATCTTCATCCAGATGTATCTCATAGGCACCCCAGTCATCTGTATATATTGTCTGCACTCAGTCCCAAGGCACGGATATTGGGGTTGACCTGCACGAGGTGACTTTCTTTGCGTCGTATAATATTGATAGTTGTCGTTTTACTGATCTGGAGAACCCGGCTGGTATCCCGAATGCCACTACCGTTAATAGCCATATCGACAACCTGCTTATGAACGCCAGGAGCACACGCTTTGTACCGATACTCCAGCATAAAGCTTTTGGTGATGCAGTCTGGATTTTGGCAGAGATAACGTTGCACGCCACGGCGGCTGAAGCCGCATTTTCCAATGTTTGTACTGCTGCAGCTCGCGCAGCTGACTCCTGTGAGACATACCATACTTTACATAATTGGTATGCGTATTCAATTTGCTATCCGTGTTGTCCCTTAAACACACATCTGACCCACTACCCCCTATGCTTACCTGAAAGAGGTTTTTACCCAATTGCCTTCCGTGAAATCTGTTGAAGATATTGAGCAGTTGCTTCCCTGGAATGTTCAGAGCATAGAAATCAACCGGGTTTAAAATGGCCCCTGACTGTTCTGCTAACCTTTAAGGCCGGTTTGGTTCAGGGAAGCTGACTTGTTTTCTGGATTGTTAAAGCCAACATACTTTTGCCTTGTCCTGGTCATTGCCACAGTTCAACCTGCCAGTTCAGGTACAAACAAGCAGGAGAGCTGCACTCTCGTTTTACCCGCAGGCGAAGGGGAGACAGAGATTCTCTCAACAGGAGCCATACGCACTCACGCCCCAGCGGTCCACCCACTGGATGATACTTACTGTGTGCCTGTTTCAGGTGAAGGTTTCGAATGTCGGGGCATTGAAAGTGCATCCCGAATAAGGGTGCCACACCTGGATGATGACACCCTCAAATTGAGTGCTCCAGGATCAGCTTGCACAGCAACGTCCCGTTCAGGCACCCCGCCACCTGAAACAGATGAGGTGATCATTGAAAAAGAATCATGGGATCCACTTATGGTATCTCTCAATCCTGAGCTACTGGCCTGGGAAATTCATTGCCAGAGGGTGGTTAAAAAAGAACCCTCTGTTACCTCTTCCTTTGAAAGTTATCCAGGTTACGACAGTCCTCTCACTCTGGAAATGGAAATAGTGACGCAAAGTGAACAAGCTGCAGTATTCAGGAAGAAGCGCAACACCACCTGTGGCTGCGGCCTGTCCTTTGATTCGGTGAGCCTTCTTGAATCCCACCGCCAGGGCAGCTCGGATGCGCGCTGCAAGGGCAAGCGCAACACCACCTGTGGCTGCAGCCTGTCCTTTGATTCGGTGAACCTTCTTAACTCCCACCGCCAGGGCAGCACGGATGCGCGCTGCAAGGGCAAGCGCAACACCACCTGCGGCTGCGGCCTGTCCTTTGATTCGGTGAGCCTTCTTAACTCCCACCGCCGGGGCAGCACGGATGTGCGCTGCAAGGGCAAGCGCAACACCACCTGTGGCTGCGGCCTGTCCTTTGATTCGGTGAGCCTTCTTGAATCCCACCGCCAGGGCAGCACGGATGCGCGCTGCAAGGGCAAGCGCAACACCACCTGTGGTTGCGGCCTGTCCTTTGATTCGGCCAGCCTTCTTACCTCTCACCGCCAGGGCAGCACGGATGCGCGTTGCAAGGGCAAGCGCAACACCACCTGTGGCTGCGGCCTGTCCTTTGATTCGGTGAACCTTCTTACCTCCCACCGCCAGGTCAGCACGGATGCGCGCTGCAAGGGCAAGCAGAACACCACCTGTGGCTGCGGCCTGTCCTTTGATTCGGTGAACCTTCTTACCTCCCACCGCCAGGGCAGCACGGATGCGCGTTGCAAGGGCAAGCGCAACACCACCTGTGGCTGCGGCCTGTCCTTTGATTCGGCCAGCCTTCTTAACTCCCACCGCCAGGGCAGCACGGATGCGCGCTGCACGGGCAAGCGCAACACCACCTGTGGCTGCGGCCTGTCCTTTGATTCGGCGAGCCTTCTTAACTCCCACCGCCAGGGCAGCACGGATGCGCGTTGCAAGGGCAAGCGCAACACCACCTGTGGCTGCGGCCTGTCCTTTGATTCGGCCAGCCTTCTTGAATCCCACCGCCGGGGCAGCACGGATGCGCGTTGCAAGGGCAAGCGCAACACCACCTGTGGCTGCGGCCTGTCCTTTGATTCGGCGAGGCTTCTTGAATCCCACCGCCGGGGCAGCACGGATGCGCGCTGCAAGGGCAAGCGCAACAAAAGAGGGGGGGGGGGACATAAAAGACTGGGTAGTGGGTCAGATGTGTGTTTGGGCATAAATATCCACTCCGAATTCTACTTTATTGATCAATAACCCAATGACAGTATCGTGCATTGTCTCAAGCTTGGAAAAGCAGATAGTTTTTCGGGCCAAACGTTTTATCCAGGTTCTGAAATTCAGGTTTTTACGCTCAATTTTTTGGGTATTTCTTTTGCCAATTTCATGCTTATCTTCATCCAGATGTCTCTCATAGGCACCCCAGTCATCTGTATAAAAGCGTTGTATACCAAAGGGCTCAAGAAGAGCTTTCAGCTTCTTAAACACCTTATCTCTTCTCTTGCCAAAAACGTAAGCAAGAACCGTGTTGGTCGCATGGTCTATTGCGTACCAAAGCCAGCGCTGGTTAGATTTTTTATCGACAAATGACCACTGCTCATCAAGCTCAGCGGCTTCACAGGCAGGCTCCAGTCGAACCTTGTTGTCTGCACTCAGTCCCAAGGCACGGATATTGGGGTTGACCTGCACGAGGTGACTTTCTTTGCGTCGTATAATATTGATAGTTGTCGTTTTACTGATCTGGAGAACCCGGCTGGTATCCCGAATGCCACTACCGTTAATAGCCATATCGACAACCTGCTTATGAACGCCAGGAGCACACGCTTTGTACCGATACTCCAGCATAAAGCTTTTGGTGATGCAGTCTGGATTTTGGCAGAGATAACGTTGCACGCCACGGCGGCTGAAGCCGTATTTTCCAATGTTTGTACTGCTGCAGCTCGCGCAGCTGACTTCTGTGAGACATACCATACTTTACATAATTGGTATGCGTATTCAATTTGCTATCCGTGTTGTCCCTTAAACACACATCTGACCCACTACCAGAGGTTTTTACCCAGTTGCCTTCCGTGAAATCCGTTGAAGATATTGAGCAGTTGCTTCCCTGGAATGTTCAGAGCATAGAAATCAACCGGGTTTAAAATGGCCCCTGACTGTTCTGCTAACCTTTAAGGCCGGTTTGGTTCAGGGAAGCTGACTTGTTTTCTGGATTGTTAAAGCCAACATACTTTTGCCTTGTCCTGGTCATTGCCACAGTTCAACCTGCCAGTTCAGGTACAAACAAGCAGGAGAGCTGCACTCTCGTTTTACCCGCAGGCGAAGGGGAGACAGAGATTCTCTCAACAGGAGCCATACGCACTCACGCCTCAGCGGCCCACCCACTGGATGATACTTACTGTGTGCCTGTTTCAGGTGAAGGTTTCGAATGTCGGGGCATTGAAAGTGCATCCCGAATAAGGGTGCCACACCTGGATGATGACACCCTCAAATTGAGTGCTCCAGGATCAGCTTGCACAGCAACGTCCCGTTCAGGCACCCCGCCACCCGAAACAGATGAGGTGATCATTGAAAAAGAATCATGGGACCCACTTATGATGTCTCTCAATCCTGAGCTACTGGCCTGGGAAATTCATTGCCAGAGGGTGGTTAAAAAAGAACCCTCTGTTACCACTTCCGTTGAAAGTTATCCAGGTTACGACAGTCCTCTCACTCTGGAAGTGGAAATAGTGACGCAAAGTGAACAAGCTGCAGTATTCAGGAAGAAGCGCAACACCACCTGTGGCTGCGGCCTGTCCTTTGATTCGGTGAACCTTCTTGAATCCCACCGCCGGGGCAGCACGGATGCGCGCTGCAAGGGCAAGCGCAACACCACCTGTGGCTGCGGTTTGTCCTTTGATTCGGTGAACCTTCTTAAATCCCACCGCCGGGGCAGCATGGATGCGCGCTGCAAGGGCAAGCGCAACACCACCTGTGGCTGCGGCCTGTCCTTTGATTCGGCCAGCCTTCTTAACACCCATCGCCGGGGCAGCACGGATGCGCGCTGCAAGGGCAAGCGCAACACCACCTGTGGCTGCGGCCTGTCCTTTGATTCGGCCAGCCTTCTTAACTCCCACCGCCAGGTCAGCACGGATGCGCGCTGCAAGGGCAAGCTGAACACCACCTGTGGCTGCGGCCTGTCCTTTGATTCGGTGAGCCTTCTTATCTCCCACCGCCGGGGCAGCACGGATGCGCGCTGCAAGGGCAAGCTGAACACCACCTGTGGCTGCGGCCTGTCTTTTGATTCGATGAACCTTCTTGAATCCCACCGCCAGGGCAGCACGGATGAGCGTTGCAAGGGCAAGCGCAACACCACCTGTGGCTGCGGCCTGTCCTTTGATTCGGTGAACCTTCTTGAATCCCACCGCCAGGGCAGCACGGATGCGCGCTGCAAGGGCAAGCGCAACACCACCTGTGGCTGCGGCCTGTCCTTTGATTCGGCGAAGCTTCTTGAATCCCACCGCCAGGGCAGCATGGATGCGCGTTGCAAGGGCAAGCTGAACACCACCTGTGACTGCGGCCTGTCCTTTGATTCGGTGAACCTTCTTGAATACCACCGCCGGGGCAGCACGGATGCGCGCTGCAAGGGCAAGCGCAACACCACCTGTGGCTGCGGCCTGTCCTTTGATTCAGTGAACCTTCTTATCTCCCACCGCCGGGGCAGCACGGATGCGCGCTGCAAGGGCAAGCGGAACAAAAGAGGGGGGGGGAAATAAAAGACTGTATCTGTTCCTATAAAAAGGTGATCACAATTTCTCTTTTCAGCTATAACAAATATTGATATACGAAGAGTGTCAAATATTTTTGTGGACATAGCGGTACTTGGAAGTACCGTCTGAGGTTCATATCAAAGTCAACTTAAGCACAATGGTTGCTGGTATAGTCAGCCTCTCTGACTTATTGGTTAAATGCTAAGAGTATCAACATTCACCAAAGAGGGATTGCATCAGGATTACACCTGATCCAGCAAGACAACCAGATGGGTAGAAATTACCACTTACTTATTATCCGAAGTTACCCCTCCCTCAAAAAGGGTATATTTCTGTCAAATCCTGTTCACTCCGACTGCAATTGTGTGATATCCCCTGATTGCGTACTGACTCTGTATCCATAAAGTAACCGCCGCACCCATTTGGGGTTTAGTCATCTGGAATTAAGAATGGAATCAGTACAAGCTGCTAAAGCTGATGAGCTGCAGCAAAGCGATGCTCTTCAGTGGGCTACTGTTGTAGGAATGATTTACCTGCTGCTGGTTGCAGTAG
This sequence comes from Sansalvadorimonas sp., assembly GCA_965243775.1. Lineage (GTDB taxonomy): Bacteria > Pseudomonadota > Gammaproteobacteria > Pseudomonadales > Endozoicomonadaceae > Sansalvadorimonas. Next base: position 81,752 of record CBDEWF010000002.1, read on the forward strand.
GGATGATTGGTTCAGGTTTCAAATGGGCTGCCGGTGGCCCTGAAGCAGCCGCCCAGCTGTTCGAATTTGCCACCAACCCGTTTATGGCCCTGATTGTCGGCACCATGGCAACTGCCGTGGTTCAGTCCTCCAGTACCGTGACTTCAATTATCGTTGGCCTGGTGGGCGGTGGTATGCCTGTAGCCGTTGCTATCCCCATGATCCTCGGGGTTAATATCGGCACTACCATGACGGCAACTCTGGTCAGCCTGGGAAGCCTTGGTCAGCGCAAGACTTTTCGTCGCTCCTTTGCCGCAGCAACGGTGCACGGCTTTTTCAACCTGATGGCAGTGTTTATCTTTATGCCACTTGAGTTGATGACCGGAGCTCTGGAGAAAATTTCTGCCTCCCTCGCCCACATTGTCTACAGCAATGGCGGTGCCCAGGGTGTGGAGATGAGTGGCTTTGACTTTGTCAAGCCGATGACCAAACCAGTTATTAAACTGTTCTCCGAAGGATTCTCTGTTCTTCCCTGTAACTACGGTGGTATTGCTCTGGCTCTGACCGGTCTGGTATTTGTCTTTGTATCCATCTCTGTCCTCGGCAAGATCCTGAAGCAGCTTATGATCGGACGGGCCAAGGATATGTTGCACAAGGCTATCGGTAACGGTGCCCTGAAGAGCATTCTGTCTGGTGGCCTGATTACAGTGGCAGTACAGTCATCTTCAACCACCACCAGCTTGATTGTCCCCTTGGCAGGCAGCGGCATTTTCCGACTGAAGGATGTCTATCCGTTTACCCTCGGCGCCAATATCGGCACCTGCATCACAGCTCTGCTGGCAGCAACCACGGTGACCGGCGCCCTGGCTATGCAGGGGCTTCAGATTGCACTGGTTCACCTGATGTTCAACACAGGTGCAGTGCTGCTGATTTATGGTATTCCACAGCTGCGGGTCATTCCCTATAACACCGCCCGCCGGTTTGCCCAGCTGGCATCCTGTAAGAAGAGTATTGTCTTCTCTTATATCTTCGGGGTGTTCTTTATCCTGCCAGGCCTGCTGATTTTTATTACAGACTGATTTTTTCGGAGTAAATTGAATGAACGAACTCAAAGAGTTCAAACAGAAGCGCAAGGCTCTGAAAGCCCGCATCAAGGCGGCACGTCAGGAAGTCAAAGATCTCAAAAAAGAACTGAACGACCTGCGTCAGGAGCATCAGCATCACGCCGTGGATGACCTGGAAGCCTGGATGTCCAGGGGAGATACCTCCCGGGGCACCCTGATCAGCCGTGTCCTGAACTTTGTCCGGGTCAGCCGGGCCAGACCTCACCACTGACCGTGCCGGTCCCGTTTTATCAGGCAGCTTCCTGCAGGACGCTGCCTGATAAAACCTTCCAGCCGATAACTATAAACCCCAGACATTTGAAAAGAACTGTCAGATTCTGGCAGTCGGATAAAGATTCTGCCTCCCCGGTACCCCTATCCGTTGTGCTGTAAAGACTTCTAACTGATGTGTTACCGAGTCAACAAGCTGGCATTAGGGTGAGCAACACCAAGGTTAACAAAAACGTTTGCAGACATAACCCAAATTCTCCAGCCGTGAACCATAAAGCGACAGCCTTTGTCTAAAGCGCATTCATGGTATTGCGATTTAGCAAGGAGCAAAATAATGGAAACGCATGTTCTCCGTTGCCCATGACTACCTTGGAGGTAACGATCAGGAGTGCTGTAAAAGGGATACCAAAGCAACAGGTTCCAAAGAGTTCGCTGATACTTTTGAAGCAAGGCTTACAAAGCTACTTGACAAGGACCTTGCCGAAAGCATTCCACAAGGCAGCAGCTGGCTAAATATGCCAAGCGGGACGAAGATGATGACTACCAGGTTGAGGTTGAGGTTGTGGATACAGGGACGAGCCATGATGGTTTGAGTTTTTCCAAGACTCAAACACGTGACAGAACAGAACGGATGGAAGGAGTAGGCTAGATTCTTACAACTCAGGCCATTACTCATGAGGTGTACATGGGGGTAGAAAAGGGTTCTGAGGCTGAGCAGGATTCCGATTCAGAAGATAAAAAGCCTATGGTGAAAAAGCTTAAAATTGACCCAGCTCATAAGGATAAGAGTAAAGCTGAACCTGCCAAAAAGAGTATGGATAAAGTAAAGCCTAAGAAGACAACCAAACGTCACAGATAATATCAGGCAAACGCAATAACCAGATAGAACAGGCAGGAGATCAAGAAACCAATTGCATCATTGGGTATCTGTTTGCAATTTATTTTTTCTGAGCTTGCTATTACCACAGGGTTTTCTACAGTTCTCACACCTTGATAACTGGGCCTCAAATGAAAAGAGTTCTACTCTTCCTGCTGCTGTTGATTGGCCAGAATCTGTCTGCCTCTGGGTTGTCCGGGTTGCAGTGGACTGACAGCCTGCCCCAGTCGGAAAATGTTTATCTGGACGAGCAGGGCTGTCGCTTTATCGGGCAGATAATGCCGTCAGGAGAGCTGGAGCTTTTCCGGGTATGTGCCCCTCACCAACCGGTTTTCGTTTCCCGTATTCAGTTACCCAAAAAACTTGTTAATACCGGGCTCTCCCACGATGTACACCGTATCCATTTCTTTATCGATGAAGATTATCCGATCTGGCTGCAGCCTCAAACAGGTTTGCCCTACCCCATGGTAAACCCCCAGCCGGACTGGGAAGCTGAGTTTTCCATACTAATGAATACCCTTGCCCCATCAGGGCAGCATGAGTTCAGGGAAATACTGCAAAGCTGGTTTGGCCAGGATTCTGGATGGTTTAGCACGGTTACCACAGCTGGCAAATACGTTCTTGCAGAAAGCCCGGTACTACTGCTCATTGCAGCAGATCCGGATTTTCGCGCAATACTTCGGATGATGCCTGTTGCCAACCGGTACAATGCAGCCCGCAATCTGGACCACGTAACAGGACCAGTAGATGCCATGAGAAGACTGACCTCTGCATTTATGGGGCAATACTCCGCTGAAGGTCTGGAAAAAACCTGGATACCCGCTTTAAAGGAGGAGCTGATTTTCCGGGTCATAGGCCAATGGGGAATATACAACACCATGAAGATCTTACTCTGGGAAGGTGATGACTGGCCATCCCAGGAAAGAATGCTCTCAAGAGCATCCCGTTTACTGAGTAGCTCTGCCTATGCGTTTGCTTCTATTTACTGCAGCTCATCCCGGCCAGGCTGGATGTTCTTCCGCTACCTGACAACCGGTTACCTGCTGACTGGTATCTTATATGAAAGATATGGCCTGGCCGGTTCACTGCTTAGTCATGGTACTTTCAATATGCTGGTGGAAACGATGAAAAGATTTTTGATTGATATGGGGACATTCAGAGTAGCCGTTTCCCATTAAGATCTGGGAGCCTGTAAGGCACAGGCATCTTAACAACATCTGTTGCCCATATTCGACCCCGGGGTTATTCTGCATCCGCATAAGACAACAATTATAAGGAAGCATTATGTCCAATCGCATGAGCCAAATGATCTCTCTCTGTAATAAGGCCCCCGTATTCATGCGCACCTGGCTGGTCAGCAAGGCGATTGGCAGCACTGTAAAACTGGTGGGCACAACGAAGGGACGTATTGAGAAGCTGACGTACAATGAGTGCCAGGTCACAATTCGTAACCTTCGGCGCAATCAAAATCATATCGGCAGTGTCCATGCCTGCGGTATGGCCCTGGCAGCAGAGTCTGCCACTGGCCTGATAGTTGGCATGAATGTGCCTGACACTGGTGTACCGGTTATCAAGAGTATGCATATTGATTTTGTAAAACGCTCATCCGGTGATATCACCTGCAAAGCTCACCTGACCCAGGAACAGGTACAGACCATACAGACTCTGGAAAAAGGAGAAGTATCTGTCGCCTGTACCATCACCGACAAAAACAGTATTGAACCTATCAAGGCTGAAATGATCTGGGCCTGGACGCCCAAGCGCCGTTAACCAGTACAGCATTTCATACACTTTTGCGGGTGGCGGCTTGATGTTTCCAAAGGCCATGGATGGCCGACTAGCGCCGTTGGGCAGGGGCTGCCCATGGGCGCGGGAAACAGCAAGTTACCACCTGGCACAGGTCAGGTTCATGGAAATTGTGTACTAGGTGCATTCAGGGTGTTACAACTGTTTCAGACCTGCCTGCAAACCGGTATCCTTGTTCGGTTTTTTCTCAAGATTCTGATGCAATGTCCCTGTTACGCTTTGATGATGTCTCCGTAGCCTATGGTGATCAGCCTCTGCTGGATCACGCCAGCTTCCAAATCGAGCCCGGTGAGAGGGTCTGTCTGATTGGCAGGAATGGTGCTGGCAAGTCAACCCTTATGAAACTGGCTTCCGGCCAGATACAGCCGGATGATGGTTTGGTTCGCAAGGATAGCGGCATACGGGTCGGTATGCTGAACCAGAATCTGCCCCTGGCCGATGACCAGCTGGTTTATGACGTGGTTGCCGGCGGTCTGGACAGTGTCGGCAAACTGCTGGCGGAGTGGCACGCACTCTCCCACAATATTGCTACCGATGCCGATATGAAGCGCTTCGAACAGATTCAGCATGCCCTGGAAGCTCAGGATGGCTGGAAACTGCAGCAGCGGGTTGAACAAACTCTCGAGCGCCTGCAGCTGCCAGCAGATAAAACCATGGGGGAGCTTTCCGGAGGCTGGCGCCGTCGGGTAGAACTGGCCCGGGCCCTGGTCTGCAACCCGGATATCCTGTTACTGGATGAGCCGACCAACCACCTTGATATCGTCACCATCGCCTGGCTGGAAAAGCAGCTGAAAGATTTTCGGGGAGCTCTGCTGTTTATTACCCACGACCGGGCTTTCCTGAAATCCCTGGCCACACGTATCCTGGAACTGGATCGCGGCCATCTGACCAGCTGGGACTGCGACTACGAAACTTATCTGGAGCGCAAGGCCCATACCCTGGCAGTGGAGCAGGAACACAATGCCCAGTTCGATAAGAAACTGGCCCAGGAAGAGACCTGGATACGACAGGGCATCAAGGCCCGCCGTACCCGTAATGAAGGCCGGGTAAGGGCTTTGAAAGCCTTGCGGGCTGAGCGGCTGGAGCGCCGTAATTTACAGGGCAGTGCCAAGTTTAAACTGGATGCAGCGGAAAAGTCCGGCAAGCTGGTTGTGGAAGCCACAGAGCTGACCCACGGTTTCAAAGATGGCCTGCTTATGAAAGACCTCGATTTCACCCTGATGCGGGGGGACAAAGTTGGTCTGATCGGTGCCAATGGTGTTGGCAAGTCCACCCTTCTGAAAATTCTGCTGGGCAACCTGGAACCCCAGAATGGCAGGGTCAAAATGGGCACCAAGCTGGAAGTCGCTTACTTCGACCAGATGCGGGATCAGCTGGATCTGGAAAAGACCGTGATTGATAACGTGGCCGAAGGACGGGAGAAAATTACCATCAATGGCCGCGACCGCCATGTCATCAGTTACCTGGAAGATTTCCTGTTCTCACCCCAGCGGACCCGTGTGCCCGTAAAAGCCCTTTCCGGTGGTGAACGGAACCGTCTGCTGCTGGCCCGGCTGTTCAGCAAGCCGGCCAATATTCTGGTGCTTGACGAACCGACCAATGATCTGGATGTAGAAACCCTTGAACTTCTGGAAAGTATCCTGGTGGATTTTCAGGGCACAGTCCTGCTGGTCAGCCACGACCGGGATTTTCTGGATAATGTTGTCGGCTCATCCCTGGTCTTTGAGGGCAATGGCGTGGTACGTGAGTATGTTGGTGGTTTTGAAGACTGGCTGCGTCAGGGTGGCAGCATCAACAGGCTGGCAGAAACCGGTGATGCCGGTAAAGTCGATAAGCCGAAAGCCAAGTCAAAGCCGGAAGCAGCCAGTGAGACACCAAAGCCGGCAGTGAAAAAAAAGCTGAGTTACAAGCTACAGCGGGAGCTTGATGCACTGCCTGGAGAGATCGAGAAGATCGAAGAGGAACTGGCAGCCCTGGAAGAGGAAACAGGGTTCAATAGTTTTTATCAGCAGGATCAGGAAACTGTACAGAGCAAACTGGCACGGCTGACAGAGCTGAATGAACTGCTGGAGGCCAAGATGGAGCGCTGGACTGAGCTGGAAGATATGCAGTAAGAGTAAGAATGAATAATCAGGTGTAAAAGTTTAGATCTGATCTGACAGTTGCCTCATTGAAATGAAAAGATGAGGGTTACCGGCTTGCGGATATGGATTTCAGTGTTGCTGAAGCCATCTCCGCCAAACTGCTACGGCTAGTGTCCCAGAGTCGTTGGCCATGTAGTTTAATAGATTTTTATCTTAATAAACCACATGGCCATTTCTGATACCGGATAAAACCGGAAGTTAATTCCCGCTCTCTTTCAAGCTATCATTAACATCAAATGCTATTTTGTATAGACCAGCTTGTTCTCTAAAATTCCTGATACTCTTCATGCACTCGCTAAACCCAACTTTTCCCGCTTCTGCAAAGGTTCGCTGCATCTTGTTTTGAGAAGAGTTATGAGCTTCCATCATCTCCAAAATACCAGACATCAACACATCTGTCATTATCTCAAAATTCTGAGTGGCCAAAGAATGAGCTGACTGGAGATCATAACCAGAAGTCGATTCTTCTATTAACGACAGGCTGTTTTCCAAGCTGATGACATCTTGGCGAGTGAGATAAGTCTGCAGCTGCCCATGCAATTCTTTGATTTTTGCATGAGCTTTGCGCAAATCCTGGGCCAGTTGCTGTTTTTCACTCTGTGCTTCAGTCAGCTCTTCCACTGTACTTTCGAATTCCTGACATAATTTTTCAATCTCACCAGCACCCTCGGTTTTGATAAATTTTATTTCAGCCTGTATTTCTTTAAGCTGACTCTCCAACTCTGCTTTTTGCTGTTCTGACTGTTTTATCTTATCAGTCATATTAGCTTCTATTTCACCCTGCTCTTTCCTTTCTTTATCATTAAGTTCGGCTAACTCCTTACAATCCTTTTGATACTGTTCTTGCATTGTTTCCATTTTAATCTTCGCATTTGCAATACTTTGTTCCAGTTTTCTATTCTTAGTGCCTGATGCTTTCAGTTTTGCAGTAACATCATCAAATTTACCCATGAATTTTTTCAGATTTTCACTATCAGACCTCAGTTTTTCAACCTCTTTCGTTAACTCTATATTTTTTTCTTTTGAATCTTGTAGCTTATCAGTCAGATGCTGATGTTCTTGCCGAGTCTGAGCAAATTTCTGAAGCTGACGACTGCTATCCAACTCGACAACTCTTTCAACGTTAAAAAGCTTGTTATTTAATTCTTCATTCTTGGAAGTTATTTCCTTAATCTGAGCAGTTAAAGAATCAACTTGTTCGTTAAGCTTCTTTCTATCTAATTGATGATTAGATTTTTCTTGAATTAGTAGTTGGTTTTTATCCCTATACTGCTTTTCTACAGTGTCTAACTTGGTTTCTGCTTCGCTTAGTCTGGTTTGAAGCTCAATGATCTGTAGTTGACTTGCTGCGTCAATCTGTTCTTTTTCACTCTGAACAGACTTCAGCTGGTTAGCAAGCTGCTTATTGTCTTGACACACCTTATTAATCTGACGCTGCATAAGGTCTTTGGCTTGTTTCATCTCAACATTTTTAGCTGAGTCGGCAGAACGGCCATACGCATACCTTCCAATATTGACAGCTGCAATCACGCCAGACGTAATCACCCCCAGAGGAGTACCAAAAGCATAGGCAACTGCTACAGACATCCCCATCCACTGGGCCACACTCCAAAGTTGTGCAATCGCCCCATAACCACTACTATTCCGCTCAGTTTCCGTGGGATATGCACTTGTCAGTGTACTATTCAAACCTTCCATACAAACCTCCTGTTTGTTCCTTATATACAAAGGATCCAATCCTTTGAGTTCAAAACAAGCCCAAGTAAACACTATTCACCATTGCCGGTATAGCTCTTGGAAGAGGGATGTCAGGGTAGCTAACAGGATTGTCAGGATGACTGACACAAGCGATGCCAGAAGGGAACTTTTTATAAAACAACAGGTTATAAAACAGGAAAATCAGACCCGTGTTGGATAACAGATTGACTGAGTCAAAATTCTCAGGCTGGCAGGGAGCAGGTTAGATCGGGGCGCATTGATGAAATATTCGGGCTGGAAAAGCCATATAGAAAAGTGGCAAACTGGCAACTTTCAGAAAGGTATTGACCATGGCCAAAGAAACCACCGTCAGAGCTAGAATCAATGAAGACCTCAAACGGGATGCCGAAGAGATTTTGCATCAGCTGGGTCTGAACACGTCTCAGGCAATCAACCTGTTTTTCAGCCAGGTTGTACTGCGTAAAGGCTTACCTTTTGAAGTCTGCCTGCCTGAAGAGGACAAGGGTCAGGTTTATTGATCCCTGCCCTACTGGACATTAATCCAACTTGAAGATACTGACCTGGTCGCTGTAGAGGCGAAGAATTTTTTTATCCCAACTATTCAAATGGTTATAAGCTACTGTATCTACGCCTATAGGAGAATTGGCATTGGCCTTGTGATACTGAAATTTCAGTGAGACAGAAACCAGGGCAGGAACGCAGACAACCTGCACAAACTTCTTCCAGACATAATTCGCATCTTTCTTTATTTCCTGAATTTCACGCTCAACAGGGTCTTCTTTTTTAAACAAACCCAAAAATTTATTAACATAACCATTGGCAACTTTTCGGACTTTTCTTCCCTGAAGTGCTCCACCTACTTTGGCTCGCTTAATTGGCGTTTTTATCTCAGTAAAAGTCTGAGTAAACATTTTCTGAGTAATTTTCATACCACCCTCCCTGAGCATTTCACCTTATATCTGGGCCTATTAACTTTTAATTTACACTGGGATAGCCATACCAGCCATTCGCAATTGGTCTAAAAGAGCAATTATTTTCTTATTTATCAATAAGTTATAAACATACCCTGCCAAAGTTATCGATGCTTCACATCACATTGTCAGCGATTCTGACAACAGGGTTCAGGAACAGAATTATTGAGAACAGGTGGTGTCCAAATGATCAACGAGGACAATTATCGAATTAAGGAGTAAAACATGATTAGACCAACAATTGCACCAAACAGCACAGGAACTCCTGCTGGGATCTGCGGACACGCGCATCATGAAAAGTGCGGTATTTGCCTGGAAGAAGATATGGAAATCCCTGCGCAAACAGGCTTTTCTTCTGACAAGTGCAGCGTTCGACTGGCCTGTGGACACACTTTCCACTCTGACTGTATGAAGAACAACCTGACCCATGGAACCAGTAATTGCCCGATGTGTAGAACACCACTTGAAGACTACGAGATTAATAATATCAACGAGGAATTTGGCATAGAACTTGGGCGCCGGACACCTCACGACATGGAGAATGACCTTAGCGAGAGAGACTACATTGAGCTGCGAGATAATGTCCGCGCAACACAGAGGCAAAATCAAGGGCTGGATGCGAGTGAACTTGATTTCGGATTCATGGATGATCTCCTCCGTGGCTTTACAATGATGGGGCTGTCAGGGCCTACCCTCGAAGAACAGTTTGGCCTGTGGCTGGAGGAAAATTATCCTGAATTTGATGCTGAGGCAGGGGAAGAAATATTTGAGCCAGAGCCTCAGCAGTCATCTTATTACTCTTACTACCTATTCGATCCTGCGCCAATGCCCCTCTTGCCCTCTGACTGGACCTGGCAGGATACCTCCGACCTGCTCACGGAGCTGGATATCATCCTTTCCAGTCTATCCAGTCCAGTTGTTTACAGCCAAAGCTGTAGCCGTAATGCTTTTGAACCACTGTTTCCAGCATGGTCACAGCCGATGTTTGGTGATTTCCGCCCAATGTTGCTGGTGTTCTAACGCTTTAGAAGGGCGTAAGTAAAAAATGGCATATTTATGGAGATGGGTAACAGGCTCAGGTTCTACCCCAGAGCAGCACAGCAGTAGCAGTAGCAGTAGCAGTAACAACAGCTCAAGAACTGGTTCTCCTGTCAGCTCTGAGGTCGAATCAAGCAGCAGTGATTCGGAGCAGGACAGTCCTGAAGTCAGGGTTGGTCATCGAACTGCCAAGCGACGCCGACCAAAAGGTAAGGGGGAGCTGACAGGTAAACCTCCTGTCAAAAGCACGTCTAAACCCCTTTCCAAAAGGACAACCCGGGATCGTTCGAAAAAAAAATCCGCTCCCAGTATTGATACTGGTGAACCCGGACCTTCATTGGCACCGGAGACTACAGGCCGTAAAAGGAAGAGAAAAACACCACCAGGCCCTTCTGCCCCCCAGGAAACCACCAAAAAAACCAAACCAGAAGCAGAAGCAGCCTCCTCATCCAGCGTAGTTGCTTCTCCACCGATCGATACTGGTGCCGCATTCAACAAATTGAGTCAGCCAGAATCATTAACAGCAGAGCAGGCTGACCTGGTGACCGCGGAAGAACTGGAGGCTTTGAACACAAAATTGCAAACCGACTTTAGTCAAACAACTGGAGCTCTAACCGATGAAATAGCCGCTCTTCAGGATGATGATCTTTACACCCAGTTATCACAACAGCTCTCTGAAGAAGTATTCACTCAAATTAATGTCTCTATTACAGAAGCGAACCAAAACTGGGAAGACATAGATGCTGCAGATGCACCAGATAAAACTCTGACTCTTCAAGGTATTTCTGCGTCAATTACAGATGTTTCTCCCATAGTTGTGTCCGCCCGTCACCTGCTGCTTCGTATCCACAATACCCTTGGGCGACGCTGGGCCCCCTCTGCACTCGCTAACCCCCGTATATCTGGAGAGAATTTTTCCGCCTTATACAACAAACTTGTGGTTCTGGATAACCTGAGAGGGCCAGCCCTGGATCAGGTTCACCTTGAATATATCAGTCAGCTGTATGCAAGCAGCCCAAAACACCTGAAAGTTGTGATTGAGGGTGGAGGTCCCACCGGGCTGATGCAGGCAATAAAAGCCATTATGGCAGGTGCTGATGTCATAGTTGTCGAGCAAAGAAGTGGAAACTACACCCGGACACAGATTCTTCGCCTTGATCCTCTCTGGATGAAAGAATTAAGATTCTACCTGGGCGAGGAGTTTGACAGACTTTTCGACCCGGTAACCGGAAAAGGAAAACTCAAGGCTGATGGTTCTGGTCATATTATGATCAGACACTTGGAAGAAGCTCTGCAAGATCGGCTGGTAAAGCTCATCTCAATTATAGGAAGTGGCAAGTGCCAGTTTATCAATCATAAGCTGACAGGTTGCTCAATGGGAACTGCCAGCAAAAAATGCTCTGTAACAACAACATACACCGAAAGCGGAAGGACCAAGCCAGAAGCAAAAAAACACCCTGTCGATATTCTCATCTGCGCCGGAGGCAAAAAAAGTCCAACCCGGGATCAATTTTTTAATCATGTTCCTGTCACCGATGAGAAATACTATGGCGTTGCAACTTGGGAAAGCGATGATATCGACAATGACGATTTACAGACCTTCCCGATGATTCAGAGCACAACCGAACCAACACCTATAGACCTCCATGAATATTGCCAGGAACTAAACTCTGAAATGCATCCGGGCTTCTCCGATTTTGCCAAAACCTTAAGCTATAAAGCCCGTACAGAACTGGCTGCCATTATGGGAATGACTAATTTTGATGCTGGCACCTGGGCAGAATCACTACAAGACAAATGTACGGATGATGACATAGCTTTTTTTGTACAGTACAAGAAGAGATACCAAACAGATGGGTACCTTCAGGAAAAGCACCGTTTTTTTACAGAAATGAGAAAGAGCAGTCGAATTACGCTTGAGCTGAGAAATTTTGAAAACCGCAAGGCTGTCTATCTCGGGATGGAAATTCCTAAAGCGCTCTATCTGTGGATGAAGAGTGCAAACGAGAGCATAGATAAACTGCTTAGTGAAGATGAACTGGCAGAGGTGGACGCCCAGAGATTAAAACAGGCCATTCGGGATCAGTGGTTTCAGTTTATTGCAGACAAACAGGGTTTCAGCTCAACGACCGGGGCCGAACTGTCTGCCCTTAGGGGCAAGACAGCCATATTCCCGGTTTCTCAAGATAGAAATTCCAGAAACCTGGCCACTGTTAAAAACCGAAAGGGAGGGCCTGATCTCCATATTGTCACCGTGGGCGATGCTTCCACCAGTCCGCACTTTATGACTGCCAGTGGCTTGAGTGGTGCGCGAGAAACCGTCAATGCAGTCACAGAGCTTATTCACTCCTGTGTCCATGCTAAGCCGGATGACCGGGAGACCCTGAAACAGGCTTCAAGCAAGCTTGATAAACATTTTAATAGAACGACTGAATTCGTTATCAACAGGGGTAGCCAGTTTCTACGACCTCTGGCCCCAGATGAAATAAACAGACGGCTGGAGAAGAGAAGCAGAGAGCGCTTGAGAAAAGCAGTTGAACAAACCCGGGAAGAGCCCGAAAAATTCAAATATCAAGTCACTGAAGATGATGGCTTATTTGTTGTAACCCAGGCAAACCAGGTGTTCCATATAACCATTACTACCTCAGGGGATCTGGATATCACCCAGCAGGAAACAGGAAAGGCCAGCGCAGGTATAAAACTCAACCCTTACTCTACTTTCGAACATTTCGCCCTGGAAAACCTGCAATAAACTTCAGAACCTTACACCCTGGTTAGTTTACCAGCACATTGAGCCATGATTTACCCTCTGAATATCAAGGCCGAACTCAATTCATAATCATGAATCTATTCAGATATCAGAACATACTGTCAATTAACTAGCGATTTTAACGAAATATGCTCTCGGTTTATTTTCAACCATTTCATTTTGTATTGTAAAAACAACCCCAACTCTTCTTCCCTGCTTATTAATCTAATCTTCTTGAGGTATGGGTACTATTGATATGTGGGGAATGGTATGGGCGCAAAACTGGATAAAATCACAAGCACCATTATCGCAAAAATTGACGCTTTACCTTTACCTGCAGCAGTAAAAGTAGTGATAGGAAAGTTTAAAAAATGGGCTGTTGTTGTCATAGACAAGACTGGAATCCTTAAGGTCTTTCAGCGTAACCCTCGAACCAATCCAGCTCCCAGTACATCTATAGGGGAAAGAGTAGTAACGCCAGCTTCACCTCAGGAATCAACCTCCACGGCGGCGGTGGTTGTTCCACCGAGACCCACTCTCCCGGCTGATTTACCCGAAGTGAAAGAACTTACGGATCAACAAAAGCAGCGCTTGTACCAATGGAGAGATGAAGCACTAGTTCCTTTAATAAAAGAAAGTCGCGGAAAGGCGGTTGATATTATGATTGCAGCTGCAGAAAATGGAAGTCGGGAAGTTTCATTCCGTGATGTAGATGAAATGGGCATGACCCCTCCTGTCCTGAACGAGATGGCATGGCTAACAAAAGTCGATTTCTCGAACTGCAGACTTTCTGAAATATCTCCGAATCTTTCCGAATTACCCTATTTGACTGAACTGAATTTGTCCGGGAACCCCTATGTTGTTGCTAACTGGGAGCCGACACCGAACAGCCTGCAATATCTTGAGACTCTCGATCTTTCTAGATGCGGGCTTGGAGTGACACCTGGGTGGATTCAGACTCTTCCTTCAGTAACCCATTTATCATTGAGAAATAACTATCTCGACAATATTGGGAATATTCCACCAACAGTTGAAGTATTAAATCTTGAGTCCAACCAAATTCAACAAATTCCAGAAACACTGCTTAACGGACACAGCGGCTCTCTGCTTGTTATTCTTGATTACAACCCTTGTGGTCAGGAAGAGATAAATCAACAGATCCATGGTAGAAGCGGTGTACATGCCGGGCAGGGCAGGCCAGATGAGATTAGGCAGCCTGGAGTGACTCTAGCCAACTCGGGGCGTATACAAAGAGTCCAGGGGGCTACAGGAATATGGGGGGAACCTCTCTGGGACTTTGATACTACGATTCAACACTGGTACAGACTGGCCGGCAAAACAGATCCACAAAAATTGCAGGAATTAAAAGACAACCTTAATCTTGACCACTCACAGCAGGACGTCATTGCCGCGAATTTGTGCAAACTCATGATATCAGCCGATTATCAAAACCCCAATACGTGGCATCGACAGGCTGACCGTGTGATCGCCCTTTTGGAAGATATGGGAAATAGTCGAGAAGTATTTAATCCCTGCATGGCTATTCTCTACAACGGAACTGAAACATGTGATGACAGAACTACGCTGATTTTTTCAGAAGCGGAGATGACAGCAAGGGCGGTAAAAGCCAAGCAGCAAGGTGTAAAGAGCTGGTAAAGCTGGGGGATGCTTATTACCGCAAGAGCCTGGTCGATGCAAAGGCAAAAGAGAGGTCCAGGCGCTAGCAGCACGGACTAGAGCGACTGAATACAAGGAGGAGGTTGAAGTTATTCTGTTCTATCAAACCACCTTTGCCAAGACATTTGATTTGCCAATTGATCAGCAGCAGCACATGCAATATGGCTTGTGTGCCGAAACCCCGCAAGAGATTCTGGCGGAGGATGAAGCAAGCATTCGTGAACAGATAGCGAATAGAACAGAGGATGATCAAGTTGAATATTTATCGAAATGGTCATACTGGAGAGATTATGTAACAGAGAATCAAGATGAATACGACGAAATTCAAGAGAAATATACTGAGCAAATTATTGAATTAGACTTTATTTATGACCCAACCAAAGTAGATCAATACAGTGAGGAGGAGCTATTAAAAATACCTCAATACACTGCAATCATGGAAGGAAGAGAAAGGGAAACGAATGAGTTTATAAAAAAGAGAACAAAAGAACTTTTGACCGCAAATCAGTAATTTTTCAAACAAAAAAGGCACTTGGTAGTGCCCTTTAGAAAAGAAGTTATTAATAAAACAAGCAAAAGAGCCTGATACTGTTTAACCTGAACTGAATAATTCTATCGGCTGGCTTTATTAAATACCTGATAAAAATTATCGGTTGTAGCCTTGGCAAACTCTTCCACCGGCACACCTTTTAAATCTGCCAGAAAGCGCCCAACATCCGCAACAAAACGAGGCTCGTTGGATTTTCCCCGGTGGGGAACAGGAGCCAGATAGGGAGCATCGGTCTCAATCAGCATTCTGTCCAGGGGCACGTAACGGGCCACCTCCCTCAGGGCAGCCGCATTCCGAAATGTCACAATTCCAGAGAAAGATATAAAGAAGTTCATATCCATGGCAGCCCTGGCAAAATCCAGTGTTTCAGTAAAACAGTGGATCACACCGGCACTGTCCAGACTGGCATGGGCACCCAGAAGTTCCAGGGTATCACGCCCGGCATCCCGGGTATGAATAATCACTGGCAGGTCAGCCTGGCATGCAGCCTGTAAATGGATAACAAAGCGCTCCTGCATCTGTTGCTTCCGGTCCTGGGCATAGTAGTAATCAAGACCGGTTTCACCGATAGCAACAACTTTGGAATACTGAGACAATTCGATAAGTTCCTCAGGAGACGTTTCCCGCGATTTATCTTCCAGAGGGTGTACGCCCACAGAGGCCCAGACCCCCTTAAACTCGGCTGTTTTCAATACAGAGGGGAAGGTTTCCATATCCACGCTGACACTCAGCATGGAACCAACTCCTGCTGCCCTGGCCGCCTCAATAGCTGCGGCCAGATCACCACCATAGGGTTCCAGATCAATACGGTCCAGGTGACAATGGGAATCAACAAACATAAATTATTACATCGTACTTGTAGGGCGATCAGACTGCATCATACCACCGAGATGAGCCTCAATCTTGGTTCGCACAGAACCATCACGGTCAGTAAACTGGATACCGATACCGGTTTCACGGTTATCCTGGGCACCAAAAGGTGTGATCCAGACCACTCTCCCGGCCACTGGCAATACATTCGCCTCATCCATCAGGGTCAGGCGCAGAAAAACCTCATCGCCAATCTCATAGCTCTTCTTGGTGGGTACGAACAGGCCGCCACCATGGATAAACGGCATATAGGATGAATAGAGAACATCACGCTCTTCAATGGTGACTGTCAGGATACTGCCTTTTGCTGATTTAGGACCCGCCATAGCATCCCTCCCTGGGTTGACAACAGTAAGAACATCTCATTCGCTGGAGTACATTACTATTGTCGGCAACTTACTGGGTTAGCGCGAGCCAGCGGCCAGCAATTGCCTCGATCAACAGCTGCCGGGCCAGGTTAACCTGGGACAAAACCAGGGATCGCTGCTCCAGTATCCATTCGTGGCACTCAAGAAGCTGTCGTTCTCCAGCCTGGTCTGCCACATACTTCAGCATCCGGGCCATATCACTGGTCACCAACAGGGACTCATCCCCAGTAGCTCGATAGCGCACCATCTCCTGCAACCACAAAGCCAGCCACTCCAGAACAACGGTTATATCGAAACCATTCCAGTCCAGGGCAATTTCTGCCGGAGTGAGCTTGCCCCGAACCAATCCGGCCAGACCGGATTTCATTGTCGCACGCTGCTCAAGAAAACCTTCCTGACCGTAACGCAGGGCCGTCATGGGTTCACCGGCTGCAAGCTGCAGCAATGTTTCCGCCTGCCCGGCTTCGATACCAGTACTGCGCAGCCACTGCAGGCCTTGCTGATAATCAGGTTTCGAGAACAACACCTGCTGACAGCGGCTGCGAATCGTGGGCAACAGGGCACTGACCTGCTGACTGACCAGCATCATCAGGGTGTCCCGCCCCGGCTCTTCCAGGCACTTCAGCAAGGCGTTGGCAGAGCTGATATTCATATTTTCAGCCGGGCACAGCACAACCACCCGGAAACCACCCTGCTGGGGTGTTTTTTCGGTAAACTCGATCATTCTGCGCACCTGGTCAACCTTGATCTGCTTGCCCCGTTCTTCAGGTTCAATCAACAGCAGATCTGGGTGAGTACCTGCGATATTCAGCTGGCAGCTGCGACACTGACCGCAGGCTTTTCCGGAAACCGACTGATGACACAGTACATTCTGGGCAAAAGCCATAGCAAAATCCCGTTTTCCTACTCCAGACTGCCCGCGAAACAGCAAGGCATGGGGTAACTGGTCATTCTGCAAACGCTGGGAAAGCTGCTGCCAGATAGTGTCATGCCATGCTGCAGGCTGCAGCAACCGGGAATCAGTCATGGATTATCCGCTCCTGCAGAACCTCACTGATAGCCTCCTGTACCCGCTCCAGGGTTTCCAAGGCATCAATCACCACGAAGCGCTCCGGCTCGCTACCAGCACGTTCAAGATAGCCCTGGCGCACCCGGACAAAGAAATTCTTCTGCTCCTGTTCAATACGGTCCAGTTCTCCCCTGCTGCTGGCTCGGGCCATGCCTGTTTCCACCGGAAGATCCAGCAACAGGGTCATATCCGGGTGCAATTCACCCTGCACCAGAGATTCCAGAGTTTTCAGTACTTTCTTGTCAAGGCCCCGTCCTGCCCCCTGGTAGGCAAAGGACGCATCAGTAAAACGATCAACAAAGCACAACCTTGCCCGCTTCCAGGGCTGGTCGAATCACCTCTGCGATATGCTGTGCCCGGGCGGCAAACATCAGCAGCAACTCGGTCATATCCGCAACTTTCTCGTGACCAGGAGTCAACAGAATATCCCTGACCCGCTCAGCCAAAGGAGTGCCTCCCGGTTCACGGGTGCGGACATATTCCAGACCTTTCTGCTGCAGCCACTTTTCAATAAAATCGATATTGGTAGTTTTCCCAGCCCCCTCAACACCTTCAACGGTAAGAAAAAAACCGGGATAGCTATCCTGCCCAACCATAATCATTCCTGTTCGCTCGCAGCCATTGGTGTGCTGCGATAGTCTTCACGACGATTTAACTGATATTTCCGTACGGCACGATTATGCTGTGCAAGTGTATCGGAAAAAATATGTGTACCATCCCCCCGGGCTACAAAATAGAGTGAAGTACCCGAACTGGGATGAAGGGCCGCATGAATGGCCTCTCTACCCACCAGAGCGATAGGCGTAGGTGGCAGACCATCAATACGGTAAGTATTGTAAGGTGTCAGCTTCCGAAGATCTCGGCGCCCGATCTTTCCTTCGTAGTGCTCCCCCATACCATAAATCACTGTGGGGTCACTCTGCAGGCGCATGCCCTTATTTAACCGGCGGACAAAGACTCCGGCAATCTCGGGACGCTCCTCGGAAACAGCCGTCTCCCTTTCAATAATGGATGCCAGAATCAGGGCTTCATAGGGGTTTTCCAGGGGGAGGTTGCCCTGACGGTTCTGCCACTCTTCCATCAATACTTGATAGAGCTGTTCATGGGCCCGCTGCAGCACAGAGAGATCCGTATCGCCGGCCTGATAGAAGTAAGTATCAGAAAAGAACAAACCTTCTGGGCTGGGAGCATCAATCGTCAGAATATCGGACAATGATTCACTATCCCATGACTCAACAGCAAGATTCAGACGGCTCTCTTTCAGAAAACCAAGGTTCTCTTCCAGAGTCCTTCCTTCAACCAGAGTGATGGCATGCTGGATAACATCACCGGAAGAAAGGTGATCAATCAGGCCATCAACCGTTGTACCAGCCAGCACCCGATATTCCCCAGCCATTAAACCAGTATCCTTGCCAGTCAGCCGAGCATAGGCTTTAAACACCAGAGGGCTGTCAATCAAGTCCAGACTCTTCAACTTCGCAGCCACCTGGGAAAAGCTCTCTCCTTTGGCAACAGTCACTTCGACGGGCTCACCACTCACCACCGGTTTTTCAAGCCACTGATGCAGGTATAAGAGCACACTTCCAGCCAACAACAGAGAAAGGGTAAAAAACAGGGAGAATATTTTCAGGTATTGCCTAACCATGGAACACCTCATTCACCTCTTGTTGAACCTGGCGGGTAATAGAACCGGGCTTCCAGAAGTGCTCACCGCACTGTCGAACCGGCCAGACCCCAATAACACTATTTGTCAGAAACACTTCCTCTGCCTGCCAGAAATCATCAATGGTCAGTGATTGAATAGAAACCCCGGAGGCAAAACTGGATTTCTCAAGCAACCACTGTCGCATGACTCCATTCACTCCACTTAGAGAGAGGTCCGCTGTCAGGATACGACCCTGTTTTACCAGAAACAGGTTGGTCATGGTCCCTTCGATCAGATGACCGGCAATATCACAGACCAGACCTTCTGCTATATCCGGCTGCTGCCACTCAGATCTCGCCAGCACTTGTTCCAGCCGGTTCATATGCTTCAAACCCGCAAGAGCCGGAGAATGTCCCAGCTTTGTGGCACAGAGCCTGACCACTACACCATTTGCAGCCCAGGTTTCAGGATACTGTGGCAGTGGAAACCAGTACAGGATTTGGCAGCCACAGGCTCCATCGGGGTTATAACCCCGGCCACCACTGCCACGGGTCACCAGAATCTTGAGAATACCGTCTCCACGTCCAGCCAGAAAAGCTGCAACCTGCCTACTTAACAGCCCGTCATCAACCGGAATTCTCAGCAGGTCACAGGATGTGAACAGGCGACGATAATGAAACGTCTCAAGTGTCATTTGCCCGGAATCCACCCGAACAGTTTCAAAGACACCATCACCATATTGGAGCCCACGGTTGCTGACAGCAACAGCATCAGCAGCCCTCCCATCCACCCAGCAAAGATCCGAGATCATTGTCATATCAGTTGATACCCGAGAACACCAGCGTTGCATTGGTGCCACCAAAACCAAAAGAGTTGGACAGAGCATGGCGTACCGTCATCTGTCTTGCGTCATGTGGTACATAGTTCAGGTTGCAGCCATCACCCGGGTTATCCAGATTAATGGTGGGCGGTACTGTGTTTTCAAGCATGGCCTGTACTGTAATCGCAGCTTCGAGTGCTCCGGCAGCTCCCAGAAGGTGTCCTGTCATAGACTTGGTCGAACTGACAGCCAGCTTGTGGGCATGATCACCAAACACCTTCTCAATGGCCTGAGACTCAGCTACATCGCCTGCAGGCGTTGAGGTTCCGTGGGCATTGATATAGTCGATCTGATCTGGATTCAGTTTCGCATCCCGTAAAGCACTGTCCATGGCCTGAACCGCACCGTGTCCATCTTCCGGTGGTGATGTCACATGGTGGGCATCACCACTCATGGCAAAGCCGCTCAGCTCTGCAAGAATATTTGCCCCACGCTGCCGGGCATGTTCCAGGGATTCCAGAACCAAGGCTCCGGCACCGTCAGACAGAACAAAGCCATCACGGTTACGGTCCCAGGGGCGACTGGCGGCTTCAGGGGCATCATTTCGGGTAGACAAGGCTCTTGCTGCCGAAAACCCGGCGATCCCCAGTCTGGCAGAACCTTTTTCCGCACCACCGGCAATCATTACATCAGCATCACCATAGGCAATAGCCCGGGCCGCCATACCAATACAGTGGGTTCCTGTGGTGCAGGCTGTAGAAATAGAGAAGTTGGGACCACAAAGGTTGTAACGTATAGACAACCACCCAGCTACCATATTAGTGATGGCCGCAGGGACAAAGAAAGGTGAAACACGGCGCGGACCTTTCTCAAATAACAGTCCGGCGGTTTCCTCTATCATTGAAATGCCACCAATACCGGACCCGAAAGCAACACCCGCCCTCGGGCTTAGCTCATCACCAATGGCCAGCCCGGAGTGGTTCACCGCCTCAATAGCTGCAGCCAGGCCGTACTGCAGAAACATATCCATCTTGCGGGCATCTTTCAGTGAGAACCAGTTCTCAACTTCAAAATCACGCACTGAGCCACATATCTTGACGGCGTAGCCATCTGTATCAAAGTGCTCAATCGGCCCGATTCCACTCCTGCCAGCCAGCAGGCCCAGCCAGGTTGGCCCAAAACCTGACGCCAATGGCGTAATTGCCCCCACTCCGGTAACAACTACACGTCTTCGAGACATCTCTCTCTCCTGCATGTCCTGTTGCAGTCAACCGCATCTCTTTGCAATAGATAATAGATACAGAAAAGCCGCACTTAACTTCAAGTCAGGTGCGGCCTCTTCAGAAACTCTTATGAATTACTGATGTGCAACGACGTAGTCAATCGCTTCCTGCACAGTAGTAATCTTTTCTGCTTCCTCATCGGGAATCTCGGTTTCAAACTCTTCTTCCAGAGCCATCACAAGTTCTACCGTGTCGAGAGAATCAGCACCGAGATCTTCTACGAAGGAAGACTCATTGCTTACTTCCTCTTCCTTCACGCCAAGCTGTTCGCAAACAATCTTCTTGACGCGTTCTTCAATAGTACTCATGCCTTGTTATGCTCCTGTAGTTCCATGCAGCTAAACTGCGAAGGCCTAGTGTATATAAACGCCTGAACGAATTTCAAGCGAGTAAGTAACGATAGCGACAGCCTCTCGGTTTATCCGGAAAAGAATAACCGAACAGGCTCAAACAGGAAATGCCTTTTTATCACCTCAGGGTGGTGAAAGGGCATTTCCGGGGCAAAAAACTACCCCATGTACATTCCGCCATTAACATGCAGGGTCTCGCCAGTCATATAGGCACCCTCATTCCCTGCAAGAAATGCTACAACACCCGCAATTTCTTCGGGCTCACCGAGGCGTCCCAAAGGAACCTGGTCCAGCAGATTCTGCCGGTGCTCTTCAGGAAGCCCTCTGGTCATATCAGTGTCAATAAATCCGGGTGCCACTGCGTTGACGGTAATACCACGACTGCCCAGTTCTCTGACCAGGGAACGGGTAAACCCTTCCAGTCCGGCCTTGGCAGCAGCATAGTTGGACTGCCCGGCATTCCCCATGGTACCAACCACCGAACTGATATTAATGATTCGGCCCCAGCGCGCTTTGGTCATCGCCCGCATGCAAGCCTTAGTCATACGGAAGATAGACGTCAGGTTGGTATTAATCACACCATCCCACTCTTCATCCTTCATCCGCATAAGGATATTGTCCTTGGTGATACCGGCATTATTAACCAATACCAGCGGGGCACCAAATTTTTCTGTGACAGACTTAATCACTCCGGCAATGGAGTCCGCATCTGTCACGTTCAGCTGCATGCCCTGGCCGGTAATACCATGTTCCGCCAAAACAGCACTGATTGCTTCAGCGCCCTTCTCAGATGTCGCCGTACCAATCACAGTGGCACCGGCAGCTCCCAGACGCAAGGCAATTGCCTGACCGATGCCACGGCTGGCACCTGTCACCAGCGCGACCTTACCAGTCAATCCGGCAATTTCCTGTTGCATACCCATCATCCTCTCCAATTCAGGATACTATCCCTCAAAAACAGCCCTTTAAATCGGCCTTAAGCAGCGGGATAGACCGACAGATCTTCCATTCCTGCAACAGGAACAGAACGCTCAATTCGCTTGCCCAGTCCGGCCAAAACCTTACCCGGACCACACTCTTTCATTTCAGTAACGCCTTCAGACACCATAAAGCGCACAGACTCAACCCAGCGCACAGGCATATAGAGCTGACTGACCAGATTAGCACGAATGGTTTCACCATCCTGGGCAGTTGCTGCAGACACATTATGGACAACTGGAATAACCGGTGCAGAAATCTCCACAGCAGCCAGATCCTGAGCCAGTCTCTCAGCAGCCGGTTTCATCAGGGCGCAGTGCGAAGGTACACTGACCGGCAGTGGCATCACCTTACGGGCACCCGCTTCAGCAAAAACAGCTGTCGCCCGATTAATAGCGGAAGCAGAACCGGCAATAACTACCTGACCGGGGGCGTTGAAATTCACAGCAGATAAAACTTCATCGTCCTGGCAGGTGTCAGCGCACAGTTCAATAACCTTATCATCTTCCAGGCCAAGAACTGCAGCCATGGCACCTTCGCTTTGGGGAACCGCTTCCTGCATATAAATACCACGGCTGCGAACCAGACGCAGGGCATCCGCATAGCAGATAACACCAGCAGCAACCAGAGCAGAATATTCACCCAGACTGTGACCGGCAACATAACCGGGGGTGTCACCACCACGAACCTGCCACAAACGCCACAGGGCGACACTGCTGGCCAACAGCGCAGGCTGAGTGTTTTCCGTAGAGTTCAGCGCTTCAGCCGGACCATTAAGAATCATATTCCGCAAATCAAAGCCCAGTACATCGCTGGCTTCAACAAGGATGTCATTAACAACAGTTTCCTGGTCGGCAAGCGCGGCCAGCATACCTACTTTCTGGGATCCCTGCCCGGGAAAGATAAACGCGGTACTGGAACTCATCGGTTCTGCAAAATCCTGTTACTGAATGGCCCTATTATAGGGAAACGAAATAGTGTGTCGGTAAAAATATGTTGCACGGACATTGCCATACGGTAACAACCCATGTGAAGACTATACCCCCTATGGATGCCATCTACCCCACGGGTAAAAACACCTGCTCTATAGGCAGCAGAAACAAGCACCTGTTATAGCATGCTTTCCAGCCGATCATTAATACGATGAACAGCATTCTGTTCAACGGCCTTTACTGCCTGATTGATTGCAGCAAGAAACTGCCGACCATCAGCACAGCCATGGCTTTTTACCACAACACCCTGCAAACCAAGCAGAGTAGCACCATTAAAGCGGCCAGGGTCAAGACTTTCAACAAAACAGCGTAGCAGTGGACGGGCGATCCAGGCCAGAAGCTTATGCTTGAAACCCAACCCCAACCCACCTTGCAGTTGTCGTATAAGATAGCGAGCCGCACCCTCACTGGATTTCAGGGCAACATTGCCAGGAAAACCGTCGCAGACAATAACATCCACGTCACGGGAGAACAGGTCATTTCCTTCCACAAACCCACAGTAATTGAGTTCATCATTGGTACTGATGATCTGCTGAGCCAGGCGCACCCGTTCACACCCCTTCGCCTCTTCCTCGCCAATATTGAGCAGGCCAATACGGGGCTTATCCACACCATAGACCTCACTCATCATCAGCGAACCCAACACTGCAAACTGATGCAGCAGTTCGGCTGAACAGTCGATATTGGCCCCGAGATCAAGCAGCAGGGTGTCGCCGGATACAGACGGCACCTGCCCAACAAGTGCAGGACGGTCAATACCAGGAAGGGTTTTCAGAAGGTGGCGCCCCATTGCCATCAAGGCACCGGTATTACCAGCACTGACACAAGCCTGGGACATACCCATCGCTACCTGCTCAACAACCCGCCACATGGAGGAATCCTGTTTACGCCGCAGAGCACGGGAAGGCCGGTCATCCATCGTGACAACCTGATCGGCCTGAATAATAGTTATCCGTTCGGCATGAGCCTGGGAAAGCAGGCTGCGAACAAGGCGGGTATCACCCACAAGGACAAGGTGTAAGCCCGGGTGTTGTTCCAGCGCTTCCTGCGCCGCCTGAATACGAGAATGGGGACCGCAGTCCCCACTCATGATATCCAGCGCTATGGTCTGTCTATGACTCAAAGCGTGAATGTCTCGCTCGTTATCACTTCTCGATAACTTTCTTGCCACGGTAGAAACCGTCTGCAGTCACATGATGACGACGATGGGATTCGCCGGAAATTGCATCAACGGAAGGCTTGACGGTAGTCAGAGCATCGTGGGAGCGACGCATGTCGCGCTTGGAGCGGGTTTTGCGGTTCTGTTGAACGGCCATGGATAAATCTCCTGAAAAAATTATTTGCCGGCTTTCAGGTCAGCCAGCACACTGAAAGGGTTAGGTCGCTTAACCTCAACCGTTGCTTCCGCCTCTTCAGAGCCGGAAGGCAGAGTACTGTATGCCGCCTGGCCACTATGACAGCTTTCGTTTTCGTGATAGGCGACAATTGGCAGGTTCAGAAGAATTTCCTCTTCCAGAAATGGCTGCAGCTCAACTGTCTCATCTTCCACGAGCAACGGGTCAAGATAACCTGGCAGATTGCGGGCCTGCTCTTCATTCAACACCACTGCTACATTCACACTGGCGGAAATCTGAACCTCAGCCATCTCAAGGCAGCGCTGGCAGGACATGCCAAGCTCTGCCTCAAGTTCACCCTGAATCAGCGGGCGCCGCTGTTCATCAACGCTGAATCGTAAAACGACCCTGACATTGGCCTGATCATCGGCAAGCACATCTCGCAGCCTTTCGCAGGAGGCAACAGGTAAAACACCTTCAATAACAGCGTGTTGAAATGCCAGCTTGCGGGGCGAAATATACTTTGGTAACTGTCCGGTACACATAAGCGCGCAATAATAGGGGGATGGCAACCGGGTGTAAAGAGAGAAACTGCAACAAATATACGATTTCTATGGGATTTTCAGCCCCGGTTTTTCCCGATAGACTTCCACACCGGAAAATATCCTTGAGTTATACCAATAACATGAACATTATACTGGCCTCAAGCTCCAGTTATCGAAGGCAGCTACTTGCCCGCCTCGGCATCAGTTTTACCTGCCAGAACCCGGACATTGATGAAACCCCATCCCCTTCAGAAACTCCTGAGCAATTGGCCGCCAGGTTGAGCCAGGAGAAAGCTGCAGCTATTGCTCACAAGTCACCAGACAGCCTTATCATCGCTTCCGACCAGGTCGCAGTCTTAAACAACTCCATTCTCCATAAACCAGTATCAGCAGATCGTGCCTTTCGACAACTGAAGACCGCCAGCGGTCAGACCGTCTCTTTTCTCACCGGTTTATGCCTTCACTCCCCTTCCGGGGATATCCATACAGAAGTTATCCGCTATCGGGTTCAGTTCCGACAACTGACAGACCGGGAGATTCATCGCTATATAGAGAAAGACCAGCCTCTGGACTGCGCAGGCAGCTTTAAATGGGAACAGCTGGGAATCAGCCTGTTTGAAAAGATGGAGGGTGAAGACCCGACGGCACTGGAAGGGTTGCCACTGATAAGGCTGTCAGCCCTACTTCGCAAACATGGGCTGACCGTTCCTTGATCCCTGAGCTTGAATTCTTGAACCTTTACTACCGAACAGCGGGTCCACCCAGACCCAGAGTGGCACTCAAACTCTGGGCTGCGCTGGTTCCAACCCGGTCAGCAAAACGTTCGAACAGACCGGGTTTCACTGTGAAATCAACAATACCTTCATGACCGATAACCTCCCTGGCGACATAACCAGGGCTGCCCAGCCCATCAATCAGGCCCAGCTCAAGGGCCTGCTCGCCGGTCCAGACCAGGCCGGTGAACAGTTCCGGTGACTCCTTCAGGCGTTCTCCCCGGCCAGCCTGCACACTTTCTATAAAGTGATCATGGATATTCTTGACCGTTGCCCGCAGATGTCTGGCCGCGACCTCATCCTCCGGCTGGAAAGGATCAATCAGCGCTTTATGCTCGCCGGAACCATAGAAGCGACGGGTAACCCCCAGCTTCTCCATAGCTTTATCAACTCCAAATGTAGCTATGTAGGCACCAATAGAACCCACCATCGAGCTTCTGCTTGCATAAATATGATCTGCCGCCGAGGCTATATAGTATGCTGCCGAAGCACCTAAATCAGAAATCACAGCATAAACCTGCAGGTCAGGCCGACTCTTTTTTAGTCGGTTGACCTCATCATAGATATAACTGGCCTGCACCGGACTACCACCCGGGCTATTGATGCGCAGAATGATGCCCCGTACCTTTTTGTCTTCATAAGCCCTGCGCAGAGCCGTGGCGATGGAGTCGGCATTGGCTTCCCTGTCTGAGGCAATGGCCCCCTTGATATCAATAAGGGCAGCATACTCCGAAGGTGATGGTTTGCCCGGCCTGCCGTTCATGGAGAAGATGATTGAACCAACCAGGGTAAACAGCCAGAGCATAAACAGAATGCGAAAAAAAATGCTCCACCGTCTGGCCCGGCGCTGTTCCTGCACACCACTGAGCAGAAGCTTTTCAATCAACTTGCGATCTTCAGAGGCCATATCTCCCCCACCATCCTGGCTATCAGACATTGTTATTCCTCTTAAAGCAGACTTCTAACTTTATTATCCATATAAATTTAAGAGTGAAGCATATCCTCCACTCTTAACCAGCAACCTTTACAAGGTTTTTAAATTATTCAGCACTGTATTCAGCTCAACAGGCAGGGGAGATTCAAACTCACGATAGCTTCCATCCGACATATGAAAGCCAACCCTGGCGGCATGCAGGAACAGGCGCTGCAGCCCGATTTGTCGAGTCAACTCCAGCATATGGTCATAACCGTATTTTTCATCTCCAAGAATGGGGTGACCGGCATGGCGGGTGTGAACACGAATCTGGTGGGTACGGCCGGTTTTCAGATCGGCTTCAACCAGGGTAGCGCTGTCGAAGCGCTGTAGCACCCTAAAGTGAGTCAAGGCCGTCTTGCCATCATCCTGAACCCGCACAACCCACTCTCCAGAAGGTAATGTGCGCTTCAACAGAGGTACAGCCACCTGGGTTCTGCGGGAAGACCAGCGACCATCAACCAGAGCGTTATAAACCTTTTTCATCTTATGCTCACGGATCTGAGCATGCAGGTGACGTAGCAGACTGCGCTTTTTGGCAACCAGTAGACAGCCCGATGTATCACGGTCGATCCGATGCACAAGTTCCAGAAAACGGTTATCCGGGCGCAGCTGGCGCAGAGCTTCGATCACCCCGAGATTAACTCCGCTGCCACCATGAACAGCAATACCACTGGGCTTGTTCAGAACAATCAGGGCATCATCTTCATGGACGATGGCGGCTTCCAGGCGCTGCGCCAGATCCATCCCGGGAACAACCGGTGCTTTTACCTCACTGACCCGGACCGGAGGAACCCGTACAACATCTCCACCCTGAAGCTTGGTTTCCGCCTTGGCCCGGCCCTTGTTTACCCGCACCTCACCCTTGCGGATAATGCGATAAATTCTGGTTTTGGGTACACCTTTCAGAACCACCCGAAGAAAATTGTCCAGACGCTGGCCGGCCTGGTCTTCGTCAATCGTTAAAAAGCGAACTCCAGCACTATGGGCTGGAGTTTTGGTTACTTCGTTTTTCATACCACTATTTTACCACGAAATAACCGGCAGTATTTACCAGTCCTTGAGGTTTAATATAATCAGATACGCCCCCGCCAACTGACCTGATACCCACCACGCTGATCACGCTCACCAATAAAACCAAGACCATCTCTAAAGGACTTATTAAGCTCAGGCTGAGGTTCCACCCGTCCATCAAGAGAGTAAGCACTGAAGTTCTTTAAACTGAACTTAAAACTGGAAACCAGCTGGGAAGATTTCTGGCTAAGATTTCCATCAATTTTCCGGCCTGAACAGTCCAGGGTAAAATCCCCCCGCCCCAGATCCAGCACTCCAAACGAGGATTCGGCAATGACGCCCTGCAAATGCCCATCACCGTCAAGGGTCTCACACTGCCCATCAACAATCCGAAGCTTATCAATAGCAATACGCCCCTGCCCCTGCAGGGAGACAGGCACAGGAAAATCCATCCATGGCTGCAGATAAGGCAAAGAGACTCTTCCGGTCATGGCTTCTACGGCTATCTCATTCTGTCCTAACTCAATATAACCTCTGGATGAAAGGCCAGACCGGACATGACCAACCTGAACATCGTAACCAATATTTCCATCGAGCAGTGAGACTGGAGCGAGATCCCACCTTAACGCCGGCAACTGTCGGCCATCAATGTACACACCCTCAGCAGAACCCGACCACAGTGTTCCCTGAACCCCCTGCAGCTGCAGACTCTCAGGAGTCCACCCGTTTTTATCCAGCTGCTGCCATACCACGGAAACAGGTACCTTGATAACCAGAGCAACAGCCAGGGACGTTACCGCTACCCCCGTTAACAAAAATGCTTTTTTCATGACCTGGCTTTCCTTGGGCTAATGGCTTCCTTACGGCTAACCCGCAGGTGCTGGACTTCTACTGTTCCGGGCTTATCCGTGCGTGATACCTGCAGGGAGTTCACTTTCACCCCCTGCCTGTCCAGTGTTTTCAGCCAGGACATAAGTTTAACGAAGGCAACGGTGTCCACCTTAACCTGGATACTGTTGTTCTGCTGGCTAATCCCTTTTAATGAAATCTTCTCCAGAGCGGCAGACCGATTGATCAAACTATCCAGAGGCTGATGACCGGCAACTGCAACCACGCCAGCTGCGCGCAAATCCGTTATTTCCCGTGCAATATCCTTCACTTGGGAAAGTTGCGCCTTGTTAGTAGCAAGACGGTTGAAAGCATCCTGCTCCGCTTTCATAGCCGGTCGAACCACAGCGAAAAACACAAGCCATATCACAAGGGCTATACCACCTGCAGCAGCCAGACGTTTTTCCCGGACAGTCAGTCCATGCCAGTATTGAAGAGCCTGTACTTTCAGATCTTTCACTTTACCAAGCTCCTTATCCCTTTCCTGTAAAAACCAGCACACCGGTTACCTTTGCACCATTCTGCTCAAGGGATTCCAGGCGCACCTCACTAAAAGCCGAAACCTGATCACGCAATCTGGAGAAGGTTCCCATACTGCTGGCTTCCGCCACAATTTTCAGCTGCTTGCGGGAATTTTCATAACTAAACTCTACAGGTTTGATATCAGAATATTTTTCCATGACCGGAGCCAGCCGGTTAAGATAATCCAGCAGACCCTGCTCAGTATCCTGGTTCTGCTTCATGCTTGCCAACTCACGTTTTAGCTGCGGCAGCAGCCGGACAACCCGCTTCTTCGGAAATATCTCTTTGAATACAGCGACAGAACGAGACTGGTATTCCCCGGCCTGCTGTTGCAACTGGTGAGTATTCCAAAGAGTTCCGCCCAGCCATACAGAGCTGACCATTGCCACCAGCGCCATACTCAGACGCCAGTTTTTCCAACTGGAACTCTTCGCTGCAGACTTTGGCTCCCACTCGCCCTGTAACAGATTGGCTTTTTGCCTTCTGACCTCAGCCACCATCACCGAACCAGCCTCATTCAAATCAAGCTGAACAGTTTCCAGACTCTGATCGCAGGTTTCTGTCAAGGATTGAAGATAAACAGACAGCCACTCTTGGTCACAGGCACCAACCTCCCAGGCACCATGCCGAACAAGAGCACAATCTTTCCGGGATCTGGATGCGACAACACACTGCCCATCCCGCCATGGCAGAGCCAGAGTTTCCGGCAGCCACTGGCGGCTGACAATAGCAGCACTGGCAAGCCAGTCAGACCACTGCTGCATCAAGGCTCGATCAACCACCGCAAGGTAAAGCTGATCGGCGTTTTTACCCAGCATGGCAATATGAACGCTGTCGACATCACAACCCAGATCTTCTTCCAGGCGATATGGCAGGGATTTGATAACAGCTTGATTGATTCGACCCGGTACAACCAGGGTTGTTATATTCACCAGTTCTCCGGGTACAAGAACAATAACCCGGCACTCCCGGCTTTGCTCAGCCAGATTACTAAGCTGATTGAGGCCAAGGCTTCCTGACTCACTCACCTCCTTGCCGTCAACATAACTGAATCGCTGCCAGCCAACAGTTTGATACTGATTGGCCGGAAGACGCAGCAGCAAAGTGGACTCCATCTAAACCTCTCCTGTCCGTCGCCGGATAACGGCCAGCTTATCCTTGCTGTCCCGCACCATTAAACTGTTTATCCGAGTTTCCGTATTACCGACCCGGACACGGCTTTGTAATTCAAAGAAACGACTGTTGACCTGTAACACGTCTTTAATGACATCAGTATTGATATTGGCAAGCTGAGCCTGCATCAGAAACTCGTCAACATTGCGCCAGCCATCTCTTGGCCGCTGGGCAAGAATGTCTTTTGCCTGCGCCGTATTGACCCTGTTCAGCAGAAAAGCAGCCAGCAACTCAGGCTGATCATCGGGCACAGTATTAATATTCAACTGCAATTCACCCTCGGGAATGGCGCAGAGATAAGGCATGGCCTTTTTGGCTCTTATAGCTGTTACCCCCTGAACCGCCCGCCACTCACTTTTATCCCGCATGGCTGTATTACCGGCCAGGTAGGAAACCGGCAAAGCCAGATATTCGTCATCGTCGGCACCGGAGGCAGCAACGGGAACGGTTTTGGGATAAACCCAGTCCCGGGTGGCCTGGGCTATGGATTCAGCGACATAAGAATCCACTTCCAGATTCTCCAGCAGTGCAGCCAGGACCTTTACTCCGAGAGGGGTTTCCCTTCTTCCACTGCTTTTTTCATCATTTTTTTCCGGCTTATCATCGTGGGCCAGAGCATTAAGGTTGAGACAGCCCTGCCGATCAACCACACCGCCGGAAATTTCGCCCAGTTCTACCGGAAATACCTGACCGCCCGTCGCCCAATACTGGCCAAGGTGAATAATATCCTTGTCATCCTTGAAATCCTGTTTAAGAGCTTTCACTGCCAGCTGTTCCGCTGAGATAATATATTGCCAGCCCTGTTCCCGATCCTGCAGGCCATGGGCAACCCTCACCTGCCGCTGCAGACTCTCAGCAATACCTGATGCCAGCAGAACGGCAAGGGTCAGAGTCAACAATACTGTCAGCAGCGCCAGCCCTTTCTGTCCGGTTCTCTGTTTAACTTTCTTTATGACTTTCTGCTTTCTGATTTTCTGCCTGTCCTTAGCCATGACTGCTTTCCCACTGGGACGGCACGACGAACCGGCGTTCAATTTCGCCTTTATCTTCGAGACCGACTACAACAGCAATCCCATCCGGCCAGCTCTTATCCTTCAACCGGTCCTGCCATTTGCCTGCGTAGTAAAACCGGAATTTCAGGCTGGTGACGCGAGATATCAGCGCCATATATTGCGGTTGAGTACCCGCCGGAACATCAAGAACACGATCATAACCACGTTCAAAAACGCCACTGTTCAACCGGTAATAAACCCTTTGCAGTTCAGAACGGGGCAGAAGGTTGTCTGGATTCAGCCAGCCGGCCCGGACAAAAGTCAGCCCCTGGTCCTCTGAATCCAGAATCTGGCCGGTAAACAGGGCCTGCTCTGATACCTTGCCATCGACTCTTACTCCACGACTGATCAACTGCCGCAGATCCTGTTTGATAATCAGAAAGGCAGAATCCAGTTCATCCAGCCGCTGTTGATGCTCCTTCTGAACATCTCTGTCCCTGGAAAAAGAACTGAGAATCTGTGATGCTCCCAGACTGACCACAGTGAATATTGCCAGCGCCAGCAGCATCTCCAGAAATGTGAAACCACTGTTTTTCCTGATGATATGTTCTCTCTTTGTCATAGGCATCAGGGCTTCAACAGGTGAGACTGTAGCGAAGCCAGGGCTGGTCTGGAGCTGTCATCTATGTCCCTTACCTCAACTTCTACGGCCCTCAGATCATCGGTCACAGTTTCAACACTGCGGCTGCGTACATACCAGGTTCTATCACCAAGGGTAACCTGCTCTTCTTTCCATAACAGAGGTGGCCAGCGACGGGACAGGGTAATATCGACGATAGCATTTTCCGCCACCCAGAATGCCGGCCGCTTATCGGCCAGATACATACTGTTTCTGAGTGTTTCACCCACCATGCCCATAAGGGACATACCAGCAATGGCAAGCACGGCCAATGCCACCATAACTTCCAAAAGGGTAAAACCAGATTGCTGCCGTCTATGCATTCCCAGGCTCACTACCAACCTCGCTGAGAGTGACACGCCCCATCTCACTCAACTCAATCACACGACAGACCGGTTGTCTTTGCTCCAGACAGAGCTGTATCCGGGCAGGTGATACTTCACCACTGCTCCAGAAAAACAGGTCTGGCCTGAGTGCTTTTGCAGATCCTGAAAGTTCCGTTCTGACAACATCGGTCATCCCGGCTTCCTGCTCATATTCAATCGCAGCACGCCAGAAAGAGTCTCCGGGAACCAGGGTGATGGCAATATCATCAGGCAGGGTAAAAGACTTCAATATCCGGTCATTTTCCAGTACCAGCCACTTCTGCCCCCGGTAAACCATAAAATGATACCGGGAGGCAGAGCTATTCCCTGCCCTGCCTGGAGCCGGCAATTTTGCAGCAGGCAAAACAGCCAGTCCCAAAGACTGGCCATCCATCAGAGCCTGTTGCCGGGCAATTTTGGCCAGCTCAGCCAGTCGTTCAGCCTCCAGCTGCAGCTTCTGAACACCGCTGCCCTTTGGCAGTGTCGGAACAGCCCGGGTTGCCAGCAGACCGATGATTGCAACAACCAGAAGAACTTCCATCAGGGTAAAACCCTGTGCCCGGTAACGTCCTTTCACAGGAATCAGATATCCCAGTTACCGATATCCTGGTCTGTTCCAGGCTGTCCGTCAGGACCGGCTGAGAAAATATCCACCGTACCGTATTCCCCCGGCACCTGCAGATAGTAAGGATTACCCCAGGGATCATTGGGCAGGCGTTTGATATAACCGTTTTCACGCCAGGATTTCGGTTCAGGGAATCCGGATGGTTTGTTCACCAGAGCTTCCAGCCCCTGTTCTGTGGAGGGATAAACATTATTATCCAGCTTGTACATATCCAGGGCATTTTCCAGAGCGACAATATCACTGACAGCTTTCTGCTTATCCGCCTTGTCCTTGTTGCCCAGAACATTGGGAGCCACCATGGTAGCCAGTACCCCAAGAATCACGATAACGACCATGATTTCCAGCAGGGTAAAGCCCTTCTGTTTTTTTCTGTTTCTCATTTTTGAAGACATCATTTCAATCACACTTAAAAAAACTAAACGCCTACCAGGCTGTTGAGATCCATCATGGGCGTAAGAATGGCCATAACGATAAACAGCACCATGCCTGCCATGGTCACAATCATCAGCGGGCCAAATATTCCCAGGGCAATATTGACCTGATCTTCAAAGAGCTGGTCCTGTGCGGTTGCTGCCCGCTCAAGCATGCTGTCCAGCTCACCGGAACGCTCACCACTGGCAATAATATGCAGCATCATGGGAGGAAACAGACCACTGGCGTCCAGTGAAGTCCAGAGCGAACCGCCTTCACGGACCCTGCCGGAGGCCTCTTTCATCTGCTCCCGAATAAAGCTGTTTCCCAAAACTCCCGAAGATATCGACATAGCTTCCACCAGTGGCACACCACTGCTGGTCAAAATACTGAGAGTACGGGCAAAGCGTGCTGTTTCTACTCCTGAGAGAACTTTACCGGCTACCGGAAACTTCAGCAGCCGCCGGTCATGACTCAGACGCAGTTTAGGGGAACGCAGAAGTCGCTGATTGATCACCAGCAGAGCCAGAACAGTAACCAGAAGCACAAGCCCATAGTCGCTTATAAAATCACTGGCGGAGATCAGGGCCTGAGTGATACCAGGAAGGTCCCGCCCGGCATACTGAAACTGTTCAATCACAGTCGGCACAACCGTAGTCAGGAGAGCCGTAACCACACCCACTGCCACCAGGGTCAGGATAACCGGATAAATCAGTGCCTGGGTCAGCTTGCTGCGAATCTTCTGCCGCTGCTCCATATAGTCGGCCAGCCGCTCAAGAATGACATCCAGATGACCGGACTTCTCCCCTGCTGCAACCATGGCACGGTACAGGCCATCAAAGACCGAAGGATAACAGGCCAGGGCATCAGCCAGTGTCCGGCCCTCAAGAACCCGGGCACGAACAGTGCTGACCATTACCCGCAGGTGGGATTTCTCAACCTGTCTTGACAGCGCCTGTAAGGCTTCCTCAAGGGGAATGGCCGCAGCCACCAAAGTAGCAAGCTGGCGGGTCATCATGGCAACTTCAGAAGAGCTGGCCTTGCGGGTTAAAAACCGGACCTTGGGCTCACTCTTCTGCCGCTTCACAGGAGCGGGAGCAACTTCAACGGGAGAGAGTCCTTCAGAACGAAGTCTTTGCCGCAAAACCCTGGGAGAGTCCGCCTCCTGAAGACCTTTTTTTATCTTGCCCCGGGTATCAAGGGCGGAATAGGCATAGAGTGTCATCTATCTATCCCTCGTAACCCGCAGCACTTCCGACAAGGTGGTGATACCATCCAGAACCTTGTCAAAACCATCCTGCTGAATAGGCTGCCAATGTTGCCGGACAGCCCGCTCCAGCTTGGGCTCGCCCTTGCCATCATGGATCATCTGGCGAACATCATCATTAACCAGGAACAGTTCATAAATCCCGGTCCGGCCCCGATAGCCGGTATGGCGACATTCAGAGCACCCTTCGGCCTGCCAGATTGTCCGGCTATCATCTTCAGGGATGTTAAGCAGCTTACGTTCTGCTGCTGTTGGTGCAACCGGGGTTTTACAGCCTGGACACAGGGTTCTGACCAGACGCTGGGCCAGTACTCCCAAGAGACTGGAGGAGAGCAGAAATGGTTCTATGCCCATATCCCGCAGACGGGTTATAGCGCCAACTGCAGTATTGGTATGGAGGGTACTCAGTACCAGATGACCGGTCAGGGAGGCCTGCACAGCAATCTCTGCTGTTTCCAGATCCCGGATTTCACCGATCATCACCACATCCGGATCCTGACGCAGGATGGCACGGAGACCGCGGGCAAAGGTCATATCCACTTTGCTGTTAACCTGGGTCTGACCAATGCCTTGCAGATCGTATTCCACGGGATCTTCCACGGTCATAATATTGCGGCCGGGAGTATTGATCTCACTGATACCGGAATAGAGGGTGGTACTTTTACCGGAGCCGGTGGGCCCGGTCACCAGCAGAATTCCGTGGGGCTTATGGAGCTGCTCACGGAAACCTTCACAGACCCGTGGCGACATGCCCAGGGTACCGAGGTCGAAGCGAAGACTGCTGCGGTCAAGCAGTCGCAGAACGATTCGCTCGCCATGGCGGGTTGGCATGGTAGATACACGCACATCAATGGCCCGCCCGCCCAGCTTCAGGGATATCCGCCCATCCTGGGGAATACGCTTCTCGGCAATATCCAGCCTGGCCATAACCTTGATACGGGAAACCAGCAGGGCTGCCAGTTTCCGCTGGGGTCTCAGGATCTCCCGCAGCACACCATCTATCCGGAACCGGATAACCAGCTGGTTCTCGAAGGTTTCAATATGAATATCGGAAGCGCCATCCCGGATAGACTCACTGAGCATGGCGTTGATCATACGGATAATGGGAGCACCATCATCTGCTTCCAGAAGATCCTCGCTATCCGGCAGTTCATCAGCCAGGGCCTGCAGCTCTTCATCACTGCCGATATCATTCATCAGCTGTCGTGCAGCGGAAGAGTCCTGCTGGTAAACCTGCCCCAGCCTTCTGGCAAACTCCTCTTCACTCAACTGATGAATCTGGAAAGGCTCACCAAGCACCCTTCTGACTTCCGACAGGGTTCTGTGGCTGACCCTGCCTTCATAACCTAATACCAGACCAGCCGAACCAGCTTCACCAGGTTCAACCACCACCCGGAACCGGTTGGCAAAGGAGAAGGGTAATACTTTCACTCCCGACACACTCATCCTTTGTATTCCGGTCTCTGGTCAACAGGAAGTTCTTTTTTGCCAGACTTGCTTTTGGAAGAGCTGCTCTTTCCGGCTTTCCCTTCAGCGTCCTTGAGTTCCATCTCCTGCTGCAGATTGCGCAACAGCTGCTCTGCCTGGGTCATACGGGGCAGAACCGGAATATCTTCATTGGGCATCATGGCTATGCCAGCATCATTCTGAGCCAGCTGCTCAGCGCGAATCAGGCTGTATTTCCCAGCACTGACAGTCTGCAACATGGTGTCATCCCGCAGGATAGTAGGCCGGATAAAGACCATAAGATTACGCTTGGTTTTTTTGCTGGAAGTGGAGCGGAACAGCTGCCCCAGCCAGGGAATATCACCCAGCAGCGGCACCTTGGAGACACTCTCCTGAACATCGTCGTCAATCAGGCCGCCAATAACTACGGTATCACCACTGCGAACCATAACCGATGTTTTCACCTGGCGGGTCGAGAAAGTCACATCAACAGGAGTACGACCATTGACTTTGGAAACCTCCTGTTCAATATCCAGACGTACCGCATCACCTTCATTCACCTGGGGGGTAACCTGCAGCTTCACTCCCACCTGCTTGCGCTCAATGGTCTGGTAAGGATTGTCATTATTGCTGCCGGAAGTGGAGCCGGTAA
The DNA here is from genome assembly GCA_965243775.1 of Sansalvadorimonas sp. Classification (GTDB taxonomy): domain Bacteria; phylum Pseudomonadota; class Gammaproteobacteria; order Pseudomonadales; family Endozoicomonadaceae; genus Sansalvadorimonas. Next base: position 118,630 of record CBDEWF010000002.1, read on the forward strand.
TGGTCGGCACTTCGTCACCCACAATAAAGAAAGCAGGCTGGTTATCCAGAGTCATCAGGCTGGGCGTGGACAGCACATTGGACTTGCTGGACGTGGTCACAGCCTGCAGCAGCGCTCCCCAGTTACCGGATGTGATAGCAAAGGCAGAACCGGAAAGTTTGCCCAGGGCATTAGCCAGCGTTGTGTAATCACCTTTTGTATCAGGGTTTTGAGTTGAAGGTTTTCCATCATCATCAAGGATTATTGATCCATCCTGACCCTCTGCATCCGCTATACCAGCCAGAATTTCACCAATGGGAACGGTGGAGCCATCCTGGAACTGGATAATGGAACCATCGGTACTGGCCAGCTGCAGAGAGAGGTTGATGCCATCCCCTTCCGCCACTTCGGCAATAATGGCTTCCACCATCACCTGGGCACGACGGATATCCAGCTCTTCAATCAAACCTTCGAGGGTCTTCATCAAGTCTGGCTGGGCTGTAATGACCAGAGCGTTGTTCTGCTCATGGACTTCTATGCTGACCTTATCTACTGTTGCTTTTTTCCCGGCTGCGGTTTTAACAGAAGAAGCTGCACCTTCCAGAACCGGCTTCAGATCTTTGGCCCGGGCGTAGCGCAAATAAAAAACCCGGCTGTTTCCGGCAACAGCCCGTTCGGAATCCAGCTGCAGAGCCAGCTGCTTCATACGTTCCAGCATCTGGGGATTACCGGCAATAATCAGCTGATTGCCCTGTTCATTGGCAACAACCGTGGCAGTGGTGGTGTTTTTGTCCAGATAGATGGTTTTAAGAATCCGGGTCATCTCATCTGCCGAGGTATACTGCAGAGGGATCACCTCTACCCCTTTGGCACCAACGCTGTCGATCCGTTCCACAATACTGACCAGACGTTCGACGTTAGCGGCACGCCCGGTGATAATCAGGATATTTGAAGGGTTAAAATTGACCACATTGCCATAGGTGGCATTCATCTGCCGCAGGATAGGCGACAGTTCACGCACAGGCACATTACTGACCGGAAGCACCCAGGTTACCAGTTGATCCGCAGGATTACCGATTTCATCCACAACCGGCAGCGCAGCCGTTTTACCATCTTTGCTGCGTACAACCTTGAGAGAACCATTGGGCTGCTCAACGGCGGCAAAACCGTGAACATCCAGTACACTCAGAAACAGCTCGTAGTACTGCTCTTTATTCAACTCTTTATAGGAACGAACGCTGATTTTGCCCTTTACCGAAGGGCTGATAATAATAGTTCGCCCAAGTGCCGCACTGACGGTATTAATAAACTCACCAATATCGGCATTATTGAAACTGGCAGCAAAACCAGCAGCCTGCACGGGCAGAGAGAGCGTGCAGGCCATACAAATTAACAGCAGTACTTTTTTCATAAAGACAATTCGACCTGGTGCAACATCCCCTCACGTTCAACCGTGAGGTCGATCCGTTCGAATGCATCAAGATTTTTGAGAAATGCCATGGCGGCAGCGGGGTCAGTCAGATCAGTACCATTAATGGCGACAACCAGATCATTGGGTTGCAGACCTGCCTGAAGAAAAATCTGTGGCTGCTTCCTTGGGTTAATTCGGTAGCCTCTCATTTTTCCCTCCAGCCGGACTGGAGAGATACTGACCAGTTCAGTCAGTTTTTTCGGATCAGCCAGGATAGCGGCTTTATCAATAATAGCTCTATCAATAGCAACTCGATTATTAACAGCAGCTCGATTATTAACAGTAACTGGGGCTGAATTGGAAACAGGCTGCTGCCTGACATTTATAACCGTAGATATTTTTTGATCGGGATAAAGCATCAAAGCCTGTTCTTTACCCTGGTCTTTCACAATCACCCTGTCAGGATGAATGGCAACAATAGTAATCCGGCTTTTTTTGATGGTGTCACCGATGCGGTAACTCTGCTGTCTGCCCTTGTATTCGATAATTACCAAAGCCTGTTCAGGATTGTTGTGAGAGAGCAGTCCTGTCACTTTGGCCGGCAGACGGGAACGGGGAATCGCAGTAATTTTTTTTGGCTGGGCCACTTTTTTCTGAACCGGTTCACTGGCCTTGCCAAAAAGTTCGAACCCATCAAGGGCCGACAGTCGATCCACCTCAGGAGCAGAAGCCAGCTGTACAGGCCGCACATTGACACCCCTGTTCTCTGATGAGTCCTGAGAGACCTGATAAATACTCCAGAAAATCTCAGCCAGTAAACTCATCAGACAGATAACCAGCAGAACTTCTACAGTGGAAATCAGCAGTCGTTTATATCTGGAAAACACCGCCCAAATACGGTGACCAGTATCTTTTACAGTCAGACCAGTCACTCACACTCCATTAATTACCAGTTCCCGTGTGGTATACGTCGAACGAAGCAGTACAACTGAGTCAACGCCAGATATAAATACAGACATTCCGTACTTTTAAAAAAACACAAGCAATAATGGATGAGAAATGCCCTGCTAAAATTAAAAATACGGTATTTCCATGACCAATAATAAATCCCGAACAGTAGAATTGATCGGGATTCAGGTTGACAAACGATTTAGATATTACTTGGCAGCAAAATCATTACTATGACGGTAAATATCCTGACGATCATGCTTTACATAAGGCTTAACCCAGCTTTTGATTGACTGCACTTTCGCACGCATAGTTTGCTTATCCATGGAAAGGTCATATCCCTCAAGCACAATATCCCAAACCTGAGCATCGGAGTCAGCAAGAACAGCTTTCGCCAGTTCGATGCTATCCATGCCGTACTCGTGGGCCAGCTCAATGGCAATAGCAACACGCACGATGTCCCGACGGGATACATTCAACTTAGCCTGCAGCAAGCTATAAGCATCCATCGCCAGAAGCTCTTCCTTGCTGTAGCTCTCATCCATAACAAGAGCCCATGCTGTTGTCATCGTGGTCAGCTTGAGAACACCTTGGCGCTTGACAGTTTCATAAGCACGCAGGTGACCAGCACCATCATCAGCACCAAACAGGCCGACCTTGCCCAGATCACCACGTGGCAGTTCAGGACGCGCCATACCGGAACGGGCGAAGGTATCACCCTTGTAACCCTGCATTTCCACGGAAACCTTCGCATCAGGCAGATCTTCTGTCTTAACCTGCTTAGCGACAACCAGACTGTAATCCAGAGTCAGGATAACCGGATCATGGTCGGAAGAGCTGAAGCTGTTATCAGACTTTTCCAGATCTCCAGAGTAGCGGCGGCTGTACTCAAACATATTGTTTTCGGCGGAGTTGATATGCCAGTCAGTCGCTTCAGTCAGTTTGGCAACAACAGAGCCAGAACCAATCGCATGGTCAAGGCTACCCAGCTCGCCAGCATAAGTATAGGAGAATGCCTTGGTGCCATGCATATGCTCAACCAGGTTTACATAACCGTAACCCTTGGTCAGCTCACGCCCCTGCGCACCATCAATCGCCTGATCACCAATAAAGGTATAAGGTGCGGTAACCAGCTTACGACCTTCACCGTTATAATCGGTCAACAGTCGTACAGGGTCTTCTTTGCCATAGGCGTTGTAATCGCCCAGCATCAGAACATCACCTGCGGTGTTCTCGCGCATGTATTCGCCCAGCACTTCAGCGGCAGACACACGGAATTCATTACAGCTGCCCTGCAGGTCTTCTTCAAAACCCTCTGCGCGCTTGGCATTTTTGGTATCAATACGACCACGATTCAGCGGAACTGGCTGCTCGTATTCAACGTAGTCGTTATAGCACTGGGAACCTTTGGATTTGAAGTGGTTGACTGCCACAGTCAGAGGACGTTCACGGCCTCCTCCTCATAAAGAGTATCAACAAAGTTGAGCCAGCGTCTTACCCGCTGCCCCTTCTTCACTGGTTTTAGCGACTTCATTGCCGGAAACTCAAGGCCATGATAATGAGCATGCTGTTCTGGCATCCCAACCATGTCAGCGGCTTCTTCCAGCTTTCCACGAATACGGGCGGTACAACAGATCAACGGTAATCGCATACGCGTACCAGATTGCACTGCCATCAGCAGTGCTTGCAAATGCGTTGACGGGCAAACATCCTCATTCTGACAGCTCAGCATTCACGAGGATGTTGCCAGATTCTGAATTGCAGACTGAGTCACCAATCGACAGTTCCATTTTCGATCCTGCAGCTTACCGTTGAAGTCAGCATTAATGCGAACCATAGCATTGACGATCTTGCTACGCTGTTTTACGGAAATCGGCTTCATTCTCACCCGCACCACGATTCTGGCCTGTAGGGTTGGCATCGCCACCCACGCCGGAGTTGAAGTAGTTCAGAACGTTAAAGCTGGCGACTTTCAGGCCGGCATCCGCAGGCACATCTGGCTCAGAGGTACGGTCTGTGAACTCATGAACAAAGTCAGCCGCTTCCAGATTCTCACCAGTCTCAGGAATCAGACGGTATTCGCCGTAGCTGTAAGCCAGAACACCTTCCAGATTTTCCACTTTATCACCGATACGGATATAACCGGTCTCGGCATTGAAATCCTCAAAGTAAGGAACATCACCGTTGGCGGGCTTTTGATCGGTCTCAACAAAGAGATGTCCTTTGCTGTTTTCAGCAGCTAGGGCTTTTGCCTCATCACTCAGTGCAGGGAATTTCTGGGTTGGTTTATAAAGAGGGGTGGAAAGAGACAAAACCATGTTATTACGATAACTGTCGTAATCGAACCCGAAGTGACGGGTCACGACCAGATCAGAACCGGTTGTGCTAACCAGCATACCTTCATAAGGTTCCAGCTGATCTTCCAGAGCAACCTGCGGATCCAGGTTCATAGCTACTGGTTGAATCTGGGCTGCATCTTCTTCCAGAATAGAGAAGTTGGTTTCGGTCAGAGAGAGCTGAGTCTGATTGTAGTATTCACGCACCTGCCCCTGTAGACAAACGCGAGCACCTTCCTTGATAGCAGGCGCTGGAGCGTCGCCAGTAAAGACGAAGATACCATCAGAGGTCTTGGCATTGTTATCACCGGATTCAGCCTGCAGGAAGAAACCCTTGTACAGTGATTCAACACGCTTGGTCACAACACCCTGAACAGTCACCTGTTCACCGGCATATTTACCTTCAGGAACCAGAGGACTGCGGTCACCCTCACCCTGAATATCAAAAATTTCAGTCAAATCACCTTGACATTCCCATATAGGAGGAGGTGTAACATCACCGCTGCCGGGAGCCTTTCCCAAGCCTTCAATAGTGTTTTTGGCCAGAACATTCCATTGGTCAGCATTATAAACCGCACTGGCTTTGCTGCCTTCTTTACGGGACAAGGTCTTGTCTTTGGCAAAATCCACATCACCAAACACACCGACAAGATCGACGGTTTCGCCATCTGTGGTCTGCAATGCAACTGGATCATCACCATTAAAGTTGGCCAAAGAGCCATTAATTAACTGAGCTTTGGCTTTCAGCTCATCATCTGCAGAGCTATGAGCAATAACATAAGTTTCGCCCGCTGCCAGCTCACCAGTCAAAGACAGAGTGTAAGACTTGTCCTCATCGCCATTTGAATACTTCACCAACTGGTAATCAGCCAGATTGACAGCAGAATCACCACTATTAAAAAGCTCGATAGCCTTCTGGTAACTGCTACCTTCAACATATTCGGAAATGATCAGATTACTTGCATTTGCGGCAAGCGATGCCGACATTACGGCCGCCGCCAAGGCACTCAGCGCCATAGTGTGTGTGGTTTTATTCGACACAATAAACTCCGTAGTGTGCGATAATACAAAACATTCACCCCATCAGGCCGCGAGCGATTTGTCGTTTTTTTCGGGGTACATTCAGTGCGAACGCAATACTACGGATTATTTTTTGGTTAATACTTGCCTTATGTCATGGAACTGGAAATCACTTCTTTATAGCCAGCCATTAATTGAGCAAGGAGAACTCTGGCGGTTAACAACTGGACACTTTATACACCTGAATCTCACCCACTTACTACTTAATATTGCAGGTGTTTTTTATATTCTGCTTATAAATTAAACTCTATTTCGACAATGGAATGGGTTGATTCTTATATTCGGTTTGTGTTTATGGGTCAGCGCCGGGTTATGGTTTTTCAACCCGGAAATCATCAGGTATGGAGGGCTGTCTGGAATTCTTCACGGCCTGTTTGTGGTTGCCATTGCCTGGCAACCCCGATACACCCGGAAGTGGAAAACCGTACTTATATCTGCCGCAGCTATAAAAGTGACACTTGAACAGACCGGTTTGTACGACACCACTTCACTGGCACTGGATATCGGGGGGCGTGTTGCCATTGATGCCCACCTGTACGGGTTAACAGGCGGCCTTCTTACAATCCTCTCTGCTCATGCCTGTCGGCGGTTAAAGCTCATTAGCCGAACACACATGTAGCGTTGAGTGATATTTTTGTTTTAGTATTTCTGTAGAGTCTGTTCAAAAACTTCTCATGACGGAAAAGTTATTAACCACGAAAGATCATGAACAGACCTTTACCAGCTGCGAAGTCTGCCAGCCTATAAAACACAATAACAACAATAACTGAGCGACTGCTCAAATAGGTGAAAATATGGTTATAAGACTTCAAGGCTTTATACAAAGCGTTGCAGCCTCCTGTCTTATTGCGCTCATTCTGCCCGCCCAAAACCTCTACGCCATTGATACAGTACCCGACGCCATTACCATTTCCCATGGCAAATACACTGATACCTTTCTTAAAAGAAGAGCCGATCTCAGCAACACCAGAATAAGCGTACGCTGGGACTGGGACGCAGACTTGATTGAGAGTTCCTCCGTAAAGCTGGACGGTTATTTCGACCTCGGATACAGCCAGTGGAAAAGCCACCTGTCAAAAAATGCTTCCGACACTTCCGTTGGAGCTGACAAAGCCTGGGCTGTCTCTTTTACTCCAGTACTTCGATTTAAACCCCGGGATTCAGGCATGGTAACCCCATTCCTGGATATTGGCGGCGGTATCAGTTATCAGTCAGAAGAGAATATCCAGAAAAAGAAACCTACAGCTATCAATATGGGCGGACATACGCAATTCGAAGCACGTGTAGCAGTCGGAGTTAGAGTAAACACAGCGCAGCCTGTCGAAGCCTCCCTTGGATTTATGCATTACTCCAATGCCAATTTCCACTCAGCCAATGAAGCCCTGGATTTTTACATGTTCAACCTGACCTGGGTTTTCTGACCACGATTCACTTGTACTACACAGCGCCAGGCCCGATTCCTTCTGGTTCGGGTTTCAGGCTGCCCTGCCAGCCAGCCTGACAATGACAAAATCCCATTAAAAAAACGGGCCCGGGCCGATAAGAGAAATACCGGCTCTTTCGGCGAATTGTCTCTGTACGGTTTGATGCCCTCAGGGATTGCTGATATATTTCCGGTACTGCCTCGGATAGCACGTCATTCAGGCAGGCAAAGTAAACATGTTACTGTAAGGCCGTATCACAGCAGGTTGGTTAGGGAGAAAAAGGCCGAAATGGCTGTCCAAACCCTCATGCTTCAGGCGGCGAAGCCCGGATGGGCTCCTTGCCCAAAAGGCTTATTTAGCCCGGAAAGGCATACATAGCGCGCAAGGGTCTCATTAAGCCCGCAATGCGTAGAGATTTAACCAGCGCCGACCTCTCAGTTGGGCGCTCCTATTAGTGTTCGATAGTCAAGGATTCAGGCACTCGATTCCTGCTGAGCAACATCCCTGAAGATGATTATTAAGGGATAGTCAGTACTCGGCAACAGGTAAGACCTGAACCTGGTTCGCCATAAGGCGAGATTATGCCCAGACACAGCAAGGGGCTGTGTCCGGTGCAGTACCCTGTTGGAAACAGGCTGAAAAGAAGAATGAATAATAGGAGATAGCCAAACGTGGAGAGGACGGCCTAAGACAAATACTGGATTTGCATGAAAAGAATGCTCATCAACGCAACACAGCAGGAAGAGCTGCGTGTTGCTCTGGTCGACGGCCAGAAACTCTATGACCTTGATATCGAATCAGGAGCCCGGGAACAGAAAAAAGCAAACATCTACAAAGGCAGAATTACCCGCGTCGAGCCCAGCCTTGAAGCAGCTTTCGTAGACTTCGGTTCCGAACGTCACGGTTTCCTTCCCCTCAAAGAGATCTCCCGCGAGTACTACTCAGGCAACTACAGCGGTGGTCGCCCCAGCATTAAAGATGTTATCCGCGAAGGCCAGGAAGTCATTATCCAGGTCGATAAGGAAGAGCGCGGCAACAAGGGGGCAGCTCTGACCACCTTGGTCAGCCTGGCCGGACGCTATCTGGTTCTGATGCCTAACAACCCCCGGGCCGGAGGTATTTCCCGGCGCATTGAAGGTGAGGAACGCACTCAGCTCCGCGAGGCTATGGCCCAGCTGGATATCCCCAGCGAAATGGGTGTTATCGTACGTACCGCCGGCCTTGGTCGCGGAACCGAAGAGCTGCAGTGGGACCTGGACTACCTGCTGAAAGTCTGGAGCTCTATCAAGGAAGCGACTGTAGACCGTCCCGCTCCTTTCCTGGTTTACCAGGAAAGCAATGTCACCATCCGTGCCATTCGTGACTACCTGCGCCAGGATATCGGTGAAGTCCTGATCGACAACCCGGCTGTACACAAGGAAGCCCTGAATTTTATCAGTCAGGTCATGCCCCAGTACCAGAACCGTATCAAGCAGTATCAGGATACCGTTCCCCTGTTTAACCGTTTCCAGATCGAAAGCCAGATTGAAACAGCCTTCCAGCGGGAAGTGAAACTGCCATCCGGTGGCTCTATCGTCATTGACCCCACCGAAGCACTGGTTTCCATCGATATCAACTCTGCCCGGGCAACCCGTGGTGGCGATATTGAAGAGACCGCCCGCAATACCAATCTGGAAGCAGCCGAAGAGATTGCCCGCCAGCTGCGCCTGCGGGATATCGGTGGACTGATCGTTATCGACTTCATCGATATGAACTCCAACAAGAACCAGCGCGATGTCGAGAACCGGATGCGGGAAGCCCTGCAGATGGATCGCGCACGGGTTCAGCTGGGCCGTATTTCCCGTTTCGGTCTGCTGGAGATGTCCCGCCAGCGCCTGCGTCCTTCCCTGGAAGAGACCAGCGGTATCGTCTGCCCACGCTGTAACGGCCAGGGCACCATCCGCGATATTCACTCCCTGTCTCTGTCGATCCTGCGTCTGGTAGAAGAAGAGGCCCTGAAGGAGCGCACATCTGAGATCCGCGCCCAGGTACCGGTAGCTGTAGGCACCTTCCTGCTGAACGAAAAGCGTCCTGTTATCAGCCGTATTGAGAAACGCAGCAATGTCCGGGTCCTGGTTATTCCCAATCCCAACCTGGATACTCCACATTTCGAGGTTCAGCGCCTGCGTGATGATCATGTTGGCGAAACACCAGCCAGCAGCATTGAGATCTCCACTGAGTCTAGCGAGGCAGCTCCCCAGGAGTATCTGCAGGATAAAGCTCCGCAGAAAGCTTCCGAAGCGGCTGTTCGTAACATCACTCCCAGCAAACCAGCTCCTGCCAGAAAGCCTTCTCAGGAAAAAGCAAAAGCGGCTGCCGAGTCAGAATCTGGCGGATTGCTGAAAGCTATTGCCCGCACCTTTGGCAGCCTGTTTTCTGCCCCCGAGGAAGAGAAGCCTGCCGCTCAACACAAAGCTTCCAGGCAGAGCCGTGAACGCCAGGCTAATGGCCGGAAAGACCGTACACGCAATGAGCGCCGCTCCAGAGATGACCGCAACAGGGATGATCGTCGCGGCGACAAGCGCCGTGAGCGTTCCGAACCGCGTGAAGAACGCCAGAGCCGTGATCGTCGCCAGCGCCGCAATGACCGTCAGGAGCAACGGATTGAGCGCCAGGAGCACAATCGCCAGGAACAGCGTCAGGAACAGCATACTGAGCGTCAGCTGCCACAGACCGAGAGCCGCCGTGAACGCAGCGACAACCGCCGCAAGGATAACCGCCGTCGCAGCGAAGAGCGCCCTCAGCAGGATCTGGTCAGCAACGAAGTCCAGCCACGTCCACAGCAGGCCCAAGGTACAGAGGAACAACAGGAAGAGAGACGCCGCCGCCCACGCAACCTGCAGGGTCGACGCCGCAACAACCGCCCATCACAGCGTGACCGGGTTACCCAGGAAGCAGTACAACAGCAGAGTCCTCAACAGGCCCCGGCTCAGCCAATGGCAGAAAAGCCAGCTACTGATAAACCGGTAGCAGCAAAACCGGCTCCAGAAAAGATGGAGAAACCCCAGCAAAAGCTTGTTCAGCCTGTGAAAACAGAGAAGCTTGAGAAAGTCGAACATAGCACTTTCGAGCAGCCTGTCGTGGTTGACACCTCTGCAGCCCCCAAGGCTCTGGAAGATCAGAAATCCTCTCTGGTGGATGCTGTTGCCCCCCATGCTGCGGCTACTGGAACCGCTTCAGCACTCGACCTGTCTGAGAAGCTTCAACCCAAGCAGCCTCAGGTCAAGGTAGAGGTTGAACTTCAACCTGCTCCTTCCCAGGAGAAGCAGGCCACTCCCAAGGCTGAAACACGCCAGGAGCCCAAGCAAGAAGTCGTTGCGCCTGCAGTAGCAGAGAAAGCTGTTGATCCGGCCAGAAGCGAAGAGACCAAAGCTACAGAAGAGCAGGAAACAAGCTCCGCTCCTCGCCGTCGCCGTCGCTCCCGTGCAGCTAACGACCCGCGGGAGATCCGCCGCCGCCAGCAGGAACAGGCTGCCAAAGCAACTGCAGCAGCTGCAGAAGAGAAACCCGCTGCATTTGAGCAGAAGACTGAGCAGAAAGCAGATAACCAGCTGTATCATGCCGAACAGCCGAACAGTCTGCCACCGGTAGAAGTCACCATCCAGGCCAAGCCTGCAGCAGCCAACCCCACTTCGGCTGTTGAAACCGAGGTTCCAAAGCCTGAAGTCACTCTGTTGGCTGAAGCAGAGAAAGAGACCGTAAGGAAAGAAGAAAGTACAACGTCCAATACCGGCGAGTAATATTCTTCGACACTAAAAAGCCCCGGCCTTTGGAGCCGGGGCTTTTTTATTTAAAGCAGTTATAAATAGCTATGTAACCACGCAAAAAGAAACGCATTAGCATTAGCAATCAGTAAACTCTTGGTTCTATCTCCAGAATAACCTTGAACCTTTCCTTTATAACTGCCTGTATTTCTTCAGCCAGAGCCAGAATATCCTTTCCTGCTGCCCGGCCACGATTCACAAGAACCAGCGCCTGATGCTCATATACCCCGGCACCAGAGTCCCGTACCAGGCCACGAAAACCACAACGATCAATCAACCAGCCAGCAGCCAGCTTCCATAACCCTGAGCCTGCGGGGTACGCCACAAGCTCGGGCTCCTGCTTTAGAAGCTTCTGATAGCAGTCCTCACTGACAATCGGATTTTTAAAGAAACTACCAGCATTCCCAACCTGTTCAGGGTCAGGCAACTTCGCCTCCCGGATTCTGCACACAGTATCACTGACCAGCAACGGAGTTATCTCCCCACTCCCTGCTGCTTCCAGCACCTGTTTTTGTAGGTGACCGTAACCAAGGCACGGCTCAAAGGTTCGGGACAGGACAAAGGTGACAGAAGTAACAATAAGCTGATCCCGGTACTTCCTCTTGAATACAGAGTCCCGGTAACCAAACTCACATTCGGATAGCCCCATCACTTTCAGCTCGCCGGTGTGGATATCAATGGCTTCCAGTGAGTGGAACAGGTCACAGATTTCCATCCCGTAGGCACCAATATTCTGGATAGGAGCCGCACCGACGCAACCTGGAATAAGTGACAGGTTTTCCAGGCCAAAACAGTTCCGTGCAATAGCCCAGCGGACAAACTGGTGCCAGTTTTCTCCGGCACCGGCACGAACCAGCACTTTGCCATCAGGAAGATCCTGAAGCTGTTCTGCCCCAGGAATTCTGACCAAAATCACCAGTCCGTCGAAATCCCCATCAAGAATAATGTTGCTGCCCCCTCCAAGAGGGAAAACGGCAACTTCTCCAGAACAAGCCCAGGAAAGCATCTCCTGAAGCAGTGCAACACTGTCAGCCTCGGCAAAATAACGTGCCCTGGCAGGCAACCCCATGGTATTGAATGGTTTCAGATCAATATCATGCTGCAGCCATTGCGGCTGAATTTCCATCAAGCCAGAACCTCCCCGGCTTTCCGCTTCGCAAACAGCTCCCGTATCCGGTCCAGATCTTCCTGGGTATCAACACCAGCTGGAGGCAGTTCACAGGCCGGAGCCACATGGATGCGCTCTCCCTGCCATAAGATCCGCAGCTGCTCCAGCCGTTCTATCTGCTCAAGGGGGGACTCTCCCCAGATTACAAACCGGTTCAGCAGACCAACCCGGTAAGCGTAAATACCCAAATGCCTCTGACACAACTTACTCTGGAATAACAGACTTTCAGAAAGCTGATCACGGGACTGGGCAAAACTGTCCCTGTCCCAGGGGACAGGAGCACGACTGAAATAGAGTGCCAGCCCCTGGCTGTCAGATATTACCTTGACAGCATTAGGATCAAACAGCTCCTCAGCATTACTGATCAGGTGTGACAGAGTCGCCACAGATGCATCGGTGCATCCCTGCAGATTGCCCGCAACCTGATCAATAACAGCAGGAGGAATCAGGGGTTCATCACCCTGAACATTGACCACGACATGATCATCACCAAGTTCCAGCCGGCTCACCACTTCCTGCAACCGGTCGGTGCCTGTGGGATGGTCCGGGCTGGTCATACAGACTTCAGCTCCGAAGCGCACAGCTGCTCCCTGTACCCGCTCATCATCGGTGGCGATAATCACCCGGCTGGCGCTGCTGCGGCAGGACTGTTCATAGACATGCTGAATCATGGGCTTGCCACCAATATCAGCAAGAGGTTTGCCCGGCAGGCGGGTAGACGCGTACCGGGCCGGTATCACAACAGTAAAGGACATAGCTGGCCGTTAATCAGAGGCGTTCATCGGTGGTAAGGGTACGGGCTTCTGATTCCAGCATTACCGGAATTCCATCCCGAACAGGAAAAGCCAGACCACAGGGACGACACACCAGCTCCTGCTGTTCCCGCTCGTTTTTGAGATCCCCTTTGCAAAGGGGACAGGCAAGAATTTCAAACAGTTTCTTGTCCATGACAAATATCCACTTCGATCCACTTATTCTATGGCAGAGCCAGTTCTATGGCAGAGCCAGATTTTACTCACATAACTACTTTACGCCAGTGCTGGGGCTGACACTAGAGCCTGTTAATTATTTTCCTTGGTACTTAATCCGGTATATGTGCAAATCTTTGCTATCAACCTGCTTATGTGAAGTTTCTCACAGATTATGGGCTACTTTTACCATGGAAATGCCTTCCGTGTTTTCATTTTTAAGGGTGGGCATTTCCCGCTAATGGCTATTTGTTAGCAGCATATGACATGGTCATTGCCTGTAATTATTTGCAGGAAGTTTTTCGATAAGTACCCGGGCATATGGAATCGCATATTTCTGGCCAATAAACAGGTTGCTCAGTTGGGTTGCAGCGCAGGGAGCATAGCCCGCTATGTGACCGAAGCTGCGGCACGGCTGAGCGGCCTGGAGATTGAGTCAGAAATATATGATTTCATGCGTCCGGGTACTTAGCACCATGCCTGGTCTCGGAGAGTCATAATCACTCCATATATGTTCCTAGTCCGCATCGTTCACAGTACAGTTACAATGCTTTTGTCCCTATGGATCCCATATGACAGTGCCGTAGCAGATACGCACCAGAAAGCCCCGCAGTTTACCAGCTCCTCTTCTACAAACTCCTCGATTGGCTTTACCAGCCAGTCATATTCCTTATGCCCAGAGACAGAGGAGGGTGTGGTCTGCCCCAAAAATAACCCGCCATTATCTAAAGAGTATTTGTCTTCTGTTCACTCTTGGGGGAGAGGGTCTCGATTCAGTTTATTTCAGTCTGATGGTGACGAGATGAGTGAGACTGAAAAAATTCTTTTCTGGTTCTGGATGATGTTTTTCAACCATCGGGGAAATACTCAGGATTTGCTGCGCCAATTCAAAGCACTGTCGCAACAGCAAATGGATTATCTGATCCAAGCGTGCAGTCTCTATTTTGAAAGCTTACTGGATAAACACCTCAATGGGCCCGCTTTACCTGCTGGAGGGGGAGATTGTACTGAAGAATACCAGCAATCCCGACGAATTATCCCTTTTCCAGTTCTCAGGAAAATACACAGGTTGCAATGTGAAGCCATTAAAGCAAATTATGCAATAGATCTGCTGAAAAAAGAGCGCCCTGCCGACCTGGACTGGGCCCTTGAACAAATAGGGGTAAGGAGACTGAGAGAGACCGTTGAAAACACAATATCTGTACTGGAAAGTTCCCGGTATCACACTGAAACCCGAAAACAAACTCTTCAGACTGTTGTCATGCCCTCCACAAGTCAGCGAGCTGTAGCACATTTCCTGTGGACGCAAATCAGAAACCAGATTCCAAAGCATAAAACTGATCCAGATCTCCCTGAAAAGCCCTCTGATCCAACTTCGAAACCGAATAAAGGCACAGGTCGAGGCACTACCAATAAAGCATGCCCGCCAGAAAAGGACCGCTATAAGCATTCGCAATATGCTGCTCTCCCCCCTCACAAACCAGCTTGTCCAGCTGATACTAGTGAGAGAGCTTATGTTCCAGGCCATGTAGAGGCGTTAGATAGAAGTAGTCTGCACCAATTGATTACTTCTGATGAGGTTCCTGAAGATAATGATTGTTTTTTTCACGCCATCGCAATGCAGCTGCCAAATTTTGATTATGCCAGGAATAGAGGTTCTCAAGTGAGAGAGACAATGTTCCGGTTAAAGGTGCAGTTATCTGAGAAAAAAATTAAATTAACTGATTTGCTTCCTATAGATTCTTCCCTTAAGAAAGAGATTGATATTTCATTTGACAAGGTTTTTTTTCCATCCTCCAGCTTAAATAAAACTATCAGGCCTGAGATATGGGCCGGTGAGCCACACCTGATTGTAGCCAGTATTCTCCTGCGGTTTTACCCCCTTGTTATTTCACATAAGATACACAAAGCGAAACAAGGCCCTCATCAAATAAATACTTCTGTTCAACTGCACATCCCCCTTCCCCAAAAAGGTTCCATATCCTCCTATACCATCAAGGCAACATCATTCCTGATAGAAAAAATCGATAAGAGTAGTAGAACCTTGAATCTTGATGACATTATAGAATGGATTAAGATGCAGATGGATGAACAGAAATTTACTACCAATCAAGTGTATAATGACCTTCAGAAGCAGCTAAATATATTGAATAACCTGAAAGATAATTCAGCACTCAAATCTGTTCTTGATAACCGACCGGTGGTTATTCTCGTCCACGATATAAGCGATAATCACTGGACGGGAGGACGAATAAAACAGGAAGAAACCGATTTGAGTGCTATCTATAAGCGAGTGCCTGACGAGCTTCGTATTTCTCCTGAAAAATCACTGCAGCAAGTTTCTGACTGCCTCAAAGCAAACCTGCCTCCAGCATATAAAACATGCGAAGAGAATACATTCAGCCTACCTTCTGCTGAACTTCATAAAGTCATACAATTAAGCGAAGAGTGGCCAGCCTTGCCTACCATGAAAAAAACAGGCCCGCAAAAATCTGTAGAAAAACCGATACAATGGCCTGATCTCCTCCAATATCAACTTTCCCAAATCTCAGAGGCTGTCGTTTATCAAAGGGATGAAAGAGCCATAAAAGCAGATAGGCTTATCGATGAAATAACAGATGTGAGTACAAAGTCCGATTATTCTCAGATGGTCAGTCAGCTTTCACAAATGGCCATTACTCCTTATAGCCAGTTGTCGCTACCGCAAACCAAGACAGTTAAACGTGTAGAAACAACCCCATGGCCAAATCTGTTACTTTCCCAGCTCAACATATTGTCTCAACAGGCTCATTCACAAACTGACAATATGACTGTCCAAAAGAGTATTACAGATGGATTCCACCCGCCAAAAGCATTACAAAAAACAAGTGGATGTCGGGGAGTTGCCGGAACACAGCAGGGTGTCAGGAGAGAGGCTGGAAGAGGAAGAGGAAGAGGGATTCGACCCATTTCCTCAATGACTGAGCAGAATAATCACGATATATATCTACCCTATCCAGTCATGGATCTTACCAGTTCTGAGTTACTGGGTGTGAAGCCATCGGACTCGCGCCCTGAATTGTTAAAGGACTATCATGTCCCCTATACCCTTTTTAATGTACTGAATGCATGGGGTATTAACAGGGGTGATATCTGCCTTGTCTATCTGGAACTCTACAGGGGCATTACATTTAGACCTGACCCACCAATTACAAAAATTTTTCCTGTTTTCTCTATATCTGTTCAATTTGAGGAAATGTATCAATGGCTCCATGAGACCTATTTAGATCCGGGTAATCCTGAAAATTTTAACAACGACCAAGGCTGGACTCTATGGAATAAAGATATACCCAATGTTGAAAGCATGACAAGTTACATAGCAAAAGTTGAAGATGTATGTCAGCAATTGGTGCCCGCAGTGAAACTTGGAAGTGCCAGAGGGCTTTATTTTTATGGCTTGTTGAAAATATTATTATTTCAGGACACGAAAGACCATTCACATATTAAAGAAGCGTACAGTTGGTTCAATAACTTTATCTCCTTTTATTATCCCTACTGGCATATACCACCTTCTGAAGAAGATTTCATAGATCGTACCCCCCTTGGAAGGACTGGGAATAATTATGAAAGTCTTGATGGCAACACGTGTAATGAAACAACTTTAGACTTTTTTTTAGATATTAATTCTGATGACGAGATTAATAACGAGGACAGGTATACATCACTGACTCAGGATACTATTGCTCCAGACGATATGTTGCAATTTGAGCAATCGCTTCTCCTAACCCAGGAAGAAAACCGCCTGCTGCCCGCCGGTCCAGCTCCTTTGAAACCAGATGATCCTTATCCCAATAATAAAACAAGTGATCTGGTTACCTTTAGTCAAAATGAGAAAACGCACTTAAATAACAGCTGCAGGCAAGCTGAATCTGCTCCCACTGCCAGGCCAGATACTGTAAAATATGTATTTGTTGACTTTCCTGATACGGAAGAAGATCTGGACTGGCAATTATATACAGTCCAAAACTCTCCTGTAGAAGATAGCACCTGGCTTACGACTGTAAAAAAACAGCCTCTTCCACCAGAAACTCAAAGCAAGCTTGAAAATTTGATAAAAGAGGATAGTGACAAACTTAGACAAAAAAGCTCAAGTAATTTGATTAAATTTATTCAAGGAAAAATTTATAAAAAAGTACCTGACAAAATTACTGGAGGATACTACTGGCACTATCTTAAAGTGCATGACTTTCCATACCACTTAAGAGCTGAAAAATCGCATCTTATAAGAACACTGGAAACCCTTTCGGAAATGGACAAAAAAAAGCCATCCAGATTTTTTTTAAATACCGTAGATTATCTTATGAAAATGCAGGACTATAAAACGGCACTCACTCTTATTCAGCGCCAGAGCCAATACTTTACAGAAAAATATCTCAACAGTGACGAATTATTCGTTCTTATGAGGTGGACTTATAAAATATTACAAAAAAACAATAAGGATAGGATTAAGAAAGATAAAGAATATCTAAATGAGACAATCAGCAAAATCACAAAGAAAGAATATATAGAAGAGCTTGATATAGAACCTGTACTTCAACATTTTTACAGAAACAATTTCGGTATAACCCCTGGATTTTATCTCAATACTCTGGTGATCGAAATTATTGAAACCAATGGTAAAACACTTGATATGAAAAAACATTTTGATCGTACTCTGACACTTATAAATAGTGTTTTAGACGGGAATTTTTTATCAAAAGAAAATATGACTTTAGTATGCTTGAAAAATTATATAGCGTATCTCGTTCACAATTATAAAGGAAAGGACAAGGAAAGAGAACAACATATAACACAACTAATTGATTATATCCAAAAAAAAATCCCTAAAACAACCAAGACTAGTGGATGGCTCACAGCTATAAAACTCAAGTTTTATAAAAAACAAAAAATAACACAAGCTAACAGGGCATTTATTACAACCAATGAACTTATTAAGAATAAAAAATATGAACAGGCCCTCCAACACATTGAAAATAGCCTTGCAGATTTGACGGGTAAAATAAATGATAATACATTAAAAAAATTGAATTTATATCGTTTAAGGATCTGCGCCAAGCTGTACGAAATGACTTTTTCTTTAAAATATTACTCAAAAGCCAAACAGTCTTTAAAAGTTATAGAATCATATGGAAAAAAATATTCTGATTCAAACCATCTATTATGGCCGCATATTACCAACTCATTACTGCTATTAAGAGAGTACAATGCAGGCAGCCATTATGCTACGAGGCTTATTCAACACGATAAGCATATTGAACCGGATTACCTGGCTTTAGCCCTCAGGGCGGTAGGTTTAAACAATATAAAGAAAAGGCCTGATATCACTGTTTATGTATACCTGTTGATTATTGGTGAAGATTACTTTCAACAAAATATACTGCCACCAGTAGACTGCCAGGTATGTGGCGGACTTGTTCACTCCTTGACAGCCAAACAGTTCTGGGACTCTAAAAAAGGTTTAATCGCTCCCTCAGTGGAAAGGGCCACAACGATAGCAGCAATGAAAGCCAGCGCTGTGCGGGAGTTATTTCTGGAACTGATTCGTTATGGTCATTTCGAGAGAGCCGTTCACCTGGGAGAACACCTGCTTTCCACTAAAAGTTCAGAGCAGTATGCTTCGGATTCCTCAGACGAAAACCCAGAGGGAAGTGAATTCTACAATACCATGAAAACAAATATGACATTAGCCTACTTTGCGATGGGTATGATAGAAAAATACAACGAATTTCTGGGCCAAATCACCAATACTGAAGCACCATTCTTAACCGCCATGACACAGCTCAACGATAGCCCTTCTTCACTATCACTTCTGTTAAACCATCAAAAAGGCGATGATGATGGTGATTATCACTACATGCTGCTGGTGATGGGGTTTTATAAACTGCTGTTTTTTATCAATCAGCCAGATGCAAACTGGGCTAATACCTCTGTTCTACTGGAAGAGCTTGTTCGAGCCTCGGAAAATTTACTGAGCAGCTCAGAGCAAAAAGCCAGAATCTATACAATTGCCGCCCGCCTTACTCTTGTCTATCAGGACTATAAAGAAAAACTCACTCTTGCTAAAGAATCCAGAAACACTCTTGCCAATAGTGATCCCTGGAAACTTATGGAACATGGGGGACAGTATGATCCGAAATTACCTGCCGCACTATTTCACTGAACACAAATTCACTGAACACAAACGCCGCATTAACAGATCCCAGAAAGTATCTGGAAGACTGGCTTCAACAGCAAGGTACCACCAGTTTTGCCGGGCAAACTCCCGACATTTGATAGCGTCTTTACCAGTCATGATAACGTCCCGCTGATCAGGGAACGACAGATCTTCAGCCCGATAGGCATGGTGATCAACAAATGCATGGCGCTCAACAGCAAAGCCCAATTCTTCAAGACTGGTAAAAAACCTGTCTGGATTACCGATACCCGCCACACCATGAACCGATCTGTCCTGCCAGTTCCAATCCAGGGGCCGCCGCGGCTCACCACCGGTAACAGAAACGAAACAGGAGTTCTGCAAAGTCATGGGAATCGATGGCGTATCCAGCTCCACAGCCTGGCCACCATTGCAAACAACAAAATCCACAGACTTCAGTCGGCTGGCGGGCTCACGCAGAGGACCGGCCGGCAGGCAATAACCGTTACCGAGTCCGCGCTGCCCATCAATCACCACGATTTCCAGATCCCGGTGCAGCCTAAAATGTTGCAGTCCATCATCACTAATAACCAGATCACACTCGGTATGCTCCAGCAGAAAGCGAACGGCCCGGGAGCGATCACTATCAACAACAACCGGTACTCCCGTCAGGTCGGCAAGCATAACCGGCTCATCCCCGCATTCAGCAGGCGAGTCCAGACGTGTCACCAGCCTTGGAGCTGTGCCCGCATCTGCACCATAGCCGCGGCTGATAATACCCGGACAATATCCGTTCTCCTTCAACCGGCGCACCATTGCAGCCACCAGGGGCGTTTTCCCGGTTCCGCCAACGGTAATATTGCCTACCACAATCACCGGAACCGGAGGCTTCCAGGGAGGAGATCGTCGAAACCGTTTCAGACGACGACGGGCTTCTGAAGCAACCAGAGCAGCCAGTGGCACAAACGGCAGCAACCCTGCCTGCAGATCCGGGCGGTACCAGGACCGGGTTATCCAGGAGGACAATAACGTCTTGATCCTGCTGGACATAGATCCAGCTGACATCAGTTTTTCTCCGGTTCCTGGGTCGCAATACTGAGCCTGGAAAAGCCTGACTGCCCTGCTGCTTCCATGGCAATGACCACAGCCTCATGGGGGGTACGGGCATCGGCAGAGATGATCAGGGGAATGGAGTTATCTCCGCCGGATACTCTGTCAATGGCCGCTTTCACGACATCAACGCCGCTGCCCTCAATTATTTCACCATTAATGGCATAACTGCCAGCTTCATTGATTTCCAGGGTAATCTCTCTCTGCTCAGCTGCGACAGTTTCTCCAGCAGCTTCTGGCAGATCAATCTCAAGTCGGGTTTCCTTGGTAAAGGTCGTAGATACCATGAAGAAGATCAGCAAAAGAAACACCACATCAATCAGTGGCGTCATGTTGATAGAGACTTCCTGAGCTGGCTGACGCCGGAACTTCATGCCTTGCCACCTTCGGTAAATTCTACCTTGCGCTCACCCTGAACCACTTCCACCAGCCGGGTCGCATCCTGCTCCATGGCAACCACCAGTTCATCAACACGGCGCACCAGAAAACGATGAAAGATTAGGGAAGGAATAGCCACACTCAGACCAGTAGCTGTCGTAATCAGAGCCTTGGAAATACCACCGGCAAGAATGGCTGCATTGCCACTGCCTTCCAGCATAATCACTGTGAACACATCAATCATGCCAATAACGGTACCAAGAAGTCCCAGCAGAGGGGCGATGGCAGCGATGGTTCCCAGGGCATTCAAGTAACGCTCAAGATCATGAATCACCTTGCTGGCGGCTTCATCAATACTCTCTTTCATAATCTCCCGGCCATGACGGGCATTGGCCAGCCCTGCCGCCAGCAGTTCACCCAGAGGGGAGTGCCTGCGCAGTTCTCGGAGCTTGCTGTTATTCAGGGAACCACTTTTGAACCACTTCCACACTTTGGACAGCAGGTTTCGGGGAGCAACCTTTTCCCGCCGCAGGGACCACAGACGTTCAATCACAATCGCCATGGCGATGACAGAGCAAAGGATAATGGGCAGCATCAACCAGCCACCCGCTTTTATCAATTCGAACACCTGCTGAAGTTCCTCCGGCAACATCCCGGCATCAAGGCTTTTTACCGTTTACCATTTACCATGAAAATGCCTTTTCCATCCTGTGCTGAAAAAGGTATTCCCATTCATGGCTGTTTGATCAAGAATTCACTCTGGAAAAGCCGCTGATAGCCCGTGTTATAAGCAATACAGTAATCAGACAACTTTACCATATCAACCGGAACAGTCTACTGAGCAATATCTGGCACCAGCCTCTAAAACCTGCAGGCTATACCATCAGTAATACGACCATCAGTAATACAGACAGCCCTGTGTCATCGGCCATTCCAACTCTGCACAGGGTAATGAGTCAAATGCGTTGATGACCCTTTACAACCTCGTCACTCCTGCGAAAGCAGGAGTCTACCAGCTTGAGATTCCTGCTTTCGCAGGAATGACGGGCATCAACGCATTTCATACATGACCCTGCACAGGAATTTTCGGTTTATCGCTGATTGCTTCCAAACGATTACTCCTGACGAGCGCCGAGTGACACCCAAACCTCAGCTTCCTCTGCACGCCCCTCCCTCCTGGCTTTGGCAAGGAAACGGTTCATAACTATCTGGGTGTGGTCCAATATTGGTGCCTTCATGTTAATCCATGCCTGGGCCATGCCCATATCTCCGTCCTGAATAGCATTATGGAGAGCCACTCCCATCTGCTTCCCGGTTTTTTCTGTGATATCGGCACCCGCCTCAATCAATGCCTGCACAATGGCTAATTGCTCTTGTGCCTGATCTCTTTGTTTTCGATAAACACACAGATTGTAATTTGTGACAGAAGATTCCAGGGTTTCAACAACTGCGCCCCGGGAAAGCCCTTTCTCCAGAAACCAGTGTACACACTCTGCATCGGGTTTCTTAATGGCCTTCCAGGCCATTTCAAGGTCTGCTCCCAGATTTATATAGTCGTCAGCCTTACTAAAATTCTTTATTTCGATGCAAGAAGATAGACATTCATCAAGCTGTTTCCACTCTGCATCAGAAGGTTGTCCTATTAGCTTTCGCAGCATCCAGATACTATTTCCTCCCGTACTCGTATTAGATAGAGTTGAAGCCCATTCTTGTTTTAGCAGTTGCTGGTCTTCAACACTGGGATTTGCCCCCTGAATTTTCCATCTTCTTGCTATGCCATATTCACAGTTTTGTATAGCTTGATGGTAATTCCGATCCAGTGTGGCCTGAGATACAAGAACCTGTTTTTCCCTGGGAGCCTCTGCGGCTTCTTCACTGTGACTCACTGCTGGATCAGAAGGTATTAGACTATTGATGATACTCAGGGTAACCGCATCCCGGCTCTGTTCAGCTTCCCTCTGAGCTGTTTGCAGCACCCCAAGCGCACCTGCCAGTACTTTTGCCCCTCTCTTTTTAAAGCTCTGAGCGTCTTCATAATTCCCGTAAATGACTGACTGGTAGAACTGAGAATTTAAATCATCCTGCTCTTGGGCTGAAAGATTGGCCGCTCGTACTTCCTCCAATGTTTTTAGTAGAGCTGAAATTACATCAGCATCTTGAGGGCAACCCTGCCTATTTTGCACTGTTTCAATTACAGTGGCAGACACTGTTGCGCCACGTGACAGAAACCGCTCAACCTGTGCATAATTCCTAGAAGTAACTGCCCATTCCAGCCCTTGACCAAGCAACTCTTTCTCTTGACAGCCTTCTGGAAGCTTGGCTCCAAGGGCCTTTAGCCGATCTGCGTCTAAAAATCGTCCCATTATCAGACTATCCTCCAAAGATTCATGCAGCGTGGGCAAAAAATGATCAGGAACTTCCTCTCCCAGTTTTGTTATTTGGCAGGCTTCTCCCCATTTCTTGTACTGCAGAGCATTTTCTAGGCTTTCCTGCATTACATTCTCAGCTTTATTCCTATCTTCTCTCAAGAACGCACCAGCCATCCTTAACTCCTCAGCCACAGTAAACTCTTTTTTCTCTATAGCTGTTGCAAATTTATCATCCAGCTCCTCTTGAGCCCTTGCAGTCAGACAGGCACCATAACTTAGGCAAGCTCTAAGATCCCTGATTGCCTGATGAACGCAGTCCTCTTTAGCATCCTCATCCTCATCCTCAGTACCCGCTAAATGATCCAGTTGCAGGATTACCTTTTCAAGCAGCTTATCCAGAACCGGCCTGTTCTGCCCAGCGATACTTTTAATATCCGCCCCTAATTTTTCCAACTCCGCCAAAGCACAAAGATCCCCATCCTGCAGAGCCTTCATGACAGGTTGGTTCAGCTCTTTTTACAAATCTATTCCCTTCAGCTGCAGGGGAAAAACCTTCTTTAAAGCCTGCGCCTGGCACAACTCCCCTCTCTTCACGGCTTGAGAGTATTTTTCCTTTAATAGAACCTCATCAGGGATGTTGGCACCCTTCTCTAACCAATATTTCATGGCTTTCCGACTGTAAGCGTCTACAGAAAATATCAGTCCCTGATCAAGCTCTTTCTGGAATTCTTCATAAGAATCTACCTTCTGTCCCAGTGCGTGAAGCACTTCCATCAGGTATTGCTTTTGTTGAAGCTCAGGCAAGTCAGACAACTTCCCTATCAACAACTGATTACAGCAAGGGCAAGCATGCCTTTTTGCAAGGGCAACATACATGCAGCTCT
Organism: Sansalvadorimonas sp.; assembly: GCA_965243775.1. Lineage (GTDB taxonomy): Bacteria > Pseudomonadota > Gammaproteobacteria > Pseudomonadales > Endozoicomonadaceae > Sansalvadorimonas. The sequence continues at coordinate 142,660 of CBDEWF010000002.1, forward strand.
TATGCAAGGTGTGATCACATCGCGTTTTGATCCTGTTAGTGGCTTCAATTGGTGCAAAACAGATAAGGCATTCTTTTTGTTCCCGAAGCCCCTGGCTTGGGGGGCTGCCCGTAGTAGGGGAAGGCTTAGTTCTTACTGCATCCATGTTCAAACTCCATTCATTTCTGGAAAAAGTAGAAAGCGTACCTTTGCAGGAGTATTCAACAGAGTGGCCATGCAAAGATTATTCACCTCTTCACCATGTCACCATGAAAAAGGTATTTCCCGCTCATGGCTGTTTGAGTGCTAAAAAAACCATTGATTCCAGAGAGTGTTACTTTTGCCAACATCCTTGTTAGCCGGGGGTTTGGCACCTGAAAAGCAAAAGCAAAATGATCCAAAAATACACGCCAAAAGCAATGCATGACAAAAGCAAGTTACGTCTACCGAGCCGGGCTACAGTTTTGCAGTATCTGCCCATTTGGCAGAATACGCTTCCACCAGCCTCCACCCAGCCCCCTGCTGCATTTTGGTTCGCTTTTGTTATCCTGATCATTACCCAGAACAAAGGTCTGGGTTCCGGTAACAGCCGTTGTCAGAACTTCTGCCCCCTGCTGTTCCAGACGTTTTACAGCTTTTGGTGAGGGATGGTTAAAACGGTTTCTGTAACCAGCGGAGATGGAGGCATAACGTGGTTTTATAAAGTCCAGGAACAACTCTGATGAGGAACCGGCACTGCCATGGTGGGGTACCAGCAGGAGATCACTCTGCAGTTCATCCCCATAATCACGGATCAGGCGTTTCTCACGGCGGCGGGATATATCACCGGTGAGAAGGGCCCTGTCACCCTCGGCATCGATCATCAGCACACAGGAGTCATCATTGGCACTTGAGGCTCCATCAACCTCCCCTCCCAGAAATGAGAACATAACGCCATCCCACTCCCAGCTAATACCACCTGCACACAGCTTTGCTGCAGGTATTGCCTGTCTATCAGAGCTGAACACTGCGGTCTCCGGGTAGAGCTGCTGCAGTTTTTCCAGACCGCCAATATGATCCCTGTCACTGTGGGAGATAATGATAAGGTCAAGACCATCAATATAGCGGTGACGAAGCCAGGGCAGGATAACGGCATCAGCAGCACTGAACAGAGATGAAAAACGATCACCTGTATCATAAACAAGGGTATGGTTTTGAGTGACAATCACCACCGCCAGCCCCTGCCCCACATCCAGAACATTCACCTCCGCACTGCCCCATTCCGGTCTGGTAACAACCGGCCATAACCAGGGCAACAGACACAGCACTCCCAGCCAGCGCCAGCGCAGGCCTGAAGGGGATAGCAGCAGTACCACTCCCACCACCGCTCCCAGTAATCCTGCACCCTGGGGCGGCGGCAGCCAGACGTTTCCCGGAAGCTGGGCCAGGCACCACTTAAGAGCATGTAGCCAATATTCCAGTACCTGGGCCGCCTGTTGCATAACCCAGATTCCAGCAGCCGGAAGAAAAAAGGAAAGCAGCAATCCCGCCAGCAGAGTCGGCACCAGCAATCCACCAACAAGGGGTATAGATACAAGGTTGATCAACGGCGACAACGGATTAACCGGCTGCTGAATATCTGCCAGCAGTGGCATCAGAGCAAGAGCAACAACAAGTTGGGACTTTATCAGGTGCCTGATTCGGGTACTGCCCCTGCGGTGAGAAAAAACATAAAGCAAGGCTGCCACAGCCATAAACGACAGCCAGAAACCCGCCGCTACGCCCGCCAGTGGATCAAGCAGCAGCACGACGGTTAAAGCCAGCAGGAAAACTGTGACCAGTGGCAGACGAAATCCCAGGAATACGCTCCCGGTTCCCACTGCCAGCATAACCAATGCTCGCTGTACCGGCAGGGAGAAACCAGCCAAAACGCCATAACCAAAGGTCATCACCAGGCTGACAACAGCGGCCACCCGGGTAACCGGCCACAAATTCAGAGGAATCAGGCCTGCCAGAGCCAGTGTGCGCACAAGCAACCAGCCTGACAGTGCCACCAGGGAAATATGCAGCCCTGAAATAACCAGCAGATGGACAGTTCCTGTTTCAGCAAACAGGTTCCAGCTATCAGCATCCAGTCCCCTGGTATCTCCAACAAGAAGGGCCCGGGCCATGGCACTGCCTGGCCCTGTTATTTGTGTTTCTATCCAATGACTGATGGGTTCCCTGAGAATGGCCTGTATGGTATTGACCCTATGCCCTGTCATCCTGTTTTCACAGAGGTCAGACGTGCGCACATAACCGGTCGCAACTATGTCCTGCCGCAGCAACCAGGCTTGATAATCCCTGGCTCCGGGGCTGACAAAACCATTCGGCCGCTTCAATCGTACACACAGCTGCCACTCCTGCCCGGCCTGCAACTTCTCAAGAGGCTCATACCAGCTCAGGGAGATAATGCCCAGATCCTGATCCTGATAACGGGCTTTCAACAGAAACCGGCTGCGTCCGTCCCGGGACACCGGCAAAGAAGCTATATACCCGGTAACAGTGAGATTTTTGCCCTCCAACTCCTCCTCCAGCCAGCATGACTGGAGAGCATGTCCCTGCCAGAAGCCATAACAGAGCCCCAGAACAAGAAAACAGAATACAATAATGCGAGGGAACCAGAGGGCCGATAAAACTGTCAGAATAAAGGTGACTGATGCCCCGACTGCCAGAATCGGCAACTCTGGCAGCACAGGGAACCAGGAAGCAGAGAGGATACCAACACTAACTCCGGCAAGTATCTGCCACATATAGAGAATTTACCGATTTCAAGGCATACTTAGGCCGCTTCGAGCTGGCTTGCAAAAGACCTGAACTACCGGAAGATCTCTGATAGCCCCTCTGCCTTCACTAAACAGCCATAAGAGATAAATGCCGTTCACACGGACCATTGAAAACGGCAAAAATCCTGACAGTGACATTTATATAGCCAACAAGTGAAGTCTGGATATTTTTGTATGATTGAAGGAACAGAGAGCCTAGTATATCGGCATGCCAAGGAAACTGATTCAAAAGCTGTTACCTGATCCCGCTGTTATAAGGGATAACAAATCACTCCAGTTTCTTGGGGAACACCTGCTAGATCCCAATCTCTGGCATCTGAACAGGCGCTCCGCGGCCCTGGCATTTTTTGTCGGCGTTTTTGTCTGCTTTATCCCCATGCCGTTCCAGATGGTGCTGGCTGCCATTCTGGCCTTGATACTGCGCTGCAACCTGCCCCTTTCTATCGCCCTGGTGTGGATCTCCAACCCGGTAACTATGCCGGTGATGTTCTATTTCACCTACAAGGTAGGCTGCTATATCCTCCACACGCCAGTCAGCACCCAGGAATTCCATATGAGCCTGAGCTGGCTCCACCACGAAATCAGCCGTATCTGGTTTCCACTCTATGTCGGCTCAATACTGACCGGACTGATCGCTGCCACCATCAGTTATTTTGGCATTCGCCTGCTCTGGCGCTGGCATATTATTCGGGCATGGAAACAGAGAAAAAAGAGACGTATCTTTAGCCTCAAAGATCAATAACATCTCCTGACCCTGAATCGAACAGCCATGAGCGAACCATGTCCTGCTGTTAATCGACGGCAGGCGTGATCGTTTTTGATCGAACCTGCAAGTCATCCACCAAGAATCCATTAATCAAGAGTGCATCATGAATAGAAGCAACCGAGGCTTCAGCCGTCGCAAACCAAAACTACAGGGCCGTGGAAAACTGGAAGCTGTGGCTACCGACGGTCCACACAGTGACTGGCTGGGCATGCCTGACTATTACATCCACACCCTGATAGTGGAAGGTGAAGAGTACAAATACCTGTGTGCGGAAAAACAGCTGGACGTAAATGTTGGCGATCTGATCTGTTTTCGCTACTCAGAAACCACCAGGGAGAAGCGCATTGACAAGCGCTCCCTGGGCATTGCCATTGACCCGGCTACCCTGAATCTGTAAATCACTCTGTATTCATGCAGAAATGAAAAAGGCCAGCTTATCTTGATGATATGCTGGCCTTTTTCTGATTTGCCACGGACTATTTTTGCCACGAACTATTGGGAAGACACCAGTTTTCCGTCCACAAGCTGATAAACCCGGTTCATCCGTTTTGCCAGAGCCGGGTCATGGGTCACCACGACAAAGGCTGTGTCCACCTGCTCTGCCAGTTCCTGCATTAACTGATGAATACGTTCCCCGGTATGCAGATCCAGATTGCCGGTCGGCTCATCCATCAAGACCAGAGATGGCCTCCCCACCAGCGAACGGGCAATAGCCACCCTTTGTCGTTCACCCCCCGAGAGTTCTGAAGGTTTGTGACTGATACGCTGTTCCAGCCCCACCGTTTTCAGCAGCTCAGAGGCACGCTCCCGGGCTTCTGGAACAGGACAGTCACGCCGCAACAACAACGGCATGGCTACATTTTCCAGGGCGGTAAATTCCGGCAGAAGATGATGAAACTGATAGACAAAGCCAAGATGACGGTTACGCAGCTCTCCCCTGCCCCTGTCTCCCAGGTCAGCCATGTCCTGACCGCAAATTTCCACCCTGCCCTCGGTGGCGGTATCCAGACCGGCCAGCATATTGAGCAGGGTTGTTTTCCCTGAACCGGAACTGCCAACTATCGCAATCCGTTCTCCACGGATCAGTTCAAAGTCAATATTATCAAGAACAGTGAGCCTCTCCGGGCCTTCATCATAAACCTTGGTCAGCCCACAGCAGGCCAGAACGACATCACTCATACTATCACTCATAGCGCAGGGCCTCCGCAGGCTGGATTCTTGATGCACGCCAGGATGGATAGAGGGTGGCCAAAAAGCTCAGACCAATACTGGCACTGGCAATAAAAGCAACATCATTCCAGCGCAGTTCCGATGGCAGGTAGCTGATAAAATAGACATCCGGACTCAGGAAGTGAATACCCAGCAGTTGTTCGATCCAGGCCACAATTTCCGGAACATTCAGGGCAGCCAGTACCCCCAGAAGAGTTCCGGCCAGGGTACCGACCACACCGATAACCGCACCCTGAACCATAAACACACCCATAATGGTGCCAGGAGATGCACCAAAGGTTCTCAGGATGGCAATATCGGCCTGCTTGTCTGTGACCACCATCACCAGGGTAGCGACAATATTGAATGCAGCGACAGCTATGATCAGAGTCAGCAGAAGCCCCACCATGGTCTTCTCCATCTGGATCGCCTGGAACAGGCGCCCCTGGGTCCGGGTCCAGTCACTGATATAGTATTGCCCCGGCAGCTCCATGACCGCTTCCCAGGCCAGTCTCGGTGCATCAAACAGATCCCGCATCTTCAGGCGAATACCCTCAACACCCTCCCGGTAACGCATGAATTTTGCCGCATCAGCAAGATTCATATAGGCCAGAGAGCTGTCCAGCTCGGCACCAACGGCAAAAGTTCCAATAACCCGAAAACGTTTCATGCGGGGAAAGACACCAGCCGGATTAACGGCTGCATCTGGAAGTACAATGGTCACCTGGTCGCCAACAGCGACCCCCAGAGAACGGGCAAGGATTTCCCCCAGAACAATATCAAAACTGCCGGGTTTTAAATCATGCAGGCTGCCGGCTGTCATATGTTCGGGAAGAATGGAGACAGTTGCTTCAAGGTCAGGATCAATACCATAGATCATGGCTCCCTTGACCTGTCCCCGGCTGGTCATCAAACCTTGGGCTTCAATAAACGGTGCAGATTTTTCAATACCGGGAATAGCCTCCACAGTCTTGCTGATATCCTGCCAGCCGGTCAGCTCACCATAGGCTGCGGTAATCGTAGCATGGGGTACCATGCCCAGAATGCGCTGCCTCAGTTCACGATCAAAACCATTCATCACCGAGAGCACGACAATCAGTACCATAACCCCCAGGATAAGGCCCGCCATGGAGGTGCCGGAGATAAATGAAATAAAGTGATTCCTTCGTTTGGCCCTTGTATAGCGCAGGCCAACAAACAATGGCAGGGGTCTGAACATCCAGAGGTCCTGTCCTGGCAAAAAGAAGCCATTATGCCATAAATGGCATGATTTCCGCAGGAGACATTTTGCCAGTTTTTTCGGAAATCTGGTTGAATATTTCTCCTGATTCAAGCCAAGGGTTCAGGACTGGCCGCCCTCATGGAAAAACCATGAAAAAGGCCGCAGTACAGGCTGTTTTCGATTTCGACAGGATAATCTTCCTGCCACCGGGAACTTATTGGCAAAAAGGGACTCAATATTCATATTTATTGCGGCTGGGCCACTGGAAACTCGAAATAAGGTAACTGCTCATATTTCACTGGCAGACCAACCATCGACTCGGCTACAGCCCAGTGATAGCGAGGGGCTGTATAAAAAACAGACAATTTCGTCAGTAAAATATGAGCAGTTACGAAATAAGGAGGTTAGTTATGAATGAGATGTTGAAGGCGTATAGCACAGCTCAGCACTATTACAATCAACTTGAATCCATAGTCTCGACAAGCAAGGATAGGAAGGAAGAAGTTGTTGTGCTCAATAAAAATGGGACATTGGAGCGCCTGGATAGTGGAGTTTGCGCTTGTTTTTATCGCTGGATGGTGGGTAGCACTCCCTGTCAACCCTTGGCCAGGAAATTCAATGAGTTGGGTGAGAAGGTGGCTTCCGCGCGTACAAGACATGGAGAGCGGAAAGTCACCAAACGTCATCTTGACGAGATCCGTTACCTGACAGTGCATCGTGCTATAGGATACCTAGAAGACATTCAGGATGATGCCAAGCCGTATTTCAATTGCCTTGCAAAAGATTTTGTCAGCAAGACGAATCGTTACCCTACATCACAGGAAAAATATGAAGCCATCAAGAGATATCTCGACACCCACTGTGTTCTTGATGCCATAACGTGTCCGAAGGTTCTTGAGCGAATTATACGAGAGGTTGAAAATTTAGAGGATGTAGCTCTCAGGGAGGAATGCCAGTTTCTAAATGATGCAGATAAGACTAAATGGGAGGAAGCTCAGAGAAAAAAGTGTGTCTGGCTGGAATTGAATGCATATTTGTCGGCATTGAGGGAAGAATACGAGTGCAGTGCTGCTAACCCTGAAGTTCTGAATCCTACTTGAAGCCTTGCTTTTAATAGAGACACATAAAAATCAATGGAGCCCTCACTATTACAGGGGGCTTTATTACAGGGCTTTGTCAGTCAACCAACATCTATTGTGGATATTGTGGACACAGCCACCCTCCTTTATGGGAACTTTTCAGCAAACAGCCAATCAAACACTGTAGATGCTTTTGGTTGTCACTATCAGGGACATCCATCAGACAGACCACAAGGTTCGTGGAGAAGGAAAACAGAGAATAAGGAGGTTAGTTATGCAAAAGGCATTGCAGGCATATAGCACAGCTCAGCTGTATTACAATCAACTTGAACCCATAATGTGGTCAATCGATTCTAAAAATTGGGGGCGAGAAGCTGTTACGCTCAACAAAGATGGGACACTTGAGCACCTGAATAGTGGATTTTTCGCTTGTTTTTATCGCTGGATGGTGGGTAGCACCCCTTGTCAACTCTTGATCAGGAAGTTCTATGAGTTGAACGAGCAGGTGGCCTCCGCGAGTACAAAAAATAAGAGGAAAGTCACCAAACTTCCGGTTGACGAGTCCTATTACGTGACAGTGCGAACTGCTATAAAAGATATTGATACCATTAAGGGGTATGCCAAGCATTATATCAATTGCCTTGCAAATGATTATTTTATCAAGGCGAATCGTTACCCTACAGCACAGAAAAAATATGAAGCCATCAAGAGATATCTGGACTCCAATTGTGCCCTTGATGCCATAACGCGCCCGCAGGTTCTTGACCAGATTATTTCCTTGTCTAAGGACGCAATTGGTGCAGCTGCAAGAGAATTAAAACAAGCACAAAAGCAAGCCAAGTGGGATCCACAGAGTCAAACTATAGCTTCTAACATTAGAGACAATATTGATGATTTGGATGATTTGATTAAGGATTTGTCAAGGTTGCGGGAAACTTACTAAGGCCTATGTAGGCTGGGTTGGCCTTACCGGGAGTTTGCAGAATGGGCTGAAAGGCTCCCGGTTTTTGTCCACTTATCTACAAAACAACATCAGGGGCTTTTCCAGCACTGCAATTTATTCCCGTAATAGTTATTCCCGTAATAGCCAGTACCGGACCCATACCTGAATAACCGTTTGATTTCTACCCAGGCACGAGCATAATCAGCGCTCCTGAATCACTTCCTACACCTTTAACCCAAGATGCGCCTTGATAAATTTATCTGTGAATGCACAGATCTCTCCCGCAGTGATGCCAAGAAAGTTCTGCATAGGGGGGAGATCAACTGTGATGGCATAGTGATCAAAAACCCCGGCTACAAGGTTGGGCCAAATAACTGTGTAATTATGCAAGGACGAAAGCTCTGTTATAGCGGCCTGCGTTACATCATGCTCAACAAACCCAGGAATACCGTCTGCTCAAATACCGGTGAGTATCACTACCCTTCCGTACTGTCTCTACTTGATATTCCCAATGCTGAGAAGATGATGATTGCCGGTCGGCTGGATGCCGACACCACCGGCCTGATTCTGCTGACAGATGATGGCCAGTGGTGTCACCGGGTGACTTCTCCCCGCAAAGCCTGCGGCAAGCGTTACCGGGTCTGGCTGGAAGACCCGGTCAACAAATCGGTTGTAGAGTTTTTTGCCAAAGGCCTTCAGCTACGCAGTGAACAGAAAAAGACCCTCCCTGCTCAGCTGGAAATAGTTTCTGACCGGGAAGTTCTTCTGACCATAACGGAAGGAAAGTACCACCAGGTCAAACGCATGTTTGCAGCTATTGGTAATAAAGTCATTGGCTTACACCGGGAACAGGTGGGTATGATTCAACTGGATACCAGTCTGGTCGATGGCGAGTGGCGCCATCTGACGGATACTGAAATCCAGTCTGTTTAGGAGACTGTTACGCAGAGCTGGGAGGATTCCTCCTCCCATTCAGGTAATCTGTAATGCACCGACTTGCATCACATTGGGTGAGTGAACTTCCAGCAACGATGGATTTTCTGGTTGCGCTGAAAATCCCGATCAATGGTCTGACCGGAAATCTCTTCCACAGCAAACTTCTCAGCCAGTTCAGATGCCATTCTGAACTTACGGAAATTATTGGAAAAATAGAGCACACCATCCCGCGCCAGGCGCGCCATGGCACGCTCCAGAAGATCTACGTGAACTGCCTGAATATCAAACACATCCCGCATCTTCCTGGAGTTAGAGAAAGTCGGTGGATCGATAAAGATCAGGTCAAAGGTGTCCCGTGATTCCTTCAGCCACTTCATGCAGTCGGCATTGACCAGCTGGTGACGCTCACTGAATCCATTCAATGACAGATTCTGCCGCGCCCATTCCAGATAGGTTTTGGACAAATCGACACTGGTGGTCTGGCTGGCATCACCGGCGGCAGCATGTACCGTCGCTGCCCCGGTATAACAGAACAGGTTCAGAAAACGTTTACCGGCTGCCTCTTTCTGAATACGCAGGCGCATGGGGCGGTGATCCAGGAACAGACCGGTATCCAGATAATCGGTCAGGTTTACCAGGAATCTGCAGCCACCTTCACTGACTTCAAAATGCTGCTTCTGATCATTAAGACGACGGTACTGGCTCTTGCCAGACTGACGACTGCGCTGCTTCAGGAACACCTGGTCAGGCTTGACCGGAAGGACGGCAGGCAGAGCCTGCAGCACGTCGTGGAGACGATCCTGGGCCTTCTGCTCATCCACACTGGCCGGAGCCTTGTACTCCTGCACCAGTACCTTGTCCCGATACAAGTCTATGGCAACGGCATATTCCGGCATGTCTGCATCATAAACCCGATAACATTCTACTTCAGCCTTGCGGGCCCATTTCTGAAGCTGCTTAAGGTTTTTACGCAGACGGTTGGCAAACATCTCGGCCCCTTTGCCAAGTGCAACCTGCCCTGCTGCTTCAGCATCTACAGTCTTGTGGCAGATTTCAGCCGTAACTTCCTGTTCCTGCGACCGTTTATGGGCCCCGAAATACCATTCCGGCTGTATATCAAACAGGAACAGCTTGGTTTCAAGAGCACCGTTAAAGAAGCTGTAATGCTTGCGCGCCCGCAGCCCCATACGACGGGCCAGCCCCTGGTTACTGGTTATCACGGCCCCCTGCCACTGGTGGAAACAGGTACGCAGGGTTTCACCCAGATGCTGGTACAGCCACACCAGACTGGATTCCTCACCCAGACGCTCACCGTAAGGTGGGTTGCTGATTACCAGCCCCTGTCTGGATTTGATCGGTTCAACATTGGCCAGTTCACGGGTTTCAATATGAATCACCTTCTCCAGGCCGGCCCGGCGCAGGTTCTCATGGGCCTGGCGCACAACCCTGACATCACCTTCATAGCCGATAAAGCTGTTACTGAGTCTGGCCATGCCCTGCTTGCGTCGTTCACGGGCCTCTTCCAGCAATTCCAGCCAGAGTTTGGGAATATGGCCAGACCAGTTATGGAACCCGAAATTCAGGCGCAGCAGACCCGGTGCAATATCAGCAGCCATCATCGCGCCTTCCAGAAGCAGGGTGCCTGAACCACACAGGGGGTCAACCAGCGGGACACCTGACTGGCACAGTTGTGGCCAGCCTGCACGGATCAGCAGTGCTGCGGCCAGGTTCTCCTTCAGGGGAGCCTTACCGGTATCAATGCGATAACCACGGCGATGCAGGCTCTCGCCTGACAGATCCAGGGCAATATCTGCCTGGTTACGATTCAGGCGCACATGGATCCGCACATCCGGGGTATTCTTGCTGACATTGGGACGAAAACCGGCCTTGTCCCGCATCCGGTCACAGACACCGTCCTTGACCACCAGAGCACCAAAGTGCGTGTTCTTGATCGCACCACTGGTTCCAGAAAATGTGACGGCCATGGTGGCACCGGGCTCAAAGTGATCCTCCCAGGGAATAGCCCGGACACCATCGTAGAGCATCTCCCGCTCCTGGGCATCCACCTGACGAAGCTGCAGCAGGATCCGGTTGGCCAGGCGTGACCAGAGGCAGCAGCGATAGGCTGTCTGCAAGGTTCCCCTGAAGCTGCAGCCAGCTACAGTCTGGCGAATCTTTTCTCCTCCGAGAGCAGCCAGCTCTTCAGCCAGCAGACCTTCCACACCCTTGGGGCAGGACGCAAACAAATCGAGCTTGGGATACATCGGTACAGTCACTAAACAGCCAGTTGTGAGAAAAATGTGAAAACACCTTTTTATCGCCAGTAGCTGGATAAATAAGGTATTTCCTTGATGAAAAGAAACGGCGCATTGTACTCCCTGCTGCAGGGAATACGACCCGTAAGGCTACCGATTTTTTCATCTTTCGGACAACAGAGCCTGTCGCGAACTCGGCCAGGCAAGGGTAAAAGTTATGAGTAGACAAAAAATTACAATTCGCCACGACAAACTGACAAACGGTTAAAGTGGTTCCATTTCAACCAGTTAATTGCCTTATTTGTAAGTTTTATAGATTTTTCAGCTAACAGAACCACCTGCTATACCTATTGATTTCTCGACATATTGACGGGATTCCGATAGAACTTAATCCCGTAGGGGTGATATTGCTTCTCACCTCTCTCAAACCAGAAGAGCCAGTCGCAAGGTGGCTCTGCTGCTTGCTCAAATGCCTATCCCTGCGGCCTGCAAAGCCGTACGGATGCTGTAACACAATACAGGAGGCACGACCTGCAATGAAAAGACAAAAAAGAGACAAAACAGAAAGGGCTTACGCCAAGGGTTACCAAACAGGAGCGTCAGGACGGGCAAACGATATCTGCCCACATGATGAAACCAACCAGCGACAGGCCTGGTTAAATGGCTGGAGGGAGGGCTGGTCAGATCACGTCGAAGGTTACACCGGAGTCTCCGGTATCCATAAACTCAATGAACACCATCTTTAGATTTCCCGGTTTCTCCATCTTATAACCGGCCAGACATCTCAACGTATTCATCAATACGCAATAAGGCCCTGACTTTTCAGGGCCTTTTTTATTTTTACTACCTTAGGGCCTAGTCTTTACTTTCCAGGGCCACGGCTTCAGCAACTTCAGAGATCAAATCAGGTCCTTTATAGATGAAACCACTGTAGAGCTGAACCAGGCTGGCGCCAGCCCTGATTTTCTCTGCCGCATCCTCAGCACTCATAATACCGCCAACACCGATAATGGGAATTTCTCCCCCCAGTGCTTCTGCCAGAACTGCAATTTTATGGGTCGAAAGTTGAGTCAGGGGAGCCCCGCTTAACCCGCCGGTTTCACTGGCAAACTGGTGATCTGCTACAGTTTCCCGCTCAAGAGTGGTATTGGTAGCAATTACACCATCAATTTTATGGGCCAGCAGCTGGCCGGCTATCTCCCGCAGCTCGTCATCACTCATGTCCGGGGCAAGCTTGACAGCTATGGGGACATAACGCCCATGCTTCTCAGCCAGACGCTCCTGCTCCTGCTTCAACGCCTTGAGGAGCGATGCGAGATGTTCACCATACTGCAGCTCCCGCAGTCCTGGGGTATTGGGAGACGAGAGATTCACAGCCACATATCCGGCCCAGGGATACACAGCCTTCAGGCAGGTCAGATAGTCTTCATTGGCCTGCTCCAGGGGGGTTGCTTTATTTTTACCAATATTAACCCCAACAACAGCACTGGTTCTGGCCCGGCGTAATCTTCTCACCAGGTGTTTAACCCCTTTATTATTAAACCCCATGCGGTTGATGATGCCCTTGTGCTCTAACAGCCGGAACAGGCGGGGTCCAGGATTGCCGGGCTGGGCTCTGGGGGTCACAGTTCCTACTTCTACAAAACCGAAGCCAAGGCTGCCGAAGGCATCAATACACTCGCCATCCTTATCCATACCGGCAGCCAAGCCCACAGGATTAGGAAAATCCAGACCCATCACTTTAACCGGCAGATTAGGTTTTCTGCAGGCCAGAATCCGGATAAGTCCCAGTCTCTGACCAGCACTGAGCAGATCCATGATCAGGTCATGGGCCGTTTCCGGGTTCAGCCGAAATAGCAGGGAGCGAGCCAGCTGGTACATTGATATTCCTTGTTCTAATAAGCGGGTCTAATAAGCGAGTTCAGCAAACGCTGATTATAAGAACCTCCCCCCAGGCAATCCAGAGCCGGGAAAGGTATGACCCACCTGACACCCTTGTCAGCAACACTGACATCTAGTCGAGAAAATAGCGATATTCCCTTCAACTTTCGTCTTACCCCCCTGATGTTGGAAACTTTTCCCTGCCTTTGAGGGTCTGATATTGGGAACGGGGAAGATTTTCCCTGAAAACCGGCAAGCATGGAGGCGTCTGGTATGAATTTAGTGAGTATGGATACAGTGGACATTGTGAACCTGGCTAGCCAGAGGGTGAACGCCTTCGTTGGCAGTGTCAGCAAGTCACTGACCGGCTCTGTAAAGCCTGCCCAGCCCAGTGCCAGCCTGTTCCACTATTCTGAAGCTGAAGCTGAAGCAGAATTTCAGTCATGCACTTACAGCCTTGACCCCGCCTCTCTGGCTCACCGCTCAGTGACTGCCTCTCTCGATGGGGACGAATACTCCAGTGTCGCATCGACTCATGGGTCCTCAGAAGGCCGTGAGCCCGCCCCCCAGGAGACCGAAGAAGAGTTTTACGACTGCTCCCTGGAGCCCAAGGCAGACCAGCCTGCTGCTCAGGAAGAGTTCCATGATGCCGAAACCTTCACCCCTTCTTCCCAATCTTCAGCACTGGTGCAAACAGCCCTGCATACCCAGCAGGCGATCCACAACGACCTTGAAGATGTTGCTCCGGAAGCTTTACTGGAAGATCTTCCTCATCACACCATTTTGGTGGCCCAGTTCCGTCGGGAAAAGGCGGAAACTATCGCCCTGCTGGAAGCCCGGGTCAGTGCCCTGGAAAAAGATATCGAAGCAACCTTCAGCCGACTTTCTGGAAGAAAGCGCCAAGCCCAGGCTGATATCCAGCAACTCATCCTCTGCTTGGAGCAGCTCAAGCAGCGCCAGACAGAAGAGGCTCTGTATAAGCTGCTGGACGGCATTCTCAATTACGAAACCAAGTTCGAAAAGGCCTCCTGGCTTCTGCTGAGCTCCCTGGCATTTCTGAATATCACTGAGTCAGGACATTTAAACCAGCTGAAGGTGCTGATTCCCCCCCCCCTGCTCGAATCCGGCATGCCAGAGCTTCTTAATCCCGAAGTCGTCTGCAAGTTCAACCGCACCATAACCGGTTCACGCCATCACCAGACAGAGCTGATTGGGTTTATTCGGGAAATCATTAACCTCCGAAAAAATGCTGAGCTGATGCAGCGGCTGGATACCGGGTTGCTCGGCAGTCCCGATCAGGTGAGAAGTCCGATGCAGGCCATAAAGCGGGTCATTGAAACTCAGCCGGTTTTAGCCGGTAAGCTCCTGGCTGGCACCTTCCATGACTGTCAGCACAGTGATGATCCGACGATCCAGACCCACGGTGAAGCTTATAAGAAGATGTTTGCGGCCACTCCTGCAGAAGGCGGAACCCAATATTTGCAGGCCTGTCTGGAAAAATTCAATGGTTTGTTTGACCCACTTCTGGATGTCGTTGGTGGCCTGGTACAGGCGAAATACATCCAGCAGCAGTTAGACAGAATCAAGTTAGAGACCGCTGAGCTTCTGGAGCAGAAGCAGATTCTTAACCAGCAGCAGTATCAATCCATGCTGAACAAGGCCAGAAAGCTGAAGAGCATGGCTGAAGCACAGGGTTATAGAACCAGGCAGATCAATGCCGAAATCCGTGAGATGCGCAAGCTGTCGGCCCAAGGGGTGATCCAGGCCATGACTGAAGGCGAACCCCTCTGGCACCTTGACACAACCACAGATGCTGATCCGGCAGTACACCTTCAGCATGTCATTGCAGCCATCCATGGCAAGGATAGTCATCCCTATGCTGACGCTATCAGAAAGCTGTATGCCTATCTGAACTGTGTCAACAGTGGTTTGATGGAAGATTTCAAGGAAGAGCTGCGCCTCAAGGATGAGCTGCTGCAGAGCCAGCAGAAATACATTCTTGACCAAGCCTGGGCCAGCCTGGGGCAGGAGCAGAAATTCAGACAGTGCAGCCTGATAGCCAAGACCATAGAAACACTGCGCCCGAACCCAATGCTGGTATGCAAAGAGTCATCACCAACAGAAGTCGCGATTCGTCTCGGCCGTGGAGTCCTGACGCCCCACGCCTTGCCATTTGTGCACCAGATGAAGGAACTGCACCTGATGCATGAAATGGCTCTGCAGGGCTACTGCTACGAGGATGAAGCCCTGAAGCTGTGCAGCGTACTCCCTGAGATGGCAGACAACCTCTGGTCCACCGGAGAGCAGGTCTATACCGATGGTAAAGCCCTGGTTTCTGCTATCAGTAACGGAGAAATGGATGCTGCCAAAGCTGTACTCGCAGTTGGACGGTTAGGTACGGAAACCACCCAGAAGCTGACCAAGGACTTTCAGGATATCCTGATTGGACTTGCTGTACTCGGAAAAACCAACCCCAGACTTGTGAGAGCTCTGCTGGGTAACTTCGAGCAGACTCTGGCAGTCATTGCCAATACTACTGGCAACAACTCCACTTTGTATGCCATTTTTAATGAATTCAAAAGCCGGCTTGGAGCAGAGGCTTACGCTCAGTACTTTATCGACTGTCTGGACAGCGAACCGGTCGACCTGAAGAGCCTGAAGCCGGAAGAGCTTGAGATCGTCAAGCGTCTTGTAACCCTGAACCGTCTGTTAAAAAGCGGCCCTTGCTTTATCCACATCCTTAATGCAGCCCTGGGGACGGTACAGAATGCAGGCAACCCTATATCAATGGCCTGCACTTGGGTCCGGGCCGGATTCAATATTATCTACTCGCGTCTGGTTCAGACCAACGTTAACGCTATGGACGGAAAGACTGTCCAGGCATTTACTACCCTGATCGACACCTTGACCAATGGCCCATCCTACGCAGCCTACCACCAGCAGGTTATGGAGAGCTGCGGCCAGATGATGGCAGATATTGCCTGCAAACGTCCGGTACTGGGAGTTTTGAGTCACACCCCGATAGTCTCTAAATTCTTCTCACTCTATCCCTTCAGGGCCCTGGGAAGGCGGTTAAAAGAGTCGTTCCAGAACTGGCGGAAAGGCAGGCCTGGAGGACGGATGGAGCTGGGCATCATGCTGTTGAAGTGTGCTCCGGTTGTGGCCTTACCTGCGGGAGCACTGTTGCCGGTCATATTTGCAGGCAACGTTGTCAGTCTGATCACTGCCGCTGGCGTGTTCATTGGCTCCCTGTGGGGGGCACATGGTTGGGCCAAGTACGTCATTCACTACGCCGGCATGACTGACATTGCCATCGTGGTTGCCCGCCATGTTGGTCTTCAGCTCCAGCAGCCAGGTATTAACTTTATGGATAAGGCCGACGAGGTGTTGGAACAGCAAGACTACGCTTCCCATATCCGTTTAATGGCGGAAAACCACACCCATGCAGCCATCACTGACGGCTACTGGAAAACCTGGCGCCAGGCCAACAAGCAGAAAGCAGACAAGGCCAGACAGGATATTGAGCAGTCTGTAGAACAGGATTTCCAGACCAACCCCAAACTGTTCAACCGCCTGAAGCAGGTGATGCATGCCCTGCAATATCTGCAGTGCACCAAGCCGGAAGCTATCTGTGAAGAGCAGCTGAAAGCGATTCTTCCCCCGGAAGATGTCCCTGCCCTGCCTGCCGCTCACCACAGGATCTACTGGGTTCAGATGATGCAGGAGCAACTTCATGATGAGATGTTCAGTGCTATCGGCTGTGATGATCGTGGCCGGGATCGCATCCCTGGATCAGAACAGGAGCTGGAAAATCGCCTGAAATGCTTCACTGTCAAGCGGCTGTGTGGTGCCATGCTGCTTTCGGAGTGCGAAGAGGCCCGCAAGAGTCTGGAGCATCAGCTGAAACTCTATACCAACCTCCTGCTCGACCGGGCCCGTAACAGGATGGGAACCTGCATGGCCAAAATGGTGGAGCATGGTATGACAACAGTCTATATGCAGCGAGCCGGGCAGTATCGTGGGTGTGAGAAGTGCAAGATCAACCCGGTTGATTTCAACAGAGCCGTCACTGATGATGACGATCTGGAAGAAGCCATGAGACGTTATTTCGTAGATGTGATTCTGGTGGAGATTATGAAATCCTGTACTTTTTGCCGTGAAGTTATCAAACGCCACCTGCGGGAGCAGCAGCTGACTGAAGAGCAGATCCAGGGGGTTCTTACCCAGACCAACCAATAAGAGCTACTTCTCAATGTGCGTTAACTAGCGGACCCTATGCCAGCAGGGGTCCGCCCTATGGTTTTATAACATCAACTTCCCTGAGCCAGATCCATCAGCTCCCTGGTTGCTACGGTATACATAGCCAGCTCACCGCCGGTGGCACTGCGCAGCTCTTCAAGGATGGCTTTCCAGCGCGCTACCTGAACAGCATTCTGTTCACACCAGAAGGTCATTCGCTCACTGATATCCTCGGGAGCACTTTCCATTTTAAGTAGACTGACGGTCAGCGCCCTCTGTTGCATGGCCAGTTCATCACGTACACCATCACGGGCCAGTGACTGCCAGTGGTTGCCAACCTCCATCTGACTCAACTCCTGGTAGAACCAGTGCAGTTCAAGGAACTCTCCCATGGCAAAAAAGGCCCTGGCCACCTGTTCCAGGGGCAGGCCAGTCTGATCAGCAGCCTGGACAATGGAGAGCATGCTGAACAAGAAGCGTACACCAGCCATCTTCTGGGCCAGTTCATCCGGTACCCCCCTTGCAATAAACTGATCCACAATCTTCTGCCACTCTTCACGTTGCCCCTCAGAAAGCAGACTGTCCAGCTTTTCAACCAGTTCAGCAATACGATCTCTGTAGTGAGAGACGCAGTTACCGGTTTCCCGGTCAACCTCCTTCATACGTACCAGCCAGCGGGTAGCCCGCCGCAGCAGGCGCATAACCTCACCCATCAGCTCATTCTGCAAAGCACTGTCAACCTGATGATCGAGACTTTCAATATCAGCCCAGATCTTGTCAGCAGCAAAAATATCCCGACTGATCACAAACCCGCGCACGATGTCGGGAGCACTGGCACCGGTCGACTGCTGCTGCCGGCTGACAAAAATAATGCCCATCATATTGATAAGACAGTTAGACAGCTGAGTCGCCACAATCTCCCGATGCAGACGGTGCTGCTGTAAGGGCTCCCGGTATTTGCTTACCAGAACTTCAGGGAATGCCGTCTCCAGTTCACGGGCCAGATATTCATCATCGGGGACATCAGATGCCAGCAGTTTTTCTTTCAGATCCGACTTGCTGTAGGAGATCAGTACTGAAAGCTCAGGGCGGGTCAACCCCAGCCCTGCAGCATGACGTTCCTTCAAGGCTTCATCGTCAGGCAGGAACTCAATAGCCCGGTCCAGCCGCCCGACATTTTCAAGGGAGTGTATAAAACGCTTGTACTCTTCCATTCGAGCCCGGCACTCAGCCTCAGCCAGGGTAATGGCCTGAGCCTGACGATAATTATTGCCAAGCACAAGGTTAGAGACATCTTCCGTCATCTTCTCCAGCAGAGTGTCACGCTGCTTGCGGGTCATATCCCCGGCTGCCATTACCTGATTGAGAAGGATCTTGATATTGACCTCATGGTCAGAACAGTCCACTCCGCCGGCATTATCGATAAAGTCAGTATTGAGGGCACCACCACACAGGGCATATTCGATACGGCCCAGCTGGGTCAGCCCCAGGTTACCGCCCTCGCCCACAACCTTGGCTTCCAGCATGCTGCCATCAATACGGAGCGTGTCGTTGGCTTTATCTCCTACATCTCCATGGCTTTCATGACTGGATTTAACATAGGTGCCAATACCACCGTTCCACACCAGATCGACTGGCGCCTTGAGAATGGCGGTAATCAGCTCGTTGGGAGTCATGCGGTTGGAGCGAACATCAAAGCACTTTTTCATCTCCTGAGACAGCAAGATTGATTTGGCATTGCGGGAAAAAATGCCTCCACCTTCAGAAATCAGTTCAGCGCTATAGTCTTCCCAACTGGAGCGGGGTAGAATCAAACAAACGCTGCCGTTCGACAAAGCTGGCCGCTGGATCAGGATCGGGATCGACAAAGATATGCATATGGTTGAAAGCAGCCACCAGCTTCAGCGATTTGGAAGACAACAGACCATTACCAAATACGTCTCCAGCCATATCACCGATACCTACCACGGTAACCGGATCCTTTTGAACATCTATACCGCGCTCGCAGAAGTGTCTCTGTACCGAAACCCAGGCCCCCTTGGCGGTAATACCCATCTTTTTATGGTCATAACCCGCACTACCCCCGGAAGCAAAGGCATCACACAGCCAGAAGCCGTACTCCTCAGCAATACCATTGGCAATATCGGAGAAAGTGGCCGTACCCTTGTCGGCTGCAACAACCAGATAAGTGTCATCCTCATCGTAACGAATCACCCGCTCGGGATGGATAACCTCGTTATCCAGCAGATTATCGGTAACATCCAGCAGCGCCCGGATAAAGGTCTTGTAGCAGCGGATACCCTCCTCCAGAATCTGTTCCCGACTGCCTTTGACTGGCAGGTTCTTGGGCACGAAGCCACCCTTGGCTCCCACGGGAACAATCACTGCATTTTTGACCTGTTGAGCCTTGACCAGTCCGAGCACCTCGGTACGGAAATCTTCAGCCCGGTCTGACCAGCGCAGTCCACCGCGAGCCACCTTGCCGCCCCGCAGGTGCACACCTTCAACATAGGGTGAGTAGACAAAGATCTCGAACATCGGAGCCGGCTTGGGAATGTCCGGAATCTCACCCGGCGCAAACTTGAAGGACATGTAGTCCTTGAACTCACCCTGAGCATCCAGCTGGTAAAAGTTGGTTCTCAGGGTGGCAGTAATCAACTCCATATACCGGCGCAGTACCCGGTCCTCGTTTAGCACGCTGACACTATCGAGTTCATCAATAATGGTTTGCTGCATCTGCTGCCTGCGGGCACTTCGCTGGCTTTCGGTCAGATCCTGGTCAGGATCAAAGCAGGTTTCAAACAGTTTCAGAAGTTTCTTCGCTATCTGACTGTTATTGCACAAGGTGTCGGCAATATAACCCTGACTGAAACCAAAGCCGATCTGTTTCATATAGTGGGCATAGGCCCGGAACATGCTGACCTGACGCCAGTCCATTCCCGCCACCAGCACCAGCAGATTGAAGCGGTCGTTTTCCGCATCACCATACCAGGTTCTGGCAAAGGCTTCCTGAAACTTGGCCGCCACCTTGCGCATGGGCTTCTTTTTGCCGTGGGTCATGGCCAGGATGAAATCATGGAGACTGATCTTATCCTGCCCTTTGCGAATCACATAAGGGTGCTCCCCGATAACCTTGAGCCCCAAGTTTTCCATAATCGGAATCAGGTCAGCCAGTGGCAAAGGCTTGCCGAGGTGAAACAGTTTAAAATGCAGGTAATTATCGTCGTCAATGGGCTGATAAAAATTCATGTTCAGGGGATTATCAACCGTGATACTCTGCATATGCTCAATATCAGCCACGGCCGTCAAGGGTGTAAACGCTTCCTTGTAACTTATGGAAAAACCGGCACCGAAAGCCTTCAGCAGAGTGTTCCCCTTGACCTCTCCCCGGTTCTCCAGCAGGGAGTCCCTGAACTCTTCATCCCAGGTATAAGCGGCCTGGATGATCTCAGCGGTAATCACCTTGGGGTTAAAGTCATCCTTGCTGTCTTCTGACAGCCGTATCACATAGTGGACACGGGCCAGAATCGACTCTGAAAAATAAGTGGTGAACTCAGCATCTACGGCCTTCAGTCGTCGACAGAGGATCTCCTGCATTTTCAAACGCAGGGTGGTGTCGTAGATCTCCCGGGGGACATAGATCAGTACAGAACAGAAGCGATTACAGGGGTCTCGACGCATAAACACCCTGATCTGGTTACGTTCCTGAATCTGCAGAATACCCATCACGGTATCGTAGAGACGGTCAATCGGAGTCAGGAACAGCTCTTCCCGGGGGAAGACTTCGATAATCTGGGTCAGTTCCTTGCCATGGTGGGTCCCCATATCCAGCCCGGCCATGGATACGATCTTACTGATCTTGTTACGCAGCCAGGGAATAGTGCGAGGACTCTGTGAATAGACCGGTGAAGTGTACAGACCCATAATACGGCTCTCGCCGATGACATGGCCATCATCATCAAAACGTTTCACCAGAATGTAATCGGGATAGGCCGGACGATGAACACTGGAGCGGACTGCTGCTTTACCGAAAGCCAGAATGGTCTGAACACTGGCAAAGTTGCTGTCCAGCTCTGGTTCCAGCTGCTCACGGTCCAGCTGCCCTTCATGGCGTGGGCGCAAGAGACCCAGACGCTGCCCTTCCTTCTGGCGCACCACCGAAGAGTCACCATTCTGCTCCACGGTCAGTTCTTCATAGGCTAGAAAGGTGAAGTTGTCCGCCAGAAGCCAGCGCAGGTATTCACAGGCTTCCTGTTCCTCGGCACGTTCACAGCTTTCCAGATTGGTGATCAGATCCGAGACCTTGCGGTAGATAGGACGGTAGTCGGAAACAACCCGCCGGACATCTGCCAGCACATCCTGCAGATCCTGTGACAGGGATTCCAGCTCAGAATCCTGCTCCAACCGGTCAACTTCTATATAAAGCAGTGCTTCCTTGCGGGACTGACCATTACCGGCTGCCACCATGTGATTGCTGCCATCTCGCTCCACGGCCATAACACAGTTGCGCAGATGGTGAATGGTTGCCCCTCTGTCTGTCAGTTTCATCCTCACCGAATCCACAATAAATGGCATGTCAGGATGAATCAGCTGAATAATGGTATGGGTGGAGTGCCAGCCATTATTCTCATAGTCAGGATTCAGCACCTCAACTTTCGGGGTGCTGTGGTCATGGGTCTGGACAAAACGCCAGAAAGCCAGGGTACTTCCGACCAGGTCACGGCGCTTGTAGGTGGACAGTTCCTCTGGTGTGGTAATGGCAAAGAACGGTTTTAAAAAAGAGTTCAGGCCCGCAATCTGCTCTTCCGGCAGATGGGACGACAATTCCGCCTCAAGTTTTCTGACATATTCGTCCCTGGTGTCTGCATACAGGTGCCCCATTTATAATCCCCTGGCTTTTCTTCAGGTACATCCCGGTAGTCACTTCTTCTGACAGTATAGGGAGAAGTATTAACACCCAGGACCTGTTGAGGTTTTATTATCGCGCTCAGCCGCATAATAAAACCTCAACAGGCCCTAACCACCGGAATCCACCTACAAAAACAGCATACCCTTTCGGCTAAGCCCTCATGATGTGGCAGATAACAATATTGCTAAGTAAATGTCCATAGCCGCACTTCCTAATAAAAAAATATCCTGTCGTTTTTGTTTTAAAAGAGACATTAACCAAACCGCCACCAGCATTTGGTATCTTTCACTGGTCGAAAAATCACACCCGGACTATTGATAGCTTCCAGACATTTTTTAAGCAGCGTTCAATCTGCTGTTTTTTTACAAGACTGGCTGTACTCTGACCTGAATTTGGTTTGGAACTTTTTCCAGTCCATACTGTCTGCTTATTATCAGCTTGAAATTTGGTTTGGCAGCCCATAAATATTCCTCCCGAAGCGGGCAAGCGGATTGCCAGAGCGATACCATTTTGCGAAACAATACCACTTTGAGATGAGAGCCACTCACATATGGATGCAGGTCTGACTTCAACCTCTACACGTAATGCACTGGTTTCATTAAGAAATTATCTGCGCCAGATGATTATTGGGCAGGAGCGTCTGCTTGATCGTCTGTTAATTGCCATGCTGGCTGACGGTCATATGCTGGTTGAAGGGGCACCAGGCCTTGCCAAGACCAAGGCGATCAAGGATCTGGCTGAAGGGCTGGCAGCTGGTTTCCAGAGAATCCAGTTTACCCCGGACCTCCTTCCTGCTGACATTACCGGTACGGAAATCTATCGCCCGGAAGATGGCAGCTTCCGGTTTCAGAAAGGTCCGGTGTTCCAGAATCTGGTACTGGCTGACGAGATCAACCGAGCACCAGCCAAGGTTCAGGCTGCCCTGCTGGAAGCAATGGCAGAGCGTCAGGTCAGTGTGGCTGGAACAACCCATACTCTGCCTGAACTGTTCCTGGTTATGGCAACCCAGAACCCCATTGAGCAGGAAGGCACCTATCCCCTGCCAGAAGCCCAGCTCGACCGCTTCCTGATGCATGTCTGTATTGATTATCCCTCCGTTGAAGCGGAGCGGGATATTCTTCGTCTGGTTCGGGGTGAAGCCCTGCAGCAGGAACAGGCCAGACCTTCTGTCGTGACCCAGGAAACCATATTCGCCGCCCGCCGTGAAGTCCTGCAGCTGCATATGGACAACGCGGTAGAGGATTACATTATTCACCTTGTCGATGCCACCCGTAAACCGGCCAAGTACCAGAAGAATCTGGGACCGCTGCTGGAGTACGGTGCCAGCCCTAGGGGCACCATTGCCCTGGATCGCTGTGCCCGGGCCCATGCCTGGCTGAATGGGCGGGACTTTGTCACCCCGGATGATGTTCAGGCAATAGCCCACGATGTTCTGCGCCACCGGATCATTCCCAGTTATGAGGCCGAAGCCCGGGGTATGAATGCTGACAAGATACTCGCCCTGCTGATGCAGCAGGTTGCTGTGGCCTGATTGCTCGTAGGTGATTGTCGGTGATTAAGGGAACACAATCATGAGTGGTGCCTATACCAGCCTTGATGAACTGACCCGGCTTGCCGGCCCGGCCAGACATATTCCTCTCTATAAGCCCGGCCCGGCCCGGGCCCAGCTGACCGGCGGGCACCAGTCCCGGCTGCGGGGCCGGGGCATGGACTTTGAAGAGTTTCGCAATTACCAGCCCGGCGACGATATTCGTACCATTGACTGGCGGGTCAGTGCCCGGACAGGCAAAACCCAGACTAGAGTATACCGGGAAGAGCGTGAACGTCCGGTGCTGCTGGTTCTGGACCAGGGACCCGGGCTGTTCTTTGGCAGCCAGCTGAATTTTAAATCGGTCACCGCTGCTGAAACCATGGCTCTGCTGGCCTGGCGAACCCTGCAACATGGTGACCGGGTCGGGGCGTTGCTGGCCGGACAGCATGAACATATGGAGTTTCGTCCCCGTCGTTCCCGCCAGCATGTTCTGCAACTGCTGCAGAAAACCGTCACCCTGAATCAAGAATTGCAGGCTGGACAGCCCCGAAATGATCGGGCTCTGGACAAGATGCTGGCCCGTACAGTTCGGCTGGCTCACCCCGGATCACTGGTGGTAGTGATCAGTGATTTCCATGGCATTTCCAACAGTGGCCTGAGGGATATGGCCCTGGTCTCCCGCCACAGTGATCTAATGGCAGTCCAGGTCTTTGACCCGATGGACCAGGAACTGCCCCCAGCCGGGCTCTATGCCGTCAGCGACGGACAGAGCCGCGGATTGCTGGACAGCCGCAGCCAGAAAATCCGGAACAGTTACCAGCAGCAGGCCAGGGAGAGACAGGACAGGCTGGTGAATCACTTGCACAGATACAACATTCCTTTGCACCGGCTTAATACCTGCCAGACGACAGAGACCCAGCTTTTACAATCCACACGGCATAAGACGAATGACCTTCCAGAGGAGCTGTTATGAACCAGACAGCTTCCACCATGCAGGGACAAAACCCGCTGGATGCCCTGGAGCCCAATATCCTTCCACCAGCTATCGGAACCTGGCCACCCGCTATCGGATGGTGGCTGCTGGCGGTCGTTA
Source organism: Sansalvadorimonas sp. (assembly GCA_965243775.1). Taxonomy (GTDB): domain Bacteria; phylum Pseudomonadota; class Gammaproteobacteria; order Pseudomonadales; family Endozoicomonadaceae; genus Sansalvadorimonas. Next base: position 167,506 of record CBDEWF010000002.1, read on the forward strand.
CCATAGTTCTTCTCGCCGTTCTTTTATGGTGGTTATGGCGCTGGTACCAAAAGCATGCCTATCGCCGTCACGGTCTCAGGAAGTTGCGACTGATAAAAGAGAGTTATCAGCAGCATAATGACCGCCAGCGCTTTCTGCAGGAATGCAATCATCTGTTAAAAGGTGTGGCGCTGCAGGCTTATCCCCGGCAGGATAGCGCTGCCTTAAGCGGTCAGCAGTGGCAGACTTTTCTGAATCGTACTGTTGATAAAGCGGGACTCAGCAAACTGTTTACCGAAGGGGGGGGGCGTTATCTGGGTATAGGCCGCTATGAAAAGAGTAGCGATATTGAGCCGGATAAGCTTTACCGGGTTGTTGAAACCTGGATAAAAAAACATCGTACACTGCAACAGACAGAAAAGGTGAGACGCAATGACTGAGTTACTCCGTTTTCTGTCCGGGGTGGAGTTTACCCTGCCACTTATTTTTGTACTCCTGCCACTGCCCTGGCTGGTGCGACATTTTATGGAACCAGCCAATCGCAGGCAGAGAGCCCTGGTTGTCCCTTTTTATGCTGACCTTCCTCTGAATGAAACACCGATAGCATCTACCCGGAATGGCAAAGCTCCACTGTTTTTCTCTGTACTGGCCTGGCTGATGCTGTTAATCGCTGCTGCTGGCCCCCGCTGGGTGGGAGACCCGGTGAAGATGCCTGTAACTGGCCGGGATACATTTCTGGCTGTGGACCTTTCTGCCAGTATGGAGATTGAAGACCTGACACTGAACCGAAACCCGGCCAATCGATTGGAGGTCATCAAGGATGTGGTTTCGAAATTTATTGATGGCCGTAAGGGTGACCGGGTCGGTCTGGTACTATTCGGAACTCAGGCCTATCTGCAGACACCGCTGACCTTCGATATTGAAACAGTTCGTACCCTGCTTAATGAAGCGACTATCGGTATTGCCGGAGACAGAACCGCTATCGGTGATGCTGTTGGCCTCTCTGTTCGTCAGTTGCGTAAACGGCCAAAGGATCAGCGGATTATGATCCTGCTGACCGATGGTGCCAATACTGCCGGGAACCTCAGCCCCGAAAAGGCAGCGGAACTGGCCCAAAAAGAGAGCGTCACCATTTACACCATAGGAGTCGGTGCCGAGGAGATGATTCAGCCCGGCCTGTTCGGGTCCAGCTTTGGTGCCCGCCGGGTCAATCCCTCCGCCGACCTCGACGAAGATATGCTGCGAAAAATTGCAAAAATAACGGGTGGCCGTTACTTCCGGGCCAAGTCAACAGAAGAGCTGAAAGAGATCTATGGCACCATCGACAGGATGGAGCCTGTTGAACAGAGCAGAGAGACCTTCCGCCCCGTACGTGATCTTTTCCACTGGCCACTGACTGCTTTCTTTATTCTGGCAGGAGTGCTGGCACTGCTCTCTTTCTTCGGCAGGAGACATGCGGTATGAGCAACCTGAACACTATCCTGCAAAACTTTCATTTTCTGCGACCACTCTGGCTGCTCGGGTTGATTCCGGTACTGCTGATAGCCTGGAAACTCTGGACTTTACGTAATAAAGCCGGTCAATGGCAGAGCCTGATTCCAGAACATCTGTTGACCCATCTGACAGATGGGGAAGATCAGCCATTTAGCCGAATACCTGCTCTGCTGGCCCTGGTTGCTGGTCTGCTTGCAGTTATTGCTCTGTCCGGTCCGGCCTGGCGCCAGATCAGCACACCGGTGGAAAAAAGCCGTGCTCCCCTGGTCCTTGTAGTTGACCTGTCCCGTTCCATGCTGGCAGCCGATCCACAACCCAACCGCCTGACCCGGGCCAGGCAAAAACTGACCGATATCCTGCGCCTGCGCCAGGATGGCCTGACTGCACTGATTGCCTTTGCCGGCGGCAGCCATGTGGTTGCCCCCCTGACAGACGACAGCGCTACACTGGTTAACCTGGTGCGTTCACTGCATCCGAACATTATGCCGACGGAGGGCAGCCGCCCCGTAGAAGCGATCATGCAGGCTAGCGACCTTCTGAGACAGGGTGCCGGACAGGCCGGTACCATTTTGATGCTGACTGACGAGATTCCCACAGATCAAATCTCAGCGATAAAGAGAGCTTTGGTGGGAACCGGGAATGTGCTATCTATTCTCGGAATTGGTTCCGAGGCCGGAGCCCCTGTACCAGCAGAGAACGGAGGCTTTATCCGTGACCCCAGCGGGGCTATTGTCATGGCTCAGCTTGACCGGCATACCCTGCAGAGAACAGCTCAGGAGAATGGCGGCTCCTACCGGGATATTTCCCTGGATAACAGCGATATCAAATCCCTGATTCCAGAAGTCTCGTTCACCGACGAAACTGTTCGGGTTGACCGGACCTGGGACAGCTGGCACGACGAGGGCCGCTGGCTGGTACTGTTGATACTGCCTTTTGCGGCCCTGACCTTCCGCCGGGGCTGGTTATTTTCAACCCTTCTGTTCTGTTTTGTCCTGCCTCCCCAGAATAGCTATGCCTTTGGCTGGGATGACCTCTGGCAGACTTCTGATCAACAGGGGCAACAACTGCTGGACAGTGATAATCCTCAGGCTGCGGCCCAAAAGTTTGATGACCAGACCTGGAAGGCTGAAGCCCTGGATCGCAGTGGGCAGCATCCCGAAGCGGCCAGACTGTTCGGCCAGCAAAATACCCCCGAGGGGTTCTACAACCAGGGCAATGCCCTGGCCCGCAGTGGTGAGCTGGATAAAGCCCTGGAAGCTTATGATAAGGCACTGCAGGCCAGACCTGATCTGGAAGCAGCACAGAAAAACCGCAAGATTGTTGAAGAACTGAAAAAGCAGCAACAGAAGCAGCAGGGTCAAGGTGAGAACCAGGGTGGTGATGGTTCCGGTGAACAGAACCAGAACAGCGACCAATCAGACCAGAGCTCTGATCAAAACCAAGGACAGCAAGAGAACCAGAGACCCGGCCAGAATGACAATCCGCAGCGGGATAATTCCTCTTCTCAGGATCAACAGCAAAACAGCAATAACAGCCAGCAATCGGAACAGTCTGAAGACAAGAAAACAGCTGATGTTCAAAAACAGGGGCAGAATACTGCACAGCAAAGTAAGGACGAAGAACAGGAACAGCCCCCAGAATCTGACCACAGCTTTGTCCAGGAACAAGAACAGCAACAGGACAACACTTCACCCGACTCTGCAGATACCGAAGCCTGGCTGCGCCGCATTCCCGATGATCCAGGAGGTCTGCTGCGCCGCAAGTTTGAACAGGAACAGCAGCAACGGGCACCAGTCAGGCAGGGAGACAAGACATGGTAAAACGATTCATTCACGCTTTATTAATTTTTCTAAGCTGTTTTAGCGCTCTGGCTTATGCCGAGCTCTATGGCACAGTTGACAGGCATGTTGTCTCCGAAGGCGAGGTGGTAAACTATACCCTACGCAGTGATGGTCAGTCTTTCAGCGGCACTCCCGACCTGACTCCCCTGAAAAAGGATTTTGATATTCTCAATACCCGTCAGAGTAACCAGATTCGGATGATCAATGGCCGCCATGAATCCTGGACTGAGTGGGAAATTGCCCTGATGCCCCGGAAAGTCGGAGCCGTTACCATTCCTTCCATTGGTCACAATGGCAATAGCAGCAACCCGATTACCATAGAGGTTCGCAAGGGCAGCTCTCCAGACCAGGGAGCACCAGCCAGCTCACCCGTCTTTATGCGTTCCAGCATTGGTGCCGATGAGGTCTGGCAGGATCAGGAAACTATCCTGACTCTTAAGATTTATACCCGGGCCAATTTTTCCGAATCGCCCAATCTTACACCTCCGGACGTAGATGGCGCCATTTTCAAAATCCTGGGTGAAGATCAGAATGAAGAGCGGATCATCGATGGCATGCGCTATCAGATTATTACCCGGCAATACATTGTTACACCAACCCGTGCCGGTACCTTGACTATCCCTGGCCAGGTTCTGACCGGCTCTCTGGTGGAAGAAGATCCTTACCGCAGCCGGGGCAGTTTTTTCAGTTTCAACCGTACCAGACCATTTCGGATCAGCTCACCTGAGATGACCCTGAAGGTGAACCCTGTTCCTGCTTCCTGGCCCGAAGACAAACCCTGGCTGCCTGCAGAAGAACTGACGATCTCTGAATCCTGGAGCAATAGCCTGAGAGATCTGGGGACAGGAGATTCCATTACCCGCACAGTCACAGTCAGGGCCCGAGGCAGTAACAGCGCCCAGATCCCACCGCTTCCTGCACTGAACATCCCGGGTATTCGTAACTATCCTGACCAGCCCAAACTGGATGATAAACGGGATACCCGGGGCAGTATTGGCAGCCGTAGCGAGTCTGTTGCCATAGTCCCTACCCAAGCTGGCACCATCCGGATACCGGCTATTGAAGTGGACTGGTTTAATACCCGCACCGGGGAGGTTGAAATCAGCAGACTGGATGGCCAGACCATCCGTATTCAGGCCAAAGCTGATGAACCTGCGGCACCCGTGGCTCAGATTCAGCCAGAGAGCACAACATCAATCGCACCTCCTGCTTCTGGTCTGATATCTGTTGCCTCAAGGGAACAGAGCACGAACGACACTGTACGTTTTTGGCAGATAGCTACCACTGTTTTTGCCCTGCTCTGGCTGATTACTCTGGTTGCCTGGTGGAGAAAACGACCCAGCCCAGCCCAGAAGCCATCATCCTCCATCCGCAAACCTGAGAGCAGTGAAAGACATGCTTTTCACAGGCTGTTATCTCTCTGCACAGAAAATAACCTCCCAGCTGTTGAACAGGCTTTGGTGAACTGGGGGCGCCGGGTCTTTCAGCAGCCTGAGTTATATCAGGCCAGTGTTATTATTTTGCAGCTGAACAGTTCCCGGCTTCAGGAGCTTTGGGACAGCCTGCAAAAAGGCCGTTACCATAGTCAGAAACAGGCCATTTCTACAGCAGAGCTAATTCCCGCCTTGAAGCAGGCCCGCACCAGTCTGGGCAAAAGAAATGAGGCAGTAAAGGCTAATTTGATGGCAATTAATCCATAGTTGTTATGGATACCGGTTGTGGATCAATACTGGCCGCCACTGCGGCCAAAACCTGCTTATCGTATATTGGAGCTGTGCATCCTGGTCAGAGAACTTTTGTAGAGCACGCTCTGTATCCCTGACACCAGAGCCGTTCATGAACATATTCACTATGTGCTCGTGAGTACCGGGCTTGTTGGCGTTGTAAACAAACTCAAGCTGAAAGCTTTGTTTACAACTTCGACACAGATAGCGCTGTATGCTTGAAGGTGCTTTACCGTTTTTCACAACTCCATCTGTGGTATTACAGTGAATACATAGAGCGGTAATGACTGCCATAGGGAAAAATGGACAGGATACCAGCGAAGCTGATCTATGAAATATACGAGATAAACCAATCCCCTTAAGCAGTGGTTTTCAAGTTCTCACCCTCGGTAAATTTTTCTGTACGGATAAAGAACCGGGCCAAGGCTGGCAGCAGCCAGATGGCTCCAATCATATTCCACACAAACATAAACGTCAGCAGCATACCCATATCAGCCTGGAACTTGATAGGCGAGAAGATCCAGGTGCAGACACCAATAGCCAGGGTGACCCCAGTGAACACCACCGCCCTGCCAGTTGTTCTCAGGGTGTGGTAATAGGCTTCCCGCAGATGCATCCCCTGCTTCAGGAAAGTCTCCAGCCGGGAATAGATGTAGATACCGTAATCAACTCCTATACCCACGCCAAGGGCAATAACCGGCAGAGTGGCCACTTTGATGCCAATACCAAGATGAACCATCAGCGCCTGACACAGCAGGGATGTTAAGGCCAGGGGTACAATGATGCAGATAACGGCCCGGATACAGCGGAAGGTCAGCAGGCAGAGAATACTCACTACAGAGTAGACAAACACCAGCATCCGATTCTGGGCATCCCGGATAACGGCATTGGTTGCCGCTTCCACACCAGCATTGCCGGTGGCCATTAAAAATTTGATGTCATCTGTATTATTGGCCCTGGCAAAGCTGCGGGTTGCATCAACTACCCGTTGCAGGGTTTCAGCCTTGTGATCTTCCAGGAACAGCAGAACCGGAGCCAGGCTGCAGTCAGTATTGAAAAGCTGCTGAGCCGCCGGATTACTGATGGCATCATTCAGCACATACTGATTTCTCGATAGTGACTGCCACTGGGGATTACCTTCGTTAAGACCGCGGATAACCTGCTTGGCGACTGTCACCATGGAAACAGTGTCCTGGACCCCCGGCACTTTGGACATATGCCACATATAGCGATCCAGGGCATCCAGAAATCCATAACTTGAGCACTGTTCCGGCCCCGTCTCCACCATAGTAACGAAAATATCAGCGCTGGTTGAGTAATGACCAGTAATAAAGGCATTGTCCTTGTTATAACGGGAGTCTGCCCTCAGCTCAGGTGCGCCGGGATCAAGGTCACCAATCTTCAGCTCGGACTTCATGTAAAACCCATAGGCAAAACCACACAGGGCAATCAGTACCGAAACAGGTGCCACATAATGGTGGGACAGCATTGACAGAACGCTCCACAACCCGATATGGCTGTTCTCCTTGCGATGGGCCCGCTGCCTGGCACCTTCACTGACTCCCTGCCAGGACATCAGCACTGGCAACAGCACCAAATTGGTCAGAATGATAACTGCGACCCCCAGGCTGGCTGCGATGGCCAGATCCTTGATCACATCAATATCGATAACCAGCAGAGTCAGGAAGCCGATAGCATCCGAGGTAAGAGCCAGCATGCCGGCAATATAAAGAGATCGAAATGAGAGCCGTGCCGCTGTCAGTGGATCAGCCCCCTTGGACGACTCAATGCCAATGTTATTAATAATCTGCACACCATGGCTGACCCCAATGGCAAAAACCAGAAAGGGAACCAGTACAGAGTAGAGATCCAGACCCAGCTTCATACTGGATAGAAGTCCCAGCTGCCAGACAACCGCCACCAGGGAACAGGTGATCGGAATAAGAGTGGATTTCAGACAGCCGGAGTAAATAAACAACAGCAGTGTGGTAATGCCCAAGGCCATCAGGAAGAACAGACCGATGGCTTCCACACCTTCAAACAGATCACCGACAATCTTGGCAAAACCGATAATATGCAGGTCTACACTTTTTCCGGCATATTTTTCCCGTAACGTCTCCAGAGCATCTGACAGTTCGGCATAGTTCAGCTTATCACCCGTTTCAGGATTCAGCTCAAACAGGGGAAACGAGATAATGCTGGACTTGAAATCATTAGCCACCAGTCGTCCGACTGTACCGGACCGGAGGATATTGGCACGCAGCTGCTCCAGGCTCTCTTGGGAACCGTTATAGGTCTGGGGTATAACCGGCCCGCCTTCAAATCCCTCTTCTGTGACCTGTAACCAGCGAACATTGGCAGTCCAGAGTGATTTCAGAGAGGCACGATCCACCCCCGGCAGGTAGAAAACTTCATCGGTGATCTCCTGCAGGGCCTGCATATAATCGGCAGAAAAAATATCACCACTGTGGGGAGCAACAGCGATACGGACTGTATTCCCGCCTGTGCCCAGTTCATCCCGCCGCTCCAGCCAGTTCATTATGAAGGGATGCTTCAGGGGGATCATCTTTTCGAAGCTTGCGTCAATCCGAATGTCTGTTGCCTTCCAGGTCAGGGCAACGGTTACAAGCAGGAACAGAAGCAGCACAGACTTTCGGAATTTAAAGATGATCCGTTCCAGCAAGGGTTCTGTTGAAAATTCATGTTGACTCATTGTTAACGACCCTTATCGACTGCTCAGTGACTGACCAAGAAAATCCGGACCTACACGCCTGACGCCCCTCTCTCCAGTCACAACATAAAAATCATCCCGGGTCTGGACAACACCGGTCAGAGTGGACCGGTCTGCCAGGTTAGAAACCAGGCTGTCTTCTTCAATTTTCAGAGCGATGGCTCCACTGCCACCAACAAGCAGCGGCACGCCGCCGTCCATGACCACACCATCAAACAGAGTCTGCTTGGTTCCTGTTTCCAGTTCACTCCAGCTCTCACCGCTGTTACGGGTAATATAAGCGTTCCCTCTCAGCCCGAAAGCGATGGCAGAATTGCGACCGTCAAAAGGTTCTATCCCGAAGAATGAACCATCATAGGGTGCCTCCAGAGCTTCCCAGACATTTCCGTTGTCTACAGATCGCAGTAGCAGGCCGGCTTCTCCGGCAATAATCAGAGTGCCATCATCCAAACGAGTCATGGCATTAAGGTGCATCTCATCCTCATTGCCTGTGCGGAGGGACCAATCATGCCAGGTTTTACCACCATCAGATGTCTGGACAAAATAGCCATAGGCTCCCAGGGCAAAACCTGCCTGCTCATCAACGAAAAACACATCAAGCAGCGGCACTTCTGCAGCCTTGTCTTCAAAAACCTGACTCCAGGACTCACCTCCATTAACGGTTTTAAAGATGGAAGCATCGTGACCTACAGCATATCCGGTAGAGGGTGATGGAAAGGACACTGCAGTTAGCATGACTTCGGAGGGAACCCGGGTCTGGTGCCACTTGTGCCCCATATCATCAGACCAGATTACGTGACCACGATCACCCACAGCAACCAGACGGGAGCTGCCTTCAGCCCTGTCTATATCCAGCAGAAGCGAATTTAAAACATGTTCAGATGCAGGCTGAGCCAAGGAGGACACCGGCCAAAGAGCAGCCAGCATCAGCGCAAGCGGCTGTAACAACCTGAAAGAACCATGGGTAGGCTTTGCGCCCCATGGGTTAAGTACTTTTTTCATCACCCTGAAGTGATGGAAAAGGTATCTCCATGACAAGAAAAGAGGCATTGTGCGTCTGTCGTTTTGTCCGTACCTGTGGGTTCGCCTATCCCTGCATGAAAACAAACGAATATACGGGAAACTTCATAATGAACCCTGTAATTTTTATTCTGGTTCAGGAGCCTGTCGGATTCAGTGACCGATGCCATCACACCGGCCACGATACATTTAAAAGTTGACGACCGTGGCAATTAACGGCGTCCCCGGCGCCTGAGCGCTGCAGGCTTAAAGTGCTTTTCTGCCGGCACAGCCTGGCTGTGATCCCAGTAATACTCTTCCTCGTTGGACAGCCCCATAACATGATAACGGCGGGCTTGAAGATCGTGGAATACATCCAGAGTCGTCCAGGTTGTTGGAAGGTCATACAAATGGGTGAGATATGCCATGCTGACCCGCCAGAGTGAACCACGGGCATCAAACTGGTCAACAACGGCAGCACCCCAGCTGTCCTCATCCAGATAGAGCACCCGCTTGGAATAGATGTGACGTTTACCCGGTTTGAGAGCTCCCTCAACCACCCAGACCCGGTGCAGTTCATAGCGTGTATGCTCGGGATTGATATGCCTTGGCTTGAGAATATCCTTGTACTTGAGCTTATCGTTCATAAGATCGTAATTGTTATAGGGAATATAGATCTCTTTCTTGCCCACCAGTTTCCAGTTGTAACGATCCGGGGCTCCGTTATAGAGGTCAGTATCATCGGCGGTTCGCAGGCCATCGGAAGCGGCTATCGGCGTATCATATGCCAGGTTGGGGGCCCGGCGCACCCGGCGTTGTCCGGCATTATATCCCCAGGCCTTCCTGGGTTCTTTTACCTGATCCAGGGTTTCATGCACCAGGACTGCGCCACCGGCCAGGCGCGCTGGAGCCTTGGTCAGGGCAATGTAGTAGAAGATAATATTATCCAGCTGTTCCGGGGTAATGGCCGGATCATTGTATTTCAGGTAGGCTTCCTGCTGCACACTCACCAGAGTGTAACTGCCATTGCGCTGCACAGCGGCTTCAGAAACCCGCCTGACCAGATACTCTCCGCGATAACGAACGATATGGTTCCAAAGTGCCTCCAGGCCACTTTGGGGAATGGGGAATGGGATGGCATCTATCGCCCCTTTAAAACCATTCCCTCCTTCAAGCAGCTCAGCCCTGGTGGCAGCTTTTTTGGTGTTTTGGTAGATCCGATCCGGGTACCGGGCATTGCGCCGACTCTTATAAACCGGCATGTGGAATGAATCTGGATAAGTCTCAAACAGGGCAATCTGTCCAGGCGTCAGGTTTTTTTTGTATTTATCCAGGTTGGCCTTGGTTATGGTAAACAGCGGCTTATCTTCCGGGTAGGGGTTGGGAAGATGTTGCCCTGCCTTTTTAAAAGACTTCGGAGTATCCGCGTCGGTAAATGGTTTCCAGGCCGGGATTGTACCACTAGAGTTACCATTAGCCTCCGCCCCCAGAGGAGTCAGGTCTTTACCCAGCCGGGAGGCTTCAACGGTTGAAACCTTGGCCAAAGCCGGTTCCGCGAGCATTAACAGCACAGCAAAGCCGGTAAGGATTTTGGTTTTTATTGTCATTATCTTGCTCTCAATTACAGGTCTGAATATTCAGTGAGTATGAGTGTTCAATCTCTGCCCTACCCCAGGTAAGACCGTTCACAGTCAAAATGAATATTTCACACCAATGGAGATATTATCCCGATCCCGCTGGGAGTAAGTACTTGGCCCGGTAAATTCTGTGTACTGAATCTCACCTTCAATTTCCAGGTACTGGGCAGTCATACCGATGGTCATGGAGTTGGCCCCTTCCAGGAAGTTACCGGTCCGGTGAGAGTTACCTTCTATATCCTGACTCCAGCGCAGGTAGGGATTGAGAGTGACACCGGCATAGACATCATTCCAGGAGCCAGCCAGAACAGCTGTATAACCCCAGGCATTACGGGAAACCTGGTCAGCCTCATTACATTCTCCATCCGCAAAGTTGACATAGGCGCAGTCACCCCGTCCGGAAAAGTCCCTGGTGCCGTTATGAGCGGTATATGTCAGGCTGGAACCACGCAGGTGCTCAGAGGAGACTTCGACTATGCCAAACAGTGAATCAAAACTTAAAGACGGGCCAAAATTATGGATGGCAGAAAGAGAAAGATTCCATGATTCCACTCTCTCATAGTTATTGATTTCACTGCCTATGGCAGCTGATGACCCGGCAATCCGTCCAGAACCGCCTGCAGCTATTGTTGCCCCCTGGGCTGCGATATCACCGATAAGATCATCTGTCGTCGATATGCTTACTGGCATATTGGGGCGATAGGCAACCTCACCGGCAAAAGAGGTATTACCATAGGTTGTGCTGAAGCTGAAACCGTAGGTCCGGATATCTTCAAGATATTTGCGGTTGGCATCAACATTGTTCAGTAACTCAACGGTCGCCAAACCGCCAGCGGCTGCCTGCGATAAGCCCAAGCCCATTAAACCAGCGATATTAACCGTCTGAAAGTTCTCATCCAGACTGGCATAGAGCAAAGGCTCTTTCCCATGGGAGTTGATAAAGTAGAAACCAAACTCTGTATCATTCAGCTGTTCAGCGATATAGCGAAACGAGGTGCCAAACTGGCCATCATCACTGGCATCAATATCACCACCGATTCTGGCAACCTGTGTTATTCCATCAGCGGCATAAGCTGTGTTCACATCACCAGAAATCCCATGTGATCCGAAAGCAGCCAGCTGTGCTGGTGTTAAAGCAGCATAGCCTTGTGTTCCGGCCGCAAGAGCTGTACTCGATGTATAGGCCGTATTACCACCCTCGGCAAAAAGATCAGTCTCTGAGAAAAACGTACCAACCGGATCAATCTGGGTCTTGCGGAAGTTGTACTGGTAAAACAGATCGGCAGACAGGTTATCAGTCAAGCCAACGCTTAAGGAAAAGGTTTCAACAGGAATCAGGGCTTCTTTCAGTTCGGAACCCGGCAAACGGAACTTGGCGGCATCAATGGGGTTTGTAGTGTTTATGCCATTGCGATAAAAAATCCCTTCTCCCCAGCTCAGTACCTGCTTACCGAAACGGGCATCGACTGGCTTCTCCATAATATCCCAGCTGCCATACATGTAAGCATCCAGAATCTGGGCATCTTTACCGGAAATATCCTTGGCATCGCTGGTGAAGTGATTAGCCTCCTTACCCTCCCCCTGTGCCTGGCTGGGCTGGTTAGCCTGCCATGAAGCTTTACCATAATGGGTACTGCCATTCATCTCGGCATCATAGAAGGCGGTGCCCCGCACAAACATGCCGTAGTTTTCCCAGTTCATCTCCAGGTCAGAGGTGATTTTGAAGACCTGAGAAACAATGCCGGTATCGTAGTTACGGTTACCGTCATTACTATTAATGCCATCGTTGTTATGATCCTGTCCCTGTACCCGCCACATAGTGCCATAGGAAATTGTGGTATCCAGAGAACCGGAGATATCACCATCCTTCAGATCAAACTCGACAGCCTGAGCTGGCACAACGGCCAAAGCCATCATTCCACTAAGGGCAAAGCCTGCGCGGGCGGGAGCAATACGCAAGGGTGAAGATACTAAAAACCTTTGCAGATTCATTCTTGTTATCCTTGTGTTGTTATTTTTTTAGCTTCAATTTCTTATTCTTATTATTTCGGATCTGGTCAATGGCGCAGTTCCCCCAGAACAGTCACAACATGCAGACAGACTGCCAGTTTTGGCTACCAATACCCGTTATGGGGTCAATTTATCGTGAATTGGGATTTATGTATAGGTTTTTAATCACATGCTTATATTTGAAACAAAAACCTGCTATCTGAAATTTTCCCACTAACTCAAACAGCTATGAGCAGGCTTTGTGCTCCATGAATAATACATTTTCATCACTTAAGGTGATGGAAAAGGTATTTACACGGTAGAAGATTAAGCACTTTGATAACCAGCCTGGAAGAATAACTAACTGACTGTTGAACCTCTGCCACCAGATCCTCATCAAATGGTTTTCTAAAGTTAAAACAGGAGAGTTAGTTATGAATCAAGGCAGAGGTGCAGGTGAATTCTGGCACCCGTTTTCCGCAATGTACAATACGATAGCTGGCAATTTTCAATCAGAGCAGCCCCAAGAGCCCCCCCAACCAAGCAGCTCTTCTGCCAGTTCTTCAGATCATAGGGGAGCTGGACCAGCTTATCTTGCCGCCCCAACCTCAGCACCAGTAGGCAGTCATGATGTAATGACCTGCTCCCCAACTGTAACTATTGGAGCAGGTGAAGGAAAGACAATTGTCACAACAGAAAACTGGTTTGAGATGAAGAACAAAGGTTTTAGTGAGCTTCGTTTTTATAGAGAATGCGATCCATATTTTGAACTTGCCAATACCTACCCTTGTAACATCAAGGTTGATAAGAAATGGTATATCTCAACGGAAAACTATTTTCAGTGCCAGGGGTTTGGCGGGCCGGAACATGAGGAACATGGCAAAAAATTTGTAGGGCGAAATCCAGAGGTTGGCCCTACACCGATGGATGCAGTCCGTTATGCACGCAACCATCCTGGAGTAAAAGAGAGTATATGGAAGGGAGAATGGAATAGAGGTCTGAGTAATAAAGCAATGAGAGAAGCTTTACAGGCCAAATTCAACATTGAGAACCACCCTGGGCTAGCTATGCTGCTGATGGAAACGTGGCAACAGGGTAAAGTTCTGGTTGAAGACAGCCCCACTGATTGTTTTTGGGGTTGTGCAACAAACCCGCGCACGAAAAAACCAGGTGAGAATAAGCTGGGCCTGATGTTAATGGATCTGCGTGAACAGTTAGAGAGTGCCAAAAGGGAATTATTAGACAACGATCAACAGGACGAGCTCCGGGAACAATATGAGGAAGAGTTCCCCCAGTATGCTATGCCATCCGAGCCAAAGGGAAAAGGTAAACAGAAAAAGGGGGGACCAATACGCAGTAAAGATACGCGGACAAGAAGAACAGATAAACCCTACTCCAGACACACCTAATCTGACTTGCAATACAACCCCGCTCAATATCCATTTCAGGATACTGAGCGGGTTACTCTAGTATAAAGTCATATCAACAGGCTTTAAGCTAGCGACTTGCTCACCACCTCAAAAATATCCGAAGACAGCTCATGCTCCTGAATCCGCTTCAGAGATTTCTGCATAAGATCACGACGCTGCTGGTCATAACGCTTCCAGCGGGTCAGAGGATTGATCAGGCGGGCCGCCAGCTGTGGGTTCAGGGCATCAATCCTGATCACCTCATCCGCCAGAAACTCATAACCGGAACCAGACTTGTCATGGAAGTTCACCAGGTTACGACCACAGAAAGCACCAACAACAGAGCGCATCTTGTTGGGGTTTTTCTTGTCAAAGGCGGTGTGCTCCATCAGCTCTTTAACAGTTTCCAGACCATTTCTATGGCAGGCTGCCTGGGTACTGAACCACATATCGATAACATTGGTATCTTCTGCCCACTTGTCAGCAAACTCCTGCAGGGCACTCTGTGCCAGAGAGCGTGCTGATGCATGTTCGGCAAAGACCAGACAGTTGAGAGCCGCCATGGAGTCCGTCATATTACCAGCAGCACCGTACTGTGCCTGAGCCAGCTGTACGCCGGTCTCATCATCCAGCTCTACCAAATAACCCAGACAGGTATTTTTCAGGGAGCGTTCGGCAATATCCTCAGCTTCCGGACTGTAAGGTTTATCAACATTCAGGCTGTTGTAAACAGAAACCAGCTGATCCTTCAGGGTTGCTGCCAGTGACTTCTTGACAAACTGACGGGCCTGATGGATAGCATCCACATCAATAACATCCATCTGTTCGGCCAGGTAAGTCTCGGATGGCAGGTTGAGCATCTCGGCCACCATGGCCTTATCCAGAGATGCATCTGCCAGCACCTTGCCAAAAGCAGCTGCCAGACTGGGGTCAAGGGCCAAATCTTCACCTTTCTGGATGTTGCCTGCCAGCTCCATAATGATACTGATTGCCAGACGCTGGCAACTGTCCCAGCGGTTAAAGCCATCTTCGTCATAGCTCATCAGGAACACCAGATCTTCACGACTGTAGTCGTAATTCAGGCGAACCGGAGCTGAAAAACCACGCAGCAGTGACGGCAGTGGACGCTCATCCATCCCCTTAAATACAAAGGTCTGCTCAGATTCTGTCACATCCAGAACCTTTGATGTCACACCACTCTCATCCAGGGGCATAGGCTCGCCTTCGCCATCCAGCAGACCCATAGCGACAGGGATATGGAAAGGCTTCTTGGTATCCTGCCCTGGTGTGGACGGGCAGCTCTGACTGATAGTCAACCGGTATTCCTGCTGGTCTTCAACATATTCATCGGTGACATCCAGCACCGGAGTGCCAGCCTGGGAATACCAGTTCTTGAACTGGGTCAGGTCAACACCATTGGCATCCTCCATAGCCTTGACGAAATCTTCACAGGTCACTGCCTGGCCATCATGGCGTTCAAAGTAGAGATCGGTTCCCTTGCGGAAACCGTCTTTGCCAAGGATGTTATGAATCATCCGCACGACTTCTGCGCCCTTCTCGTAAACAGTCAGAGTGTAGAAGTTGTTGATCTCGATAAAGGAGTCGGGTCGGATCGGGTGAGCCATGGGACCGGCATCTTCCACAAACTGGTGGCTGCGCAGCAGGTTGACATCTTCTACCCGCTTTACGGTACGAGAGTTCATGTCGGAGGAAAACTCAGCATCCCGGAATACAGTAAAGCCTTCCTTCAGACTGAGCTGGAACCAGTCTCGACAGGTGACCCGGTTACCAGACCAGTTATGGAAATATTCATGGGCCACAATCGCTTCAATGCGCTGGAAGGAAGCATCAGTCGCAGTATCCGGGCGGGCCAGAACACAGGAGGAGTTGAAGATATTCAGGCCTTTGTTTTCCATGGCGCCCATATTGAAATCATCCACGGCCACGATCATAAAGATATCCAGATCGTATTCACGGCCATAGACCTCTTCATCCCAGCGCATAGATTTTTTCAGGGAAACCATGGCGTGATCGCACTTGGTAATATTGTGGGGCTCCACAAAGATACGCAGGGCCACTTCACGGCCACTCATGGTGGTAAAGGTGTCTTCGACAAACTCCAGCTTACCGGCAACCAGGGCGAACAGGTAAGCAGGTTTTTTAAACGGGTCATTCCAGGTCACCTGATGGCGCCCCTTATCCAGATCCTTACGTTCAATGGCATTACCGTTGGACAGCAGGACCGGGAACTTCTCCTTATCGGCAATCACACTGGTGGTAAATACAGACATTACATCTGGACGATCCAGATAATAGGTAATCTTACGGAAACCTTCCGCTTCACACTGGGTACAGTACATACCACCAGAACGGTACAGCCCTTCCAGAGAGGTGTTGTCCTGGGGTCTGATATCGTTAACGATAACCACTTCAAAACTTTCAGAGACTGGCTGAAGTACCAACTTTTCCTTGCTTAGCTGGTATTGCTCTTTCGCTTGCTGTACACCATCAATCGCAACACTGACCAGCTCCATATCTGTGCCAACCAGTGGCAGCGGTGGCAGCTGATCTTGGGACTTATTGTCATTCAGATGAAACTTCAGGGTTGAGGTGACACGGGTACTCTCATCACCAAGATCAAACACTAGATTGGTAGTTTCAATCCAGTAGTCAGGCTGCTGGTAATCCTTGAGGTAAATAGCACGTGGCTGCGCATCTTTCATACACTCTCCCTAATCCTGATACTATATGGAAAAGACAAATATCGATAACGCGTGAGAATGTCAGTGAAAGGCAGAAAATGCAAACAGCCATAAGTATCAGGACGTCCGTAATCAAATTGAACCTTCTGAGACCGGCCAATACCGGTCAAATGCTATACGAAAACGGATGTATGAGTATTTATATCTCATAGCTGCTTTTAAGTGTAGTAACCAAGAGCCTGTTCATAATCTTTCGCAAATAGCGAAAGTTTATGAACAGGCTCTAAGGAAAAATCATTTAGGGAACCTAAACCTGATGATACAGTAGGGATCATCAAATATTTCAGAGGTCCTAAAATCCTCCTCGGACATTATAGGAGCACTCTTTAAAACGCCATGGAAATCTTCATTGTTCATCTTACTAATCTTATGAGTGTAATCATACATATTTTTTAATGAAAATTGTTCTTTTCCATTTTTGAAAGACAGGATCTCTCCATAATAAAACCTAGAATTTGCAAAACGTCCAACCGCCTCATCTGCCATCTGAATCTCCAAGTGTTCATGCTGATTAAATCTGCAAGGTAGTATCTTTTTCATATGCATTATAAAATCATCATTCTTTGAAATTTCAAAATGTTCAATCTGAATCTTGCTCTGTAGATGATCTTTCATTTTCTGAGTGGGAACAACGAAATATACTGTGTGGTTTGCATACTTATAATTTCCATGAGCATCATTAATGTAGGCTGGCCCTGTCGCATCAGGCCACCTTGACAGATGCAGGCTACCAACCGTTAGCTTTGGAGCTATCTGACACTCAGCTTCATGGCTATCTATTTTATAGACAGGAACTGGTACAGAACACATTGTACATTCATCTGTGAATCTATCGCACTCGGTAAACTTATGGTGTTTTAACTGACTTCGAGGTATTGACTCAGAACAATATTTACATGACACAGGGAACTTGGTACAAGCACGATAATGGTTGGTTTCGGTAAGATCCATCCTCGGAACCTGCTCCCCACAATCATGGGGGCAGGGGACAAGCTTATGCGTGCACGATTCACCATGCAGATACATAGCATTGTACGGTAAAGTTGCACCACAGTGGTATTCACAGCTCAAAAGCCTCAAGGGGCATTCCTCTTGGTGACTACTTCGTAACTGAGAGGATTCGAATTCATCTCCGCACCCCCAATGACATGGCATTTTTTTGGATTCAGAAGAAGCAGAAGGTCGTGAAAAAGCAACATTAGCAAGCAGGGGAAGATATTTTTGGCACGACAGTAAAAAGTGCTTCTTTTCCTTCCCTCTATTTTTTAAGAGTTGCTTAGTGCTTTGCTGCTCAAATTTCCTTTTGATCCTTTTTATCCCCTTCATATCTTCGTAGGTTGTTGTCACTCCGCCTTCTGTCACTTTACGCTTTCTGCATCGCCGTTTGTGCCTGTCAAGGTTTAAAGTGGCAACGTCTTTTCCACAACCATTCGGGCAATCAACAGGTTTGTATTGGCATGAGAGTTGATGACTGTCCAAATCGACGCAGTAACCTTCATAATCACAGCCCATCCCGGCATTCTGGCAGCGTTGAACAGTTTCCTGGCAGTGGATAAGGTGCTTGTCGATATCTCTATATGCAACACCCTTATTACACTCCAGGCATTCCAGTTCTACATTATTGAGTTGTCTCGATATATTTTGGTTATTGTTATCTATTATTGTCTTCTCAGGGGGATCTTGATTACATGTTGGGCACCGTTTAGTATTTGCCAGTATTTTTGGCTCACACTCAGCGCAGACATTATGTTGCCAGACAGAACAAAGAGATTTGTACGCTAACTGGTCATTCTGGCAAATAGAGCAAAACTGGATTAAGTCAGGTTTGTTAACAACCTTCCACCTTCTTCCATTGATGGTCGCAACGTTTTCCCCACTCTCCCTCTTTTTTATGTTTATGCTTCCTGTGGTTCCAGTGGCCTGATCTGGCATTTCTGAGAACAATGCCAGCTTATTTCCCATACGCTCCATATATTCACCCTCCTTTTTTGCTGGTTTGATTTCTGAGCCTCCTGCTCACTTAGTAAGCGTTAGACAACCAAACCAGAGCAAACTTCACAGGCTTTTTGTTATGAGTGCTAACCAGGTAGTTAGGATTTAAACGAGAGTTGAATATCATGAGCTAGCCAGGAAGATTTGATTCCTGGGAGCTTGACCGAGAATAGACCACTACAGATGCGATCGAGTCAGCTGAAGAAGAGATCACAGTTCCTGCCCATCAGCGCAAAAAGGCCGGGCGCAAGGCATGGCTGTTCAGCAACAGCCAAAAGGGAGCTGATGCCAGTGCCAATCTGTACAGCCTGATTGAAATCGCCAAAGCTTGTGGTGTGGAACCCTGTGCTTATCTGAAAGAGGTTTTTACCCAGTTGCCTTCCGTGAAATCTGTTGAAGATATTGAGCAGTTGCTTCCCTGGAATGTTCAGAGCATAGAAATCAACCGGGTTTAAAATGGCCCCTGACTGTTCTGCTAACCTTTAAGGCCGGTTTGGTTCAGGGAAGCTGACTTGTTTTCTGGATTGTTAAAGCCAACATACTTTTGCCTTGTCCTGGTCATTGCCACAGTTCAACCTGCCAGTTCAGGTACAAATAAGCAGGAGAGCTGCACTCTCGTTTTACCCGCAGGCGAAGGGGAGACAGAGATTCTCTCAACAGGAGCCATACGCACTCACGCCTCAGCGGCCCACCCACTGGATGATACTTACTGTGTGCCTGTTTCAGGTGAAGGTTTCGAATGTCGGGGCATTGAAAGTGCATCCCGAATAAGGGTGCCACACCTGGATGATGACACCCTCAAATTGAGTGCTCCAGGATCAGCTTGCACAGCAACGTCCCGTTCAGGCACCCCGCCACCTGAAACAGATGAGGTGATCATTGAAAAAGAATCATGGGATCCACTTATGATGTCTCTCAATCCTGAGCTATTGGCCTGGGAAATTCATTGCCAGAGGGTGGTTAAAAAGGAACCCTCTGTTACCTCTTCCGTTGAAAGTTATCCAGGTTACGACAGTCCTCCCACTCTGGAAGTGGAAATAGTGACGCAAAGTGAACAAGCTGCAGTATTCAGGAAGAAGCGCAACACCACCTGTGGCTGCGACCTGTCCTTTGATTCGGCGAGGCTTCTTGAATCCCACCGCCGGCGCAGCACGGATGCGCGCTGCAAGGGCAAGCGCAACACCACCTGTGGCTGCGGCCTGTCCTTTGATTCGGTGAACCTTCTTGAATCCCACCGCCAGGGCAGCACGGATGCGCGTTGCAAGGGCAAGCTGAGCACCACCTGTGGCTGCGGCCTGTCCTTTGATTCGGTGAGGCTTCTTGAATCCCACCGCCAAGGCAGCACGGATGCGCGCTGCAAGGGCAAGCGCAACACCACCTGTGGCTGCGGCCTGTCCTTTGATTCGGTGAGCCTTCTTAACTCCCACCGCCTGGGCAGCACGGATGCGCGCTGCAAGGGCAAGCGCAACACCACCTGTGGCTGCGGCCTGTCCTTTGATTCGGTGAGCCTTCTTAACTCCCACCGCCTGGGCAGCACGGATGCGCGCTGCAAGGGCAAGCAGAACACCACCTGTGGCTGCGGCCTGTCCTTTGATTCAGCCAGCCTTCTTAACTCCCACTGCCAGGGCAGCACGGATGCGCGCTGCAAGGGCAAGCTGAACACCACCTGTGGCTGCGGCCTGTCCTTTGATTCGGTGAACCTTCTTAACTCCCACCGCCAGGGCAGCACGGATGCGCGCTGCAAGGGCAAGCGCAACACCACCTGTGGCTGCGGCCTGTCCTTTGATTCGGCCAGCCTTCTTGAATCCCACCGCCGGGGCAGCACGGATGCGCGCTGCAAGGGCAAGCGCAACACCACCTGTGCCTGCGGCCTGTCCTTTGATTCGGTGAGCCTTCTTACCTCCCACCGCCAGGGCAGCACGGATGCGCGCTGCAAGGGCAAGCTGAGCACCACCTGTGGCTGCGGCCTGTCCTTTGATTCGGCCAGCCTTCTTAACTCCCACCGCCAGGGCAGCACGGATGCGCGTTGCAAGGGCAAGCGCAACACCACCTGTGCCTGCGGCCTGTCCTTTGATTCGGCCAGCCTTCTTAACTCCCACCGCCTGGGCAGCACGGATGCGCGCTGCAAGGGCAAGTGGAACACCACCTGTGGCTGCGGCCTGTCCTTTGATTCGGTGAACCTTCTTAACTCCCACCGCCGGGGCAGCACGGATGCGCGCTGCAAGGGCAAGCGGAACAAAAGAGGGGGGGGGAAATAAAAGACTGTATCTATTCCTATAAAAAGGTGATCACAATTTCTCTTTTCAGCTATCTCTGTACACGACAAAAAAAGTGAGCTGGCAAAGCTGCTATGAAAGGCTGTGAAAAAAGAGCCATCGGAAGCAGCCATGGACATTGCCAGCTCACTCTCCCAGCAGATTAAGCCATATCTCGCTCTAAGCAAGCCGCGGCTTGAGCTTATTTCCATCTTGGTCATCAGCATTATTCAGTTGCGAACAGTGAATCTTACCCGCCTTGCCGCAAACTTCCCGGGTTTTGCTCAAACAGAGTCCTGCTATCGCCGTATACAGAATTTTTTCCAGAAGGTCTCCCTCGATACAGTCACTCTCGCCAAACTTATAGCCTGTTTGTTCGGCCCCGAAGGGCCTTGGAAGCTCAGCATGGATCGAACAACATGGATGCTGGGACGATCCAAGTTCAACATTCTTTATCTGGCCATTAACTACAAAGGTATGGCTATACCCCTGTTGTGGGTCATGCTCGACAAGAAGGGCAACTCGAATACTCAGGAGCGCATTGATCTACTGAACTTGTTTCTGGACATCTTCCCTGACCAGAAAGTAGAGCGCCTTATGGCAGACAGGGAGTTCAAAGGAAAGAAATGGCTGGGTTACCTGGTCGAATATAACTGGCCGTTCTGCCTTCGGATTCCAGTGAATACCCAGATACCCAACAAGCATCAAAACCGCCTGCTGCCTGTTCGGCGCATCTTCACCATAAAGGTTGGTGAACACATGGTGATACGCAAGCCTCGTAAGGTGTGGGGGCATACAGTTTATCTTGCTGCTGCCCGGTCTGAGAAAGGTCTTATGGCTCTCATTTGTCAGGCAGACCCTGAACGTGCTGTTCAGGACTACCTGGAAAGGTGGCAGATAGAAACCATGTTCCAGTCTCTGAAAGGACGCGGGTTTAACATGGAGGAAACACACCTCACCAAGTTGGAGAGAGCCTCAAAGCTACTGGGCATTCTGGCTATCGCTTTTGTCTGGTGTTACAAGACCGGCGAGTGGGTGAATGAGGAGAAACCTATTCGCACCAAGAAACACGGCAGGAAGGCCAAGAGCCTCTTCAGAGCCGGACTGGACAGGCTTCAGCGCACACTCGGCCACGTTGACCAATGGTTCAGTGATGCGCTTCAGTTTATAGCGTTACTCTTCGAACCCAGGCTGGTACTGGGCTCGTGAGGAATTGTCGTGTACAGAGTTCAGCTATAACAAATATTAATATACGAAGAGTGTCAAATATTTTTATGGACATAGCGGTACTTGGAAGTACCGTCTGAGGTTCATATCAGAGTCAACTTAAGCACAATGTAAGCACAATGGTTGCTGGTATAGTCAGCATCTCTGACTTATTGGTTAAATGCTAAGAGCATCAACATTCACCAAAGAGGGATTGCATCAGGATTACACCTGATCCAGCAAGACAACCAGATGGGTAGAAATTACCGCTTACAATGGAAGAAATCAGGCCAAGTGCAGCAAACTGCACAATGGCATTACTGACCACCTTCGCTCAGCCATAAACCGGGTACCATAGCGTCCCAGTAAAATCCCCAGACTCCTTCAACAAAAACAGGTTCTTTGCCGACAGACATATGACAGGACGATGTTCCGCCGATAATGGCAAGTGTGGTTTCGGGCTGGCCACCAATCACACGAATACTACCGGCATGCGCATCAATAATACCTACGGCAACGACCGTATCTGTGGTTAAACCAAAGTCCTTGGCTGCCTGTTCAGTTAATGTTCCTGCTGCCTGACCAAGATCCTGAATGTCACCATTCACCGATCCTTCGAACAGATCAGTCAGCTCCAGTTTTTCAAATAACTCTTCACTCCAGCGTTGCTCGTGTGCCAAGTAAGTCCATTTGCAGACATTGGTGCAGATTTTTTGAATCAATAGCTACCAGTGAACAGGTCGCATCAAAACCAATGGCACGAATAGAAAGGGAATCAACTCTGGATACTTCAATAACTTCCCTGACAACCTTGCAGACCTGATTCCAAATATCTGTAGAAGATTGTTCAACAAAGTCTGGCTGGGGACGAAACTGCTTAATTTCACTGACAGCCTGAACGAGCTTTCTACCATGAAAATCGAACAGCCCTGCCCGAACGCTGCCAGATCCAACATCAACGCCGATATAGCATCTTTTTCACTATTAAACTCTGCGGCAAAGATTGTAGAAATCACCCGGATGGAAACATTACTATCTGCCTACGACAGGCTCTTTTCGGGATAGATAATGGACAGCCAAAACCTGACAGCACTCCTCGCTGTCGCAGAAACTGGATCATTCTCGCTGGCAGGTGAAAAGCTGCACCTGACCCAGCCGGCAGTAAGCAAGCGTATTGCCCTGCTGGAAAGCCAGCTGGCAGTCAGGCTGTTTGACCGGGTCGGACGCAGTGTTATCCCGACAGAAGCCGGAGTATTACTGATAGAACGGGCCCGTCATATACTCAAGGATATTGATGATACCCGGCTGGCCCTGACCAACCTTTCCGGTCATGTTGCCGGTAAACTCAGCATTGCCACAAGTCACCATATCGGTCTTCACAGGCTCCCCCCGGTACTGAAAAAATTTAAACAACGCTATCCCGATGTTTCCCTCAATATTCGTTTTGTTGATTCTGAGTGGGCTTACGGTGCAGTACAGCGAAGTGAGATCGAAATGGGAATTATCACACTCTCGCCTGACCAGAATAAGAGCAGGTTTTTCTCCCAACCAATCTGGCATGACCCCCTTGTATTTGCAGTGGCCAAAGACCACCCTCTGGCCCGGAAGAAGTATCTTTCCTTAAAGGAGATCAGTCTGCACCCTGCAGTATTTCCTGGTGACAACACTTTCACAAAAAAAATTGCCATGAACTATTTCCATGCCCACCAGCTGGAAGTCGACATAGCCATGGAGTCCAATTATCTGGAAACTCTCAAGATGATGGTCAATATTGGTCTGGCATGGAGTGTACTCCCTAAAACCATGCTTGATAGCAACCTTCGTGATATCACTCCGAAAGGCATTACTATTCACCGAACCCTTGGTTACCTGCACCACCAGGGCAGAACCCTGTCCAACGCCGGTACAGCACTGATCGACCTGCTCAAGCAGCATTCAGATCAATAGCCGCAGGACAAATCCAAGTACAAACCCGTAATTACAGCTGGTTTTACCTGAGTGACACTATGGTGTTTTGCCATCGAGCTGTTGATTTTCCATGAATTTGAAACCGGTCCTGTTTGTAATCGGACTCTTTCTGATGGTGCTGGGTCTGCTTATGGTCATTCCCGCCAT
Organism: Sansalvadorimonas sp.; assembly: GCA_965243775.1. Classification (GTDB taxonomy): domain Bacteria; phylum Pseudomonadota; class Gammaproteobacteria; order Pseudomonadales; family Endozoicomonadaceae; genus Sansalvadorimonas. Next base: position 191,639 of record CBDEWF010000002.1, read on the forward strand.
GTGCGACCTGACCGTGGGCAGCAACAGCGCTGCAGCTTTCTTTGAATCAGCCATCTGGACCTTTCTGTCCGGTGGTTTAACGGTTCTGTTTACCCGTTCCCAGACCTTCCGGCTGGATCCTCGGCAAATATTTATCTTCACCAGCCTGAGCTGGGTAACCCTTAGCGCTTTTGGCGCCGTGCCTTTCATGCTGGTTGAACAGATGTCGTTTACCGACGCATTCTTTGAAACCATGTCCGGTGTCACCACCACCGGCTCCACTGTGATGACCGGTCTGGATACTGTCGACAAAGGTGTTCTGTTGTGGCGATCGATTCTGCAGTGGCTGGGGGGTATCGGTTTTATCGTCATGGCCGTGGCCATTCTGCCATTCCTGAAAGTGGGTGGTATGCGCCTGTTCCAGAGCGAATCGTCAGACTGGTCAGATAAGTGCCTGCCCCGCTCCGGCTCCATCGCCAAACGTGTCGTTCTTGTTTACCTGTTGCTGAGTACCCTCTGTGCGCTTGGCTACAAACTGGGAGGCATGACCCTGTTTGAAGCTATCAACCACTCCATGACCACTCTTTCTACCGGTGGCTACTCTACCTCAGATGCTTCCATGGGGCACTTTACCAACACCTGGATCTACTGGAATGGCACTATCTTTATGCTACTGGGTGGCCTGCCTTTTGTGCTCTTTGTAAAGTGCATGCAGGGCTATACCGAAGATCTGATCAAGGACAGCCAAGTGAAAGCCTTTATCGGTTTTATGGTGGCCGTCTGGATCATTATGGCTTTCTGGATGACCCTGCATACAGAACGGGGGTTCTTTGAGAGCCTGACCTTGGCTGCCTTTAACTCAACATCCGTTGTGACAACCACCGGCTATGCCCTGACTGATTACAGTGCCTGGACCGGATTTACCTCAACCATTTTCTTTTTCCTGATGTTTGTTGGTGGCTGTTCCGGATCAACTGCGGGTGGCATTAAAATCTTCCGGTTCCAGATCGGCTTCCGTCTGCTGCAGATGCAGCTTAAACAGGCTAGCCACCCCCGGGCATTTTTACTGCATACCTATAATGGTCAGGAAATTACCAGCGATATCCTCCGTTCACTGGTTGGATTCTGCTTCTTCTATGGTCTGCTAATTGCCATTATGACTATCGCCCTGTCAGCACTTGGCCTGGATATGATGACCAGCCTCAGCGGTTCCATCACCGCCGTCAGTAATGTGGGCCCCGGGTTTGGAGAGATTATCGGTCCCGCCGGTAACTTTCTGACATTGCCGGATAGTGCCAAGTGGATACTCAGCTTTGGTATGTTGATGGGCCGGCTGGAAATTATTACGGTACTGGTTCTGCTCTCCCCATCCTTCTGGCGAAACTGATAACAGACAAATAGAATAAACACTCCACCCTACGGGGTGGATTTTTTTACCGTCTTCCCAGGGAGTGGCATGAACAATCTGCTGCCAGAGTTGATTCAGACATCGCGACATAACAACCACCGGTTTCCACTTGTTTTGTCTGGAAGCCCTGGATGGCTGGATGCCCAGCTGCAGGAAATATCAGATTGGCAGGGGCAGCCCCCATCTTTGTGGAGTAACAAAGATTGCTGGCAGCTACCTGCCAGGCCATGGAAAAAAGCCAGACAGCTTCTTGGACAGTCTATCAGTTTCCTTGCCCTGGATTTGACGGAAAGTATTCCTGCTGATGCCCTGGGTGTTGTCACAGGAGCCTTGAAAGGTGGTGGCATTCTGGTTTTGCTCTGTCCAGATAAACTGCAGTGGCCAGGAAAATCCAGTTTTCATGAACGGGCCCGCCAGATCATTTCATGCTCCGGTCTTACCCGGTGGCAGGAAGGTCAAGATCTGGAATCACACAGTTTTCCCATCCCCGGCTCTCATTTTGATCAAGTTTCCAAACCTTATGCGACAACAGATCAGGCTCAGGCGGTTGTCGCGGCTAAAAGAGTATTGACCGGACATCGACGCCGCCCTCAGGTATTAACAGCCGACCGTGGTCGTGGAAAGTCCGCCGCTCTGGGTATTGCTGCAGCTCAGTTGATGCAGGAGCGTTCACTGAGAATTCTTGTGACCGGTCCTTCCTGTCAAGCGACAGAGACCCTGTTTCAGCATGCTGGGGACATTCTTGGAAAAAAACCGCAAAGCAAAGGCCATATTCTGGCAGGTAGCAGCGAGTTGCTATTTGTAGCCCCTGATGAGCTGGCTTCAGAGCAACCGGAAGCGAACCTGGTACTGGTTGATGAGGCTGCCGCCATTCCAGCTCCACTTCTTGGCAAATTACTGAGGAGCTATTCCCGGATTATCTTTGCCAGCACTATTCACGGTTATGAAGGTACTGGTCGGGGTTTTGCCGTCAGGTTTCGTAAAACCCTGAACCAGATAACACCGAAGTGGCAGCACTGCAGAATGCATCAGCCTGTACGCTGGGCTGCTGAAGATCCACTGGAAGCTCTTCTGAATAAACTTCTCCTGCTTGATGCTGATCCTGCGCCTGGGAGTACCATTACTAAAGCCCGGCCAGACAATGTGGATTTTATCATCGCTTCTGGCTCCCTGCTAAAAGATAACCCGGAAACTCTTGCTGAACTGTTCGGTCTGCTAGTGCTGGCCCATTACCAGACCAGCCCCGATGACCTGTGCCAGATAATGGATCAGCAGGATATCACCGTATCCGCCCTCACCTACAACAACCATGTAGTGGCCACCGCTCTGGTATCCCATGAAGGAGGTTTCCTCCCCTCCCTGGCCGAGGCAGTCTGGAGCGGCAAACGTCGCATAAAGGGACACCTCCTGCCACAAACCCTGGCCAGCCATGGCGGCTACGCGGAAGCCCCTGTTCTGCGATGGGGGCGGGTTATGCGAATTGCAGTTCACCCCGACCTCCAGTCACAGGGGCTGGGACAACAACTGATGTCACATATAAAACAGCACTCACACGATAGGGGATTGGACCTGATCGGCAGCAGCTTTGGTGCTACAACCGACCTTCTGCAATTCTGGAACAGCTGCGGACTGCAACCGGTTCATATTGGCAGTACCAGGAACAGTGCCAGCGGCTGTTACAGTGCCGTTGTTATTAAAGGGCTATCGGAGCAGGGACAACTGTTTCAGTCCAAAACAGCCAAGCGTTTCTCCAGGCTGATTCCCTGCCAGGCCAGGGAGTCATTAAAACGACTGGAGTACGATATTTTGCTGCAGCTTCTAAGCAAATCCAAACATTCAGAGCCAAGCCACGATGATCTTGACCTGTTGAGGCGCTTTGCCAGTAGGAAAATCAATTACGAAAGTTGTCTGCCAGAACTGCAGAGCCTGCTGCAGTCTTTTCTTCCACTTTTTGCTGATAAGCTATCCCAACAACAGCAGCACCTGGCAACGACCAAAGTACTCCAGAGCTACAGCTGGAATCAGGTTGTGACAATTTGTAGCCTGACAGGCAGAAAGCAGGCTGAGCAGATGCTGAGAGATTGTGTCACACTTCTGCTTAAAACCCACGAATAGGTCAACAGCCATGAGTAGGCAACAATTCCTTCGGCTAAAAAAGCTACATCTTGCGGACAGACTCCCGAGCCAAGATATCTTCCGACGTAAACACCAATCCACTCACCCCTTTTGGTTTTTTCTTGCCGGACGCGTACTGACGGTAGGTATCCGCTGACTCATACTGCTCTGTTGCTGAGCCACCTATCCCCAGACGCTCAAGGGCCATAGCATAGGCTTCCATCAATTCCGGAAATGGATTTTCTCCCAATTCCTTCAGGGCACAGTTGAACTGGGATACCGTAGCTTCCTCAAATGAAGTCACTTTCCCTGCACAGTCCCTGACCCGTTTGCGGAAGGTTCTTTTGGCCAAAAATCCATCTTCGGCTACAGCTGCGATTGTCCCAGCATAGGTGGCCCTGAGAGAAGGCATGCCAGCCGCAGGCCCGGTAATACTATCAAGTCCGTCCAGCAGCTCTGTTACCTTGTCTTTCTTAACAAACAGCCCCCATTTCGACTTCATGATTTCCATATAACGTGCTGAAGCATAGTATTGCCAGAACCGCATCTGCATGGAGGGAATTTGCCCGCTTGTTTCCATTCTCTTGATTTCAGCAGTCAATTCATCAGAGACCTCTTTAAGAAGAATGGTTCTTTCGGCCCGTTCGGGATCAGGTGTCATTACAGGGTCAAGAGTCAGATACAGGGCATAGATAGTTTGTGCCCGGTAACCAATATACTTACCCTCCGGACTGCCAAGAGCCAACCCTTTTGCCTTGGCTTCAGCAAAGTTCCCTTCAAAATGCGCTCTCCACACATCCAGCAGGTCAGAGGACTGTGGCAGTGGATCAGGGTCGCCCGAGTCAATAATGGCCACTGTTCAACCAGCCTGGAACCACTGAAATCAGGTTTTTCAATATTCCCTGGGTATGGTTTCCACCCGCTGTTTGCATTGGCAAAAGTTGCAGTCAAAAAAACGGTAAAAAACAGAATACCTGTCACATGTCGCTTAAGCACCACCTGCACTCCCCCTAAGAATATTTTGTTTTCTTATAACTAATGATTTTTATCAGGGCGATAAGTCGTATTCAGCTTCGCGCAAGCTAATTCCAAATACAACTCTACCTCTCTCTTTTTCTGCGATTCTTGTCATCACTACAGGGGGGTGAAAACTATAAGCAGCCGTTTATGATCTTTTTATGAAAGAATCATGAATAATTTATGAGAGAATTTTGTAAAAAGCATCAAAAAGGCGAATCAACCACCCGTGATTCGCCTGAAGCCTGCTGATAGCAGGAATGAGTACACCTTCAACCTTTCAAGAGCCAATCCAGGGGCGCCCACAAAACCTCAGTCAGTTTTTCCCTTTCTCTCTCCAACCTTGGTTCCATGGTTAATTTTAAGTTTCAATACTTTTTTGCCGCATGTTGTGCCAAGGCATCCTCCGCACTGAAGGTCATACCTGTTACACCATCTGGCACCTGACTTCCCATGGCAAACTGATAATAGGTTTCCACCCGGGACTGGTAATAGTTATCCCGACGCTTTCTGTTTAAACGCTCAAGAGCATCGCCATAACTGGCATAAACCTCTGGAAATGGTTTTGCGCCAAGTTCAGAAATAGCGCAGTTGAAATGATCCTGAACGGCCAGCTCATAGTCAGAGGTTTTAGTCCCATTACACATTTTAAGACGCTTGACAAAGTTGGTTCTGGCCATAAAGCCATCTTCATAGACAGCGGCAAATGTACCTCCAAACAGCCCATGCAGAGCGGGCATGGCTGCAGCCATACCGAACACCTGCTCCAAACCATCCAGCACGGCTGTTACTGCAGCTTTTTTTTCAAACATTCCCAGAACAGGTTTCATAATTTCAACATACCGGGCATAGGCGTAGTTCTGCCAGAAAATCAGCTGGCCGGATGGAACAACTCCAGCTTTATCCATTTCAGCCTGCTCCTCTTTAAGGATATCTGCAACTTCCTTAAGAAGTCGCGGGCGCTCCGCCATCTTCAGCTCACCAGAGGGTGTCGGAGATAGATACAGAGCATAAATGGTCTGGGCACGGTAGGCGACATACCTGGCTTCCGTCGTACCCAGAGCCAACCCTTTCCTTTTCGCCTGTTCAAAGTCACCCTGAAAATGGGCGCGCCAGATATCCTGTAGCTCTGATGCCAGTACAGCAAGGTTATTCTTGTCCAGAGTAGCCTGTACCGACGCTCCGGGCTTGTCTGCTGCAGATTTCAGCTGTTTAAGAAGGTAGTCTGCATAGGTTTTACTCCCTCTGACCTGTGCAGCAAGAATATCAGCAGTTGGATAAATGTCTTGCGTTGAACGTGTCAGTTGAGGCCACTGCCTGAGCAAGTTATCACCGCTGAGATCAGGCGCTGACAGTTCCGAAGGTAAAGGGCTCCATGATGTATCAGCATATATCTCTGAATACATTATGATTCCTGCCAGCAAAGCACCCACTATAATGACCTGCCGTACACCCATAAAACCTCCCGAGCGCAGGTAAAACAGATTTAGAATTTACTAAAAATGCATCGTCAGCTGGGCAGCCAGAACATGGGCATGCATGTTCTTGTATCTGGCAGAAAGCTGCCCCGGATCTTCGTATGTCGCTGTACTTTGATCAGTTCCCTGACGAGTACCATCTACCTTGTTTCGCCCATCAAGAATAGAAAATGATTTGATCATCAGGTAACCATAGGCAAGATCGAGAGAATATTGCTGGTTCAATTTATACCCTGCACCAATAGTCATCCACTGACGGTTATTATCGGGAATTCTGGCGCTTCGTGTAGTATTGGGAACAGGGGAGTTATCCTTGGAAAACCCTGTCCGCAGAGTCAGGAGACTATTGTATTTCCACTGCGCACCAATGGCTGTAGACCAGGTATCAGACCAGTTTTGCGGAATCCAAGCCAAAATACGGGAACCCGGTGCTCCATTGCTTACTGAAACAATATCAGAAGCAAGTCCTCCAGCTGATATCACCTTAAAACGTTCAAAGCGACTCCAGCGTGTCCAGATTGCGGTAGCAACAAGGGTACACCTGGAATCCAGATCCCAGGCAAAGCTCAAATCGATATGCTCCGGGAAGGTCACTGCCAACTTGGTATGTTCTTTTATGGTTCCCGGTTTTTCCCGCTGTATTAACTGTGCTGATTTTACCGCTTGTTTAGGAGCATCCGGATAATGACTTATGAAGTCACTCTCATCACTGTACTGGTTAATAACCGATTCTAATCCCGCTACACCTGTTGCCTTTAACTCACCGGTAAATCTGATTCGTGTAGGAGAGTGATAGCTCAGTCCCAGAGTGAGAGGATCAACAGGCTTCCAGATTATTCCCAGGTTCAACCCAAGCCCTATTCCATCTCCATCAATATTGGCAAAAGCATCCGTACTGGAACCGGACCAGGGATTCAGTACCTGACTCATCTCAAGCATTCCCAGCGCCATCCAGACACCAGCGCCCACTGCAAACGTGTCATCTATTTTCCATGACAGGGTTGGTTGCAGATTGATGACCTTGATAGAGCTGTCGAGGGCCTGATACCGGAAGGGAGAATCTATCGGATAGTGGGTTTCTCCCCCAAAGGCACCATAGACCGCAAAACCCGCCCAGATATCCTCCACCACCGGCTGGGCATAATACAGAGAAGGAATGACGGCCAGCTTTAGAAACTCATCGATCTTACCTGATTCTGAATAACAGGTTGCTCCAGAATCTCCCAGAGCCGTACAGGTGTAGTAGTTATCAGGGGAGCCATAAAATTCTGGCCAACTATCTTTTTCGGAGGGGCTCCAGTAGCTGCCTGTCGATGTGCCTCCCGGGAAAGTCACCGCACCACCAACTGTTATCTGCTGCCGATCCAGAAATACCAGCCCTGCCGGGTTGGAACTTGCCACCGATGCATCAGACCCATTGACTCCCCGACCAGCTCCGGCAGATCCCAGGGCAGAGATTGAGTTAAAGTCAACCAGAGAGAGTCCCGCACAAAGGCCTAATGATGCACATGCCGACAGGCAGACAAACAGCCATGAGCGAAGGAATAGCCATGGACGAAGGAACATTATGCACATTTCCTGATTTTAACTTGGTATTAGCGCCCCAAAATCCGAGGCAGGATCATGTATAGACGTACCAAAAAGAATCTGCTCAATTAATTGAGGTACTCTCGTTCTATATACAGAAAGAAGGAGGGAAAATTTTAGGAGTACAGCAATTGCGAACGAGCCTTTTCCATTACTAAAAGTGATGAAAAAGGCACATCAGGCTCCTACTGTGGCTGGGCAGGAATAACAGGAACAGAATTCTCTACTTCACCATTTTGGGCCCGGTGGCGCAGCAGATGATCCATCAGGGTAATTGCCATCATCGCTTCAGCAATAGGTGCTGCCCGAATACCAACACAGGGATCATGACGTCCCTTGGTGACAACTTCCGCAGAATTGCCAGCTCTATCAACTGTCTGTCCAGGAACCAGAAGACTGGAAGTAGGTTTCAGGGCAATACTGGCACGAATGGTCTGGCCGCTGGATATTCCCCCCAGAATGCCTCCGGCATTATTGGAAAGGAAACCCTCCAGAGTTATCTCATCCCGGTGCTCAGAACCTTTCTGGCTGACGGAATCAAACCCGGCTCCTATCTCCACACCTTTGACAGCATTAATACTCATCAGTGAATGAGCCAAATCAGCATCCAGACGATCAAATACAGGTTCGCCCAAACCCGGCCTGACACCACAGGCTTCCACGGTTATCCGGGCACCAATTGAGTTACCCTCCCTGCGCAGACTGTTGATCAGATTTTCCATCTCTCCGACTTTGGAGGCATCCGGGCAGAAGAAAGGGTTATTAGACACTTCATCCCAGTCAAACGACTCGATACGGATATCCCCCATCTGCTCAAGAAAACCACGCACCTCAATACCCTGAAGAGCCAGATACTTTTTGGCTATGGCTCCCGCAGCTACGCGCATGGCAGTTTCCCGGGCGGAGGAGCGACCACCACCACGATAGTCCCGGAAACCATACTTGTGGTCATAGGTGTAGTCTGCATGCCCAGGGCGGTAAACATCCTTGATATTGGAATAATCCTTGGATTTCTGATCGGTGTTCTCAATCAGCATACCGATCGGTGTACCAGTGGTTTTTCCTTCAAAAACTCCTGACAGAATTTTTATCTGATCCGGTTCCCGACGCTGAGTGGTAAAACGTGAGGTTCCTGGTTTACGCCGATCAAGGTCGCCCTGAATATCCGCTTCGCTCAGCTCAATGCCCGGAGGGCAACCATCCACAATACATCCCAGAGCCAACCCGTGACTCTCACCAAAAGTGGTTACAGTGAATAGTTTCCCGATTGTGTTGCCTGCCATAATACCCTGCTTGACTGTATGCCTTAAATTCCGGTTCAACCAGAAGCCGAACCGGATCGGCTGATTCATTATGATTGTGTCTGAATTATACCTGCGGTTTATACAATCTAGAACAAGTGCCGGGGAAACCGTTCACAAAAATCTTAACTAAAAACAGCCTGATATTTCTTTAAATCTGCAGCCGTCAGCAAGAACACACCATGTCCACCTTGCTCAAACTCCAGCCAGGTAAACGGCACTTCCCGGAAAGCTTCATCCAGGGCAAAACAGCTATTACCCACTTCTACAATCAGAATGCCATCGTCAGTCAGATATTGTGGTGCCTCTCGAAGGATTCGCCGGGCCAGATCCAGCCCATCTTCACCAGCCGCAAGACCCAGCTCAGGCTCATGGTGATATTCATCAGGCAGATCTGACATATCCTCAGCATCAACATAAGGCGGGTTGCTGACAATGATCTGGTATTTATGTGCCCCCTGATCGCTGTCAATGGCAGAAAATAAATCAGACTCAATAGGTTGTACCCGATCCCAGAGTTCAAACTGGTCAATATTTATACGGGCTACATCCAGCGCATCCGGGGAGATATCCAGCAGATCAACCCGGGCCTCAGGAAAAGCCTGGGCACAGGCAATACCAATACAACCAGAACCAGTACAGAGGTCCATCACCCGGGTCACTTCGGTATCACCAAGCCAGGGCTGAAAACCATTGGCAATAAGCTCTGCAACCGGGGAGCGGGGAACCAGTACCCGCTCATCCACGTAAAACGGCTTACCGGCAAACCAGGCTTTGTTCAAGAGGTAAGCTGCCGGGACCTTCTCTTCTATACGGCGGCGAACCAGGGTTGCAAGACGCACAGCCTCAGTCGCTGTAACCCGGCTACTATAGAAGGATGAATCGAAATCCCATGGCAACTCCAGTGCCTGCAACACCAAGTGACAGGCTTCATCCCAACTGTTATCACTGCCATGCCCATAAAAAAGTTCATTTTCGTTAAAACGACTGTAGGTCCAGCGCAACCAGTCGCCAATGGTCTGGAGGGCGGCCGTGTCAGCCAGCGTGTCGGTCAAATTCCCGGACATCATGAATCCTTGCAAGACTCGCAGTAAAATCCGCAAATTATATCTTAACTGTTCTCTTAACTGTTCATATACCAGTGATGTTTACGAAGCGAGAATTGAAATAATGTTTATCTGACGTATATCATCGGCGGATAGAATTCAGGGATATCCCATGGTTAGTGAAGATGATAAGGACCTGTTCTCAAAGGAGGTGGCTGGAGTCAGGCCACTGAAGCAGAACAGGGCAGCTACGGCAAAAACGGAACAAAAGGTGCCTGAATTCACCCTGCAGCTCAGGCGCAAGCAGGCAGTTACAGAACAGCCCATAGAGGCAGATGGCCTTTCTGATACCCATATCATTCATATTGCTCCGGACGAATATATTGAGTACGTCGGGCCAGGCCTGCAGCACAACCGCATGCGCAGACTGCGTCATGGTCAGCTGGAAATTCAGTACAACCTGGATCTGCACGGTTTCGTGTTCGAGGAAGCCCGGGATATGTTGCTGCGCTTTATCAGCTTCTGCCGTAACAACCATTACAGCTGTGTCCGGGTGATTCACGGAAAATCCCATACGGCTTACCATGGTCAGCAGGAAACCATGAAAAGCTATGTTAATGCCTGGCTGAAACAGATTCCCGGGGTGCTTGGCTTTGCTTCCTGCCTGCCTGTTGATGGCGGAGAGGGAGCTGTCTATATCTTGCTTAGTAAACCCCGTTAGAGTGCAGTTAAATAACATTCAGGATATGGCAGGCATTCATCCTTCCTGACAGTAGAGTTTTTCCGGCTGGGGTTTGGGCGGATAAAAGTATCAGATATGATCCGGTTAAGAGTCGATAAAGAGTGAGCAGTTATTTTTCACGGCTCAACTCGTAGGCATCCAGCATATTTTCTGTTGCCAGCCGACCCACCCGGATCATCTCTTCCGCCCGGTTAAATTCATAAAACCGGCACTGGCTACGGGAGATGGGAACCAGAATATCAGGCGCGTAACCCGCCATCTTGTAGCGGGCCAGGGATTCCTGCATCACTTCCAGGGACTGGTTAAAAACATCCAGCATCCCCGACTTCACCGTAGCTACCTCATCCACTCCCTGTCCCATGGGAATACTTATTAGCCCGCCAGCGGACTTTGCTCAGCCAGCGATCCAGAATTTTCTGCTGCTTGTTCTGTACCGCAGGTTTAGGTTCACACTGGAGTCCGATCGGACCAACATCTGCATTCAGATCAACGGCAAGAATAATGTCCGAGTGATAAGCAACAGTCGGTGCAATTGGCAAAGGATTCAGCACACCGCCATCCACCAGAGTCCGTCCATTGTAATTGACCGGTGCGAACAGGCTGGGAATAGCAATAGATGCCCGGATCGCCCGTAATAACTCACCATCCTGAAACCAGATTTCCTTGCGAGAGTGCAAATCAGTAGCCACTGCCGTAAAAGGAATATCAAGGTCTTCTATCCGGGTATCACCCACCATGGCACTGATAACATCGAACACCCGGGAACCTTTGATCACACCGGGGGTACTGAAGGAGAGATCCAGCAGACGAATCACATCCAGATAGTTCAGCTCATGAACCCAGTCTCGGTAATCCACCAGCTGCCCCGCAGCATAAAGCCCACCTACCAGAGCCCCCATGGAACAACCTGAGACAGCCGAGATTTCATACCCTCGGGCCACCAACTCTTCGATGACTCCGATATGAGCATATCCCCGTGCACCACCACTCCCCAGAACCAGAGACACTGTTGTCGCCATACCCAAAAGCTCCCGCCATCAATGACAGGAGTTATCGGCTGAAGCAGAGGGGTTTAGAGCGAGACTTGCAGACGGTCAATCAGCAGATAAACGCGGCGATTTCCCCTTTTGATGGTATAGAGGACATAAAATTCCTCCCCTTTATCTGCCATGCGACTGCCAAGCCAGTAAAACTGATCACGGTCATAGCCGTTAAGAGTAGCAACACCAAAAGTTTCATTGGCCCAGAGGTTACTCTTTCCGCAGTCTCGGCTACTGCATTTAAACAGGGCTTTGACCCCCATCTCCTCCAGCCTCGCTATCATATGTTGGTATGCTGATTCGCTGCTATGGCCGGAAGGAAGTTGATAAACACGACGTTCCAGAAGGCCGTCTCTCCAGTCGGAACTCTCGGCCCTGACCTCATTGTTTACCTTTTTTAAACGGCTGCTGATCAAGGGATAATTTCTGGCATCTCTTGATTCTTTCAGTTCAATTCTGGCGTTGGGGTAACGCGATAGTCCTGGCAGATCATCAGGGCTATTGTCTGCCGTAGCCGGAATAGCCAATACCAACAAGGCCAGATACCAGCCTGCTAATGCCTTGAGGCTATTTATTTTGAAACTATTTGTTTTGAGACTATTGGTGAACTTCACAGCATCACTCCAGTTCCATGTTCAATAGATTCTGTTGGCATTTGGTCTGTTACGTCTCACAGGTAAGGTGAGACACAATAGCCTCTGCCACTGATCCAGCACCCTCCTCCATATGCAGATGGTGATCACCATCCAGGGCCGCAATATGGATATGGTGCAATAGCTTCCGGTTCTTCTCAACCAGTTCCGGCAACATCCCTCTACTGGCCACTATCAGCAAAGCCGAACACTGAATAGCCGCAACCAGATCTCTTGCCTGAGTCTGGGAAAAGCGCATGGCAGTAGGTGCCAGAAGGCGAGAGTCGGAACGCCAGACCCAGCCATCATTTTCCCGCTTTGTACCACGGCGTACAATGATCTCTGCCGCCTCGGAGCTGATCCGCCTAAAACCCATACACCGCGCCCTTACCGCATGGTTCATTGAAGGAAAAATATTCTTGCTTTTGCCTCGCTTTCTGGATCGGTGGGCAATAGCTCTGGTTAACAGCTCAAGGGTTTTTGGCGGCTCTGCAGTCAACGGCCATAATCCATCAATCATCATTAATGATGAGACCCTATCTGGACGAGTTGCGGTCAAAATGCAGGAAGCAACCGCCCCCATGGAGTGACCAAGAAGGTTGACCTTCTCCAGCCCAAGCTCATCCATTACCGCCAGCATATCCGGAACATAGGACCAGAGGGGATAATCTGCCCCCTTTCCCCGATGATCCGACAGACCGTGACCGGCCAGGTCTACGGCGATAACGCGATACCCCGTCAACAGAGGAGCCAGACGGGAAAAACTGGCCGCATTATCCAGCCAGCCATGAAAAGCCAATATAACCGGATTCCCCTCCTTCCCCCAGACAAGAGCAGCGAAGTTCATTCCGGCAGCAGTAATAGTCAGTGGCGTTCCAGAATCATTACTCACAGTTGAACCTGCCTGTTCAGTGAGACTTTACGGCCATAGTCAGACGGGAAACACAAACCAGCTTACCCGATTCATTGGTTATATTGATTTCCCAGATTTGAGTTGATCGACCGAGATGGATGGCGCAGGCCCGGCCAGTGACCAGACCACTTTTTACTGAACGAACATGGTTGGCATTGATATCCAGCCCGACACAATAGCTGCCTGGTGCACAGGCCATATTAGCAGCCATACTTCCCAGGGATTCCGCAAGAGCAACGCTGCTTCCCCCATGGAGCAGCCCCATAGGCTGAACAGTGCGGCGATCCACAGGCATGGTGCCGGTAACACCATCATCATGGATGGCGGTAACTTTCATACCCAGATGTTCACAGAGGGTATTTTTCAATCCCTGGTTCAGAGCCTCGAGAGTAAAATCACGATTCCAGATACTCATTCCTGCCCCTTTTTGCTATTTCAGGATTCCAGTCACAATAGAATTATGAGAACCATGAGATTACCGAACCCGTTATTCAGCCACAACCAGCACTGTGATTCTTTACACCCAGAAGCAGTACAATGGAAATCACCATGCCAGCCGGAATCAGCAGCAGAACCTGACGATAGCTATCCAGGCAGAGTTCCGGATAAAAGCCCAGCAACCAGCCAATAAGAGGTTGATAAACAAGGGCTCCTACCATAACGCTGACGGTATTGGTTAAAGCCATTCCAGTGGCAAGGGCCTGCCCCTTCAGCCAGCGTTTCACCATCATAAATGGTAACATATAGGAGGAAGAAGACAGCCCGAGACAGAACATAATCAAGTAGTAGACAATGGTCGGAAGCTGATCATACAGTACCATCATAAACAGCAGGCTGGTCACAATGCTGCAGACCAACATAATTCCAAGGCTCTCCCCGCGAACATCTGAAATCCAGCCAAGAAATGGTGCACCAACAGCCGCTCCCAGGAAAATCATGCCCGCCATATCACTGGCGTTATGACGGCAAGCCCCATGAGTTTCAAGAAACGGGATAGCCCAGAGTGCAGCAAAAGCATTCAGTACCGCAAACATCAGGCCACTGTATAACCCGACCAGCCAGACATTGCTATTGTTCAGCCCATTCTTCCAGCTGCTCGTATCATCCGAGCTATCGCTGTCCTGATGCAGCTTTCCGGGCAAAGCCAGGGACAACAGTGACAGAGCTAAAACACCATAACCAAACCACTCCAGCACACACTGCCAGCCACAGCTTCTTATACCTGAAGGAATGAGGAAGTCACCCACACCAGCACCCACCATTCCGAACAGCTCCGTAGTAGCCGCAAACAGGCCGAAGTAACGGGCAGGCATAACAGCGCCAACAGTACTGAGGAAACAGACAATCCCCGGCGCTGCTCCCACCCCCATCAGGCAGCGACCAACCATCGCCATAAACACCGAGTCTGCAATGGATTCGGCAAAACAGCCAGTCGACATCACCAGGGCAGCTATAGCCAGCAAATTGCGAACCCCCAGCCGGGGAAGCACCCAGCCAGCAGGAATCTGCAAAATGACATACGGATAAAAAAACAGGGAAGCCAGCATACCAACCCCGGTTTCAGTCAAACCAAGATCTGCTTTCAATTCCGGCACCATCAAGCTGACAAGCCCCTGCAGTACAAACTGGGAAGCGACAAAGGCACCAACAACCAGATAGGCAAGACCAGACCGAAGCAATAACAGATCACGGGTTCGAAGCCGGAGGGAGAAACCAGTCAGGGCAAACATTCCCTAGCCTCCCTTAATAACAGCGAGCATAATAAGGCAAGAACGGCCAGGATTATCAAAGGTAGAAAAGCAACCTGGAAATCCACCAGCGTCAAGGGTGACAGCACTGCACGGCTATCCAGAATACGCCCAACCAGCGGCTGAAGAACCTGGCTGGATAACAGCATACTGGAATTGATAAAAGCCATAACCGTTGCAAGACAGGACACAGACAGCGAGTTTTTGGACGCCACAAATGCCAAACCATAACAGCCGAGAGTCAAGCCAAGCACAAATAGCAGAACAGTCATCAGCAGCAGTGATAGTGGCAGATAGAGCATCACCAGTAACAGCAGCAGAGCGGTTAAAGCTCCGGTAACCATGCAATTACGGTAAGAGCCCCACAGAGATACCAGCCAGCCGCTGATAACTGTACCCACAGCAACTCCGGCGAAAAACAAAGCCACTCCTTTGGCTGCATAGTCATGGCAGTCAGGATATAGACACTGTAAATAATGTACTCCCCACATCATGCCAAAAGCACTGATCAGCCCAAACTGAGACAATCCGAACAAGGCACTGAGCCAGATGTCCCGAGACCCCAGCGCTGAGTAAAAACTGCTTGTCTGTCCTCCCTGCTCCAACGTTGGCTGATCTTTAACAGCAGGCTTATCTAAAGGGTTATCACGGACCAGAGAGATAACCAGAAACAGCAGAACAAGCCCCACCAAGGAGTAGAGCTCCATGGCTCCCCGCCAGCCTGAAAATTCCACAACCTGAGGAGTCACTATGCCACTGACAGTACCTCCAAACATGGAAGCCATCTCTATAATACCTACCCCGACAGCAAACCATCGCTTGGGGAACCAGGCTGACATTAAACAGAGAGATCCAACCACAGCAGTAGAACTGCCAACACCTAACAGCAGTCGGCCCAGCAGTGCTGTTTCCAGGCTGGATGCATGGGAGAAAACCAACTGCCCAAGCACCAGTACAGACACGCCACTGGTAAAGCTGAACCTGACCCCACAGCGGTCAACCAGCCAGCCAGCCGGCATCTGCAGCAGCAGGTAGGTATAAAGCAGGGAACTGGAAAGAACACCTATCTGGGTCAGGGTCAGAGAAAGGTCTGCCATCAGCGGGGCAAACATAAAGGCCGGGGAAGTCTGCAAAAAAAACTGGTACAGGCAGAACATCGCTCCAATCAGAACGGCCAGACACCCACGCAAGCTGATTTTTTCCCGGTCATTCATAGCCCGTCTCCCATCTTTATTTGCCATACCGGCACTTCACCAGAAGCGCCACTTAAACAGGGCACCCATACAAAACCCCCGGAAAGAACGGTCAGTTCTCAACCGGAGACAGGAATGTCAGGGAAAAGGGCTTGAAGTATAGAGAGCGATCCCTGCCCCTGCTGACAACCGCGAAGAAAATTTCTAATCTTCGAGCACCACGTATAAGACAGTGGTCATCGGGAAAGGTTCACAGAGGTTAGACCAAAGTTATTTATGGGGTAAAAACCCTTTTCAGAATGGCAAAATCTGCGGCCGGAAACTCCATTTCCAGCTCAGCCACCATGGCCGTACTGAAAGATAATCCATAATTCACCCGCCCTTCGGTTAACAGCCCGGTCAGCCGTGACACCAGAGGCATATGAGCAACCAGCAGCCAGTTGCCACTGTCTGGCAAGGACTCTATAGCCTCAGCGGGAGAAGCATCCGGGGTAATATTGTCTGAGATAATAATTTCAGGCCCAGCAACAGTCTGCCTGACAATGTCAGCCGTCTGCCTTGCCCGCAAATAAGGGCTGGCGAGAATACCTGTCAGGGGAACACCCTGCAACTGCATGGCTGCACTTTGTACCTGCTGCTGCCCAAACTCAGTCAGGGCACGTTCAGCATCTGAAGAAGCCCAGCTTTCTGCCTGGCCATGGCGCATGATATATAACTTCATTGAGGTCACATCCTTATTACAACTTCAGGAGCATGTCGGACTACTCATCTCCCTCAGCGGGCCAGTCTGAGAAAGGGTAAGGTTTCTGCTCACTGTTAAAGGTCAGGAACTGGGCTATCTGGAAAAGATAGCGATTCAAGCTCCGGGTGAAATCCAGGAGATTGGTATTAGTCCTGCCAGAAACAAGCGTCAGTATCGCCTGCACCACAGCCACCAGAAGAATCAGGGCAACCGCCACATGCCCGGCCAGCCAGAACAGAATCATGTAGAGAATACGGATCCAGACAGACTCCGACATCAGATTTTTTTTAACATCCTTGGTATCAATATTGTCCATTTCTCTCCCCCAACTGGTATCGGGACGAACCGGGAAGCACGGATAGCGCACCTCCCAATAAGATATTAATTTGAAGGTGACCGTACAGAAAACTCCACATCGGTTTTCTGCTCCCGCATCATCATGGTGCTGGTGACTTTTCGTATATCCTGCCCTTCCATAATGATGGCATGCAGGCCATCCACTATCGGCATGTATACACCTTTTTCCCGGGCCTTATCACGCACCAGAGACAAGGTATTAACGCCTTCTGCCACCTGGCCAAGCTCCTGCTGGGCCTGCTCCAGTGTTTTACCTTCTCCCAGGGCATAACCAACCTGGAAGTTACGGCTAAGCCTGGACTCGCAGGTTACGATCAGATCCCCAACTCCAGCCAAGCCGAGGAAAGTCATCGGATTGGCCCCCATAGTGACTGCAAACCGGCTCATTTCCGCCAGACCGCGGGTTATCAGCATACTGCGGGTGTTCTCGCCCATACCCAGAGAAGTCGCCAGCCCTGCCACGATGGCATAGATGTTTTTCAAAGCCCCACCCAGTTCAACTCCGTAACGGTCATGGTTGGAGTAGACCCGGAAATAATCACAGTGAAGAATGGACTGAACATGCTGACACAGCTCATCATCTTCACTGGCTATCACCGTGGCCGTTATACACTTGGCCATAATTTCCTTGGCCAGGTTTGGGCCACTGAGGACACCAATCCGTGCCCCGGGAACTTCCTCATGAAGGATATTGGTCATCAGGTCAAAGGTGCCGGCCTCAACACCTTTCGTGGTACTGATAACCATGCGCCCTTCGACCTTGCCTTTAAGCCGTTTGATAACGCTGCGAAACGATTTACTGGGAATCGCAACAATAATCAGGTCAGCACCTTCAACGGCCTGGTCAAAATCACTGGTGGCATGAATACGTTCACTGACACTGTACTCCGGCAGGTAGCGCTGATTGATATGGGTACGATTCATCGCATCTGCCTGCTCTGTGGAGCGCATCCATTGGCGAACAGTATGCCCCTTGGTGGCAGCAATATCAGCCAGGGCCGTGCCAAAGCTGCCACCACCCAGTACCGCGATGGTACAGTTTTCCGGAGAAAAAGAACTCTTCATTCCATTCAGTCACATTTCTAAAACAATGCCTATCATACTATACCCTGATGAGTGTTGAATCAGGGTTGAGAAGAGTGTGACCAGACAACGCAGAGACAGACAGGCTAACTCCAGAAATGGTAGGAGCTACAAGAACAGCTACAAGAATGATGCTTTACAACATCGTTTTGTCGCGCCATGTTGCCGAACTGTAGTTATTTTGTTAAAAAATGGCGGTTCCACATTAATTCATTCCCAGCCGGATGGTATAGTCGCCGCTGACCTGAGCACTCAGAGGTACTCAACGGACGTAGCCTGCCTGATTCAGGATTGATGACTGGCCTATGATTAATGCCCCCTATAAATGGATTATCTTCCCGCCCAGTCTTCCAGGCACGACCTGACCGGAATATATGATGAATAAACACAGCTATAGCCGAGATGAATTGCTGGCATGCGGCAAGGGCGAAATATTCGGCCCCGGCAATGCCCGTCTCCCACTTCCCAACATGCTGATGATGGATCGCATCACCAAGATCACATCAGAAGGCGGTGCCTATGGTAAGGGCGAAATTATCGCCGAACTGGATATCAATCCTGACCTGTGGTTCTTCGGATGCCACTTCGAGGGTGATCCAGTCATGCCTGGCTGTCTCGGTCTCGATGCTATGTGGCAGCTGGTCGGATTCTATCTCGGCTGGCTGGGTAACCCGGGACGCGGACGCGCTCTGGGCAGTGGTGAAGTGAAGTTCACCGGACAGATTCTTCCCACCAGCAAGAAGGTTACTTACCGCCTGGATCTCAAGCGGGTGATCACCCGTAAGCTGGTGATGGGTATTGCTGACGGCAGCGTCTCTGTTGACGACCGGGAAATTTACACTGCGAAAGATCTCCGTGTAGGTCTTTTCACGCGCACAGATAACTTCTGATACAGGTTCACCAAGATATGAAACGCGTTGTTGTTACTGGCCTCGGCATTGCCTCCTGTCTGGGCAATAATGCTGAATCCGTAACGGACTCCCTGCGGGAAGGTCGTTCCGGTATTCGCTTTAACGAATCCTATGCAGAAAAAGGTTTCCGCAGCCAGGTGTCCGGTACTGTCGATATCGATTTCTCCGAGCACATTGACCGTAAAACCATGCGCTTTATGGGCGATGCTGCTGCGTACACCTTTATTGCCATGAAGCAGGCTATTGCCGATGCAGGCCTGACTGAAGAGCAGGTTTCCAACCCTCGCTCCGGCTTGATTGCTGCTTCCGGTGGCGCTTCTACCGCCAACATCGTAGAGAGCACCGACACTCTGCGCGAAAAAGGCGTGAAGCGTATTGGCCCTTACCGCGTTACCCGTACCATGGGTAACACTGTATCTGCCTGTCTGGCCACCCCTTTCAAGATCAAAGGTGTGAATTACTCCATCACTTCCGCCTGTGCCACCAGTGCTCACTGCATTGGTAACGCCATGGAACTGATCCAGCTGGGTAAACAGGACATCGTTTTCGCCGGTGGTGGTGAAGAAGAACACTGGTCCCAGACCGCTATGTTCGACGCTATGGGCGCACTGTCTTCCAAGTACAACGAGACTCCTGAAAAGGCTTCCCGTGCTTACGATGCTAACCGTGACGGTTTCGTAATCGCCGGTGGTGGCGGTGTCCTGGTTCTGGAAGAACTGGAACACGCTCTGGCCCGTGGTGCCAAGATTTACGCAGAGATCACCGGCTACGGTGCAACTTCTGACGGTTACGATATGGTGGCTCCTTCCGGTGAAGGTGCAATACGCTGCATGCAGCAAGCCATGTCCACCATCAAGGGTCCTATCGACTACATCAACACCCACGGAACCAGTACTCCGGTTGGTGATGTTGCCGAACTGGGCGCTATCCGTGAAACCTTCGGTGACGACTGTCCACTGATCGGCTCCACCAAGTCCCTGAGTGGTCACTCTCTGGGTGCGGCTGGCGTTCATGAAGCGATCTACAGCCTGCTGATGATGCAGAACAACTTCATTACTGCTTCTGCAAACATCGAGACTCTGGACGAGAAGGCCGAAGGTCTGCCAATCGTTGTTGGTGAAAACAAAGAGATGAAGCTGAACCGGGTTATGTCCAACAGCTTCGGCTTTGGTGGCAC
The DNA here is from genome assembly GCA_965243775.1 of Sansalvadorimonas sp. GTDB lineage: Bacteria > Pseudomonadota > Gammaproteobacteria > Pseudomonadales > Endozoicomonadaceae > Sansalvadorimonas. The sequence continues at coordinate 212,108 of CBDEWF010000002.1, forward strand.
CAATGCCTGCCTGGTTTTTGATCGCTACGAAGCCTGACCCTGCTGAGTGAATCACCCATGAAAAAAGGGAAGCACAATGCTTCCCTTTTTTCATATCTTATCCCTGAATTTCCCCTTTAACGTAAGCGGTAATTCCTCCCCACATTAATTTCCATCAATTCCCTGTTTATGATCCTGATTTTTCATCAGGAACTCCCCAATGTCTTCAGAATCTCTGGAATCTCTCTGGCGCGACCGCCTTCAACAGTGGCAGGAATCCAGCCTGACACAAACAGCATGGTGCCAGCAGAACAACCTGAACTTTCACCAGTTGTCTTACTGAAAACGGAAATTCCGTGACCAGTCCTCACGGGGTAAGCTGGTTCCTCTTTCCATGACCCCAGAAACAAGCAGGCTGACGACAGTGACTGTAACTTTACCTTCAGGTATCCATCTGAAAGTTCAGACTGACAACATCATTGACTTGGTGCCATGTCCGCCGCAAGTTCGATGAAGCCATCAAAGGCCAGAAGAAGAACAGCAAAACCGGCAAGGCCCACCATATAGGGCTGTCTTATATCCAGAAGCTGTACCGGGTAGAGCGCACCCTCAAGGAGAAAACAGCCGCAGAGAAGAAAAGCATCTGCTTCCCTGGAATGTTCAGAGCATAGAAATCAACCGGGTTTAAAATGGCTCTGACTGTTCTGCTAACCTTTAAGGCCGGTTTGGTTCAGGGAAGCTGACTTGTTTTCTGGATTGTTAAAGCCAACATACTTTTGCCTTGTCCTGGTCATTGCCACAGTTCAACCTGCCAGCTCAGGTACAAACAAGCAGGAGAGCTGCACTCTCGTTTTACCCGCAGGCGAAGGGGAGACAGAGATTCTCTCAACAGGAGCCATACGCACTCACGCCCCAGCGGCCCACCCACTGGATGATACTTACTGTGTGCCTGTTTCAGGTGAAGGTTTCGAATGTCGGGGCATTGAAAGTGCATCCCGAATAAGGGTGCCACACCTGGATGATGACACCCTCAAATTGAGTGCTCCAGGATCAGCTTGCACAGCAACGCCCCGTTCAGGCACCCCGCCACCTGAAACAGATGAGGTGATCATTGAAAAAGAATCATGGGATCCACTTATGGTGTCTCTCAATCCTGAGCTATTGGCCTGGGAAATTCATTGCCAGAGGGTGGTTAAAAAAGAACCCTCTGTTACCTTTTCCGTTGAAAGTTATCCAGGTTGCGACAGTCCTCCCACTCTGGAAGTGGAAATAGTGACGCAAAGTGAACAAGCTGCAGTATTCAGGAAGAAGCGCAACACCACCTGTGGCTGCGACCGGTCCTTTGATTCGGTGAACCTTCTTACCTCCCACCGCCAGGGCAGCACGGATGCGCGTTGCAAGGGCAAGCAGAATACCACCTGTGGCTGCGGCCTGTCCTTTGATTCGGCGAGGCTTCTTAACTCCCACCGCCGGCGCAGCACGGATGCGCGCTGCAAGGGCAAGCACAACACCACCTGTGGCTGCGGCCTGTCCTTTGATTCGGTGAACCTTCTTACCTCCCACCGCCAGGGCAGCACGGATGCGCGTTGCAAGGGCAAGCGCAACACCACCTGTGGCTGCGGCCTGTCCTTTGATTCGGTGAGCCTTCTTACCTCTCACCGCCAGGGCAGCACGGATGCGCGCTGCAAGGGCAAGCGCAACACCACCTGTGGCTGCGGCCTGTCCTTTGATTCGGCCAGCCTTCTTACCTCTCACCGCCAGGGCAGCACGGATGCGCGCTGCAAGGGCAAGCACAACACCACCTGTGGTGGCTGCGGCCTGTCCTTTGATTCGGTGAGCCTTCTTAAATCCCACCGCCAGGTCAGCACGGATGCGCGCTGCAAGGGCAAGCGCAACACCACCTGTGGCTGCGGCCTGTCCTTTGATTCGGTGAGCCTTCTTACCTCCCACCGCCGGGGCAGCACGGATGCGCGTTGCAAGGGCAAGCTGAACACCACCTGTGGCTGCGGCCTGTCCTTTGATTCGGTGAACCTTCTTAACTCCCACCGCCAGGGTAGCACGGATGCGTGCTGCAAGGGCAAGCGGAACAAAAGAGGGGGGGGAACACAAAAGACTGCATCTATTCCTACAAAAAGGTGATCACAATTTCTCTTTTCAGCTATAACAAATATTGATATACGAAGAGTGTCAAATATTTTTGTGGACATAGCGGTGCTTGGAAGTACCGTCTGATGTTCATATCAGAGTCAACTTAAGCACAATGGTTGCTGGTATAGTCAGCATCTCTGACTTATTGGTTAAATGCTAAGAGTATCAACATTCACCAAAAAGGGATTGCATCAGGATTACACCTGATCCAGCAAGACAACCAGATGGGTAGAAATTACCGCTTACGACCTAAACTCTCACCAGTTGTCTTACTGGAAAAGAAAGTTTCGTGATCAGCCCAAATCCACAAAGTTGATTCCCTTTCCGTAACTCCCGAACCAGTCAAACTGACGACAGCGGCTGTGGCATTACCTTCGGGTATCCGCCTGGAAGTTCAGACTGACAACATCACTGACCTGGTTCGGGAGCTGGCTCGCCTATGATTCGTCCAGCTACAGACATTGAAGTATTTCTCTACGCCGAGCCTGTGGATATGCGTAAGTCCATTGATGGGCTGGCCTGTCTGATTGAGCAGGAGACTGAACTCTCTCCCTTTGATCACCGGGTGTTCGTGTTCTGCAACCGGGGAAGGAACAAAATCAAGTTGCTGCTCTGGGAGAACAATGGTTTTGTGCTCTGGTACAAGCGTTTGGAGAAGTATCGCTTCCAGTGGCCGGACAAGGATATGCCGACCACGATTGATCGCCGACTATTGAATGATCTGCTGGATGGCTATGAGCTGGATATTATCCCGGCCAAAATCCAGATGATTCGGCATGTGCGCCCCAAGTATGCCTGTCGTGCCTGTGAAGGTGCTGAAGAAGCTGGGTAAAACCCCACAGAGCCAGTCCTATATGTGGGTGCAGGTTGCTGAACCGGAGAAGTTACGACAGTGGCTCGATAAATCCCTGCCCCAGGTACCCCCGAAAACCTTACTGGGCAAAGCCCTGCACTACCTTCACAACCAGTGGGACAAACTCATCCGTTACTGTGATGAAGGCTACCTGCGTATGGATTAACAACCTGGCAGAAAACGCGATCCGCCCTTTCGTGGTGGGGCGCAAGGCGTGGCTGTTCAGCAACAGCCAGAAAGGGGCCGATGCCAGTGCCAATCTGTACAGCCTGATTGAAACCGCCAAAGCTTGTGGTGTGGAGTCCTATGCTTATCTGAAAGAGGTTTTTACCCAGTTGCCTTCCGTGAAATCTGTTGAAGATATTGAGCAGTTGCTTCCCTGGAATGTTCAGAGCATAGAAATCAACCGGGTTTAAAATGGCCCCTGACTGTTCTGCTAACCTTTAAGGCCGGTTTGGTTCAGGGAAGCTGACTTGTTTTCTGGATTGTTAAAGCCAACATACTTTTGCCTTGTCCTGGTCATTGCCACAGTTCAACCTGCCAGTTCAGGTACAAATAAGCAGGAGAGCTGCACTCTCGTTTTACCCGCAGGCGAAGGGGAGACAGAGATTCTCTCAACAGGAGTCATACGCACTCACGCCCCAGCGGCCCACCCACTGGATGATACTTACTGTGTGCCTGTTTCAGGTGAAGGTTTCGAATGTCGGGGCATTGAAAGTGCATCCCGAATAAGGGTGCCACACCTGGATGATGACACCCTCAAATTGAGTGCTCCAGGATCAGCTTGCACAGTAACGTCCCGTTCAGGTCCCCCGCCAGGTGAAACAGATGAGGTGACCGTTGAAAAAGAATCATGGGATCAATTTATGGCATCTTTCGATCCTGAGCTATCGACCTGGGAAATTCATTGCGAGAAAGAATTTTCTGCTACCTCTTCCTTTGAAATTTATCCAGATTACGACAGTCCTCTCACTCTGGAAGTGGAAATAGTGACGCAAAGTGAACAAGCTGCAGTATCTAGGAAGAAGCGCAAGCGGAACACCACCTGTGGCTGCGGCCTGTCCTTTGATTCGGTGAGCCTTCTTATCTCCCACCGCCGGGGCAGCACGGATGTACGTTGCAAGGGCAAGCTGAACACCACCTGTGGCTGCGGCCTGTCCTTTGATTCGGTGAGCCTTCTTAACAACCACCGCCAGGGCAGCACGGATGCGCGTTGCAAGGGCAAGCGCAACACCACCTGTGGCTGCGGCCTGTCCTTTGATTCGGCGAGGCTTCTTGAATCCCACCGCCAGGGCAGCACGGATGTGCGTTGCAAGGGCAAGCGCAACACCACCTGTGGCTGCGGCCTGTCCTTTGATTCAGCCAGCCTTCTTATCTCCCACCGCCGGGGCAGCACGGATGCGCGTTGCAAGGGCAAGCAGAACACCACCTGTGGCTGCGGCCTGTCCTTTGATTCGGCGAGGCTTCTTAACTCCCACCGCCAGGGCAGCACGGATGCGCGCTGCAAGGGCAAGCTGAACACCACCTGTGGCTGCGGCCTGTCCTTTGATTCAGCGAACCTTCTTGAAACCCACCGCCAGGGCAGCACGGATGCGCGTTGCAAGGGCAAGCGCAACACCACCTGTGACTGCGGCCTGTCCTTTGATTCGGCCAGCCTTCTTACCTCCCACCGCCAGGGCAGCACGGATGCGCGCTGCAAGGGCAAGCTGAACACCACCTGTGGCTGCGGTCTGTCCTTTGATTCGGTGAACCTTCTTACCTCCCACCGCCGGCGCAACACGGATGCGCGCTGCAAGGGCAAGCGGAACAAAAGAGGGGGGGAACATAAAAGACTGTATCTATTCCTACAAAAAGGTGATCACAGTTTCTCTTTTCAGCTATAACAAATATTAATATACGAAGAGTGTCGAATATTTTTGTGGATATAGCGGTACTTGGAAGTACCGTCTGAGGTTCATATCAGAGTCAACTTAAGCACAACGGTTGCTGGTATAGTCAGCATCTCTGACTTATTGGTTAAATGCTAAGAGTATCAACATTCACCAAAGAGGGATTGCATCAGGATTACACCTGATCCAGCAAGACAACCAGATGGGTAGAAATTACCGCTTACCCTTTAACAGGCAGGAGTCACACCCACCTGCCGGAATGAGCGGGTAATAATCTGGTCATTGATTCCATCAACCTGAGCAGCCTGAACAACGCCACAGGCCGCTTCTGAAAAAGTTGAAGTCGTGGTCCAGTAAAGCATGTTCGAACGCACCATCAGTGCAAATGCCGCCCTGACATTCCCATTGAGCTCATTAACTATGTTGACAAAAGCACGGTTCATCACACCACTGCCCTTGTGAACAATATAACTCTGCCGCTTGGACAGGGTTATCTGCTGTGAGGCACTGATCACATCAGCCCAGCTTCGCTGGCAGCCTGAGACAACTTCATCGCATTCTGCAGAACTGTAAGCCGAAGGGTTATCCATGGACCGCATGGCAAAGCTGCCTTTTGAGATACGGTCACCAATACGCCAGTCGATCCCAGAAGTACCAATCACAGTCTGATAGGCTGTAGCACTCTGCTGCTTCAGATAATATTCAGCCGCAATGGCAGACATATCCGAGAAGGCCTCATTGATCGCACCGGACTGGTTGGCGTAGTACAAACCTGAGTGGTTACCGGTAAAGGCATGACTCATCTCGTGAGCCATCAGCGTTACCGAAACCAGTGGATGAAAGCTGTAAGCCCCATCACCGAACACCAGGTAGTTTCCATCCCAGTACGCATTTTCATAATTCTGTCCGGCATTAACCAAGACTACCAGCTGGCGGATATTGCCATTGGGCCAGGTCAGTACCGGAACCTGGTACCAGTCCCGGTACATCGCCAATACCAGGTTGGAAAAGGCGTAGGCATCATTCCCGGGAGACCAGGCACCATTTGACTGATTGCCGGTATTCTGACCACAGATATAACTGATAGGTGGGAGGTTGCTGGTCGTTGTCCAGGTATTTTTAAGGGACACCACTCTGACATGACTGTTTATCAGACTGCAAACATTATTGGTCTTGGTCACAGACAGAAGCGGAATCCCGCCCTGCCCAAAGGTATACTGGCCGGTCTTGTTGTTTCCACCAGGGCCATGATCATCATAAAGCCCCTGAATGTTGTTCCAATACTGAAAAATCTCTCTGCTTTCTGCATTGATCAGATAGTGGGGCCAAGCCTGTTGTCCATTATCCGGAAGTATCCTGAAACTGACCTTGTAGGCCAGCCTGGCGTTCTCATCTTTATCAATCCAGATAACTGCCTGGGTATCAAGGTCCTCAACCTGGCCTTTCAGACCAACCCGTTTGTAAAAATCATCCTGGGCAAAGGCAGCCATGCTGTCGCGGAACTGATCACTTAAGGATGACTTATCAATAGGCAGCTTGATTTTTCTGGCAATTTTTCCGGAAAAACTGGCTTTTTCATAACTGAGTTTATCGCCTTCTCCTTCAAAGTGCCCCACCACACTGCGTCCAACCACTTCCAGACCTTTATAGTACTGGGAGTAACGGATATAGCGCTTGTTCTCTATAGTGAAGCTGCGTACCTGCACCAGACTGTTATCAATCTCTTCGACCTGGATATCATCACTGCTGTCATCAATTAAAGTAAAATCTTCAACGGCGCTGAAATCATCACCGGTCAATAGCTTGTCATCCAGAGCTTGTACCTGCAGTACTGGAATAATCATTCCCAGCAAGACCAGTACAGCGTTTCGAAAGAGAGAAAAATCGTAGAAAGTACCCATGGATCATCCTTGCAAGTACACTTGGCTATCTATTCAGATATAGGCGTGGATTATCTTTTAGGAAAGTAATCTGGCAATTTGATAGGAAATAAGAAAGAGGAAAGCCTCGTGTGTCTGAACAATCCGGGCTTATCTGAAACCTATTAACCCAGCGTAAGTATCCCTAACTTGAATGATATGATAATTACTCAAACATAGTTTCCCACTCAGATATACTTTATAACAATTTTCATAGCATATCAGGCAAATAAAATGCCGAGATTCGATCCAAATACAGTCTCTTTGGCCCAAATTAAACAAGACTTAGAGCAGTTACGGAAAGATGAGGCTCCGGACGTATTAGTCGGTTTAAATAACGAAGGGCGGCTTGTGCAGATCGCTTACGACGAAGGACGTTGCACGAGGAGTGAATATACAAAGTATTCAGACAACCTCTCTGCTTATCTTCAATTAAAAGCATCTACGGGTTACCTCTATCCACAGCAACTGCAGGCAATCGAGTATTATTTACAACAAATCAGTGAACGGGACGTTACAACTGTTGAGCCAAACTTCAGCACCCTGCCAGCTCAAGCAAAACCGGAACAACCATCTGCAATTACCGAAGAAGTTGAAACGGTTAAACCAAACCTCAGCATGCAGACAAATCAACCTGAACTGGAGCAATCATTTGCAATTACAGAAGAACTTCAAACTTTGAATGAAGTTCATAAAATTATTGTAGAGCGTCATGGGATTTATGTAAGCTCTCTTTATCTTTTAAAAGTGGTAAACAAGCTAAATGATGCAGGCCAACTTGACAACCATGAATGTTTAAAAAAAGCTTATCTACTGATTACAGCAATTATTCATTCTGATTATTACAAGAGTGACCAGAATACTCTGGAGAAAATAAAGGACACCATAGACAAGATACCAGAGAGCTTTTTCAAGAAACTGTTACATGCAGGAATGTCTGCAGATACCTCCGCAACAATGGCTACACTTGTCGCAAAAGCCTTTACCCTGGAGCCAGCGGAAGCTGAAGCATTTGAACAGATCTATGGAAAATCTGATAATATTCAGGAAATGAAAGCCACGCTGGAAACATGCCAGCACCTGAAAGAACAAGGCTGCTACTTCCCTCTCCCGGTGTTACTTCCTGGCATCAGAAAGAATCCAGGAAAAGCCCTTCAACTTGCTACCCACCCTTTCGGAAAGAGTTCTGCTGACAGTCGACATGCCACCAACTCTCTTCTTCGCCGCTGCCTTTTGATCCACGCCAACCTTGGTGATACATCAAAGGAAGCTGAACGGTATTTAACCACGATAAATCTATGGCATAACCCGCAGATTCTCGATCAGATTCCCCCCCTTCATAAATACAGGGATCTTTATGCTGCACTTAATAGAAAAAGCCTATCGCCAGATACTTTGCTGTTTGCTCTGGCAGACAATCAGATGACACCTGAAGTGGTTGAATGTTTAAATCATTTATCCATTTATGAACTAAAAAAAATTCATAATAAAGCCACACAATCAACCATCATGCTTGTCAGCAAAGTAGTTGATGATGATGGTGCTCTACCCACCACGGCAACCATAAAAGCCTGCAGCGATATTCAGCGCTACATCAATGACAAAATGACTTCTGATGAAAAGGATGTAAAGAGAGAGCGCATGGAAAAATTGCTGGAAAATGTTGGTCACAATATAATGTGTCAAATTCCAGCAATAAATCTTGTTGAGCAGGTTGCTGGTGAGTTATTTACAGAGTCAGAAGATGATAAAAAAAGCGCAGAATTAAAAGAACATTTATTGGCCTGGGCCAAAGCCTGCCAAAATCAGAGAGATAGAGATCATTTTGCAACATACAACCAGAATCAGCAGGCATTATTAATAAAAGCCCGTCGTCATATGGCCATAATAACTTTGCAATCACTTTCTAAAGAGCTGAAAGACATTGAGCCTCTTGTGACAGTCTCGAGAACACTGGAGAATTTAACGGAAGGTTTAGAGTACAATATCAAAGCCCAAAGCCCGGAGCAGTTGAATTTTATAGCGCAACAACTCCGGGAGTTTGGATTGAAACCCGGCCAGAGGACGATATCCAATGCCGACTGCGGATTTGCAGCTATGGCACTGATGACAGGAGAGTCCCCACATCAGGTGCGTACTGCAGCAGCCCAAGCAGCAAAAGACCTGCATACATTTCTGCAGACAGCGGATTTAACAACAATTGAAGGGGACGAAGATTATAAAAAACGGATAGAACAGGGTGCCGGTTTTTTTAAAGATTTTCAGCTCTACAAACAAGGCTTACTTTCTCCGGAAGAGAGGGCAAATTACCTTAAAGCGGATATACAGGAAGCACAAACAAGTCAAGATCCCGAGAACTATTGGCTCAACCCGGAAGATCTGCCTTATATTGCCATTGCTTATAACACGCCGGTTTTTCTCTTTACCCCTGACAGCCCGTACAGCGAAAGTTTACAGTGCACATATGCTACCCCGGAAGGGGAACTTATAGAGTGCAATACGGAAGGACAGTACCAAACATGTATAAATCTCGCGATTGATCAAATTTGAAGATCAGGGCTCTGGTCAATATCGGTCACTCCCTCGTTCCTCACTGGTGGCCAGTGGTTACCAGTGGTCAGGTGAGAACAGGTGCTTCTTATTCACGCCAGAACTCATCTTTATCTTCCCGTTTCAATTCTATTGAATGCGGATCTTCCAGCCTGACGGAAAGCCTGCTTAACCGGCAGCACTCTCTGGGGAGCCTGAAACGGAATCCAGGCTCTATTCCTCGCGGTCAAAATATTCTTCCACGACCAGAGTCACCCACCAACGGTGAGAAACTGGAACCCGTTGAAAATTTAGATCCCGTTTTTGAAAAAGTACTACAAGAACTGGAAAAAATGGAACAGGAGATAAGAAGCCTGCCACCGCAAGATGTGTCTTTATCACCAGGATTTGTGAATCATAGTAAGAGGACATGTTTTGCCAACGCCGCACTCAAGCAACGTATTACCACCATGTCAATGAAAGATGTTTTCACTTTGCAGAAAACAGCCTGTACCCTTTACAAAGCCCACCCCGAAATTTATGAACACCCCATAAAACATGGCAGCGAAAAGCGCGATGGTACAAGAAGAGCTGTATTGATATTGCGATTTGCCAAGCTGGCGGAAGCAGTTATACGAACACGATGTGGCCAAAAAAATATTGATGTTATCTCTGCACAGGTCGATTTTTTTCAGGCTTGTTATGAATTTGGTCAATCCAAAGATGCATCCAGTGGCATTTTTAAAAAATTATTCCCCTATGGAGAAGATGAGAGATTCTGGGGGAGTCATGATGATCCTCATGAGTTTATGCTGAAATTGATGGATATTATCGATGAAGCGAGAGAGTTAACGCCTCCATTAACCTACAGTACCCAGATACAGGCAACAGATAATAAAGATCAGGTTGTGGGAAAAGAGAGTGTGGATTCTGCCATTTTAGAAGTCAACATTACCCACGACACATTGAGTAAATGCCTGGGACCCCAGATTGATGACATAGATCCGGAACAGGAAGTGAGATTCCCTGATGGTCAACCACATCCATGCCAGCGCCACGATATCTATACCAGTGATTCCCCCGATGACATTCAACATGTTCACTTCCAGATTAAAATCTGGTCTTACCTTAACCCTTTTCGTACAGAAATACTGGCGGAGCAGGCACGCAGGCTTGTTTTCAGTGAGCCTGTTGAAAATATCTCTTTTCAAGTGAAAAACAGCCAAACAGGCCAAATGGTTGACCTTCCATTACACCTCAAAAGTGTTGTGATTCACTGGGGGTTTGTGAATTTCGGCCACTACAAAACTCTGGAAAGAGGGGGAAATGACTGGTACCTCCACGATGACTTTGGTCTTACCAAAATAACAGGTGGTATTCAAGACTATTTCACTTTACATAAAGATGAAATACCATACATGTTTATGTTTGAACATGATAAATCCAGCAAAACATAGAGTTCTCTGTAGGATACAAAACCGCTACTCCTCACAGCCATTGTTTCTGCTTTTTCTCGTCATATCTGCCAGTATTTATTCTACCGAAGAACATCAAACCCAGATTCTCATTACTGTTGATCACGGGCGCTCCATGTCAGGTTTCGAAGAAGGGTAGTGGGTTGTTAATAGTGTTACACTTTATGTCAAGCTGTAAAAGCTCTAGCAGCGCCTTATCTGACCAGCTTCAGTCTTGCTCAATACCGAAGAGATAACCTGACAACCCTTCCCTACGACAAAACTCTCTCCAGTCCTTGCAAGGAGGTTGCCCCCGGTAAGTTAAATAGTCATTCAGCTTTAAAACAATATCATCGTCACAGACAATGACATCATTCCCTTCAAATTTCAGGGTAATGTAATGCCCGGATTTCAACGAATTCCCTCTGTGGCAAACAATAGAGCTAACCCTGTACTTATGGTTGACGGGGGGGGCATTGGGCCTTTCGGGGTCGTGCAACGGAAGCGTCACACTCAATGGCGTATTCTGGAGGAGATTCATGGCCTCATCTTTCAAATAGACAGCCTCATTAACACCCTGATATTTATAGACCTTTGACTGCAGAGTCAGACTTTGAGGAGCAGCCCCACTCTGGGTATACAGCTTCAACTGACCAGATGTTTTTGTTGGTGGACGATCAGCCCCTTTTTGTTGCAGCTCCCGATATCGCCTCTCTTCCTGACCAGTGCGACCATTGTTTTTAGCTTTAAGCCTTTTCAACTCGCTATAATCACTCTTTTCTTTATGTCCCCATTGCGTCAGATTCAAAGCTCTTAACCTGTCTGCAGGCCACACGTTTTTCTTCTTCCGGTTCAAGCATCTCGTGAGAAATAAGAGCCTGGATACAGTTGTCAAGCGTGTCCCCAGCCAGTTGAAAGGCCAGGAGCGATTCTGGCACAGCTTTCTCCACCTTCTCATCCTTCTTCGTGCCATGAGCCCATAAAGACATTACCTTGCCCATACTTACTGTAGATCGGGGATCCGCATCACTGCCTGTCAGCGTGGCAAGCACCCGAATCATTTCACCTGCGTCTTCCTGCTTGATTTGCGAAAGTGTGTGCTTCTGCCCCGGATCCCCCCCGATCAAGTCTTGGATAGCTGGTTTATCGTAGCTGTCGCCAAATTGCTTCAAAAGGGTGAAAAATTCCACCTGGGCCTGTACCAGTTTGCGCTGGTCACCTTGTTGGCTGTTAATTTGCTCACACATTTCCACAAAGGCATGGGTTAACCTGCGGTGGGCAAAAACAAAATCCTGTATACCCTTGGGGTTATCGTTCGTCACAGCCTGGTTCAAATTCGCCTGCAGCTTATAAGCTTCATCCCAGACAGAGGCAACGAACGCATCCGACACCTTGGCATGCTCAACGTCACTGAGTCCTCCTTTAGGAGGCATCCGCATATGGTATTTCAATAAGTAATCCACCAGAACACCTGCAGGGACAGTCCGTTTGAGTTCACTCAGCATGGTGCCATTACGCCTCATATGAGCACTCAACTGCATGCTGCTGGCCATAAAACAGTTGTTACTGAAATTGAGCATACCTGGCTGGAAGGGCGCCATCCCCCTTGCCTTGACTTTCTCAGTGCCAATGGCGGTCGGCAGGTAATTATCCAGTTTCTGCGCAATGCCCTGAAGGTTTTCACAGATATTTTTTTTGCTGCCACCACTATAAACAGTCTCAAGTTGTCTCATCTCATCATCGATCTGTGCTTGGGTTTTGTTATGCCTTTTAGCATGCGCAATTGCTTCCCTCACAACATCTTCAGGAACTTCCGCCTTTTGCCAGGGAGGGGTTTTTAATTGATCCTGAAATACCAGAGCTGAGAACATTTCATCATAAAACTCGATGCCGGTTTCTGGCTGATAGCTCTGCAGGTCTCGAAAATAACGTAGAGCCCATGTCAGCTCACCCTGCAGATATATCCCCTGAGGGATTTTGGAAAACAGACGCTGAAATTCATTCCAGTTATTGACTAATCCTTCCTTCGCCAACCCATTATATAACAATTCATTTTGAGCCTCATTACCATCAACGGTCTCACTTCCAACCTGAGCCGCTGGTACAGGAATAGTAAACGGTGGAGAAGATACGCCTGGACGAACACCAGGAAGGCTGGAAGGCGCCACCTGTTTTGCAGGAACCACAGAGGGTTGTTGTTGAGGAGGAGGCGTGAACGCAGGCTGCGTATTCACAACAGGATTGTTTCTATCCTGATACCCATCAAAGTGTCCATTGGAAACGTCATAAACAAGTTGTATGGGTCTAGCCTCCGGGTCGTATGGTATGTCAGAGACCGGACACCATATACCATCTGCACTAACGCTATAAGTGTCGAAAACTCCGTTCGCCTGTAAGACCTGACAAATTATCGGCTTTGAATAACAGCGTGCCATAACAGGTAGCCAGCTAGGGGTAGGCCGACTAGCAGGATGGCAGCTAACATCAGACAGAGTTGCCACCTGGTTTGGATCAACTTCATACAGGTTAACGCAGCTATCAGATTTCACGTAAGGATCTAATGCGCAATCTCCTTCCCGTTTCTTAAATCTGTCGATATAACCTGCCAACAGATCCTGAGCCCTGCCAGTCTCGATACCAAGCTGCATAGCGATTGCATGGCATGCTGATTGACTATTGCCCGGTGTTTTAAGAATTTCAAAACTTGGTTCATATTGCTGAAATATGTCCTGAACTCTCTTTCGAGAGGCTGCTAACCGAATATTCCGTGAAATATCCTGACAGCTCTGATTGTTCACAAAATGATCAACGACTGGCTTAGTATTCTCATTATCAAGATCACCCAGCATCGCATCCATGTCTTCAAACCTAATCACACCAGCTTTGACACACGCAACCATTTCCTCTGGGCTTAGCTCCAGCTCCCGATGAAGAATCGGATATAACTGCTCAAGAAGGGGTAAAAACTTGTGGGTGCATTCGAGGCGTTTCATACCTGGAGGGGCTGACATACGCTGCTCCAGATTAAATAGCGCAAACTGGCCTACAAAAAACGTGCGATCAAATGCTGGAGGTTCGGGATCCGTGAAGTTTTTTTGGGGGAAATTTGCTGTATTAAAGTTTTTCCAATCATCTCCACCATCAGGTTCAGGTTGATGTTTTTCTTCATGTGGCACAGCCTGAACAGGAGCAGAAATTTGATCTCTTGCACTCTGAAAACGTTTAACTTCATCATCCCATAAGTTTTTAAATTCCCTCATTGCATTATCCACCTGATCAATCAGGTTATCTTTGTGAACATACCCTGCTTTTATAAGAAACTTACAGGCATATTCACTAAGCTCTGCACACCCGTATTTATCAGGAGCTTCCATCATAAGGCCTAATAATTCCTGTTGTTCATCAGACAGTGGATTATCATTTGGCAGTGATGGAAGGGCTACGTTTACTGCAGGCAGTCTTTGATGGTTAGCTTCCTTTTGAACCCGTTCAACTTCCGACTGAGCCAAATCAATGGTTTGAAGGACATGATCACCAACAGGAGGACTATCAGCAGGCCATTCTTTTTTGCACACGACCTCCTGATACATATATGTAAGAATTTTCAACTTCTCATCAGCAGAAAATTCTACGGAAGCCGAATTGCTGGTATTTAATATCTCATTATAAATAAATTCCTGAAAATCATCTGCACTACCTTGACCCAGTGCCAGATCACTGATCATTTCTTCAAGCTGAACACATAAATAGATTGGGTTTTTATTTAGCCAATCCTCACCATCGGGCAGCACTTCAATTTTTCGTTCTTGCAATCCAACTGCTTCACATGCCTTATTTATGTCTTGAAGAATTTGTTCTTTTTGATGATCAGGAACGACAGTTCTACCATAAAACATTCTAAGAGTATAATTAAACCAACCCTGGGGCTGTTGAGCTTGCTTAGCATTCTGAATGGCTTGTAAAGTCTGATAAGAAACTAATCGTGATTCATCCAAAGACATAGCAACTCCCTCAGCATCATAATTCCTTTTTTTGGCTTGGCAGGTTTCCCCCCCCCTATCAGATTTAGGTGTATTTGATTGATAAGAAAAGAAACTGATATTCTGGCGACAAAAAAATGCCGCCTCCTGCAGGAGACGGCATTTCCCTTTTTGAAGATGCTGTTTCAGCAGACTATCAGGAGCCAGACAGTTCCAGCAGCAGCTTGTTCAGGCGCTGAACATAGGCACCTGGATCGTCCAGCTGGCCGCCTTCAGCCAGGCTGGCCTGATCCATCAGGATCCGGCTCAGTTCGGCAAAACGGTCTTCATCAGATTCATTGTCCAGACGGACAATCAGCGGGTGCTCAGGGTTAATTTCAAAGATCGGCTTGGTATCAGGTACAGCCTGGCCCGCCGCTTCCATGATTCGACGCATTTGAGCACCCATATCCTGGGCACCAACCACCAGGCAGGCTGGAGAGTCAGTCAGACGGTGAGTAACACGCACGGACTCAACCTCGTCCTTGAGCACATCCTGGATACGCTTGACCAGATCTTCGCTCTGCTTCTCAACTTCCTCCTGGGCCTTCTTGTCTTCTTCAGACTCCAGCTTGCCCAGATCGAGATCACCACGGCCGATATCTTCAAATTTCTTGCCGTCGTACTCAAACAGGTGTGACATTAGCCACTCATCAACACGGTCGGAGAGCAGCAGAACTTCAATGCCCTTCTTGCGGAACACTTCCAGGTGCGGGCTGCTCTTGGCAGCATTGAAGGACTCAGCAGAGATGTAGTAGATCTTCTCCTGATCTTCCTTCATACGACCAATGTAATCGTCGAGGGAAACCGTCTGCTCTTCCTTGCCTTCCAAAGACGTGGAGAAGCGCAGCAGCTTGGCGATCTTCTCCTTGTTACCCATATCTTCTGCAGGGCCTTCCTTCAGGACCTGACCGAACTCTTTCCAGAACTTCTGATAGTTCTCTGCATCGTTCCTGGCCATCTTGGTCAGCATATCCAGGACTCGTTTGGTCAGCGCGGACTTCATGCTTTCCACATTCGGATCTTTCTGAAGAATCTCACGGGAGATATTCAGGGACAGGTCATTGGAGTCCAGCACACCCTTGATAAAGCGCAGGTACATGGGCAGGAACTCTTCCGCCTTGTCCATGATAAATACACGCTGAACATACAGCTTCAGGCCACGATCCATTTCGCGGTTGTACAGATCAAAAGGCGCCTTGCCGGGAACATACAGCAGGCTGGTGTATTCCAGCTTGCCTTCCACACGGTTATGGCTCCATTTCAGCGGATCGGTGTGATCGTGGCTGATATGACCATAGAACTCTTTGTACTCTTCGTCCTTGATCTCGCTACGGCTACGAGTCCACAGGGCCTTGGCGGTGTTTACGGTTTCCCACTCAGGCGCCTTGTTTTCCTCTTCCTTCTTCTCGTTACCTTCTTCGTCATAGGAAGGCATGTCCTGCTTTTCCATCAAGATGGGCAGGGATATATGGTCAGAGTATTTGCGGATAATGGAGCGCAGCTGCCAGCCATCGGCAAAATCGAGATGCTCATCTTTCAGGTGCAGGGTGATGCTGGTACCACGGGAGGCTTTATCAGTCTCTTCAATGGTGAATTCGCCAGTGCCTTCAGATTCCCAGATAACACCCTCTTTGTCACCAGCCTTGCGGGTTTCGACAGTGACCTTGTCAGCCACAATAAAGGAGGAATAGAAGCCAACACCAAACTGACCGATCAGCTGTGAGTCCTTCTGCTGATCGCCGGTCATATTCTTCAGAAACTCTGCAGTACCAGACTTGGCAATAGTACCCAGATTATCAATCACATCCTGACGGCTCATACCGATGCCGTTGTCAGCGATAGTGACGGTCTTGGCTTCCTTATCGAAGCTGATACGGATTTCCAGGTTAGGGTCGGACTCCAGCAGAGTAGCGTCGTGCAGCGCTTCATAGCGCAGCTTGTCGGAGGCGTCACTGGCATTGGATACCAGTTCCCGCAGGAAGATTTCCGGATGGGAATACAGGGAGTGAATCATCAGGTGAAGCAGCTGCTTCACTTCTGTCTGAAAACCTAATGTTTCTTTTTTTGTTTCAGTAGTCATGGATTGGTCGTCCTCGGAAAACTAACCGTAAGCCGGAGTAAAAAATGATATTCCGAAAAATGGGGATAACTGACTGTCTTTTCAAGGGCTGATTTTAAATTTTGATCCAACTGTCAGTCATACTGATCAATTCATAAGCGAAAGTGTGCACGGGCAGTGGCAATGGGCACATCTCTATGGGTCTGCCAGGCAGTCACTGAAACATTGGCCACTCTTCGCCCCTGCCGGTGCATCTGGCACTCTGCGAAGGTATCCCGCAGTTGGCCGGTACGCAGGTAATCCAAAGAAAAATCAATAATAGCTGGAACCCGGGGCCGATCCATAAACAGAAGCAGATGCAAAGCCGCGGCTGTTTCCATAAAGCCACCGATCACGCCACCGTGGAGCGCTGGCAGAATGGGGTTACCGATATTGCTCTTGTCTGATTTCAGAAGAAACAGGGCCTCATCTCCTACAAGCTGCCCGCGAACCCCAATCATCCGGGCATAAGGAATCTGCTCAATCAACTTATCGACACGACCATCAACCCTTGCCTCATTGATCGCCGTTTCAAGCCCCATGTTTTTTCTCCCCTCCAACTCCTGGAGCAGTGATTCCCCTGGATTTAATACTGCCCAGCCGCATAAAAGTTCCGACAACATGAGCCACAGGCTTTTCCGGTGATTCCTGCCAGGCAGTACCACGGGTAAAAATAATACTTCGGGTAACCCGGTAAGACTGAGTTGTAGCAAACAGGGACTTTTTGGACTCTGGTACAGTCATATGATCAATACGCAGATCCAGAGTCGGACAGGCTTCTGGAGCAGGCAAGGCACAAATGGTGGAAATACCACAGGTTGTATCCATCAGGGTGGTCACCACACCGGAATGAATCACTCCGGTATCTGGATTGCCAACAATCTGCTCACTCCAGGGCAGCTCTACCGTTACACCTTCGCAGCTTGCACTTATCACTTTCATTCCCAGTGTCTGGCAGTGAGGCAGTACAGAGAGAAACTGCCTGGCCATGGTCAACAGCGTTTGATCATCAGGTATTTTTTGAGACATCGTTATCGTTATCGTTATCGTTATTGTTATTTTTGATCATGTTACCCATACCTAACTTATAACATATCCCTGCATATCCGTTACTCCCTTTAAGCCCGGTTCTGGTGAATAGAATCTATTCAAAAGCTGTTCGAATAGACTCTGTTCTTATTTACTCTCCGGACCAATAGCGTTGCTGCTGAATACTGGTTATGTAATCAATACCCTCTTGCGAAGTGATGACTTCAGCAGCTATAGGTTCAAGTGCCTGAGCTGCATCTTCTGTATACTGGCAGACCTCTTCAGAGAGGATGGCAAACCGGTGTACATTCGGGCGATCGCCTGTAGCGATGACACCTGGCCTCCTGGGTTTCATTGGATACTTCGGCTTTTTTGGATACTTCGGTTTCTTTGGTAATAATGAGCTGGCTGCGTTGAGCTGGTTGATCATGGCATTGTAGTAGGCTTCATCCATTTCTCTCTTCCGCTGCTCATGCTCCCGATCAATTTCCTCGACTCTAGCCTGCCATTCCTTATTTCTGGCTTGCCATTGAGCTTCTAATTTCTTCTTTTTCTTATCCGAGGCTCTGGATGGGTTGGGAAAGGAATAATAGTGAGCTTTACCACCACCTTCATGCAATGTGACGTAGCAGGTGTAGCCTAAAGCAAAATAGTTAGGGCTTCGTTCTACCCGCAGAATACGCCCCGTGGCTTCATCTTCCTCTACCGGGTAAGCAATATGGCTGGATGCCTGTGCAAATGGCGAGAGCCGTTCTTTTTTATAGCGAGCAAAAGATGCAGAATTTTCAAATGGTATTTCATGCAGTAAACATGTATTCAAACAAACTCTCATGGCTGACATGAGTTGCCGAGGCAAAGCAAAATGGCATAAACAGCGAAGATGCTAACATCAGTACTCTTTTCTTCATGGCGATCCCCCCTTACATTTGTGGAATAAGAAATAAAAGCGACACCGATAAATAGATGGAGGACTTTCAGGCTAGAAAGTTCTTATCCGGAGAAAGGAAGGTTGCGGACTTGTTCAGGATTGTTAGGTATTTTGGTAACAGATTGTTAGATCACGTTGATAATTTAGCATCCAGCTCTGCCTTTTCTGTCCCGATCTCACTTCAGCAAATAGCTCCATGATCTGTATATTTCAGCGCCATTCCTGTATGAACAGGCCCATGAACTGGGTGTAGCGATGGGCGTAACAACGCAGCATTTTTTGTCCGAAGACTATCAGAGCGTATTCACACAAAGCTGGAACCAGTACTGTAATTTGAGTTTGACAGCGCTAGCCGGGTTGCGTTGAGCTATAGGCCAGGTTTTTTAATACTTGGGAGTGAAACTCCCGGTGATAGAGGATCACTACTACACCTGTCACCAGCACAACATAAAACCAGACATAAATAAACCATGCCATTGTGGCCAGACCAAAATAGTAAGCGCGCAAGCCATAGTTAAAATGCTTGGCAGCCATGGATATTGTTCGAGCGCCCTTTTCGGCAAAGGCCTCAGCCAGAGCTTCTGACGCCTGCGCCTCTTCTGGCAGGGGAGCACTTCCCATCAGTACAGCAGCGTAATTATAGAGCCGAAGGGACCAGGAAAATTCAAAGTAGGCATAGATAAAGATCGCTGTCATAACCAGCATCTTGTATTCCCAGATTTCCCTGGTCAGGGTGGAACCCAGGGGGAGATGGGCCAGGATACTCAATCCTTCATCCGAAGCGGCCATACTTGTTGCCAGACCGGCAATAACAAGGATTGTCGTTGACGCAAAAAAACTGACACTGCTGCGCAATTGATCCAGAAAATTCGCATCGGCAATACGGGTAGGCCGGGTCAGCATTCTCAGCAACCATTGCTTTCGATAGAGCTTCAGAACAGACGCCAGGCAAGTATGGGAGCGGGCCAGTCGATTGGCCACATAGGTATAGCCAAACCAAAGGCACAACATCCACAGTAGTGCCAACACATCGAGCACTATCGTACCACTCATGATTCATAGAAACGACGCAGTATAGTTGTTGCCAGAGAAATAGCTTAAGTTATGCTAGACCTTCATCTGACTCAGAATGATTCATTTTTCCAGGGAGTCACGATGATGTATACACGCAAACCACTACTATTTTTCTTTCTAATATTTACAAGCCTTATTGCTTTTCAGGCTCAAGCAGCCAAGAAGGGAAAACTGACACAAGATGGGTATGAAGAGAGTGATTTAACCGTAGAACAAGGATCTGCACAAAATTTTCAAGATCTTTCTATAACCTATACAACCCAGCTATTTGATAAACCTGTCGATATCGCATTCACACCTGTCTACGAGACTGAACCGGGCTATGAGGGAAACCAGGGAACATCTACTTCTGCTGAAGATCAAACCCTAAAAAAAGTTATGGTGGTCTACGATTTTGGAAAACGGCAAAAATTTGCCTTAAACATACACCAAAATGAAGATGCAGCACCTGAGGATGATCTTTCAAACGCTGGAGAACTCTACGCCGCAACAAAACCGTTTTTTAAGCATGCTACCAGTAAGCGTAAAACTAAAAAACCGGTGATTATTTCCAAAAAAGATATGTGGATCTTCAATGCTTTTTCTCCCTTTATTATGAGCATCCTGGAAAAACTCATAGAACATCAATCAGCACAAAACGCTTATGACTCACCACTATTTTGGCAAAAGTCACCAGAAAACAGTGATGGCCAGCCGCTATTTATGGATACTGGTGGCGAACGATTCATAAACCTTCACTTCTTTTTTCCTGACAGAGAAAAATGTGGAGAAGATTCTCCAGAAAGCGTCTGTTTAATGGCAGACCAGATAGAGATTCAACCCAGATCCTCTAAGCAAACTGTTTCAGTAACAGTTCAACACACCGAATCACATTATACTGAGGGGGGAACTGTCATCCTGAGTCAAACTCAAAAGCTAAATCATTCTTACTATGACTTCTCCTTCTCCGAACCACAGTTTACCGCGGCAGGTGAAAAGCTGTTTCAGAAACGTATGGAGATTGCGGCAAATTTTCTACCAAAGGTTTCTGAAAGTGTTCAACAACCATTAACGCTGCCAGAAAAAAGAAGTGTGCATACCAGACAAAATTTTTGTGATAACGCCCCAGCTTTTTCCTCCTTGGGAGCCCCTGTCGTCATTATTGCCAATCCCGTCACAGAAGGAGACAGAGAAAGTGCCGGGATGACCATACACTTGCCCCTCTCCCGAGTGCTACGTACGACAAAGACACAATGAACATGCCTTTCCCAGCACCTTAAAATTTACCTGGGGGAAAAAACATTTAAGATAAACGCCTGCTCAAAAGCAGCTTCCCGCATGGCTTCATAACGTCCGGATGCGCCAAAGTGTCCGGCTCCCATATTGGTTTTCAGGTAAACCGGATTATCATCTGTTTTCATCTCCCGCATCTTGGCCACCCACTTCGCCGGCTCCCAGTACTGCACCCGGTGATCCTCCAGACCTGCCATAACCAGCTGGGGAGGATAGTCAGCGACCTGAATATTGTCGTAAGGAGAATAACTGCGCAGATATTCGTACACGGTGGGATCAGCAGGATCACCCCACTCATCATATTCGGTAATAGTCAGGGGCAGATCCGGATTCAGCATGGAGTTAAGGACATCAACAAAGGGAACATCCAGTACTGCCCCGGCAAATAAGCCTGGACGCATAACCAGAGAAGCTCCCGTCAGCAAACCACCGGCACTGCCACCGGAAATAACAATGCCATCTTTATCGGCAATCCCCTGATTGATCAGGTGACCTGCACAGGCAATAAAATCATGGAAACTGTTTTTCTTTTCCATACGCCGACCAGAGCGGTACCAGCTCTCCCCCAGATCTGCGCCCCCCCGCACATGGGCGATGGCAAACAAGACGCCCCGATCGAGCAGGTTTAACCGGCCACTGGCAAAGTAGGGATCTTCACTCATCCCGTAAGCACCATAGCCATATAGCACCAGTGGTGCAGGTCTCAGAAAACTTTCCTTTCGCCCAACAATACTGACAGGTACCTGCACACCATCATGGCTGACGGCCATGACTCTTCGGGTTGCGTAGTGCTCTGGATCAAAGCCTCCCAGCACCGGCATCTGTCGGCGAAATGTCAGCTCTCCAGTGTCCAGACTAACATCATAAACAGTAGCCGGCCGGTTGAGTGACTCATAGACAAGCCGCAGGAAGTCCGCTCGATATTCAGCATTATCACATCCTCCAACTGACCAGGCATCATCCGGAAAATCCAGGGTGATAATTTCCCCCTTTTCACTGCAAATACGAACCTGAACCAGCCCCTGTTCACGTTCAAAAAGCACCAGTCGACCGGGAAAAATCTCATAGTCTTCCAGGGTGACAGGTTCTCGATGGGGGACAATTTCGTGCCACACATCAGGTTGGTCAAAATCAGCCGTCACCAGACGGTAATTAATGCCCTGATCGTTGGTGCGAATAAACAGCTTCTCGCCATCGGAATCCGGATAATATTCAATACCGGTTACGCGGGAACGAATCAGGTGTAGTGGCTGTTCCGGATCACTCAGTGAACCGATATAACATTCCGAGGTATCGGTACTGGCCAGCTCAACCAGAAGACAGGATTCCGCCCTATCTGGATACACGGAGAGATAGAAACGCTCATTTGGCTCTTCAAGAATGACCCTGTCCTCTGAAACAGGTTGTCCCAGAATATGGTGGCACAACTGCCAGGGGCGGAAATTTTTATCCAGACGGATATACCAGAAAGAGCAGCTGTCTGCAGCCCAGACAATATTGGCCGAGCAGCTCTGCAGAACATCGGCGTACTCTCTACCATTTTCCCTACCGCTTTTCCCACCACGATCCCCCGCGTTCTCCAGGCTCTTAACCCTCAGGGTCCAGTTCTCATTGCCCTCAAAATCTTCAGCCCATCCCAGCAGACAGTTATCAGGGCTGACTGACAGCACTCCCAGGTCAAAATAGTCATGCCCCCGGGCCCGGTCATTACCATCGAAGATGATTTGCTCTTCCGCCCCTTCCACAAGAGGCCTGCGATAATGAACCGAATAGTCTTTGCCCTTGAATGTCCGGCTGAAAAATTCATAGCCGTGCCAGCTGTAGGGGAGAGATTCATCATCCTCCTTAAGCCGACTTTTCATTTCCTGGTAGAGCTGCTCCTGAAGGGCTTCAGTCCCAGCCATTCCTGCCTTGGTATAGGCATTTTCCTGTTCAAGCCACTGTTTCACTTCTTCGCTGTCACGCTGATGCAGCCAGCGATATTTATCGTGGCGCTGACGCCCTGCCCCATCATCAAAGATTTCAAGTTTTTGGGGAGCAACGGGGGGAATCCGGTCTGGCATGGGGCTGGAATCCTTCGGCATATTTTGGGGAAGTCCTTTTATTCGGCAGGCAGTGCAAAGCGGGCCATTATAGAGATCGACTACTTAAAAGGTAGCCCTCAGGAATTATTCATTATCTTTCCTAGCCAGCCCGGGACAAGTAGAATATGGCAATATCAACAGCCATGGGCAGAGAATTCTTTTTCCGTCACCTCAAGTGAGTAAAAAGAATTTTCCATAGTTAAGCGCTTTAGTTAAGCACTTTAGTTAAACACTTTCAGGAACTACTGACTTCATGACCCTGACCCAGTACATAATTGCATGGACAGTTTACCTGCTGTCTGCCATTGGCTGCCTGGCTGTATGGTGGCGGATCACCCATACTCTCAGCCAGCACAGAGCTATTGGGTCATGGCTTCGCCTCTGGGCAACCGTTGCGGTTCTGACACCCGGCCTGACCAGCCCGGATATGCCCTGGCTATCGCCGGCTCTTTTCGCAACCCTCTACCAGGGACTGACTCTTGGCCCTCAGGCCATGGTTGGTAATGGCATGATTATTCTTGCCGCTCTGTTCGTGACCTCCATAATCAAACTGCTGTTTTTCCGCTCTGTAGTGAAAAAAAACAGGAAGGGAAAAGAAGGGACAAAAAGAACAACAAAAAGGCGCCGCATTCCCAACCAACGTATTGAACCCAAAGCACACTGAGGCCGTACACAATGTGTGAACTGCTGGGCATGAGCGCCAACACTCCCACAGATATTATTTTCAGCTTTACCGGATTGATTCAGCGCAGTGGCCGCACCGGCCCCCATCGGGATGGATGGGGTATAGCGTTTTATGATGGTAAAGGCATCAGGGATTTTCGTGATCCAGATCCTGGCTGCACCTCCCAAATTGCCGATGTCGTACAAAATTATCCCATTAAGAGTGAAACTGTTATCAGTCATATTCGCCAGGCTAATGCCGGGCGGGTCTGCCTGGAGAACACCCACCCCTTTACCAGAGAGCTATGGGGCCGCTACTGGACTTTTGCCCACAATGGTCAGCTAAAAGGCATTAAATCCCGTAAGCTTGAGTTCTATCAGCCCGTCGGCTCAACCGATAGTGAATATGCATTCTGCTGGATTCTTGATCAGGTCCGTGCCCGATACCCGAAGCCCCCTGCCCGCCGGGAAACGCTATGGCGATTTATTTGCAGGCTTTGTGATGAGATGAAAGAGCTTGGGGTTTTCAACATGCTGTTGAGTGATGGGCGTGATATTGCCTGTTACTGCTCAACCAAGTTGTGCTGGATTACCAGGCGTGCACCATTTACCACTGCATCTCTGAAAGATGCCGATGTAGCCGTTGATTTTCATCAGGAGACCACGCCGAACGATGTCGTCACAGTGATTGCAACCCAGCCTTTAACTGATAATGAAACCTGGAACTTTATGAGTGCAGGAGAGATGCAGGTGTTTCACCAAGGTGAAACTCTTGCTCTTTAGAGAGCATTTTAAACCGGGCTGCGGCCCGGGCCTCTTCCTCAAGAAGTTTTTCACACTCTTCCAGTACCAGCTGACGGAACCAGACATGGGCATGATCCCGGTGGCGCAACCGGTGCCAGGACATCTGGTAGTCACCCTGCAGAGCCTTTAATTCCGGTGGCAGCTTGGCTGCCCATAAGGAATACTGCTCCACAATCGGTCTGGTCAAACACTGGGTTCCAATCATCAATGCCTCACTCTCACTGACGACCTGAAATGCCAAATGGGGGTCGGGTGTCGACATCAATACTTCCCTGTTACCAAGTAACATAAGGATTTTGCGTACAAACGGATTTTCCTGATACTCCGGAATCTCCAGCCCGATACGAGGATAAGCCAGATACTCATTTAAGTTCAGGTTCTGTCGATCAGCCAGCGGATGATTCCTTGACATGAAGATGCAGGCTTCTGCATGTGCGATCACTTTGCGGTGAATGTCAGGCCGGTCAATGGGAATGATATTGATACACATATCCAGCTTGCCGGATGACATATCAGCCACACTGTGCCTGGTCCAGGGGCAGACCCGGATACGGGCGCTGGGAGCTTCTATCGCCAACCTTTGCAGCAGCCGTGGTACCAGCTGTACTGACACATGCTCCATAACACTGATGGTAAATTTATTTCTGCAGCTCAGAGGGTCAAAAGACGAAGGTTCAACAACTCTGGAAACCATATTCAGGGCATCTGCCAGTTCAGCCTGGATTTCCAGCGCCCTGGATGTCGGCTGTAACCCATGGGGCCGACGGATAAACAGCTCGTCTTCAAAGATGTCCCGCAAACGCCCCAGAGATCGACTGATCGCAGACTGGCTCAGATGTAACCTTTCCGCAGCCCGGCTGACATTACACTCATCCAGCAGTACATTAAGGGTTATCAGAAGGTTAAGATCATAGCGACGCAGTGCATCGGGGTTCATTCAGGGCTCCATCCAGTTACGAACCGTGATATTAAGAAAGGGAATGTAAGCGGCTCGTGCCGACTATCCTAACGGGACAACCAGAACGAGCCTGTAGGTAGTTACCGAAAACCTTCTGAAAACTGCAAATTTTTAGAAGGAGTGGTTGTACTGGATACTGAAGATATGGCAATCACTTTCGACCTTGCCACGAATGGTCTGACCACCAAAGGCTGACATTGGATGCGGGTCTTCAACATTAACACCTTCAGCTTTTAGATAAGCATAACCCACATCGATAGATTGATTAGGGCTTAACTTATAGTTACCACCAAATGAGAACCACTGGCGATCAGAGTCTGGCACAGAGAAGTGGCGATCTTCATTGGTCACAGGGCTGTTGTCGTAGGCATAGCCTGCACGCAACGTCCAGGTTTCGTTGTATTTGTAGGTTGCCCCGATCGCTATACGGGAACTATCCTGGTAATTCTGTTCGGCGGCGTCAATGGGCACACCACTATCAAGTTCAAAGGCCAGCTCATCAAAACTTGACCACCCTGTCCACATATAGCTAGCGTGAACAGCCAAGCGTTCATTAATATCCTGCCAAACCGAGATTTCCAGAATTTCCGGCAACTCCAAATCAACAGAACCATCACTGTTGTAATTGGGTATCCCTGGAGCCTGACCGACAAAGACCTGAGATTTAACCTCTCCTTCCAGAGTGGTTTTCACAGAAGAGTGGTAACTGATACCCAGGCGGGTTCCTTCCTGCGGCTCCCACATGGCTCCCAGCTTCCAGCCATAACCCCAGTCATCACCCGTCATATCCATAATGCTGCCAGTAGGCATTCCGCCCAAACTTTCAGCAATTGATGTAGTTAACTCTGCTTTCACCTGCACAGCATTCAGGCCAAAAGCCATACTAAAGTCATCCTGGGGCTTGAATGCCAGGTTATAGCTGAGGTTGTAGGACTGGATATCGGAATAATCTGCCGCCGGAGTAATACCGGAGCTCGAAGAATAATCAGTAATAAACCCATAATTGGTATAGGCACCCACGCCCCAGCTCCACTGGTCATTAATAGGCGCTACATAGAAAAACTCAGGAACAACCGCTTCATTACCCACACGCTTGTCACTATACCCGGTATCGAGATTGGTAACTTTTACATTGGGCTTAAGGTAAGACAGGGTACCGGTAAACATAGCCTTGTCGAAAAAAGCCATACCGGCGATATTGGTAGCGACGACGGATGCATCATCAACAGCCACAGCACCGGCAGAGTGAGCGCGTCCGGTACCGGCAGCCCCATGCTCACTTAACTGATAACCGGCGGCACTGGCATTTATAACCGGCAGCATGGCGGCAAAAAGGGCAGATAGCGTAAAAGCCCGGGTGATTCCTTTATTGTTCATGGTGTCCCCTTATACTTCTTAGAGGTCTATGGGATAGTTGTGTTATAGACAGCTTTTCGATCTGGACGCTTCTAAGAATGGAGTCATGAATGCGGAAGGAAGCGAATCCAGCTCTCCTTGCTAGGGGCAACAGTATGAGATAAAGGGAAAGGTCACTATTGACTTTTATTTCTATCTGGTATGAGCAGCAAGAATATCTAAAGATTGCGTAAGTTTTTCAACAGACACATTTCAGGAAAGGAGTCTATTCGCCCTCCGAAAGCTCGAAGGGCGAATAACATATATTAGAACTTGTAGTTGTACTGCAAACTCAGGATATGAGCGTTACTCTTGGTAATTTCACCATCAACCTGTGTACCTGTTCTACTGCTGGTATAGTGAATCTCATTTTCCTTACCTGTCAGGTAGGCATAGCCCAAGTCGACCTTCTGGTTCTGGTCAATCTTGTAGCTGGCACCCACACTGAACCACTGACGGTCCCCATCCGGAATACGGAAGCTGCGGTGCTCATTACTTACAGGACTGTTGTCGTAGGCATAGCCAGTTCGCAAGGTCCACTGATCGTCATACTGGTAAGTGGCACCAACCGCCCAGCGGGATACATCACTGTACTCATGAATTTCCTGGACAGTTTCACCATTGTCCATATCCACCCGGAGAATATCAAAGCTGGACCAGCCAATCTTCATATAGCTCGCATGAACAGCGATCTTATCATTCACTTTCTGCCAGATAGAAAGTTCCATAATGGAAGGCAGATCCAGATCAGCAGCACCATCGCTATTCAGGTCAGGAATCAAAGTAGAACCAGGGATAGGGTCAGATTTTCCTTTCCCTTCCAAAGTTGTTTTGACTTCAGAGGAATAATTCAGTCCAATCCGGGTACCGTTCATCGGTTCCCAGAAAACACCGGCATGCCAGCCATAACTCCAGTCGTCACCTTTCATATCCATTGCAGTTCGATAACCCAGACCCAAAGAGTTCAGGTCAGCCACA
This sequence comes from Sansalvadorimonas sp., assembly GCA_965243775.1. Taxonomy (GTDB): domain Bacteria; phylum Pseudomonadota; class Gammaproteobacteria; order Pseudomonadales; family Endozoicomonadaceae; genus Sansalvadorimonas. Next base: position 240,184 of record CBDEWF010000002.1, read on the forward strand.
TTGGATAAATGTGCTTCAACATAGACTGCACTCAGGCCAAAACCAACACTCAGATTTTCACGCAGCTTGTAAGCCAGGCTGGCATTTAGGTTGTAGGACATAACATCCGAGGTTTCAGCGGCAAGGGTCATGCCGGAATCCACATCATATTCTGTTACAAAACCAAAATTGGTGAATCCACCTACTCCGTAACTTAGCTTGTCATTAATTGGCGCGACGTAATAGAAAACAGGAACAACTGCATTTTGGGCAACATCTTCTTGCTTAAGCCCTGAAGTACCGGAAGTTGTATTTTCTACATTAATATTGGGTTTTATATAGCTGACAGCACCCGTGAACATAGGCTTATCGAGGAAAGCAATACCGGCTACGTTACGGGCAACAACAGATGCATCTTCAATCATCGCAGCTTCACCAGCATTGGCACGCCCAATACCGGCAGCACTTTGTTCGGCCACCTGGAAAGCGGCAGCATTGGCTTGCATGGCAGGAAGCATGGCGGCAAACAGAGCGGAGAGGGTGAAAGCTCTGGATAGACCTTTATGATTCATTGTAATCCCCTTGGAATACTGCGAGGTGTGTGGTGCATTTTATTATTCTTCCTGCTATTCGGGTGTCTGAACTCGCCTGAAAGAATAAGCCGACCAGGTCAGAGTTCAGACCTAACGCTCCTTGTTGCGGCCACTCTAGTGGATTACCGTTTCAGCGACTATTGAATCTTATTGCTATCAGAGTTGCATCTGATGCATATCTACGGATTAACATATGCCTCGGGATATTTTTGGAAGTGGTTTACCTGGCAAGAAGCTGTTTCAGCATGGATTTGACTTCAGACATATCGCTTTCAAGACGGTCAAGACGCATATCCTGGGCATCAAAGCGTTTATCTATTAATTCAAAGCGTCTTTCTATAGATTCAAAACGTTCATCCTGAGCTTCAAAGCGCTGATCTATAGCTTCAAAGCGCTGATCTATAGCTTCAAAGCGCTGATCTATAGCTTCAAAGCGTTTCCTGCAGTCTGCTATATGCTCAATCAAAATATCATGGGTGGTTTTGGTAAAGAGCAATATTTTATGTACTGTTCCATCAAGGCTCTCATACTGCAACTCAAGATGCTCAACCCGCTGCTCAAGATTCATAATCGCCTCCGCACAAACAGAACAGTCAAAGTAGCAGGTTGGGACGAAGTTGCCACACTACACACTGGACACTGGGTTGCCTTCGTCAGCCTTTAGCTTCTAGCCACTAATACTGATATCCGTGTATATCAGTGCCATCAAGACAAGATAACGTGTTACTGATAAAATCACCGGGTTCACAAACCCTATGACTTTTATGAAACCCTCGACTTCTCACTTGCAAACGTCCCCCCTGCAACCATCAAACTCCGACGATGTCTTTATTGTTCCCCCCTGTCGGGAACAGGTGAAATATATCCATGTGGACCAGCACTGCCTGATTATCAATAAACCCTCCGGCCTTCTATCCGTACCAGGCAGACATCCTGCCAATCAGGACTGTGCCATCTCACGGGTCCAGAACCGCTACCCTGACGCACTGATTGTTCACCGGCTGGACATGGATACTTCCGGACTCATGGTCATGGCCAGGGGGACAGACAGCCACTGCCATCTGAGCCGGCAGTTTCAGAATCGCTCAGTAGCTAAGGAGTACCAGGCCTGGGTTCATGGACTTGTTAGGGAAAATGAGGGAGTTATTGAACTGCCACTACGGTGTGACTGGCCCAACAGACCCCTTCAGATAGTGGATTTTGAGCAGGGAAAAGCAGCCTGTACCCGCTATCAGGTTTCGGTAAGAGACAAGGGCCAGAATAAAACCCGACTTAAACTCTTCCCCGTGACCGGGCGCTCCCATCAGCTAAGAGTGCATATCGCAGAACTTGGATACCCTATCCTGGGCTGTAACTTCTACGCCCATGAACAGGCACGTTTGGCTGCATCCAGACTACAACTTCACGCCTGCTATCTGAAGCTGAAACACCCCGCAACGGGAGAAGACTTGATTGCCCGGTCAACGCCTCCATTTTGAAGGCCACCTGACACAGGTCAGGCTCCTGGATGGCTATTGGACCATTTCCTGCTCAGTAAACATGCCATCAAACAGAGGGCTGGAGAGATAACGCTCACCGGAATCCGGCAAAATCACCACGATATTCCGGCCTTCATATTCTGGCTGTTCGGCCAGCCTGACGGCTGCCGCCATTGCTGCACCACAGGAAATCCCACACAGAATGCCCTCTTCTTTGGCCAGTCGCAGGGCCATTTCAATAGCCTCTTCATTACTGACCTGTTCCACCTTATCCACCAGAGAGAGGTCAAGGTTGCCCGGAATAAATCCGGCACCAATACCCTGTATTTTGTGGGGGGCTGGTTTCACGTCTTCACCCTGGATAGTTTGAGTAATCACCGGTGAAGAGGCAGGCTCGACTGCCACACTGATAATATCCCTGCCTCTCTCTTCTTTGAGATAGCGGGATACACCGGTGATAGTTCCGCCAGTGCCAACACCGGCCACCAGCACATCAATATCACCATCCATATCTTGCCAGATTTCCGGGCCAGTAGTCTGCTCATGAATTCTGGGGTTCGCCGGGTTTTCAAACTGCTGCAGCAGCAGGAAACGGGCCGGATTGGCTTCAGCAATCTCCTTCGCTCTGGCGATAGCCCCAGCCATCCCCTTGGCAGGCTCGGTCAGTACCAGAGTAGCCCCCAAAGCCTTCAACAGTTTTCTGCGTTCAAGACTCATGGAAGCTGGCATAGTCAGGGTCAGAGGAATCCCCCTGGAAGCCGCAACAAATGCCAGAGCGATGCCAGTATTGCCACTGGTAGGTTCAACAATCTCCATACCAGGCTTGAGTCGTCCACTCTGCTCAGCATCCCAGATCATGCTGGCACCAATACGACACTTGACACTGCCAGCAGGATTACGGGATTCGACCTTGGCAAAGATGTTCTTGTTCTTCACCAGACGCTGAATCCTGACCAGAGGCGTTCTGCCAATAGTACTGGCATTATCATCAAACACTGCAGCCATAAATTACCCCCGTTTCACCTGCGTATACTTTTTACCATCGCCCACCTGTCGTCTTGCTTGCTCGTTCCACAGCCAGGTTGGGTATTTGGCTTAGTTTAAAATCAGATAATCCGGCAGAAATCTAACCTTGTAAACAAATCTTATCGCATGCTCTTATATGAAAAAGTTATAAGAAAACTCTTCATAAGCTACTGCTATTTATTGATCTACATCAAATAGGTGTTTAGAGTACAACCCAAACCCAGCTGCGAATAAAAACATTGCAGGTTTCCAACTGCAGGATTTGAAATGAAGTTCAACAGCACTAAAGAATACATAGCTACCGATGATCTTCGCCTGGCGGTCAATGCTGCCATAACCCTTCAGCGCCCACTTCTGGTCAAAGGTGAACCGGGCACAGGAAAAACAATGCTGGCTGAACAGCTGGCGGAGTCTCTGGGCCTGCCCCTGATCCAGTGGCATATCAAATCCACAACCCGTGCCCAGCAGGGTTTGTATGAATATGACGCAGTCTCCCGCCTCAGGGATTCCCAGCTGGGGGTTGAAGGTGTTCACGATATCAGCAACTACATTGTCAAAGGTAAACTGTGGGAAGCCTTTGAGGCTGACACTCCTACCGTGCTGCTGATTGATGAAATTGACAAGGCTGATATCGAGTTCCCCAATGACCTGCTGCTTGAGCTCGACCGGATGGAATTCCATGTTTATGAGACACAGGAACAAGTGAAGGCCAGACACCGGCCAATCATCATTATTACCAGCAACAATGAGAAAGACCTTCCGGACGCATTCCTGCGCCGCTGCTTTTTCCATTACATCAGTTTCCCGGATCGGGAAACGATGAAAGAAATTGTCAGAGTTCATTTTCCCAACATCAGGAACTCACTGGTCAAAGAGGCCCTGGAAGTGTTCTTTGATGTACGCAAGGTGCCGGGCCTGAAAAAGAAACCAACAACATCGGAGCTGGTTGACTGGTTAAAACTGCTGATGACGGATGATGTGCCCGAAGATGTTTTGCGGGAAAGGGATCCACACCGGGCCACCCCCCCCTTGCCGGAGCTCTGGTGAAGAATGAACAGGATGTACAACTTCTTGAAAAACTGGCTTTTATGACCAGAAGATCAACATAATCGGACTAAAAACCACAACTTTAATAAGTTTTACGGAATTCTTACAAGAAAAAACTAGCTCCCATTTCCCAGCATCATGCAAGAAAGTGGCGCTAACTTGCGCCTAAAAAACAAGAACAGCCCTCCATCTTCATATTGCTACCATCGTACTACTATTCACAAATAACATGCATTTCTGACAAAATCCAATGACACAATTCTAAGTGTCTGAAGACACCTGTCGTACGGCACAAGGGAGACCGCTCGTTCCTACACATGCCAGAGGATTGACATGAACTTATCAGCCCCAGGGGGTAGAGTTGTACTGAGCAGTCAACTCACCAAAGAAAGAAAAGGCCAGGAAGCCGAAGATATCTTTACCCACTCAGCCCGCTCTCTTGAAGTTATCAAGCAGGAGATTCAGGACTTTATCAGTGGGCTTGGCTTTTTGAGTTTCCGTTACAGCTCTGCACCAACTCATCTGGCGCACCAGGAACATACGGGTATTTATCCCAACTTTAATTTCCAGGAACGGGCCGATGGCAGGGAAGGATTTGGCACCCTTCCAGATAAATTGCTGAAGAGCTATTACCAGAGCATTGCCTGCCAGGATACACTCTGGCCTCTGCTGGAAAATGCTGACCAGCCCGCTGTCCACCTTAGTGCTGAAAGCTGCCCTTCCAAGGTTCTCAATTTTTTCCACAACTACAATATCAACAGCCAGCTATTTTTGCCTATGCGCTGGCAAACAGGATCAGACTGGTTCTGCCTGTTCAGTTTTCAAAGCAGCCTCAGCCCGGATGAGCTTTGGGATCATTACCAGAGCATCCGCCCCCAACTGAATGCCAGGGCGCTGGGTTGGCACCTGGAACTGATGGCTTTCAAACAGGACAAATTCAACCCTTATATCGTGCGCAAGGTTCTGTCTCCACGGGCCCGCCATATTCTGAAACTGGCAGCTGAAGGTTACTCATCCCGCACTATTGCCGAGATGACCGACATCAGTGATAACGGGGTCAACTATCACTACCGGGAAGCCAAGCGCGTACTCGGTGCCCGCAACCGTACTCACCTTGTCTCACTGGCCAAGGATCTGCGCTTAATATAATCATCCTGTTGGCAGGCTCTGTTCCAGAGTCTGCCTTATCCTCTTTTCCGAATAGTATTAGTTTATTTTTCTGTTCGATTCAGATTGCTACTGTAGATTGCATCCCAATACCAACTTCCCTATGCTTGCGACACTGACAGTTACAAATCATTAAAACAAAAAATGCTGCTCAACTTCTTCGATACCCTGCGTAAGTACCGTGTGCCAGTCAGCATTCGTGAACATCTTGATTTACTGGAAGCACTGCAAAGCAATCTGGCATTTGCCAGCCGTAATGACTTCTACTTTCTGGCCCGCTCGGTTCTGGTCAAGGATGAACGGCACTTCGACAAATTTGACCGGGCCTGTTCCGCTTTCTTTGAAGGTGTTGACGACCTTGACCAGATACTGGACGCCCTCATTCCAGAAGAGTGGCTGCGCAAAGAGTTTGAACGCTTCCTGACTGAAGAGGAAAAAGCCAGGATACAAAGTCTGGGCAATCTCGAGGAGCTGATCAAACAATTTAAAGAGCGGCTGGAAGAGCAGAAAAAACGTCACCAGGGCGGCAACAAGTGGATTGGAACAGGTGGCACTTCACCGTTTGGCGCTTATGGCTACAACCCTGAGGGTATCCGTATTGGTCAGGATGGCGGACGCAATCAGCGAGCAGTAAAAGTGTGGGACCGAAGGGATTTTCGTAATCTTGATGATGATATTGAGCTGGGAACACGCAATATCAAAGTTGCACTGCGGCGGCTGCGTAAATTTGCCCAGGAAGGTGCCCAGGAAGAACTGGATATGGACGATACCATCCGTTCCACCGCTCGTTCGGCAGGCATGCTGGATATCAAAATGGTTCCTGAGCGGCATAACGCAGTGAAAGTTCTGCTGTTTATAGATATTGGCGGCACCATGGATGCCCATATCAAAGTGTGCGAGGAGCTGTTCTCAGCCATTAAGACAGAGTTCAGGCATCTTGAGTTTTTTTACTTCCACAATTTTATCTATGACTCGGTCTGGAAGGATAACCTGCGCCGTCATAACGACCGCATCCAGACTATGGATATCCTCCATAAATACGGTGATGACTACAAAGTGATCTTTGTCGGCGATGCCACCATGGCGCCCTATGAAGTCACACAGCCAGGGGGCAGTATTGAACACTGGAACGAAGAAGCTGGATCAACCTGGATGCTGCGATTCATGGACAAATACCGCAAGCTGATCTGGCTGAACCCTTATCCGGAAACCCATTGGGAGTACACAACATCTACTGAGCTGATACGGGAACTGATCGAGAACAGAATGTACCAGCTCAGTGTCAAGGGTATCGAAAACAGCATGCGCTATCTCAGTCGCTAGGATTCAACTGGTAACTCAGGGATGCACCACTCTTCTGAACCCCGAATTCTGTAATAGCTTTTTTCTGGTCCAGCAGGAAATAGAGTTGTGAGCCATCAGCCATATTTAACAGAACCTCATCATTAGCACCCTGCTTATTCACTGTTGCCCTGCTGATAGCGGCGGGGTCATTCAGTAATAGAAATGCACTTCTATACTCGCGGGTATCACCCTTTTCGCCATATTCTTCATTCTGAAAAGCGATCTCATAGACCCTTTTTTCCAGATCAATATAGGTGCCATATTCGCTGACCCGAATCAGGGACTCCCCCATTTCGCTTTTCAGGGGGGGCTCAGTTTTCGAAAACGTTAAACCACCACCTCTCTCGACTTCCTCCACATTTGGCAGAAATACCTCTTCCGGCCAATCCCCCGCAGACACCCGCTGGAAACGCAGGGCCTGATGATACTCCTGATCTTCCCGGGTCACAGTCATCTTGCCATGGTAACTCTTGCCATCCTGCTTCAAGGTCAATAGATAGGCGGATTCTGAACTCTTTGCCACACCCGATATTGTCACCCCCGACACCAGACATAAAACGCCTGCAACGAGAGTCCATATACAGATAAACAAGTTAAAGGAAGGGTAGTGAAACGGTCTATCATTCGGCATAAAGGCGATACTCTTGGGCCAAACTGGGCCAACGCTGTGCTGACCGGAGTCCATCCCGGGTATATTCGTCCCTTCAAACTTTCAGACAGAACAACTGACACAAGGTTCAGTATCACCAACACCCGATTGTCAGTATTCCTGACAATCGGGGAAAGAGTAAATAACAGCATTTTGCCCTAGAACACAGAAGCAGCCCATTGCTGTTCAAAGAAGAGTTTGCAGAAAGGCGGGAACAAGCCTGGTTGCGGGTCCATTCCGACAGTCATCAAATACAGAGGCATGTTCACCCGGCTCAAGATTCAGCTCCACGGTATGGGCCCCGACAGCGGAAGCTTCCTGGAAAAAACAGGCTGCTGGGTAAACATTCCCGGAAGTTCCAATACTGAGAAACAGGTCACAGCTGCATAAAGCCTTATAGATTCGTTCCATTTCCAGGGGCATTTCATGAAACCAGACAATATGGGGACGAACACTACCAATCACGGAACAGCCGGGGCAGATGCTATCTTCTGACATATCATCATCCCAGAAGAACACTTGCTCACACAGCTGACAGCGCCCTTTCAGTAATTCGCCGTGCATGTGAATCAGGTTTTTCGAACCGGCCCGCTCATGGAGATCATCCACATTCTGGGTGATTAACAAGAAATTACCTTCAAATAGATGCTCAAACTCGGCCAGAGCCTTATGGGCTTTATTCGGCTGGACGCTATTCAGCTGCCGGCGGCGGGCGTTGTAGAACTTGTGCACCAAAGAGGAGTTTCGGCAAAACCCTTCCGGGGTAGCGACATCCTCAATAGCATGATCTTCCCACAGCCCATCGGATGCCCGAAATGTCCTGATACCAGATTCCGCAGAAATACCCGCACCCGTAAGAACTACCACCGACTGAAAGCTGGCCACACACATTCTCTCTGTTTTTGTACCATGAAAATGCCGTTAAGCTCTTTGTAGTTTCCATGACTCGGGGAGATGAAGCGGCATTTTGTCCAAGAACCCTATCATAAGCAATTCGGCACTCTTAGGCAGCTTTATTATTTTTTTGCGCAAGGCGCCTGCGCTTGAGTTCTCTCATGAGAATCTGGCGATGGGCTGCAACCTTCGGAGGATGGTGGTTCATATTTTCAAAGACCAGCTCAGCTGCATCAAGATCCTGGTCAATTCCGTTACACGAATACATAAGGCTCATGGCCATTTTGTAATAGGTGTCGTCATTCAGGCTTGGCCTCTGACCTTTCCTCAGTGCAGCTACAGTTTCGTTAACACTCTTATGCCACAGCTGCCACTCTTCAACTTCAAGGTCTTGTGAAACCAGCCAGGCCCGCTCACAGCGTTTCAGCAAGATAGTTTTTGCTGCATTGGCATACTGTGTGTCTGTGACCAGCATTTCCAAATCCATAACACCTTTGAAAAAGGCACCGGCATCATGCTCAAAAGCCTCCTTCCGTAACCGCAAAGCCCCAAGATGCAATCTGGCAGCGGAGTTGGCCGGTGGACCCTCAGCGTGTTTTTCCAGAGTTTCAATAATACTGCTATTTCCAGCCATGGCTGCTTTGAGATAGTAATGAAGAGCCTGCTCACAATCTCCCTGTTTCCACAGCATATCTGCCAGGTTCTTCAAGGCCCGACTGTTCTTGGGATATTTCTTGATTGTCTCACCAAGGTGTTCAATAGCCCGCTCTTCATATCCCTGGCAATAGAGCAACTCTGCAAGCTCCGTTGCATCCATGGCATGTTCTACAATACAGTTTTCCAGTTTTTGCAGAACGGGCTCATCAGTCGGTACACCCAGCGCGGATAAATTGTTGTGAATAGCCAGGGCAACCTGTACTGTCTCCCTGCGACTGGCAGCAAGGTCGGCAATCTGTTTCAATCCGCTAACCAGACTTGGCCCTGCCTGCCCCTGAATCTGGGCTATGACCGCTTCCAGAGGGAACATCTGCAGTAAATAGAGTGCTTCAGGAATTCGCGTCGGATCTTCCAGGCACTTCTGGACGTTTACTTTATAATGATTCAGGTCAGCGACACTCCCGCTCATAACCGATTTAACCAGGGAGTAGAGCTTTTTCTCAACAGATTTTGGAAAGCAGAACACCCCTGATTTCAGACACTGGGCAGCAGGAATATTGACAACCCCATCGGGTCCCAGACTGATAACCTCCTGCAATTTCCTGGGGACAGGGATGGGTAGCTCACCGGCCAGCCGAGAGCGGATAACAGGTGCATTATCCCTTGAGCTGATACGAATAATCTTGCCTCCCAAGAGCCCGGTAACAACTCGCACTCCCAGATTAACAACAGTCGCAACACACCGGTCAGTCAAAGACGCAGGTGTCAGCATTTGCAGCTTTCCTTCCAGTTCGCGCACCCTGTTAAGCTGGGACTGTGTCGGTTGATCAGTACCAATCTCATCCTGCAAGTCACTGAGTTCTGCTGTCAGCTTTTCTCTAGCGATTTTCTTATCGGTTATCACCCTCACATTCGCTGCCGCCAAGTCAGACAGAGTAAAACAGCCACAGGTCACAGCAACACGCCCATCCATAACCAGGGTTTTGTTGCGCAGTATAAAATTCAGAAGACGTGATATACGCCTGGCTGGCGCCCCACCCTCTGTTTTGCCAATTTTCAATGGGTTCAGCAGGTCATTGAACTGAACTTCCACATCCCGCAACTGAGCAGTCCCCGTTAACTCCTCATCCAAAGCAACCGCAACCTCAGTAATGTGGATATTTCCAGAACCTATCTCTCTGGCAGCAACCCTTCTGGGGTGCAGCATGACAACTTCTCTGGATCGCCGTTTACTGGAGTGGGTGTGCTTGACCGCTGTCGGCCCCAGATCATGTACCTCAAGATGTCCCCGTAAAGGAATCTTGAAAACCCTGCCCGCAGTCTCCTGTCCATCCTCATCATTTCTCAAGTCAGTTTCTACAGTAATCTCACCGTCACCATCTGTATTCAGGAGATCAAGGTGTGCTTCGGTTCTCTGCTCTTCGAAACCCGATACCAGTTTGCTTTTTGATGTAGAAACCCTGGCCCCTTTGGCCTGCCCATTCAGGCTGTGAGGTAAACTGACACGAGCCCCCCCCGCTTTAATAAAGACTGGTGTTGCCGCATTGGCCTGTAACTCTGAACCTGTAAATGTGACAGTTTCACTATCACTGTCATAGGCCAGCATATTGCGGCCGCTCAGATCCAGATGCAGTTGCCCTCTGGCTTGCAGTTCATTCAGCCTTCTCACATTGGCAGTCCTGCCTAGAGAAGGGATGACTCCTGGAGCACAGGTAATATCTGCATGTCCAGCACTTCTACCATCTTCCCCTACCTGGAACACGACATCACTTTTCTTACCATTGCTCCGCACATCGAGACCGACTTTATGCAACTGTCCATCAATGCCAAGATCTCCAGTGTTTTTTACCTCCAGGGTCTCAGCTTCCACATGACTGTGACTGGCCCCCTCAACAAACCATACTGGCTTATCCGGACTTGCCAGTGTTGTGCGATTATGAACCTCCCTCCCCAGACTAATTTTCAGATTGCAAGCCTTCAGATCCAGCTGCCGACTGACAGAATCGGGTAAATTTTCAAGGGTTCCCGGAGACACATCTACACCCAGCTGGGACAGGGGATCATAAACTTTAAGCTGCTGCCCCAGACAGCCAACAAGTTTTAATGGACCAGCCAGACGGACTTTGGCCTGAGCTGCCGAAGCTTCAACCGCCGCAAATCTGGTTCTTTCTGGAGCTGCCCCAGCCCCAAGTGCAGGCCCGGAGGAATCTGGTTTAAGCACAATTTCCACATCGTCGCAGTCAAGCTCCGCGGCTACTTCACCGGCTGACGTCAGGCGCAAATGATTGACATGACCTTCAACCTGCACGGGCAAGCCTGCCATTACCTGGTGCAGTGAAGAGCGTGGATTGCGCCTGGCCATGGCTACAGCTCTGGAAACCACACTCGCTTTAGTCGAACCTGCTGTGACTTTAACATCATCAAAATCAACCTTGAGCTTAACAGGTGCCACATTGCCCCTACCCTTCAGGGCTTCAACTGTTTTGTACATCTGTTTTGCCAGCCCACGCATATTGGCTAACAGGCCAGTTGTTTCATTTTTGCTGTCCAGGTAGCTGGTCAGACTTTTGGCAACCTCACCCCCTATGGTCACAGTCATGGTATTGGCTTCTAGACCGAGATCAAGAGGTTCAACACCGTCAATGGGAGTATTAATCTGAGCCCTCAGATCCCCCAGTGTTATATCAACATAGTACTGGCCATTCTCGTCCCTGCGGGTTTTTATAGCCTTTGGCCAAACCTTGACACCAGTGAGTACAGTTGGTGGATCACCAAATGATAACTTGGGAATATCCAGGGGAGACAAGGCTTCTTTCTTATGGTGCACCCTTCTCAGGTTGAACAGCATCGTAACTAACTGCTTTGCTATTTCATCCCGGGTTTTCTTTACTTCTGCCAGCTGTCTATCCAGATCTCTGCTTTGCTCAATCAGGCGCTGCTTTTCAGAATCAAGAAATATAAGTTTATCCTCAACTTGCTCAAGCCCCTGACGGAGAGTATCAATACGTTTGGTATTTTGTTGCAGCTGGTTATACAGAGCCTGTCGTTTCCCTTCTCTTTTGCGTAGCTTTTCTTCCGGGTCTTCTCTCCTGCTTGCTGGTATCAACCTGTTAAATCCCCTGACTTCTGGCTCCTGCCCCCTGGCAATTTTTTCATCCAACTTTTGAATCTTGGTGTTACAGGCTATTATCTTTTTCTCCAGTTTATTGCTCAGCTCTTTCCAACGTTTCTTTTTATCTCTTTCGTTTTTTTGTCTAACCTCAAGCGCCCTGTTTTGAGTCCGCAACTCCTCTTTTTTCTCTTTTAAAGGGCTATCCTCACCACCAGAGGCAATAAATTCACTGAGCTTCTTTCTGGCAATCCAGCCCATCAGGCGTTCAAGTTTGTTTGGATGGCGACTTCTTGCATTACGGGCAACTATCTGATCAATGTAACTGTCCAGATCCTGGTTAGTCAGTTGTTCAAATTCAGCCCCATAGCCCTCCTCTGCGGAATTAATCTCCTGATCAGGAGGGCGGGCAGCATCAAGTGCAGGCCACTGTTCTTCAGAGGCAGCGGCCTGCACTTGGTGCTGTGGCTGTGTGGCCTGGGTCCCGGCAGGTTCAGTTTCAGAAAAAAGGCTTGAAGACCTGTCAGAGGAAGGGGATAAAGAGCCCTCCTCCGTCACGTTCCTGTCAATCTGTGCATTTCCGTTACGGGAAAGCAGGACATCAGGTGAAGCTGCTTCCACATCCCGATCATTAACATGACTGGATTCTGGTTCGGAAGTGCCGGGTTTTGGTTTGGGGAAGGCTTTAGGCAGCCTTACCTGGATTTTTTGTAATTTTTTACTGGCCCACTGGACAAAGCTCTTTCTTCGCTGTTGGGGAGTAGATGAAACAGCCCCATGAGTCTTTGAAGAGGTATGAGCAAGAGTTTGTGACTGCTGCCTCCTGCGATATATGAATCTGTTCATCCCTGAACTCCCACAACTAAAGCAGAGCCTGCGTAATATACGCAGGCCTGATCTCAGTCTAGGAAGGAGCTCTCCGGGGAAGGTCGGAAAGTGTCAGTTTTTCCGGTAGGTGCTGGTGAAGGTCAGTGTGGTTGTCTGCCCTGCCGGGATACTGACAGAGTAGCCTTCGCCCTGCTTGATAACGGGTTTGGATAACTGCATATGCATAAGACTGCGGTCGGTATCTTCCAGATTCAGGGTCACATCCTGATCCTGGCTATTAGTCACCACCAGCTGCCAGTCGGCCTGCCACTGGCCCGACTGCTGCCGGGTTACCAGGCGTTTTCTCTCCACCGTAAGGGTGTAGGATTCCCCCAAAGCCAGAGCCACCGGCTGGCCGGCAGCTGTCTGGGGGATAGAGCTCACACTGACAAGTCGAAATACACCACCACTGTCCTGTTCCAGAACCTGAACCGGACCAGCGGGAAGGTCACTGTCTGCAGTAAAGGTCAGCACCCGCTTCGGATGCTCTTTAATGGCCCGGTTTCCTGGATGGCTGTTGCCATAGAAACTGTATTTATAGGTGTTTTCATAACGGCTGCCATGCTGGTCAAACAGCGGCACACTGAGCTCTCCCTTGGCAGGAAGGCTGTACGTTCCGGGAACATCGATAAACAGCAGGTCAACAAAACGCTGAGAGGCCGGAGCTTCTGATTCAGTAGCCATAACCATCATCTTGCGTGAAAACAGCTCCTCACCACTTCTGCCCAGATCCCCGGATGCCAGCTGCAGGGAGACATTGTTGTAACTGGTTGTTGAATGATTCTCCAGGTGGGCGGAAAGATTCAGATCCAGAGATTTGTCCCCAGGCCGGGTCACTATGCGATAGTGGTTACTATATTGAAGCCCTCGGTTCAGATAGGCCAGAGAGAGATTATCAGCCGGATTATTCAAATCAAAACTGGCTTCAAGAAAGGACGAAAAACTCTGGGCCAGTAGAGTTTCACTGTCTATGCTCCTGATCGACAATAGTCCCGGATCCCACTGAAAAATATCCTGTCGGCCATCCTCAAGGAGCAGGATCCCGGTATCCTGCTGCCAGTTTAGAAGTGTGCCCCGCAGTGGATCATCCCGCCCGCTCTGAAACAGTTCAACCTCACGCCCCACCAGCTGTTGTATGAATTGATCCTTACCGGACATGGGTCTGCGCCAGAACAGGCTTTTTGGTCCTACAGTCCGTCCAGCCTCAAGCGCGTCAAGCTGCAGGGTTTCCAGATCCCAATAATCAAAATCTGGTTGAAGCTTCAGCACAGAGGCTCCGGCAGGAAGGGCAGTAGTCAGCTCTTGAGTCACCACAGCCTGGCCTTCGTACATAGTCATACGAGTCAAGCGGCTGGCATCCGGCTTGATCGTAACCTGGGAAACCTCAGCAGCTCCGGCCTGCATGGCTAAAATGAGCGTTAATACCAGAGACGGCAAACAGTATTTGTTTTTCATTGTTCAGACCTGCCTGTCAGTTGCAGAGGCCAGTAAATCCAGTAAAGAGTGTTTCATCTGAAGTCCTTTCATTCGAATATGCTCAAGAGAGACCAGCATTGCCGGAACCACCAGCAGAATCAGGGCAGTACCAAATGCCAGGCCGAAAACAATCGATGTCGCCATGGGGATCAGGAACTGAGCCTGCACCGAGGTTTCAAACAAAATGGGCAAAAGCCCGGAGATGGTCGTAAGAGAAGTCAGCAGCACAGCCCTCAATCGTTGGCAGGCCGCTTCCGTTATCGCCTCAAAAATCTCCACTCCCTGATCCCGCAGTTTACGATAAAACGTCAGCAGTACAATGGAATCGTTGACAACTATACCGGCCAGACCAAATAGTCCGAACTGGGACATAACGGTCAGATCCAGCCCGGTAAGCCAGTGTCCAAACAGGGCTCCTGTGATACCAAACGGTATAGCCAGCATCACAGTCACCGGCCAGCTGTAGGAAGAAAATACCCAGGCCAGCACGATGTAAATCAAGGCAAGGGCAATGAACAGCCCCATCAGCATCTCATTCATCATGTTCTGCTGCTCGGCGCTGCGTCCTTCATAGCCATAACGCAGCCCATAACGCGCCATCAATTCGGGCAGAACAGTCTGTTCCAGCTGCTCCAATACCTGTCTGGCATTGGATATCTTTTCATCCACATCGGCGCTGATCTGTACGGCAAGTTCTCCATCTACCCGTTTCAGGGTATCCAGTCCGCGGACACTGGAAAAACTAACCAGATTATCCAGCCGTTCGGTTTTATCCGGTCCGAATACGACTGGAAAGTCAGAAATCGTCGCAAGCTGCTCACGCTGTTCACGACTCAGACGCAACCTGACCTCCACCTCTTCGTAGCGGTCATGGTAAATCTGCAACCTCTGTCCGGCAACTGCTGTTCTCAACCTCTGGCCAATCTCCTGCCGGGACAGCCCAAGAGCCCGCCCTTCCGGTTTCAGATCAAACAGAATCTGTTCACGACCATAAGGAAGGTCATCTTCGATATTACTGACCCCGGAATATGAAGCCAGTACATCTTGCAGTTCCAGTGACGCGGATTTCAAGGCATCAACATCTGGGCCTATCAGTTTCAGTTCAATGGCCTTGCCGGGAGGGCCAGCCTTGGCCTGGGCTATGGTAAATCGCTCCAGTCCTTCAGGCATGACAACATGTTTTTTCCAGGCCCGGATCAACTCAGCATTGGTTGTTGAGCGCTCCTCCGCTGACTTCAGATCAACAATTAAAGTGCCAAAATTTTCCCCATTATTCTTACTGGAGAAAAGACCAAACTGCCCGTGGCTTTGCAAACGGAAAGAGTGGCGAACAATCTCCTCACCCAGCGTCTGCTCGGCCTGGACCAACCCGCTCTCCAGCTCCTGCAGAAACATACTCACTTCTTTCTGGGATGTTCCCGGGACAAACTGGAAAGCCGCCTGCATGGTCTGGCCATCAATTGTTGGAAAGAATGTGAAGCGGATATGACCTGAAGCCACCATGCTCAAACTGATAACAAACAGAGCTACTGCGCCAGTGATTGTTGTGTTCTTGTTTCTAACTGCTGCGGAAACAACAGGCCGAAACTTTGTTTCCCGAAAATTATCAAAGGCAGCATCAAGCCTGATACGCAGCTTTCCTGGCTGGTATGTTTTTTTCCCAAAAGAGTGATACAAGTGTCCGGGAAGAATCAGAAAACACTCCACCAGAGAAGCAACAATCACACAGATGACCACAGTGGGTATATCAACCAGAATATTGCCGACATTCCCCTCCAGAATCAGCAGGGGAATGAATGCGGCAATTGTCGTCAGAGAAGCAGCCGTCACCGGAGCCAGCATCCGCAGGGCACCAGCAATGGCAGCCGAGCGAGGCTCCTCTCCTTTCTGGATATGGGCCAGAATATCTTCACCGACAACAATGGCATCATCCACGATAATACCCAGCACCATAATCAATCCAAACAGGCTGATCAGGTTTATGCTGCCACCAATCAGTTCCAGAATGGCCAATGCCGCCAGAAACGAAATCGGAATACCAACTGAAACCCAGAAAGCAACATTGACATTCAGAAACAGAAACAGAATGGCGACAACGAGAATCAACCCTCCAAGACCATTCTTTATAAGCAGCTGCAGACGTTCATTGAGATAGGACCAATTTTCATCGTAGACAATCAAGTCAATGCTTTCGGGCAACTGCTGCCGTATATCTGCAGTCCACTGCTGAAGAATGCCAGCGGCTTCGAGAGTATCATCGCCACTGGTGCGATAGAGCGTCATCTGTACCGCTGGTTTCTCACCAACATAAAGGCGGGGAGAGCTCTCTCCCCCTTCCATCTTCACAGTAGCAATATCACCCAGCCTGACCACAACACCATCACTGCCTGTTACTACCGGCAGATCAGCAAACTCCCTTGGAAGACGTGCCTGCCCCAGGCTGCGCAAAGGTCGCTCAACAGTTCCAACTCCAGCTGTTCCTGCCGGAGTATCAACACTGCGGGAGCGTATGGCGGAAGCGATCTGGGGAAGTGTGGTACCCAGCCGGTGCAGCTGGTCACTGTCTACCTCGATTGACAGTTCCAGGTCAGGCAGCCCGGTAAAGGAGACCTTGCGAATCCCCCGGGCCAGAATATCCTGCTCAAGTCGCCTTATCAGAGGACGCAACTCTTCCAGAGATGTTCCACCTGCGATCACAATTTTGGCGACCGGCTCAAAACGTTCAACTCTGCTGACCACCGGTGTTTCAGCATCATCCGGTAATGTCGTTACTGTGTTCACTGCCTGTCGAACACGGTCCGTGACATCTCCCACATCGGCAGAGCGATCTATCTCCAGCCGAATACGGCTCAGCCCGGGAGACGATGAAGAAAAGTAGCGGTCGATACCGGCAAGGCTTTTGACCTCCCGTTCCAGAGGAATAGTTATCGCCTGCTGGATATCTTCTGCCGTTGCCCCGGTCCAGGTTGTTGAAATGGTGACAACATCAATTTCAAAAGTAGGGAAAAACTGGGTATTCAATCGCTGCAGGCCCCAGAGACCTGCCAGAATCATCAGCGACATGACCAGGTTGGCAGCCACCCGGTGACTGGTAAACAGAGCGATAGGCGATAGACCAGAGCGAGTGCTCATAATTGGGCCTCACTCTGCTGGTCAGAGGAGCTTTTCTGTTTTTGTTTTTGTTTCTCTTTCACCGACACCTGCATACCACTGATTGCGCTGGCGATTCGGGTTACCAGAATTTCATCTCCTTCCTGCAATCCCGCACCAGAGACCAGTAACCACTCCCGGCCGTTTGCTGACATGTCCCCCAGATGCTGTACTTCAACAGCTTCAAGGCGGCTGTTCTTATCAATGCGATAAATATAACTATCCCGGTATAAAGCATCGGGGGGTATCTGAACAGCCTGCTGGCTTAAAGGCACCTGTAGCTCAATGATCTGGGCGCGCCCGTAAACCAGGTTCTGCGCCTGTCCGTCCGCCAGTCTGAACATGGCATCAACACCACCGCGGCCACTATCCACTGATGCGGCCAGGCGGTTCAGCTCCAGGGGAATAAATCCATCACTGACCTGCAATTGTGCCAAAACCTTTTTCTTTGACTTGATCAGCCTGCGAACAACTGACAGATAACGATCCGGGATCTGAGCGCGGACTTCCAACTGTTCAGTATCAAACATCTCTATCACGGGATCTCCTGTCCGTACCCGCTCTCCATTAGCAACCTTCAATGAACTGATCCGACCTGAGAAGGGTGCACGAATCTGGCTACGCTCCAGGTCAAGCTGTGCCTGCTGGAGCAAGGCTCTGGATCGTTCTAATTGAGCTTCCATCTGCTTTTTTCGGTTATCTGCATCATTGACAGATTGCTCCCGGCCCAGCACAACCAGCTGCTGTCTGGCCAGGTTGCTGATGGCTGTCTCCAGATGACTTTCCGAAATCAGATTCTTCTCTTTTAGAATAAGCTGCCGCTGTCGTTCTTTTTCAGAGTTCTCCAGAAGAATCTTTTCCTGCTCCAGTGCTTTCTGGTCTGTTGCTGCACGCAACTGTTCAGATTTAAGCCGGGCTTCCATATCAACAACATCGGCTTCCCTCTGGGCAACAACCAACTGCTGATCACGAATGTCCATGGCAACCAGCAGGTCACCCTGCTGCACAGCTTCGCCCTCCAGCACTTTGGCATCTTTGATATAGGCGGTAACGGGTGAAGCCAGGGATACAAACGACGGCGTTTCAACCCGGCCATAGAGAGTGGCTTCCACAGAGTGCTGATTGAAAGCAACCGGCATAGTACGTACTGACCATTCATTCTGCCTGGCCTTTGAAGGTTTTGGCTTTTCAGATGAAGAAAACAGAAATGTAATAACAAGTACCGTCGCCAGGACAATAACAATGGGCCAGCGGTAAGGAAGTCTGGTAAAACGGTCAATCAGGGCTGGGGGCATCAATGATACCTGTTGCATATTTCAGTCATTATTCAGGCCGCCATTAGCCCGCCACCCTGATTATGCCAGAGAAGATCTCCCTATGTACGGGACAAAACATTTAAAAGTACCTCAAACGTTATTCGGTCATCTTTCGCACACAGGTTTTTGAGTGCTCGCCTGGGCCTGTAATGTTTATTCAGTGGTAATTGATCAGCCTCACCCAGTGCCCAACCAGCAGGCACCATGCAAATGCGATGGCAAGAAGCCCCATGAGTTTGTTCATACGATGTTCGTCATATGGGTAGACTCCATGTCGAACCCTCGACTTTTCAAGCAACCGAATAGAGGCTCCTTGCCAGGAGATGGAGATTACAAAGTAATTCACATCCTTGGAGCTATGTTTCCAGTTTGTTCTGTCTATGCACAGCGGACACACTTATTCCTGCTGTGATTAACTTTGCCAGCATGGCATTAAGAGCTGTTAAAAATGTCCGCCCAGAGCCTGCTCCCAGCTGGCACTCGTCGGGGTTTTCACTTTTGGAGCTATGAAAGCCGTAATCGGTAAGAAATTTACTGTCACCATGGCTGAGAATGGCTCCCTTCATACTTGCAGGTAAGTGGGGGTATGCATCTCGGTTGATTGTCCCGCTACGTAAGTCCTGTACATAAAACCCTTTGTTCTGATGGTGTGCCAACCAGTAGCAAACTTCCCGAGCGCATTGGTCTATAAGGCCATCCTCCTTCATAAGTTGACATAAGCAGGAAGGAGTTAAAGAAAATGCATGACTGAAAAGTGTAATCAGCATTTGTTCAAGATCGTTTTTCACCTGCTTTACACTGAATGGACAGCTGACCTGAAAATCTTTTTGAAAACACCGTGCATAAATCAGAATGGCACCTTGACAGGCATGAGCCAGCTCCAATACCCGGTATTTTTGGGTGGCAACATCACCATCTTTTTTTTCGTCGCCTCTGTTGATATAAAAAAAGTTATGCTCATCAGCTGGCCTGGCATCCCATAGATCACGCATGCCAGTAGCGCCGATATTGGGAAAATCAGTTGCATAACCGTTCCATCGCTCTAATGCTCCTTCACAGGTTTTTATAGGACTTTGCAAGGAGGGAAAGGTCATATGAGACCTGTTCTGAGCGCCATCATGGAAAGCATTGATGCACGGTGGCCCGTTTACATATTGAGCCCACAGTATCCCATAGTCCTGTAAATAACGCAGAATTGCTTTCAGTTTTTCAGCATTGGATGGGAGGTTATAGACATAATTTTCATATTTTGCGTTGGAGGATGTTGAAAACTCAGCAGCCAATCGGGAGCCTCTACCTGTTAAGTCCAACACACTCTTCCTGTTTTCTTCTGGCAGGTTCATTGCCATTAACTGTTTTTCAACATTATCTATTTGATACACCCGATGTATCTGGACGATATCACTGGATAAGCTTTTTCCTTCATATTGATGCTTCGGATTAAAGCATTTAATTCGAGTTGTTGTTTTCAAAAAATCATCGTGATCTTCTTTTGCTGCCTGAATTTTAAGGTAGTTGTTCGTATCTGCAGAGGGTAGTAAAACAACAGTTCGCCCAAAGCTCCCTGTAGCTTTCCATTGCTTGTTTACTTCAGAATATACCTTAACACTCTCTGCGGAGCTTTGTTGAAGCTGCCTGGCCAAATCACTTACGGTATCAGGTTGTGCCCTGGACATAATAGAGAGAGGAAGATTCCAGAGATGAGTATGGTGATGGGTCATATTTAACGGGTAGGTATTCTGGGCAAACAGAGTCTTTCGCACAGAAGTATAATCTGGAGAACTCATCCAGTTAGAAACAACTTGTCTGCTCCACTCCTTCGGCGCATTCTCTAAAATACTTTCCAGTATTTGAAATTTTGTACGGGTGTATCTGGCATCATATATCCTAAGAGTCTCAGCGCATGGGCACTCTTGTCTAGTAGGGTCGAAAGGCTGACGGAAACTCTCGTCGTCACAGGGGGCCTGATCCGATAATCCGGCTCTCATGCTCTTATCTAGATGGCCTAGTTGGGAAAGCTCGTCAATGAATTTTTGGCAAAGAAAGCCACTTTGGATATCCAGCACCACAATGCTGCTGACCCACTTTTGAAAATCCTGCAAATTTTCGGCACCGTTACACGTTTTTAACTGATCTAGTACGTAAGAGTAAATATCTGACAAATAAAGCGGATCATTATCAATATTTTTTAACCCAAGGAACTCATCACAACAGCCGTGAACAGAGTAACCGGCAAAATGAAGGCGCATTAAAACTTCAAACCATGTAGCTCCTCTTGGCCACTGGCTCATAGACTTCAAGATGTCATTGGTATGACTCCTGTCAATGGGTTGGCTTGTCCACTCTACAACTTTGGCAATAAAGCAACGTCTCAAGTCACGCAGCATACCTGGAATAATACCAGTCTCATTTGATATTTGTGCAAACGCCAATATGAATTGATAAAAATTTGATTCGATACAATAGAAGGGAGCTAGATCGGAACTAGGAGGACTCATGGCTCTTAGCATTGCGTCTTCTTGATTGGTTGCAAACATTTGAGCAAAAAAATTGTCTTCTGTTGATGGCTGACCAGTCTGCACTGATGACAAATTTTCTGGTGAAGTTGACAGCAGGCTTTTCGCCGCAGAAGTGGCTGCTGTACTTGATTGCATAATTTATTTCCTCACTGAGCTGAATTTCGATAGACGAAATATTTCAGTAAGGGCTCAGAAAGACCATGACAAAGCAGTTAGTCAAACGGATGGAGTAAGACACACCGGTGCCTATAACTTTCCATCCTGGAAACTCATACACGGGAAAATGGCCAGGATGCTTGCTAATTCACTCTCAAATCTGAGTTTTTTCTCAATGTAAGTACGAAAGCCGAAGTCCATTTGTTCCAACTGCCAAGCGGAGGAATGCCGTACTTCTTCATTTCATTGCACATACTTTGGGGATGCTTGTAACAGTTTGCCAAAATACCAAAAATTTGATCACAAAGCTTGCGCCCTGTTTTCTTTTCTGTAGAAATCATTAACAAGGCCTTGACCAGCGTGCTCCTGGTGACATACGTCAGCATTTCTTGTTGCAATCCAGAACCAATCGCATCAGTCGCAAACCAGAAAGCTTTCGGATTTTTCGAATCTTCACGAACCTGAGACCATTCTTGCTGCGGTCTGGGTAAAGGCGTTCCCTCTCTTTTTTTGGTGTAAACCATTTTGGTATAAATAACCCCGGGGCAAGCCCTTCTCGCTTCGCTCGAACTTTCGCTACGCGAAAGCGGGGTATTGTTCTTGGGTCTTATCTTTTACCACGACTTCGTCGTGGAAGCGCAGCAAGCTGCGGGGAATTAGACCCTCAGAGATTAAAATTATATCGCCGGCATTGTTCATGCCATGCTTGATAATAACTGTTTTTATCTGTTTGTGCAGCCAGTTCAAGACTTATGTGAATATTTTGAGGTCTTTGGAGCCTTGGCAATTTAATGTGAAAACCAGAATACCGTAAAAGCTGAAAGATAGTTTCCTTCCGCCACTTTTTATGGATGCAGGGCATACCTCCAATTTGAACGGGAAGAGGCACTTTATTTCGGTAGAGTTTGCTAACCAGACTGCAGATAATTTTGTCAGCCTTTTTCGTTGTAAAATCTATAGTTTGATTCTCGACCAAATGCCCAAATGTTTTTTTAGATAAGTACTCAGACAAATGAAATCATATATTCCTTACCGAACTGATCGAATACCCTTTTTAGTTCTTTTTCGAATTCATCAAAGCTCATCACCTTCATGATATTCAGCCATTCGTACTTGACCTTATTCCACAGAATCTCAATCAGATTCAATTCTGGTGAATAGGTCGGCAAGTAGCAGACGATCAGCTTCTTTTCGAGCATCCAGTCATCCAGCTTTGCCCGGAACTTCTTGCAGGTATGAATGCTGGCATTGTCAACGACAACCAGCGTATACCCGTCTCCAGCACTGTACTTCGGGTCTTGCACCTGCTCGGCAAAGTCTTCAAATACACGAATGACCTCATCCCCGGTCACAGAGCCGTTGACAGGGTAGTAAAATAAGTCGTTATCACGATTCATAAAGCCCATAACGTTTATACGCTGACTACTGGCGGCGGGCACCCTTAACTGCTCGCCCTTCTCTTGCCACGCATAAGGAATACAAGGCTGTTGGACAAAACCAGACTCGTCGAAATAGAAAAGGTTTAGCAAGCCTTCCCGTTCAGCCTCCTGAGCTTTTTTTAATGTCTGGTGGCAGGCTCAAAACAGCGGAATGGTGAAAATATAGCACTCTGGTAAATGGCACTATCGTACGCTGCTTATGCGGTCAATATATGAAAACGGTTGGTCGGGTACTTATATCCACAAAAATATTCGACACTCTTCGTATATTAATATTTGTTATAGCTGAAAAGAGAAATTGTGATCACCTTTTTATAGGAATAGATACAGTCTTTTATGTCCCCCCCCCTCTTTTGTTCCGCTTGCCCTTGCAGCGCGCATCCGTGCTGCCCCGGCGGTGGGATTCAAGAAGCCTCGCCGAATCAAAGGACAGGCCGCAGCCACAGGTGGTGTTGCGCTTGCCCTTGCAACGCGCATCCGTGCTGCCCCGACGGTGGGATTCAAGAAGGCTGGCCGAATCAAAGGACAGGCCGCAGTCACAGGTGGTGTTGCGCTTGCCCTTGCAACGCGCATCCGTGCTGCCCCGGCGGTGGGATTCAAGAAGGTTCACCGAATCAAAGGACAGGCCGCAGCCACAGGTGGTGTTGCGCTTGCCCTTGCAGCGCGCATCCGTGCTGCCCTGGCGGTGAGAGGTAAGAAGGCTGGCCGAATCAAAGGACAGGCCGCAGCCACAGGTAGTGTTCAGCTTACCCTTGCAGCGCGCATCCGTGCTGCCCTGGCGGTGGGAGTTAAGAAGGTTCACCGAATCAAAGGACAGGCCGCAGCCACAGGTGGTGTTGCGATTGCCCTTGCCCTTGCCCTTGACCTTGCAACGCGCATCTGTGCTGCCCCGGCGGTGGGATTCAAGAAGCCTCGCAGAATCAAAGGACAGGCCGCAGCCACAGGTGGTGTTGCGATTGCCCTTGCCCTTGCCCTTGACCTTGACATTGCAACGCGCATCTGTGCTGCCCCGGCGGTGGGATTCAAGAAGGCTCGCCGAATCAAAGGACAGGCCGCAGCCACAGGTGGTGTTGCGATTGCCCTTGCCCTTGCAGCGCGCATCTGTGCTGCCCCGGCGGTGGGATTCAAGAAGGCTCGCCGAATCAAAGGACAGGCCGCAGCCACAGGTGGTGTTCAGCTTGCCCTTGCAGCGCGCATCTGTGCTGCCCTGGCGGTGGGATTCAAGAAGCCTCGCCGAATCAAAGGACAGGCCGCAGCCACAGGTGGTGTTCCGCTTGCCCTTGCAGCGCGCATCTGTGCTGCCCTGGCGGTGGGAGTTAAGAAGGCTCACCGAATCAAAGGACAGGCCGCAGCCACAGGTGGTGTTCCGCTTGCCCTTGCAGCGCGCATCTGTGCTGCCCTGGCGGTGGGAGTTAAGAAGGCTTACCGAATCAAAGGACAGGCCGCAGCCACAGGTGGTGTTGCGCTTGCCCTTGCAGCACGCATCCGTGCTGCCCTGGCGGTGGGAGTTAAGAAGGCTTACCGAATCAAAGGACAGGCCGCAGCCACAGGTGGTGTTGCGCTTGCCCGTGCAACGCGCATCCGTGCTGCCCTGGCGGTGGGAGTTAAGAAGGCTCACCGAATCAAAGGACAGGCCGCAGCCACAGGTGGTATTCAGCTTGCCCTTGCAACGCTCATCCGTGCTGCCCCGGCGGTGGGAGTTAAGAAGGCTCGCCGAATCAAAGGACAGGCCACAGCCACAGGTGGTGTTGCGCTTACCCTTGCAGCGCGCATCCGTGCTGCCCTGGCGGTGGGAGGTAAGAAGGCTCGCCGAATCAAAGGACAGGCCGCAGCCGCAGGTGGTGTTCAGCTTGCCCTTGCAGCGCGCATCCGTGCTGCCCTGGCGGTGGGAGGTAAGAAGCCTCACCGAATCAAAGGACAGGCCGCAGCCACAGGTGGTGTTCAGCTTGCCCTTGCAGCGCGCATCCGTGCTGCCCTGGCGGTGGGATTCAAGAAGCCTCGCCGAATCAAAGGACAGGCCGCAGCCACAGGTGGTGTTGCGCTTGCCCTTGCAGCGCGCATCCGTGCTGCCCCGGCGGTGGAAGGTAAGAAGATTCACCGAATCAAAGGACAGGCCGCAGCCACAGGTGGTGTTGCGCTTGCCCTTGCAGCGCGCATCCGTGCTGCCCCGGCGGTGGGATTCAAGCAGGCTGGCCGAATCAAAGGACAGGTCGCAGCCACAGGTGGTGTTGCGCTTCTTCCTGAATACTGCAGCTTGTTCACTTTGCGTCACTATTTCCACTTCCAGAGTGAGAGGACTGTCGTAACCTGGATAACTTTCAACGGAAGTGGTAACAGAGGGTTCTTTTTTAACCACCCTCTGGCAATGAATTTCCCAGGCCAGTAGCTCAGGATTGAGAGACATCCTAAGTGGACCCCATGATTCTTTTTCAATGATCACCTCATCTGTTTCAGGTGGCGGGGTGCCTGAACGGGACGTTGCTGTGCAAGCTGATCCTGGAGCACTCAATTTGAGGGCGTCATCATCCAGGTGTGGCACCCTTATTCGGGACGCACTTTCAATGCCCCGACATTCGAAACCTTCACCTGAAACAGGCACACAGTAAGTATCATCCAGTGGGTGGGCCGCTGGGGCGTGAGTGCGTATGGCTCCTGTTGAGAGAATCTCTGTCTCCCCTTCGCCTGCGGGTAAAACGAGAGTGCAGCTCTCCTGCTTATTTGTACCTGAACTGGCAGGTTGAACTGTGGCAATGACCAGGACAAGGCAAAAGTATGTTGGCTTTAACAATCCAGAAAACAAGTCAGCTTCCCTGAACCAAACCGGCCTTAAAGGTTAGCAGAACAGTCAGGGGCCATTTTAAACCCGGTTGATTTCTATGCTCTGAACATTCCAGGGAAGCAACTGCTCAATATCTTCAACGGATTTCACGGAAGGCAACTGGGTAAAAACCTCTGGTAGTGGGTCAGATGTGTGTTTAAGGGACAACACGGATAGCAAATTGAATACGCATACCAATTATGTAAAGTATGGTATGTCTCACAGAAGTCAGCTGCGCGAGCTGCAGCAGTACAAACATTGGAAAATACGGCTTCAGCCGCCGTGGCGTGCAACGTTATCTCTGCCAAAATCCAGACTGCATCACCAAAAGCTTTATGCTGGAGTATCGGTACAAAGCGTGTGCTCCTGGCGTTCATAAGCAGGTTGTCGATATGGCTATTAACGGTAGTGGCATTCGGGATACCAGCCGGGTTCTCCAGATCAGTAAAACGACAACTATCAATATTATACGACGCAAAGAAAGTCACCTCGTGCAGGTCAACCCCAATATCCGTGCCTTGGGACTGAGTGCAGACAACAAGGTTCGACTGGAGCCTGCCTGTGAAGCCGCTGAGCTTGATGAGCAGTGGTCATTTGTCGATAAAAAATCTAACCAGCGCTGGCTTTGGTACGCAATAGACCATGCGACCAACACGGTTCTTGCTTACGTTTTTGGCAAGAGAAGAGATAAGGTGTTTAAGAAGCTGAAAGCTCTTCTTGAGCCCTTTGGTATACAACGCTTTTATACAGATGACTGGGGTGCCTATGAGAGACATCTGGATGAAGATAAGCATGAAATTGGCAAAAGAAATACCCAAAAAATTGAGCGTAAAAACCTGAATTTCAGAACCTGGATAAAACGTTTGGCCCGAAAAACTATCTGCTTTTCCAAGCTTGAGACAATGCACGATACTGTCATTGGGTTATTGATCAATAAAGTAGAATTCGGAGTGGATATTTATGCCCAAACACACATCTGACCCACTACCCTTTCGCAGATAGCGAAAATGACGAAAAAAGTTTCTGATTCTCTGGTTTTGTGAGGCGCATAGTGGTGCTATGTAATGAGCAAAACCAGAGAATCAGGAGCTTTTATTCGGCATTTGCAGCCTGCGTTAAGATTATGAACAGGCTCTTATTACTCTTGTCTGTCAGCAGTAATCGGTGAATGGATTTTCCCTGGGCAGGGGAACAACACGTCCTTCCAGAGTCACCTGCTCGCTGGTAACCTGAATATCCGCAGGATCAATAACACCTTCACCAAAGCGATAGGTCGGTGTATCTTCACCAGCCAGCTTACGGTTTTCAGCTTGTTCCTGCTGTTCACAAACCTGTTCATAACAACGGGCCCATTCGGTCATGGTATCCTGACCATAACGACGCGCCAGCATCTCCTTCACTTTATGGGGAGCCAAAACAGTTGCGGTTGCATTATTGCCACCAAAGCCCTTGGCATTCAGCAGGGCCAGATCAGTGCCTTCTACACCAACATCACGGTGCTCAGTCAGCAGATCCAGGCGCTTATTGTGGACATCAGCAGAAATGGAATCGATGCCGGCAATGGCTGGAACCAAACCATGCTGCCATACCCCCAGGGTAGAAACCAGCTGGTCCGCTGCAGCTGTTGCCAGAGAGTGACCTACATAACTTTTAACCGCAGAAACAGCCCAGTTGTTTATGTCGAAAGCAGAAGCAACATCATCCAAAATGGCAGATTCTGTTACCCGGTTCTGGGGAGTACCCGTACCGTGGGCCTGGACAAAAGACCGCTGCTTCAGGGACTCTTCTCCCAGAATATTTCGGGCCAGGGCGGCGGCACGGGCCACAGTCAGGTAGTTGCCGGCACCGGGGCTGGAAATGGATTTCTTGGGTCCATC
The DNA here is from genome assembly GCA_965243775.1 of Sansalvadorimonas sp. GTDB lineage: Bacteria > Pseudomonadota > Gammaproteobacteria > Pseudomonadales > Endozoicomonadaceae > Sansalvadorimonas. The sequence goes on from CBDEWF010000002.1 coordinate 267,745, forward strand.
GGCATTCACAAAGACACCAGCGACCCCACCAAGAATTTCAGCGCCTGTAGCCAGAGCCAGCTCATCATCCATCAGCACGAAGAACTGGGCGGACTCTGCCAGGGTAAAGCCACAGTTATCAGAGAAGGGACGACAGGCACGGCGGTAATCCGGTTCCTGTGATTCTGACAGGGCATCCAGCAGTCGCAAGGCCTTATCAGAGGCCAGGGCTCCCATGGTGGCGTAGCCCTCAATCACTTCCGGAGTGATTGGCGCTTCACTGTTACCAACCAGAGCCACGCGGGTACGACCACTCTGGATATCTTCCATGGCATGACGCAGATTATACAGGAAGGTGGCACAGGCCCCCATGCTGGTTCCGGTTGTGCCCAGACTGCCCAGAACATAGGCATTGATAAAATCGGCAGGCATTTCGGAAAAGCCCAGGGGCAGCTGCTTCGAGGTGACCCGCTTGCCTTTCAGGCGGGCCTGCAACATACCACCGTTACCGTTCTGATCCAGCTGGCTCATGCTGCTTCCGGCATAGACCGATACCTGTTCAGGGCGCACATAGCGATCCAGTGCATTCCAGTCTATACCCATGGAGCTGATAGCATCGGAAGCACCATAAACAGTCATGGCCAGCCCCCGGGGATGGTTGCGGGAGGGGTACAGTTTTTCCGGATGAAAACCAGTGGGCAACTGGCCGGCAGCATGGACAGGCAGAGCAAATGTCTCAGGTATCAGCATGGTCTGGTCGGCAGGAACAGAAACCTGCACCAACGCCTTGTCTTCTGTATCAGCAACCTGCCATCCGGCCGGAAGAGGATCAGGCAGCTGGCGCCGGGACAGCAGCATGGTGCTGGCACCTTTCAGACTCATGGCCTTGTGACGAAGAACGGCATCGGCATCAAACAGTGAGCCATCCAGTTTTCGGATCAGGGTCGCATCCAGCAGAGCCTGGCGCTCATCAGCAGAAATTCCAGTCAGGCGGGACAGACTGGTCAAGGTCTGCATCGACTCCCGACTGTCCAGAGAATCCAGAACCATGCGTTTATAGGCATGAAAGCCGGACGTTCGTCCTGCCGGACCGATACCACCCTGGGCGACAATAAGCGGGAGTCGGGACATACAAAAAAACCTCGACCAAAAATTATTTCAGAATTACTACAAAAGTTTATTCCTATTGGCCAATAACCGATTGCATAATACAGCCATGTAAATAGACTATTTAGCCATTTATCATTTAATTCCACTTTACCTGTTTATCACCAGTACATCATTCCATTCATTTTTTCGGGTGGTGGCTTGATGTTTCCAAAGGCCATGGATGGCCGACTAGCGCCGTTGGGCAGGGATTATTATGCCCTCCGGGTACTGCCCATGGGCGCGGGAAACAGCAAGTTACCACCTGGCACAGGTCGGATTCATGGAAATCATGTAGCTAGTTATGACTTCTATTAAAAGCGCAGTCGAAATGAGAGTTCTGCTTCTGGCTCTGGATGGCATGATTGCCACCAGCCTGACTCTGCCCCTGGAAATGATGAATGCCGCCCGCCAGATGCAGCGGGCGGCCAGAAACCGGGAATCCGGGCCGGAGATCACTATCGTCGGGGATACCCGTAAATCCATAAAAACCACTGGCGGGTTGACCCTGCTGCCAGATCAGGGATTTCGCAGCCAGCCCCAGGCTGACGTTATCTTTATCCCATCCTTCTGGCGTAATCCTTCCTCCCTTGCCAGACGCTGGCCGGATCTCTGCAACTGGCTCGCTCGCCAGCACCAAGGTGGCGCACGGATCTGTGCTACGGGTACGGGTGTGTTTTTGTTAGCAGCTGCCGGCCTGCTGCAGGGACGCCCTGCCACAACCCACTGGTATTACCTGGACAGGCTTCAGCAGGAGTATCCTGAATTGCTGATCAAGCGTCACCATCTGATTACCCAGGCTGGTTATATTTACTGCGCTGGCAGTGTCAACTCTATTGCCGATCTCACCATTCACCTGATCGAAGATATCATTAGCAGCACTGTCGCCAGACGGGTAGAACAACAGTTTTCCCCGGAGATTCGCCGCCGTTACAGTGAGCTCTATTACTCTTTTGAATCCAGTGCTCCCCACCCCGATGAAACCATTGTCCTGGTTCAGCAGTGGCTCCATGACAACCAGCAGCTGCCACTGTCTATGGCAGATGTGGCTGAGCAGTTTTCCATGAGCCAGCGCACCCTGAACAGGCGCTTCCGGGAAGCAACAGGCATGACCCCGGTGAACTGGCTGCTGCGTCTGCGTATAGAGAGTGCCCGGGATCTACTGGCCAACTCCAACTTGGAAGTCTCGGATATCGCCCAGAGATGCGGGTTCCAGGACCCCGGTTACTTTAACCGGGTATTCCGGAAACAAATGGATACAACTCCCGGTCAATATCGCACCAGTGTCAGGGGCAAGCTATTCCAGCCATGACTATACTCTGCTGCCTTTGACCATTCGGAGGTGGGGTATGTTAAGACTGGTACCGGTGTTGTGCTCCTTTATTTTGGTAACAGCTTTTTCTCTGGGCAACCGGGCACATGGTCAGCCGGAACCAGATCCAGACTCAGATCCAGATATAGTTGAACAGGATGCCGATAGCGTTCAGGATACCCTGCTCGTCCTTGACCAGATTGAACGTATTGAACAGGAGTTGAATGAGCTGTCCACCCGTGGTGAACTACCCGAGAAAGTGGCTTTAGCGGCAACATCAGCCCTGATTTATATTGCATTCAACCTGACCCATAACAGAATCATTAATTTCCACGACCCCGAGTACGATATTCTGCAGGTCTATTCCATTCCTGATGATACCTGGTCAGTTTACGCCCACATCATGACGCTGATTAACTACCTGCTCCCGGCCGGGCTGGTTGGAACCCTGACCATGACCCTGGCCAAGTACCATGACGATCTTCCGGAAATCAGCTCCAGGGAAACCC
>CBDEWF010000003.1:0-13501 GCA_965243775.1 Sansalvadorimonas sp.
GTTTCTAGACTATGCCATGGAAATGGGAGCCGACATGATCGCAACAGGCCACTATGTGCGCCGGGACGATACCACTGGACAAACCTTGATGCGCAAGGGGCTGGATAACAATAAAGATCAGAGTTACTTCCTCCATGCCGTCGGTGAAACCCAGCTGGCGAAGACTCTGTTCCCGGTTGGTGAGCTGGAAAAGAGCGAAGTTCGTGCTTTAGCCGAAAAGCATGGTCTGGTTACCTACAACAAGAAAGACAGCACCGGCATCTGTTTTATCGGCGAGCGCCGCTTCCGTGATTTCCTGAAGCAGTATATTCCGGCGAAGCCCGGCTTGATTGAAACAGAGGAAGGTGAAGTTATTGGTGAACACCATGGCCTGATGTATCACACTATCGGCCAGCGGCAGGGCCTGGGCATCGGAGGCTTGAAAAATGCGTCAGAAGCTCCCTGGTATGTTCTGGAAAAAGACCTGGAGCGCAACATGTTGATTGTTGGTCAGGGCAATGCCAACCCGCGGCTGTTCTCCGAAGCCCTGACAGCTGATACTATCTACTGGATTAATGGGGAGCCTGAACTGCCGGCCAGGCTGACAGCCAAAGTTCGTTATCGCCAGGGCGACCAGGTCTGTACCCTGACCCGGGGCCGGGATGGCCGTTACCTTGTGGTATTCGAAGAACCTCAGCGAGCTGTAACACCAGGCCAGTCAGTTGTGTTCTATAACGGGGACATTTGTCTGGGTGGCGGCATTATCGAGCAGCGTCATGCTCATAGTAAGGACGCTCTCTGACAGCCATTACAATCAGGACTATCGACGCTGTGACGCATACCGATTCCGACCGGATACTTGCACTGGCTGGCCTGTTTCAGGCTGCCAGCCTTGTTGAGAAAATTGCCAAGACATCCCAGGCACCGATGGATGTTCTGGAAACCAGTATAAATAGTATTTTTATCACCAACCCCAAGGATGTACAGGAAGTCTATACAGGCTCAGTTAACGTCAGTACCGGATTAAGAATGCTCCGGGATGTTCTGGAACGTAAACCAGAGGCAGTACGCTCGGATACAGTCCGTTATGCTCTTACCCTGATTCATCTTGAGCGCAAGCTGCGCAGCAAACCTGACATGATGGTGACGATAGGTGAGCGAATTGAGAAAACCCGGGGACAGCTGAGTCATTTCGAAATTCTGCATGACAATATTTTTGCCAGCCTTGCAGATATTTATCTTGACACCATCAGCACCTTTCGCACCCGGGTACAGGTAACCGGAGATCTTCGCCACCTGCAGAATACCGGTTGTGCCAATAAGATCCGTGCAACCCTGCTGGCAGGAATACGCTCAGCCATACTTTGGCGCCAGGTGGGCGGGCGTCGCTGGCATCTGGTGTTCTCCCACAGGAGAAAACCGATGCTGAACGAGGTCTCCCGTCTGCTGAAAGGTTACGTATAACAAAATCGGCGGGCAGACATTTTCAGCCTTTTGCTGTAGGATGCGCCCGCTCGAAAATCTTAAAGCACTGACAAGGGTCAACCAATGGAACTGTCATCGCTGACTGCGATCTCCCCGTCGACGGCCGTTATGGCGGAAAAACCAGTGTACTGAGAACTGTTTTCAGTGAATTTGGATTAATCCGTGCCCGTGTTAAGGTGGAGGTGCGCTGGCTGCAGCGCCTTAGCCAGCATAGTGAAATAGCGGAACTCCCCTCTTTCAGCAAGGAAGCCAATAATCTGCTCAACAAGATCGTTGAGAACTTTTCTGTCGCAGATGCTGAAGACGTCAAAACCATTGAGCGAACCACTAACCACGATGTCAAGGCAGTTGAATATTTTCTGAAGAGCAAAATGAAAGCCTTGCCGGAGCTGGCAGGAGCCATGGAGTTTGTCCACTTTGCCTGTACTTCAGAAGATATCAATAACCTCGCCCATGGGTTGATGCTGCATGAAGGTCGTGAAGTCATCAAAACCATGATGACACAAGTGACGGACGCCATTCGCAACCTGGCCCATCAACATGCGGCCCAACCCATGCTAAGCCGTACCCATGGCCAAACGGCCTCCCCTACAACCCTCGGTAAAGAGATGGCCAATGTAGCGTATCGCCTGCAGCGCCAGCTTGACCAACTGAGTGAAGTGCCTCTGTTAGGCAAGATCAACGGTGCTGTAGGAAATTACAATGCTCACCTGGCAACCTACCCCGAGATTGACTGGGAAGCCAATGCCCGGGAATTTATTGAATCCCAGGGCCTGTCCTTCAACCCCTACACAATCCAGATAGAACCCCACGACTATATTGCCGAGCTGTTCGATGTTGTACGCCGTTTTAACACTATCCTGATTGATTTCGATCGAGATATCTGGGGTTATATCTCTCTCGGCTACTTTAAACAGCGCACTGTTGCCGGTGAAGTAGGTTCATCCACAATGCCCCATAAGGTGAACCCTATTGACTTCGAAAACTCCGAGGGCAACCTGGGTATCGCCAATGCGGTGATGGAACATCTGGCCAATAAATTGCCCGTTTCCCGCTGGCAGCGCGACCTGACTGACTCCACCGTGTTGCGGAATATGGGGGTGGGAATGGCTTACAGCCTGATTGCCTATGAATCCACCCTCAAAGGTATCAGTAAACTGGAAACCAACCCTGAGCGCCTGAGTGCCGATCTGGATAATGCCTGGGAAGTACTGGCAGAACCCGTTCAGACTGTTATGCGCCGTTACGGAATTGAAGAGCCCTATGAGAAACTGAAAGCCTTTACCCGTGGCAAGGTCATTACCCGTGATGCCATGCTGGCTTTTGTAGAGCAGCTTGAAATTCCTGAACATGCCAAGATCTCACTTAAGGCCATGACTCCGGCCAGCTATGTTGGCAACGCAGAACAGCAGGCCAGGAAAGTCTAAAGCTTGTCAGGAGTCTGGGTTCGCATCAACCGGAGGATGTGAAGCCTCTGTTTTCTATCCTGAAGCTGCCTTTGACATCATTTCAAGATGATGACAAAGGTAGTTCTCGCTCAGGACTGTTGAGGTTCACTGCTCGAATTTGCAAGAGCTTCATGAAGGTATAAGTCCAGGAACCTTGAGTTTACCGTCTGGGTTCCAACATGACGGATATAACTATCGATATTGGCAAATATTTTTCCCTGACACTTTTCTGTCCAGCGATAGCAGAAAGAGATATCTTCAGACAATCTGTGGGTCTCTGTTGAAATTTTATTGAAAGGAGTAAGAAACTCTTTGAATTCACGTGTGATTGGGTTGTTCCTGTGACGTTTGGTTTCAACAATATCTGGACAACCCTTAATCATTTTTTCAATGCACTGTCGGGAAACCAATAAAATCCCTCCTCCACAGGTGCTGACTTCAACAAAACCGGTATTGGCATGTTGCGGGAGAATATCACCGATAAAATCAGCAGACTTGGCCAGAGCTGTTTCGAAAGGAACACTGCTTTCAGCATGGAGCCTTCTTAGATCAAGCTGTCGTTTGGGTGAGATGACACCCACAACGTCCTTATTTTGCTGAATCATTCTGTGGACCAGCGAGCTGTCAAAACCCATATCACTGTCAATAAAGAGAATGTGGGTACAGTCTTTCTCATTGAAGTAGAAGTTGGATATCAGAATATTTCTGGACAACTCAATATCAGCAGTATCAGCCTGAGTGAAGGTGAATCCGGTCTGGCTCTCTTTCCAGGTCGTCAGGAGAGCGATGATGCTCATCAGGTAGGCGGCGCTGTATGTTGATCCATAACAGGGAGTAGAGATATTTATTTTTAACGGCTCTCGGCTCTGAATGTCCTTACTTCTGTTTTCCCTGCCCATAGATAGATCCATCAGCCTGATGTGAATAACCAACTTAGTGTTAATAATCAACATAGAGACAACAGCTTTACTTGGCAAAGTAAGAACAAGGGTAAGGAGCAAGAGCTACAGTCATACCTATACTTAGTGAAAATTCTAAATAGAAAACGCTGCATAATGACCAGTCCATCGCAATCCGATCATGTTGACGTCACAAAAAAAGGAGTAAAAATTGATATAGCTTTGCCATGTTACGGCTCAAAATTTGATTCCGTAACAGCTTTCAGCTTGATGAATCTTATGCTCGCATGGAAAACAAGTGGTATTGAATTTACCTATTCAACGCTGGATGTCTGTGATATTGAACTGGCCAGGAACCTGCTGATTACCAATTTTTATTTTGCCAGAGCCGACAGCTCGCACCTTTTATTTATTGATAATGACTTAGGGTTCAACACCTCCATGATAAACCGAATGATTAATTTGGGCGAAGATGTTGTTGGTGTTGCCGCTCCGAGACGATCCCTGAACTTAGCCACTCTTCATAGCAAAAGCAATCTACCCTTCGAACAGGCGCTGGCCAGTGCTGCCAGGTTTGTCAGTGATCGTTCAAGTATCAAGTCTGAACAGGACGGGTTTGCCGAGGTTAGTCACTGTGGTACCGGTATATTGTTAATATCCAGAAACTGTATCAATAAAATGGTTACCCTCTGCCCTGAAATTGTGGGCAACCTGAAGCCTGATGACTTCAGGAAAAGTGCCCTTGCACCCGGGTTAAACAGATTTCTGATGCCATTCAATAAGATCGTCAGCAGGGATAGCTATCTTTCTGAAGATTACTCGTTTTGCCATCGCTGGACAAAAAAGTGCCAGGGCAAAATTTTTGTCAATCTGGACAGCTATGTACAGCATGTTTCCCGCTATATAATTTCATCCAGGTTTGACGATCTTCCCTAGTGCAGCCAAGCCCTAATACCCATACATTTCTACATCTGCAGAGGACGGCCCTTAAAAGTCCATTTGAATGGCTTGGCCATCCTCTCATTGAAGAACTCGATAAAACCATAGAGACGGGCCTTGAGATCCTCCTTGGAAGTAAAACTGTTTCTTTTCAGGAACCTTCTCACCAGAATGGAAAACCAGATTTCAATCTGATTCAACCAAGACGCATGCTTCGGCGTATAGTGGAACACAATCTTGTGGGAAGGGTTACTCAGGTAAGCAGCACGGGTCTTGAGATTTTTCAGAATCCCTGACTTACGTTTGGTGCCCAGCTCTTCCTGTGGCGTGTTCTCAACCCGTGCCACAGCCCGGACTATTGATGGGACGATACCTTTTATCTGCTGCAGCCATAGCCAGTGAATTTTCTGACCAATGGCTGAAGGGGGAGCCATGTTCTTCTGGCTTATCACAGGACATAGCAACAATCTGGCAAATCTGCTCAGCATCAAATTTGGGTTTGGCCCCCGGGCGCTGTGCTTCTTTAAGACGTTCCAGAACTGAAAGATCATCGCTACGTTCCACCCAGTGTTTGCGCCAGCGAGTCACAGTTTCTCGATTGCACCTCAACTCTTGCGATGTTTTGAGAAGGCTTTTCCCTTCAGCGCCTGCCAGGATGATTTTGGCTCGCAGCACCATGGATTAGGCACTTTTGTGTCTGCACACGATCATTTCAAGTTCTTGGTGTTGCTGATTTGGCAACGTAATTTTCTGGGTATGTTTTGCTTGCATCCTTGCTACTACTTGGTGGAGCGGAAACTGGAGACTGATCAAAACATATCCAGAGCTGCATGGGTATTAGCGCTTTTCGGTACTAGCAGCCTGTCGGACTTAACCCACAAATCAAGGTAGAATAATACCTCCAGCTTTAGTGACATCAGAGCCTCATGAATAAATGGACATTCAAACCCATTGATCGGGATACCCCGGATCTTTTTCCGGCCAGTGTTCAGGATTATTTGCCCGAAGACCATCTCGCTCGCTTTGTCGTGGATGTTGTTGAACAGTTGGATCTGTCAAAGTTGCTCAAATCTTACCGAGGTTCAGGTTCCAAAGCCTGGCATCCGGCTATGATGTTATCCCTATTATTTTACGGCTATGCGACGGGTGTCTTTTCCAGTCGCAAGCTGGAAAAGGCCACTTACGACTCCCTCGCTTTCCGGTTTATTTGTGCCAACCAGCATCCTGACCATGACAGCATTAACGCTTTTCGCAAGCGTTTTCATGATGAGGTTGGCGATATCTTCGTCCAGATTCTGCTCATCGCCAAAGAAGCAGGCTGGTTAAAACTGGGCCATGTCAGTCTTGATGGCACCAAGATCAAAGCTAACGCCAGCAAGCACAAGGCATTGAGCTACAAGTATGCCTGTCAGCTCGAAGAGCAGCTGAAAAAAGAAGTGGCCGATCTGATGAGACTGGCAGAAGAAGCCGACAACACCGGTTTGCCGGATGGCCTGTCTATCCCCGAAGAGATCCAGCGACGGGAAGATCGGTTGTCAGTCATTGCCAAAGCCAAAGAAGAAATTGAGCGCAGGGCAGATAAACGCTTTCAGCAAGAGCAGGCCGAGTACGAAGAAAAAATGGCTAAACGCCAAGAGCGTAAACACCCGGGCAAGGAACCCAAACCGCCAGAGCCGGGAGCCAGAGACAAGGATCAGGTCAATCTGACAGACGACGAATCCCGTATCATGCCCACCTCCGGTGGTGCCTTCGAGCAGGCTTACAATGCCCAGGCGTCTGTGGACGTTGATAGCGGTTTGATAGTGACACGTCATGTGACGCAGGCTCCGAATGACAAAAAAGAAGTTGAGCCGACACTTGGGCAATTACACATACTGGCTCCGGTTCTTGGCAAGGCCAGTGGGCTTCTGGCTGACACTGGTTATTTCAGTGAAGCCAATGTCTCAGCTGTGGATAAAGAAGAGCTGACCCCCTACATCGCTATAAAGCGGGATGAGCATAACCTGCCCCCTCTGCAGCGCTTTCAGCCTGACCCGCCGGCACCGGATGATGAAGCCAGTGCTCTGGAATGGATGCGCTGGCGTTTGCAGACCCAAGAAGGACGAGACATTTACAGCCGTCGAAAATGCACAATAGAGCCAACCTTCGGAATCCAGAAGGATGCGATGGGGTATCAGCGTTTTCTGGTTAGGGGGCTGGAAGCCGTCTCGAAAGAGTGGGATCTGGTGTGTTTGGCGTTTAACTTGCGGCGGATGTTCAGTCTGAAGCAGGCTAATGATGAAGCGTGGCTGGCTCTGGTGCTTTATTGGTTTGCAGTCAGCTTCTATTGTGCGGCTTTACAGCGACAAAGGAAAAAATCCTTTGTTTGACATGGCTGGCCTCAGAAGCCAGATCGGGGCTTCTGAGGTCAATATGATCAAAAATTATTCAGTGTGGCTTGAGGATGCCAGTCCGACAGGCTGCTAGTATAATGGTACTAACATAATGGTACTAACTTAAATCTGTACGAACATCCAAACAACCACTATCGGCAACTTAGCCGTCATTACTTATGGCAGGCTTTACAAAAAGAAATATTAGTCTAAATCTGTCTATCAACCCAGTCTCAATATCCTATTATGAGCTTTCCCAGAGTCACTTGGTATTCAGGGAGCTGGTATGTTACTTAACAGCACTAAAATCAAGCACTACATAATATTGACTTGTGTCGTACTATCTACGAGCATACAAACTTTTGCAGTTCAAGCAGCTAAGTTAGAAGTCAATCAAACGAGCTATATCTGCAACGCATTCACAGACGATTTGAGCTGTTTCTTGTGCAATCAAATATTACAGTACCCTATGAAGATAATGGGCCAGTCAGGGGCTAGGAATAATTATTGTCAACAATGCATGACACATGCGCTTAATCTTATAGGAAGGGCACACGCACCTAATAATGAATATATTACGACTGCCCTGAATCGGATATTTCCGGATAATTCGGATATTCAATTTTGCTTTGATAAATTCTGCAATAGTCTGATGCAATCTAACAATCCTGAGGAAGAATCAAATATAAGCAATTCTCAAACCCCGGTCATGAAACACTGCATAAAAGACATAGACAAAACAAAGAAATTAGATGAGATTGTACTAACCTGTGGTGATTGTGGAGAGGAAGTACAATACCAGGACAGAATAAGCCATTCATTGCCCCATATTGTCAGATGCAGTTGCGGGGACTTCACACCAGTTAGACGGCAACCATATAAAGAGAGATTTAAAGTATTCCTGGAACACCGCAAAGCTGGTAAACAGTGTCAATACTGCAAAAAAAAGATACTGTGCGCCACAGTTCAAGATCATGAAGAGATTTGTTCAAAACGGGACATCAAGTGTCCTGTTAAAGACTGCTCTATAAGGGCTACAAATGAAAATATGCTTGCGCATATTGCAAGATATAGCAGTATAAAAGGTCATACTCTATTCCACTGCCCTTACTGCCCAGATCACTCACAGCCCGTACGGGCACTCATGTACCCGAGGCACTTTAATACTGTACATGCCCGGATAAATCAGGACAACAAGTGTCCCTATTGTGATGATGGTATGAAATGGGAGATGACGGACAGGGAGTTACTGGAACATGTTAGCACCACCCATACAGAGAAGTATGTAGAATTAAGCTGCCTCGATCCAAATACTCCTGTCGAAGAAAATCAGAAAGTTCTGTTTGAGTTGATGACTAAAGCGGACGAACTCTTTCCACGTGGACACCAGGCTGAACAGACGTACTCAGACAGTTCAATTAAAGATCTCACCACACACCTTTCTATTCTTGATCTAAATCTACAGGCAGTAATGACTACAACCCACAATGGTCGTTTTCTGTGGCGCATCCCTGACGTTAAAAAAAGAATACAGTCGGCCAAGGATAAGATTATTACCAGCATCTACAGTCCTCCTTTTTATACCGGACAAAATGGATACAAAATGTGTATACGAGCCTACTTGAATGGAGATGGTGATGAGCACACTCATTTATCCGTATTCTTTGTGCTAATGAAGGGTGAATATGACCCGCTGCTCGAATTCCCCTTTAAGCACAAGTTTTCGCTCGTGCTGGTGGATCAAAATGAAAATCCCCAAGACAGACAGCACATAATACACACACTCCAACCAGATTTATTGGACCCCTCTTTTCAGAGGCCTGAGGAGTGTATGAACCGAGGTTCAGGTGTTCCTGAATTCTGCGGGCTTGAAATGCTGAACGATCCGCGGTATGTAAAAGATGATGTGATGTATATAAAATGCATAGTCGATACTTCAGAGATAATACACCCGTAAATTCGCCTATTTTCAGCCAACCGTTTCAGCGAATAGAAATCGCCATGAGAACGTAATGATCCCCTGATTGCTTTTCCGGTATTGTTCCAAGTTTGGATTATAAGCGCGACTTGTTGTTCATATTACTGTCCATATCTGGCTTTGGCTTCACGACGGCGGGCATGTAGAACCGGTTCCGTATAACCATTAGGCTGCTCTTTCCCCTTAAGAACCAGATCACAGGCGGCCTTAAAGCCTACACTGCTGTTATAATCAGGTGCCATGGGGCGATAGTCTGGATCATCTTCATTCTGCCGGTCAACCACTACCGCCATCCGTTTCAGAGTTTCCACCACCTGCTCTTCAGTGCAGATACCATGGTGCAACCAGTTGGCCATGTGCTGACTGGAGATCCGCAGGGTGGCACGATCTTCCATCAAGCCTACATCATTAATATCCGGAACCTTGGAACAGCCGATGCCCTGCTCTACCCAGCGCACAACATATCCAAGAATTCCCTGGGCGTTGTTGTCAAGTTCATTCTGAATATCAGCTGCAGATAAAGATGAAACATCATCAAGCAGTGGCAGAGTGAGAATATCATCAAGGCTGGCCGGCTGACGCTCTGACAACTGATCCTGTCGGTTGGCCACATTGACTTTGTGATAATGTAGAACATGGAGTGTTGCAGCAGTGGGAGAAGGTACCCAGGCGGTATTGGCTCCAGCCATGGGGTGGCCAATTTTGGTGTCCAGCATTTCGGCCATATGATCTGGAATCGGCCACATACCTTTGCCAATCTGTGCCCTGCCCTTCAGGCCGAGTGCCAGTCCACAATCAACATTCCAGTCTTCATAAGCTTTTATCCAGGTCGCCTGCTTCATCGGCCCCTTACGGATAACCGGTCCCGCTTCCATGGAGGTATGAATTTCATCTCCGGTACGATCCAGGAAGCCTGTATTGATAAATACCACCCGCTCTCTGGCCTGGGCTATACAAGCCTTCAGATTGACCGTAGTGCGGCGTTCCTCATCCATAATGCCCATTTTCAGAGTATTTCGCGGCAGACCCAGAGCATCTTCAACCCGGCAGAACAGGGTGTTGGCGAAAGCCACTTCCCGGGAACCGTGCATTTTGGGTTTAACAATGTAAACACTGCCCTGACGGGAATTACTGTTGTTACGCCCCTTCTTGTTAAGATCATGCAGAGCGATCAGAGAAGTGATCGTGGCGTCCATAATCCCTTCCGGTACTTCCCGTCCTTCACTATCAAGGATGGCTTCGTTGGTCATCAGGTGACCAACATTACGGACGAACATCAAGCTTCGGCCAGGAAGAAGCAGAGGGCTGCCATCAGGCCTGATGTACTGGCGATCCTGGTTCAGTGACCGGGTTATGGTTTTACCTCCCTTTTGCACGTCTTCCTTGAGGTCACCTTTCATCAGGCCCAGCCAGTTGGAATAGACCAGAACTTTATCTTCAGCATCTACCGCGGCAATGGAATCTTCGCAATCCATAATGGCTGTCAGTGCTGCTTCCATCAGAAGATCTTTTATACCTGCAGAGTCGGACTGCCCGGCTGCACTAGTAGAATCGATCTGAATTTCAATATGCAATCCATTGTTTTTTATAAGAATACTGTCTGGTTTTTGTTCAGTGCCAGTGTAGCCAACAAACTTTTTCGGTGTAACCAGAGATGTCTCAAGGCCATTGTTGAGCTTTACTGCCAGCTGCCCCTCTTTCACGGTGTAAGCGACGGCGTCAACATGACTGCCACTTCTTAAAGGAACCGACTGGTCCAGAACCTCCCGAGCATAGGCAATGACTTTGGCCCCACGGACAGGATTGTACCTGTGGCCTTTATCTGCGCCATCAGCTTCGCTGATAACATCAGTGCCATAAAGAGCATCATACAGGCTGCCCCAGCGGGCATTGGCAGCATTCAGGGCATAACGTGCATTCATCACCGGCACCACAAGCTGGGGGCCGGCGACTGACGCTATTTCATGATCAACATTTTCTGTGGTAATCGAGAGCTCAGGGACTTCCGGCTCAAGGTAACCAATATCTTTCAGAAATTGCTTATAGGCAACAGGGTTATGGGCAGGGCTGACCTTGTGCCACTGGTCAACCCGGGATTGAAGATCATCACGAATGGCAAGCAGTTCATGGTTCACCGGGGCCAGCTCATTAATAATCTTTTCGAAAGAGGACCAGAACTCTTGGTAATCAATGCCTGTACCGGGAATGATCTCCTTGTTCACCAGGTCAAAAAGAACAGTGGCTACCTGGAGGGATCCAAACTGTGTACGTTCTGTCATGGTGTTACCCCAATATTGTCTTCCGGCTACTCAGCCATCAGCTTTGTTTTTCAGGTTGGTCTGATTATTGTCTGTCGCAAAAATGCCTGAAAACAATCCTGTTGCCAAGCTGTCCGTTTTTAAACTTCAATTTCCACGACCTGCAAAACAGGTAGTTTTGATCAATAAGCCGTCGAAACTCTGGAAAATAAGCCGCTTATTTATGATTTGGCAATAAACATTCAGCAAATAAATAGCGATTATAAAAAAGCGCAATTGCCCCAAGTGGTGACGTTTACTTAGAATGCAACCACCGAACCGAGACCGATTCGGCAATCATACGTAGCATGCAACATTATATAAAAATGCAAAATGCGGCGTAGATGGCTGCTGCACCCCGACTAAAAGCATTAAAAGGGTGGGTGTGGTCACTACAAACAGCCATGAACGGGAATACCTTTTCAAGATATTTCCATGGCAAAAGAATAAGGACCGGTCATGTCAAACTACCTGAAAGACATCGATAACATTGCTTCTCTGAAAGCAACTCAAGGGTCTGCCTGGGATGCCATCAACCCAGAATACGCAGCGCGTATGAAAGCCCAGAACCGTTTCAAAACCGGTCTGGACATTGCCAAGTATACGGCCGGCATTATGCGTGCTGACATGGCCCGCTATGATAATGATCCGTCCCAGTACACCCAGTCCCTGGGCTGCTGGCACGGATTTATCGGTCAGCAGAAGATGATTTCCATCAAGAAGCACTTCAACAGTACAGACCGGAAATACCTGTATCTGTCAGGCTGGATGGTTGCCGCCCTGCGCTCTGAGTTTGGCCCACTGCCGGATCAGTCCATGCATGAAAAGACATCTGTTGCCAGTCTGATCGAAGAGCTCTACACCTTCCTGCGGCAGGCCGATGCCCGCGAGCTGGGTGGACTGTTCCGCGAGCTTGATAAAGCTGCCACTCCTGAAGAGAAGAAAGCCGTTCAAGGGAAGATTGATAACTTCCAGACCCATATCGTACCGATCATTGCTGATATCGACGCTGGCTTTGGTAATGAAGAAGCCACTTACCTGCTGGCCAAGAAGATGATCGAAGCTGGCGCCTGCTGTATACAGATTGAAAACCAGGTATCTGATGAGAAACAGTGTGGCCATCAGGATGGTAAAGTTACCGTTCCCCATGAAGATTTCCTGGCCAAGATCCGTGCCGTACGTTATGCCTTCCTGGAGCTGGGGGTTGATGATGGTGTGATAGTGGCTCGCACTGACTCCCTGGGTGCCGGCCTGACCAAACAGATTGCTGTGACCCAGGAACCCGGTGACCTGGGTGACCAGTACAACAGCTTCCTGGACGGCGAGTATATTGACAGCGCTTCCGACATCGCTAACGGTGATGTGGTGATCAAGGCCAAGGGTAAACTGCTGAAGCCCAAGCGCCTGCCGTCCAACCTGTTCCAGTTCCGCAAGGGGACCGGCGAAGATCGCGTAGTTCTGGACTGTATCACTTCCTTGCAAAACGGTGCCGACCTTCTCTGGATTGAAACCGAAAAGCCCCACGTTGGTCAGATCGGTGGCATGGTAGAGCGCATCCGTGAAGTGATTCCCAATGCCAAGCTGGTGTATAACAACAGTCCTTCCTTCAACTGGACACTGAACTTCCGTCAGCAGGTATTTGATACCTGGACGGAGGAAGGCAAAGATGTCTCTGTCTACGATCGTGCCAGTCTGATGAGCGCAGAGTACGACGACAGCGAACTATCCAGAGCTGCCGATGAGAAGATTCGTACCTTCCAGGCTGATGCAGCCCGTGAAGCCGGTATTTTCCATCACCTGATTACCCTGCCGACTTATCATACTGCTGCTCTGTCTACGGACAACCTCGCAAAAGAGTACTTTGGTGACCAGGGTATGCTGGGCTATGTTGCCAATGTTCAGCGCAAGGAGATCCGTCAGGGTATCGCCTGTGTCAAGCACCAGAATATGTCAGGATCTGATATGGGTGATGACCATAAAGAGTATTTTTCAGGCGATGCAGCTTTGAAAGCAGCCGGTGAAGATAACACCATGAACCAGTTTGATAACAAGTAAGTTTTTCTGTGCAGGCTGAAAAGAGGCAGGCTAAAAACCTGCCTCTTTT
>CBDEWF010000004.1:0-4093 GCA_965243775.1 Sansalvadorimonas sp.
AGTGTGTTGCTGGCATCCACCATGTCCGGAGTGGAAATTATCAGCCATATCCGGGGAATGCTTCCCATCAGTCTGATCAGCATGCTGGTTACCCTGCTGATGTTTACCCTGGCCGGACTGGAATACAGTAATGAACTGAATCCGGAGCGAATCCAGATGATTCGCGCCGAACTGGGCGCTTATTACAATCTATCACCCACAACTCTGATACCCATTCTGCCAGTTGTGATCCTGCTTGCACGCCGTTATCCGGCCTTGCCGGTGATGGCATTTGGCGCTTTCCTCGGAATTATCTGGGCCGCCTGTCAGCAACATATCAGCCCGGTTCAGGCCGTTCATGCGGCATGGAGTCCGGTGCTGCCGGAAAGCAGCGCTTTTCCGCTGGTAACCGAACTGTTGGAAAAAGGCGGTATGGAGAGGATGCTTGGCTCTCTGGTGGTGATTGTACTCGGACTGGGCTTTGGTAGCCTGCTGGAAAGCATCGGCGTGGTCACCGTTATTGCCAGCTATCTGAAAAAAATGACCCAAAGCGAAGCCGGACTCACATCAACCACTTTGCTTACCGGGTTTCTCGGCAATCTGTTTGGCAGTGCCATGTATGTATCACTGATCCTGACACCGCGATTACTGATTGGCAGTTATGACCGGATTCAGGCTGACCGGCGGCTGCTGTCCCGTAATACCGAATTTGGTGGCACTCTGACTTCAGGAATGGTGCCCTGGAGTGATAACGGTATATTTATGACCGCAGTGCTGGGCGTTCCGACTTTAATATATCTGCCTTATATGTGGCTGTCGTGGGTCTGTATCGGTCTGACCCTGCTGTTCAGCTGGCTGCTGCATCTGGGCGTTGCCTCAACACTGCTACAGCGACTGTCACTCAAGTCACCCTGACCTTCAACTTCATTGCCGAATGCCGATATTTGTAAGGAATATCACCAGCGTCGGCACCACTATGCCTGGCAATAAAATCTCGACCTCACAACCACCGGTTCCTCCTTCCGCTCCGGCAGCACGTCAGGATACGGACGAAACCGCACAGGCCGGTCAGGCTTTTGGCCGCAAGACGGCTTCAGCTTCCCGTAAACGCGGCAGGTTACGGTCTGCATTTCACAAAATCAGTCTGAGCCGGAAAAACCGTGCGATCGTAAAACGTAAGATAAAATCCATGCTAAGCGCCATCTGGCACCTTTTCAAAGGACGGCGTGTCTCATCCCGGCAGGTAAGAACCAGGATGCAACAGGGGAAACAGGCCAGGGATGTTATTCCTGAATATCAGGGACTGGTGAAAAGCCCGCCGACTCTCGATAACTACAAGCAAGGAGAGATTTTGGGTAAGGGTGCCTTTGGCAAGGTATATACAGCCACTAACCACTCTAAAACCGAGCCCGATAAAAAGCTGGACAAAGCTTATGTTGTCAAGGCACAGGAAATCCATACTCCCCATCATCTGGGAATCGCTGAAAAGGAAACATCCCTGCAGCAGCAGATTCCTTTTGCCCCTGTCATTCACCATACCGATTTACGACATACAAAAAATGATGAAGGCCAAAGGATTCAGGAACACCGGACGCTGATGGAAAACCGGGGTGTATCACTGTCCAGGCTGCTTAAAAGCTGGCAACCAGCCCAGCGATATGAGGATGAAGATGACGAGGCCTGGGAAAAAAGGGTGGCAACAGCCCGGCAACAAGCCGAAGCAACCACAGGGCTGAAGGTTAATGCCAGGGATTACTTAGCCCTGCCCACCAATCTGGCCCGCAGTGTCGGAAAACAAATAGCAACCCAGCTGACGGAGTTACATTCTGATCATATTGCTCACAGAGATATCAAAACAGACAATGTTCTGATTGATGGCAAAGGTAAAGTCACTATTGTTGATTATGGCCTTAGCAAACAGACACCACCGCAGGATGGTGAAGACCCGGAAAATGCCGTCATATCTTCCAGTATCAGTGGCAGCCCGGCTTACTTTGCTCCTGAGATGATCGCAGGAGAACCCTACTCAACCAAAATTGATGTATGGTGCCTCGGGCTGGTAATGGCTGAGCTGTTAACCGGAGAAAGAGCTCCGCATGTCCAGTCACCTTCACCAGGTGAGTTTGCCTTTAACCCAAAAGGCCTTCAGCGTTTTCATAAATTTATATCCCGGCACCCGCACCTCCCGCCAGACGCCAAGGATTTGCTGCTGAAAATGCTGGAACCTGACCCGCTCAGGCGCCCGACATCCTCTGCAGTATTAGCTCACCCTTTCTTTCAGCAGCAAGCAGGGAATGAATCCTATGCAGACCTGCAGACACAGCATATCGAAGCTTTTAACCAGCTGGCAGCCCAGGAGCAGTTACAGGCCGATATCCTCCGCTGACAAAGCACCGGGCGATGCACCGCCACTCAGTGCTGTAGAGGAAAATATCAAGCGACTTGGAACCCGGGTATCAGAGCTGCAAAACCAGATGAGAGCTATTGAGCAGAACACATAAACCCTAAGAGGCTGTTCATGATCTTTTGTGGAAAGCGAAAATGGCGAGAAATTGTTCCTGTTTTTTAATCTCATGAGGCGCGTAGTGGGACTACGTAACAAATGAGATTAAAAAAACAGGGGCGGTTTATCGACATTTGCAGCCCACAATAAGATCGTGAACAGCCTCTATATCAACGGCTGTCCATATCCTGCAAATACAGCAGAATCCGGGTGATTGCGTCTTCCTGACCAAAACCCCCGGACTTGGTCACAACCGGTAATCTGGATACTGATCTGTCAGTTTCATTGATTCCTGTAAAGTAGCCGACCGGAATACAGGGTATGACCTCAGCCTCTATTTCATAGCCTGTGGCTCCCAGTGCAGACGCCATCGCCAGTGCCGTATCCCCTCCGGTTAATATAACGCCGCCTAAAATAACCATGCTTCGAATACGGGCAGCCACTTCTCCCAGAAAACCTGCAACAGTCTGCCCCAAAGCAGCCTGTTCAAGCCGGTACTTACGACAAAGCAGCCGGACTTGTTCCCGATCCTTTTCTGAGCTGGAAGTTCGAACTGCACAATGAACGCCTTTATTAAGATACTGCACAGCTTTTTGGCACACATCCGTCAGTGCCTGCTGGTAATCCCGCAGAATATCTTCAACATCAAGATCAACAATCCGTAAGCCATTATCCGCAGCGAACTGCAGCTGGTGCCGGGTAACTTCACTCATGGAACCTGCCATTACCAGCACAGGTTTGAAAGGCTTACGGGTATGATAGACAGAAGGCGGAAGTGCAGCTGCCAGCCCGGCAGCTCCGGCCAGCACCAGCTTTTCATCCAGAGCCGCAACAGCATATCCAATGGTTTTAAGATCAGCCCAGGTCTGGGCATCAACCACAACCATACAGGGTGCCGGGCCATGTAAAAACTGTAAGGATTCACCCAGACGACCGGAGCGTACTATTTCCAGATTGATATTAACAATCCGGCAGTCAGTCTGCTCAGCCAGGACTTCGGCTACAGCGCTATGCTTAACCGGCGTTTTCGGATCACTGCCAAACTCGGTTTCAGCAACGGGAACTCCGTTTACCCGACAGATTCCCTGCATGGTTGTTCTTCCTGCCAGCGGTACAGCCGGTGCAACAATCGCCAGCCTGGCACCCAGGGCATTCATTGCCGCTTCGATTTCTGCTCCCGGATTGCCTCTCAGGGTCGAGTCCATTTTTTTATAGACAATACGCGTAATATCACTACCAGCCTGGTGAACAGCCGCTGCGACGGCACTGGCAGCTTGCTCCGGGATGAGTGCTCTTGAATCGGTATTGATAACCGGAAGAGTTGCTGCCACGGTTTCACCATGAAGACTTACAACCACCCGCGCCCCGCTTTTTACCAGCTGCAGGCCGGTATCGCTGGCACCGGTAAAATCATCAGCAATAACAATCATTCGGGGCATTATTCATGCCCTCTGCTTAATAATATTGATTGGTAAATCAAGGCTATCCCCCGGTGCACTGTCAATCTTATTAGATAACCGGAGTATCAGGGGTTCAGGCAGAGGAGTTATTGACGGTCGTCACAACCTGATCAGGTGTGAACAAATGCTGTCAGATTTTTTTACTGACAGC
>CBDEWF010000005.1:0-72555 GCA_965243775.1 Sansalvadorimonas sp.
GATTATTCAGTGATTACTAAAATTAAGAGAATATGTTGATATCACACCTTGGTATGCTTTAAAGGTGGAATCAGGCTATCATTCTTTAATCCTATGGTCCAGCTTGTTCTTGTTACTGACTACTAACAACTATCCCTCTGTCCATCACAAATGAGCTGACCTGATTTTTCCTGCCAAAAAGTAGAGCAAGAAGAAAACCATCCAATATGGCTGCCAAGACGTTATCCGAAGAATTGCTGAGTTGTGTATCTCCATATAGCTACGCCAGCTTAATACCATGTCTTAACACGGATGACTATGTCAACCTCAGGAACTTTCCTAAGACTGAACTAGGACAAATGTTCACCATTGATCGCAGCAACTGTAAGAAAGACGGTAAAATAAATTACTCTCACCTGTTTGAAACTTTGGAAAATTCAGCGACGATGACGCTGACGAGGTTAGAACTGATACGCTGGACAGAATATACAGTGGTTCCAATGTTTACAAAGAAGTAGGAACAGAATTCTTCACAACCCGAGGTATCACATTTAATGATTGGGCATTATTCGCTTGCAGCCAATATTACTATGGAGATGAGCTTCTCCTGTATGCCCTGTGCAGAGTCTTTCATCGGCATGCATTTGTTGCGTGTCAAAACCGATACTGGACTACTATAGAAGACCATGCCTCAATGACCACTGATGAGCTACTAGATGTGTGTGACCTGAAATTAGTGTTCCTCCGTCCTGGAATTTATGGAGAACTGAAACTAAAACGGAAATTCGGACAAGGTACTACACTAATCCTAGAACACAGCCCGCCAGAATTTCCTGCTTTTAGTGAAAGTCAACTTGAGGTTTTCAACCTACCTGATTTATCTGGCTTTGTAGACAGTAGTCTGTTGAACACTTTCCTCAACATAAAACAAGAACCAGATGACACCTATGCGCAGACAGATGAACAACTCACCATTGAATACGGTGAATCTGGTAGTGAAAATGCTCTATTAAAGGTTGAAACGAACACTGGCTCAGAGGAAGATATAGCTGCCTCCGTCGAACCCTTAAAGGAAGAAACACCAGCCACCGTTGAACCATTGGTAGTAAATCCAAAACTACCCGCAATCCTGCATAACCCGACTGTTCTACTCAATCTGCATGACAGTTATAGTGTAATCAGCCTCAAGGAGATAAGCGTGCAAAAGATTGTTCACTCATGCATAAAATCCTGCCCACCCACACTGATGGAATTGTGCGCTGACCTCATATCTTGGAACGTAGATGTCAAGTTTCCAGGTACATTGCAACTACCTTTCTCATTGAGGACTGCCCACCAAATAGCAGTCTTACAACGTATCCCAATACGGAATACCGAACATGTTGGTGCTAGATCCAAAGAGGTGTTCTTCGGCCACTTGATGATAAACTCAATAGTGAAAACTTATTGGGAAGAACAGCTCAAAAAACGGAAATATTCAGTGAACATCAATCGACTAAGTGAAGACAAGATCAAGAGTTGGGGACCCAAAACAAACACGGAAACCTGGAGAGACCTGGATCCATACTCTAGCTTGGAGGACATTGGTAGCACTAGTGAGGATAACAAAGACACTGTACCAGATAACTCAGACAATAGGCCCAACATTGACAATTTACAGGAGTTGTCAGGTTCTGTTGTCACACCAGAGGATACTGGCCCAACTTTGAGATCAAGACTACACCAAAGGAAACCAATAAGGCATTCCACAGGCAGACCCACTAGAAAAGCTAGTAAAGGAGCTGAGTATGATGAGGGTTCATCGTCACCAAAACGAAAAATAAGAAAACTTCGCAGAGTACATTCTGGTCCCTCTCAAGAGAGAATAGCGGCCAGGCACAAAAGGACAATACCACCAAAAACAACTCACCAAATCAAGATAAATAAACATTTAAAGGAAGGAAACAGAACAGGATGTTGATAGTGTGATTAATACATCTGATCAAACGGAAGAACCCACAGAGTGATAATGACAGTGAGGATAATATACCGCTAAGTGATCTCGTTAAGAGCAAGAAAGATTCTATACAAAAACCGAAACAACGGAGAGTGTTTGTAACCAAAAAAATTGGATTGATTAAGAGAAAACGTATCCGCACTTGTAAATGTCCGAAATGCGGAAAAAGGTTCCCCAACCAGGGAGATCTGAACAGGCACTATCGCAAACATCATGATAGGGTGAAATGTGGTAAATGCCCAATGACATTCAGCACTCCCTCCACCCTAACTCGGCACATGTATTACCATACAGAACCGAGACACTTCTGTCATTGTGGCGAAGGATTTAGATTCCTAGCTGAGCTCTGGATACACAAGCTAACCCACCGCCGGATTAAGACTGCCATCTGTCAACATCCAGGATGTGGTAAAAGTTATATAAGTCAGGCAGATCTCTCCAAACACGCGAAGATACATGAAAAGATTGAGTGGAAGTGTAAACTTTGTGATTACACCAACTATGACAAACGATTATTAAAAAGTCATATGCGTAAACACGAACAAACAGTAAAATATACTTGTTCCAGATGTGGGAAAGGCTTCGTATATCATACTCAATTTAAAAGACACTGCACAGATGACAAATGTATCCCATTGCAGAGAAGCGGGTCACCAGAGTTGTAAACAAAAAATCGCAATGAAACACAAATTATCCTTTTATTCCGTTCATGTATCTTAACAAGCATGTAAAAAATAATTCATTCTTTGCTACTATATAAGAAGAAAAAGTATTTTTGTCTACTTTAAGGGTGGAAACATCTACTACCACTGTATTATATCGTTCGTATTATTTTGTATAAGAACTCTGTTACTGAAGTTAATAAGGTTATGAGTGTTAAAAATTTGGATTACTTCACAGAACTGAACTTTAAAGGAAGAAACAAAGGATCTTAGGCATCGGAGATGCCAGTAAAACTTTACATTGCATGCTGATGTTGCGAATTTGTTGCCAGGAAAAAGTTTACATTGCATGTTGATGTTGCAAAGATAAAAACTAACTTGACATTATGACAAGGATTTAATTTCCGAGTGAACCTTTAAAGGATGAAATGAACACTATACCATTTTTGTGATTTTTCTTTAATGCACACCTGTATCACAAGGGCATCCCACACTCGCTGAACGGTCCCAAAGGACCTGGGATGTACCTTCTCTCGGAAAAGATTAAAACTCATGTAAAACTAAGTGTTACGAAACCAGGAAAATGTACCAACACTGAGAGAAAATAAATTATTATTATTATTATTATTATTTCAACTTATTTGTCAATGTAATTTGCAAATTGCACATTCCATCGGTGTATATCGATTCCAGATCGTACAATTCTGGAAACATAAATTCACGCAGATGATCCTTTGGCGTGCGTACTGTCATTATGTTGTCAGACAAAGACGTATGGTTGAGATAATTAGTCGGGTATCGTGCTCATGTTCTATGCCATTTGGGTTTTCAAATATGACAACTTACACTTAGTATAATTA
The DNA here is from genome assembly GCA_965243775.1 of Sansalvadorimonas sp. Classification (GTDB taxonomy): domain Bacteria; phylum Pseudomonadota; class Gammaproteobacteria; order Pseudomonadales; family Endozoicomonadaceae; genus Sansalvadorimonas. Next base: position 3,498 of record CBDEWF010000005.1, read on the forward strand.
GTTCGAAATGATTAATTACTCTAATAATATCAAATAAGTTATTCGATATGAATGAAAATTTTCAAAGTCCCTTTTAAAATTGTGCATTCGGAATGTTGTAAATAAATTCTAACCCAATCATCTTTCGGATGCTAATTACACATTTTCATGAAGATGCCTTGGAGCTGGTGGATAAATCAAAGACTCAGAAATCGATAAGACACATTCTCATATTAATTGGTAATCAATTAAAAATTTTTACAGAAAAAAATCTGGACAACCTTCAAGTGTAATGTAATGGTTTTGTTTCCAAGCAGCATGTACAACTTCATTCATTCGTGAATTTTAGGCCACTGAAACAAAAACAACGCCCTGAAAGTTATGGCATTGTCATCAGTAATCAGAACAGAACACAGCTTCGTTCTCCATGCTGTTCACACCCATCCTCCAGGCTTGTAAAGTCCCCCATTGATCCTTTAACCCTATCAGACATGAGGACATGACAGGATAAATACTGTTATTCAGTTAAAGATAAAGAGACCTTTTGCAAGATTTGTTCTTATTAGAATTAGCGAGTATTGGTATTTCTTCCCTGGCTTAGGAAAATCAATGATATTAGAATTATATGGGGATTAGACTATGAGTATTTTGTATCCAGATATGTTCTGTTTTAGGTCCTTGAGTTCCATTTTTAGACTATTGGTGTCACTTTAGGTCCATCTTTGGAAAAATAACTATGCAGTAATTGAATAACTGAATGTTTCTCATTACAAAATACAGTTTCTGAGCGCATTGAATGAAAAAAGAAAATGTCCACCAAGCCAAGAAATTCTTTTTCGTGAATAATCGCTTTATGATATTAAAGCTGCATGATGTCTGGAAATAAATGTCATTATATTCAAGACATGAAATGATAAGACTAAGCCGTGAAGTGATGCACCTTTGAAAGCACACAGTCTGGGAATCGGTTGTGCATTTGGTCACAGAATCCATTTGACGATGGGAGTACTTCCAGGTTTGTGTCTGCTTTTTTGTACACTTGTGACCTTAATTCCAGGCAATCATGAACATGAATTACCGACATCCAGCCAATTTATAACTTTATAACCTCCACACAAAGTCCGCAGTCCTTCAGGGACCCCTGTAGTTGAATATTTGCACATTCAACTAAGGCAGAGGCTTGGGAACAGGGTCATTTTAATTCATGACTGGCCCCCAGACATATATTCATATGTGTTGAGGTACTAAGCCTTTGTTAACGAAGGATTACTTCTTCGTCTGAGAGGTGCAAAGATGGTCAATTCTGCTAAATCTTTTAAATCCACATAGAAACATTCTTTGTCAGTTGCTTTTGCAAGTACAAATCAGGTGCAAGTACAAAAATTGCTTGGACATTTGCAGTATGCATATACCCTATTTATAAACACTTTGTCTTCATAATTTGTCCCTTTTTCAAGCTTTTTGATAACATTTCATCATTGGTAGAAACTAATTTTGTGTCATTGCAAATTCTTGAATATCCAATCTCAGGCATGACTTAAATTGCAATGCAGACGAAAGTCAACAAAAGAGAATTTTTCATCAGTGTCTAAACATGCTGTGGATGCAATTACCATAGCAACTTGTTTATTTAAGTTTTTGCTGTGCACTTAGTCTGACAGTTCCCAGAAGTTGACTGTTCTCGTAAAGCACACTGCTTTAATGGTATTTGATTGAAATGCCCTTATTCACGTATATTTGTCTTCCGAGCCAATATCAATTCAAGGAAGGCAATCTGATCATAAAAGAATATGGCCACATAATTCAAACCTGTTCGCGATATAAAAGACACATAAATATGATGGTTTGGAGAAGGGCGACCACACGGAAAATCCAAAATGTGAACAAGTAAGGCTGAAAGTGAAATTATCTGAAGATGAACAGCGCTTCACTGAAGCAACTCAACTATGTAGCCAAACAGTAAAATTTCGACGTCCTAACAACCAGTCATTTTCCAAAAAATATGTACACTCTTGTCATAATTTTTGGGATCGACTTTATTTACTGTAAACCATCAAAACAAATCATATACCAGAGACCTAAATTTTAAATGACCTTCCAGTTTTTAGAAATATTCAAGAAGAACTAGGAGGCTCTATTGAGTAAACCATCCTGAGGGAAATCCTGGCTTCACCACTCAACTGCATAAATGTGTCTGCCTCTCAATTCACCAGAGGATCTGTTATCTCTAGGTTTTATGGTTACTGATCATATTGATCATGGTTGTTCATGTTGTTGGTAAAATATCTTGATTCTTAACTATTGAAATTAGGTAAAAAAATCCAAATTTCCTTTTGAAATTTTGATAGCACTCTGCAATCTTGTTGGTAAAACCAAGATAAGATTGGTTGCATGTTGCGTCTGCCTGGAGCTACAAATAGTGATGAAGAGATCACGGCGGGTGATAACTCTACACGGATTCTGGTATAAGCTCTATGAACTTTTCCCGAGGGCTTACAGTAAAGATTATGTCAGTGTTGTCACTGATTTATCCATAAGCCTAAAAGGTACTGTACTCCATAGTGGATGCTTTCCAATGGGTGTGCACACGTTGTATTCGTATCCTTTTCAGATAGTTTGAAGATATAAATGATCTATCTCCAGCTTAATATTTTTCTACATGCGCATGATATGTAATAAATGTCCTAACAATGATGTATTTAACATTTTTGCATAATTTTCTGTTTCATAACACATTATGAAAAATGATATTTCCAAATCTTTTTTGCATAATTTTCAGCAAGAAATTAAATACAATTACAGTAGTGAAATGGATTAGGTGTAGTTCACACTAAATATTCTGTTTGCTCTATTTTTGTACATTCTTTAAAAGCACAGACTATTTTCAGTAACAGGTAGAAAATCAGTTTTTCACGAGAAAATCAAACTTGAAAAATGAATCATATTTTCTATTTTGTGGAGAACAAGCACGCATTTTTACGGGTGATATATTTTGAACAACAACAATCACGACGTCACAACAAAGCAGTAAACTTCCCAATAAAGATATCAGCAACATCTTTTCTTCTTACACTCCTGTTGTTAAAAACGTTTGTGTGTCCTGTTCACTGTGCAAAGGAACCCTTCTGACAAAAATACACGAAAATTACCGATTGATAACGGACAGAAAATGTCAAAGGATATTTACACCACATGATATGACGTAACGTCTGGAATGAAAGTGGTGTGATATGTGAGTAGCCAATCAGAGTCCAGAGTGATGATGTAACATCTGGACTGAGTACTGAATTACTGCGCACATATTTCTACCTCCTACCTGTACTATCTGGTTAAATATTTATCCAATCGCTTGGAAACTTGGTGTAAACCAACTTAAAGGGTAATCTACCTAGGAAAAATACCAAAAGGTGCTTTCTACCTCTTACTTGGAGGGGGACTACTTTTTGGGTGAATGGATATGCTGGTACTCTGGCCCCTCTATAAAAGCCCTGAGCACCTATTGGGCCTCAGGAAAGATGGGCTGGACACCAGACTATTCACATCAACCCTGTGCAAAGAGGCTTCTCAGGTATGGAGGGGCCCACCTCCTCAACCCCTCCCTGTGTGGCTGGAAATGCCCAGATCGGCAGATCTGAGTATTCCCTATGCTCTAGCAGTATCCACACTGGGATGGGGAGGTGACCTCCTCCTGTGCTATTTTGTCAATAAAATTAACTTGCAATTGGTACAATGTAATTTCTACAGTAATTTATTGGAATCTATTTTGTGATAAGCTGTAAACCATAACCATTGTAAATTGCAGGGTTTTATCCTTTAGCATGATGTTTGCTGAATAGCCTTGATTCTGTAGTCTACCTCCTAGCAAGAGGAGCAGTCAATGTATCGCAGCAGAATGTAATAAAGTGTTCAAGCATGAAGTCTGGTGTGTTCCTTTGCACTCTGAGTCCCTCCCAGGGAGGAGGTGAAGGTTTTTCATTACCCTTGACCCAAATTGTGGCCCAGTGCATGAACAGATACCCATGAATAACCGCTGTCACATCCTGTGGATGAAAACTGCATGCTCTGCTAGCTAACCAGTGAGGAGGCAGAACCTTAAAAGTAATAGTTGGTGACAATTAGTTTACAAATTCTAAATAGCAAATTTATGCACAATTCAGCAATCACCCTGGAGTGATCATCATGCCTCTGAAATGTCCATTGGGCTGCAGAGGCAGTTGTGAGTGGGAAGATATAACAAAAAACATCATTGCCTTGAGACTCCGGTTAAACTTGATCTAACTGGACGAATTATCCACAAAATAGGAAGAATCGTGTTTTTTTATTTTGGTTTTGAAATTGGGTGAATTTATCTAATTAGTTGAAATAGATAAATGCTTCATGGATAGTGGAAACTACCACCTGTGAATAGTAATTTATGCAACAATCTGTGGCCAGTGTAAATTCATAATTCACTATCCATGTGGCATGCTCATTAATTTTGCACTATCCATGTATTGCACAAAATCACAGGGTAACTATCTATGGATAGTGCAAATGAACATTTCACCTATCCATGGATAGTCAATTCCACTATCTATGTGCAATTAGATGAATAAGTCTAATTCATCTAATTTAGCAAGATCCAAAACCAAAATCAAACAAACACGAAAGCTAATGTCCACAAAATGTAGTTCAAGAAGGAACCTCTATTTCTGTATGGTGTCATCCAAAATAGAAAAGGTAACCTTTTTACATCCTCAATGGTGGGGCAAAAAAAAGATGGACTCTCAAACCAGTAACTAACATATAAGTGTGGATGAAAGTGTAGGCATACGAAAGATAGAAGAATCAGGATATCATTTCCATAAAAGTAGTAAAAAGGAAAGCCGCAGAAATTGCCATTCATGAGGGAGAGGCAAAAAGATATCAGGAGACCAATCTGTAGGATGAGTATTCGGTGTTTATATGGATGATATCATGAGGATCAGACTGTTTCTATATTTGGAAAGTATCAGTGGCCAAGTCGCATTGATTAGGCTCACGCAGTCAATATGAGTCACTCGGTGGGTTAATGGTGCAATATTACAAAAGGTATATGTGGCACACACCATATATGTTGTTCTGCTTGTTGGAGGAAGATAGGATAATGAATGAAAGGATATTGGTTGTTATTTTTTGAACAAAACTACAACCCTGTCACTTTAGGCCACCCTTTAATTATTGCCAAAAATTCCAGTGGTTTGATTTACAGCAGCTGAGTTTTTTAAATTTGGGGAACTTTAGGAAAGTATTCATACACCTTACTTTACACCCCCCTCCCCAGTACTCCACCCTTACTTGTAAAGTGACCTTACAGAAATGGAGGTCACAATGTGCTAGGCTCTCTCAGGGATTTACTGCAATACCGAATAGCAGCAAAACATAAAATCCATATTTACTATTATCCATGCAGATTGTTTCACCTCCAGATGCAGGAGAGATGCCAGGGAGAGGCAGATTTATCATCTGTGTGTCACGGATTTTCCTGGAAACACCTCGCACATCAAACACTCATTATGTAATCTGCTGCTGCTAGTGTCATGTTTCGGCACCACTCATAAACAGCAGTCTGGGAGGGAGACGAATGGGTATGGGGGGGGGCAGATGTACAGAAAAAGCCTTGCTTATGTATGTATTCAAATTACAATGGATGAGCTACTAACTGCCTAATATGTAGGGTAAATGACACTCCAAGAATTTTTTTCTTTTCTAATTTTCCTTTTCATCCTGCATGGGTGAATACTGCAGCCTGCTGATGGATTTGTTCTCTCGTTTCTCAACTGCTTACAGATACGTAAATCGTTCCTTTAAGTCTTGACTATTCGCATATTTGTGGCAATTTCACTCTGCCGTGTGGAAATTCATTTGTTCTCGACTGACTAATAAGCAGTGATTTCAATTCCCGATACGATCACGTACGAAACATGTCCATCTCAGTACAATTGCATCATAAAAAAGAAGGTGACGCGCATTGCTACTTTTGTTGTGGCGAAAGAAATTAGATTTCAGGAGTGACTCTGTAAGGGATAGCTGATATTCGTAACATTCAATTTTTCTACAAAGAAACTGATCAGTTGGTGCCCTTGATAACACAGCTCCGGGCAGTTCCGGGGCGAAGATGGCGATGATTATCCCATCCTGATAAAAGCCATGGGGCAGGATAACCCCCATGTGGGAGATTTCCAGAGAATGATGGTGAAGTCAGCATCTGGAGCCATGGTGGCCCTTCCGCAACTGGCAAGCCTTGAGTTAAGAGATGCTCTGGCAAGAATTCAGCATCACCGGACAGATCGTATGTCTCGAGTGACTGCCGATGTCGCTCCCGGGTTCCAGGCGGAAGCCGTGACTAATGCCCTTGTGGCTGTGCTTGATGAGCAGCAGTGGCCAGACGGGGTCAGTTATCAGGTCGGAGGAGAGCAGGAGAAACGCAAGGAATCTTTTGGCGGTATGGGACAGGTTGTGCTGGTGGCCCTGATGGGAATCTTTGCAGTGCTGGTGCTGCAGTTCCGCTCGTTCAGTCAGCCCGCCATTATTTTTGCGGCCATTCCCTTTGCCATGACAGGTTCCATTCTGGCCCTGCTGTTTACTGGTAATACCTTTTCCTTTACAGCTCTGGTTGGTTTGACATCGCTGGTGGGTATCGTGGTGAACAACTCCATTATTTTGGTGGACTACGCCAATCAGTTGCGTCATGAAGGGAAGGAGTTAAAGGATTCTATAGTGGAGTCTGCCCGGACCCGGTTACTGCCGATTATCCTGACCACACTAACAACAATTGGAGGATTGCTGCCTCTGACTCTGGGGGGCTCTTCCATGTGGGCCCCCATGGGGTGGAGTATTATCGGCGGCCTGCTGGTTTCCACTTTGCTGACACTTTTTATTGTTCCGGTTCTATACATGTTGTTTACACGACGGATGCCTGCGGCCTGAATCCACCTGAAAATTCCTGGAACTAGCCCTTAAGTGGTAGATATCTTTTTTGTAACCTATTGTGACGACTGTTTATTAATTTAAAAAAAGTACGATTAAAGTGTAATGGAAGTCTAACGCAACGGCTGCTTCAGATGCTCACGAAAGGAATGTGCGAAAAGTTAACCGGTTGATCATTTTTTGATTAACTGTTTTCGTGAGACTGGTCAGTATTTTTGTAGTCAGATTTTTGCATTATGGTTGATTCTCCCCTGTCATGACTGTTTTAACATGGCCCATGTTAGCGGCAGCGAACAGGAGGGAAAGGCCTTTGACGTTTTAGTTGTTTGGTTGTGTCTTCGAGGAATAGATGGTCTGGTTACGCAAACTTTTTAACGGTGATGCTCTCATTTTAATAATGGTCATCGTCATCGCCTATTTGCTGGCTGTCGACTTTAACTCCTTTGAGCAGCTTTACTTGTTTTCCAGCCGCCATGAACAGCTGAGGCTGGATGAAGTTGTCATGTTTCTGTTCGTAACCCTCTGGGTGCTGCTGGTATATGGCATTAAACGCTGGGTTGACCAGGAAAAGGCTCAGCAGGAGCTGGACCAGACCAATGAGAGTCTTAAGAAAGCCTTGGAAGAGATTGAGCAGATTGCTGTATACGACACTCTTACAGGATTGCTGAATCGTCGGGGATTTAGTGAATCCCTGGTAGACAGCCTGGCACGAGCTCGCAGAGAGAAGGGTAAGACCGCAGTTCTTCTGGTAGATATTGACCGCTTTAAAGATGTGAATGACGCTCTGGGCCGCAAGGCCGGTGATGTTCTGCTGAAGGAGATCGCCACCCGCTTCAAGGGCTATATCCGCCAGACCGACTATATTGCCCGCCTGGGGGCTGACGAGTTCGCCATTATTCTTAACCATCTTGCCGATTACGCAGATGCCAGTACAGTGGCCCAGAAAATTCTGGACTCTTTCAAGACTCCCCTGGAAGCGCCAACCAATGATCAGGTTATGTCCTGCAGTATTGGTATCTCTGTAGCGCCCCAAGATGAGACAGATCCTTCAGAACTGCTGCAGTATGCGGATCTGGCTATGTATCAGGCCAAGGCCAGTGGTGGTAACCGTTATAACTTTTACACCAAGGTCCTGCAGGCGGAAGTGCTGAACAATCTGAATATGGAGCGGGATCTGCGCCGTGCCATTCAGTGTGACGAACTGGAGCCTTATTTTCAGCCCCAGTATGAGCTGTCCGGCGTTAAACTGATTGGTTTTGAGGCTTTGGTGCGCTGGAAGCATCCAACCCGTGGCATTCTGCCACCAAACGAATTTATCAGTCTGGCGGAAAAGACCCGCCTGATCGTGGATGTGGGCTATATCGTGTTTGACCGGGCCTGTGCTCAGCTGGAACAGATGCAGCGGGAGACTGATGAGCCGTTGACCATGTCTATCAATATGTCTCCCAAGCAGCTGGAAGACCCTGAGCTGGTGGACAAGCTCATAGCCATGACCACAAGTTACAATGTTGATCCGCGGAACATTCTCCTGGAAATTACCGAGAATCTTCTGATGAATAATACAGCCAAGACCCTTGATACTCTGGCTGCGATCAAGGAGTTGGGAATCCAGATTGCTCTTGATGACTTTGGTACCGGCTACTCTTCAATTTCGTATTTGAAGCAGTTCCCGTTTGACCAGATCAAGATTGACCGTCAGTTTATTACCAATGCCCACAAAAACGAGACTGACATCAGGCTGGTCAAGCTGATTGTAGGTATGGCCGAAACCCTTGGCCTCCAGGCTGTTGCTGAGGGTATTGATAATGAAGAGCAGCTGGCCAGACTGCAGGAGCTGGAGTGTAATCTTGGTCAGGGATACCTGTTCAGTAAACCTGTGACAGGCTGGGAAGCCATGAAGCTGGTGACTGGAGAGAAGAAAGTCGAAAGCTTTGAGTCATTGCATTCTACCAAGAAGATTGAGCACTTCTTTGGAGAAGATGAGCTTGAGGAGTTTGACAAGCAGGATGTCGAACGAAGAGATGAAGCTGTTGAGCTGGCGAAAGCCCGCATGGTAAGCAGTGAAACTGCTTAAGGGGAAAGGTAACAGCCCAGGGCGGAAAATAAATTAGAGAGCAAGTAATAGAAAGAGGCTCCATAATTGAGCGCCTCTTTCTTTGTCAACAGAGTCTGAGTCAGGCTCAGGCCACTGAAGTGTGTAGTTTGATCCAGTTGTCATCCAGTTCGGATGAAATCATTTCACCACGCAGGCTGTGGGGCAGGGCTTCCTGGATAGCGATATCAGCAAAGTGTCCAATCAGGCGTGGTTCATCACAACGGAAATTCACTACCCGGTTGCACTCGGTTCGTCCCTGAAGTTGTCCCGGATCTTTCTTGGAGAAGCCGGTGACCAGAATACGCTGGGTGGTACCCACCATACGACGGCTGATTTGCATAACTTGATGATCCAGACGTGCCTGTAGAATCTTCAGCCGCTGTTTCTTGGCTTCTTCCGTAACATCATCGGGGTAGTCAACGGCCGGTGTCCCAGGGCGCTTGCTATAGATGAAACTGAAGGACTGGTCGAAGTTCACTTCGGCAATCAGGTTCATAGTGTCTTCGAAATCCTGGCCGCTCTCACCGGGAAAGCCAACAATGAAGTCGGAAGACATGCTGAGCCCCGGGCGCAGTTCTTTCAGGCGGTGAACCTTGTCCAGATATTCATCGGTAGTATGGTCGCGCTTCATAGCTGCCAGAATATGGTTGGAACCACTCTGGACAGGAAGGTGGAGGTGGCTGACCAGTTCTGGCACTTCGGCATAGACGTTGATCAGACTGTCCGAAAACTCCATCGGGTGAGATGTGGTAAAGCGGATGCGGTCAATACCGTCAATAGCAGCCACCACCGTAATCAGCTCGGCAAGATCTGCCGTTTCACCATCATGGCGTTCGCCTTGGTATGCATTGACATTCTGACCCAGCAGGTTGATTTCCCGCACACCCTGTTCAGCCAGGGTAACACACTCTTCGATGACATCATCAAACGGGCGGCTGACTTCCTGACCTCGGGTGTAAGGCACGATGCAGTAAGTACAGTACTTGCTGCAGCCTTCCATAATGGAAACAAAGGCTGTGGGGCCATCCACACTGGGCTCCGGTAGACGGTCAAACTTCTCGATTTCCGGAAAGGTCACATCCACCATAGGAATACCCTGGGCCTTGGTAGCATCGATCATCTCGGGGACACGGTGCAGGGTCTGGGGACCGAAGACCATATCGACATAGCCGGCACGCTTGCGAATCGCTTCACCTTCCTGGCTGGCCACACAGCCACCTACGCCAATGACCAGCTCGGGGTTCTGTTCCTTCAGTTTTTTCCAGCGACCCAGCTGATGGAACAGCTTCTCCTGAGCCTTTTCCCGTACAGAACAGGTATTGACCAGCAGGACATCGGCTTCTTCAGGGGTGTCAGTCAGTTCCAGTTCATGGGTTTCACCAAGCAGATCTGCCATACGGGCAGAGTCGTACTCGTTCATCTGGCAACCGTGGGTCTTGATAAAAAGCTTCTTTGTAGCCATTGGCTGTTGCTGTCACCTTGTCTCTTGACGGATACACAGGTTGTTGGTTGCTGAGGCCTCTGGCACACGCATAGAAAAGTATGTCAGTGGTTACTGACATCTTCGGCCTGTGTGAAATCTGCGCATTATAATAGCCATTCTGGCAGGTTCATAGCAGAACAAAACCCCAGTTTATTACGATAACAGTGGATGAAATGAACTGTATATTTAACAACGCCTGTAGAACAGCGATGCTCAGGCTCCTGGGACATCATTTCATTCACTTTGGCGGGTGGTGGCTTGATGTTTCCAAAGGCCATGGATGGCCGACTAGCGCCGTTGGGCAGGATCTGCCCATGGGCGCGGGAAACAGCAAGTTACCACCTGGCACAGGTTGGATTCATGGAAATTGTGTATCTTTTACCATGAAAATGCCCTCCGCATTTTCATTTTTGGGGGTGGGCCTTTTACCCGTAGGGTACACAGCCCGCTCATGGCTGTTTGAAACCTTCATGACTATCGAGAGCGCCTCAGCTGGAGGCGCGATACAGATGCCAGCGGAACTATCCCAGATATTATTTGCCATGACAGAGGGATAGTCTAGTCTTTCTACCCTCCTCCAAGGGCTTGGGTGGTGGGAACGAAGTATGGAACTTTCGCATGTTGTACGCCTGTGTCGTGTTTATCAGTTCCTGATCCTCTTACTGCTGTGTCATACGCTTTTGTATTGCCTTTTCTGCAGCACTGAGGCTTTGGCTACCGGAAAAGGTTCTGCTGCCACAATCCCCTACTTTGCACTATCTCCCAAAAACACTCCATCCGTCCGACAAAGAACACCAGCTGCTACAACCAACAACCCTTTTGCGCTCGAAGCCAGTGACCCTGATACTGATGATATGTTGTCTGGGCATATGTCCCGGTTGTCAGTATCGGTAACAGAAAGCCAAAAACAGGATCAACTCAGGAACAGCGCTGCGTCTGAGCGGTCTGATCCCATACACGCATTCAATTTCGTGAAGGTGAATGAAGAAGACCCTCCTGCAGAGACACCAGAAACCCTTGAAATGAATATCTCAGTTATAGGTACGTCCGGGAGTGAAGAACAGTGTTTCAGGGTGATAGAGGAGAAAAGTATGGGAGGTACAGCAGCCTGTTCAGCCCACAGTGCACATATGCTAGTGGAGCCAATAGAGTGCAAAAGCCACAGTGAAACGGTTCAAAGTGAAGTCGTTTATGGCACACACCAGGTTGCCGTACTCCCTGCCACAGAAAGCACATTCAGAGGTAAAAACTTGCCTCCCCAAAAAAGTAATGGGGCGACCAGTAATAATCCTCTCCAGTTCACAAAGGACACGCGGACTAATACTCAACTCGAACAGACTAGAGATGAAGGCACCCTTGCACGAGCGAATGAGTATCGGCTTACGAATTCAAACTACAGCGATCTAACCACAAAATCCCAAATAGTAACACCCTGGGGTGTCCCCGCTGGAGCATACGTACCAGCTAAGCCAATCGTCCCCGAAACTAACTGCCAGAGTTATGATGATACAAAAAAGCCTGGCAGTGAGGCTTCAAATAGTAGCGTGCAGAAAAAGCCCGCCTTTCCGGCAGGGACTTTCCGGCAGCTCTTGCATACGAATCCGCTTAAACAGGAGCCTCTAATCAAGGGCTATCAAAAGCCAACATACGCCGTATTGGCTGGTAACACTGTAAAAAACTATAACACTAAGATTTTTGCAGGCTTTCCTCGTCATGACACATTTTTGGTTAAGGAGAGGTGGTGTGATCCGGGTGGGGTCACCAGGGTGAGGTTGGCTTTAAAATCCAATACCTTTGAAACCAACAACACTAAAAATACAGATAAAAGCTTGCCCGAAGGGTGCCATTTTGATAGTGATGATGCTGACGATCAGAACGTAATTTTCTATAGACGAAACAGCACAAGACCGGGCTATGTCATGTACACAAGTGATAAGCGATTCCGTGGCGATATAAAATATCCTTTGCCAAAGGATAATGCGGCAAGCGTAAGGATTGGCAAAGGTGGCAATGGTTTTGTATTCACGATGTACCATGAAAAAAAACAGTATGCCGTAAAGCAAACAGTGTTCCGCACCAACGAGGTGAATGTTCATGGCAACCTGAAGCACGAGAACATTTTACCGCTGAAGGCTGTGATTATAGGAGAAAAGAACAAGCGCCATGCGAACAGACTTGATTGTTTTCACTTTATGAAAATGATGGATTATGATCTCAGGCAAATCTTATCAGATAGACAAGTAGGCTATTTACGACACTGGTATAGGAGCTGTACCAGCACCACTTCCTCCAATAGTAAGCAGTGGGAAACCGGCTTCGGCAACATAAAATTTATTCTGGGTAGAACATTAAACGCACTGGTCTACCTTCATGAAAATGGCTATGTGCACCGTGATGTAAAAGCCAGTAATATTATGTTGAAAATGAACTGTAAATGTAAACCGCTATTCTGCGACTGTTCCAACAAGTTTGAAGTCCGGCTCGGGGATTTTGATTCATCAGGAACGGTTCCCGGCCTGGGCATAACAGAACCCACAGATCAGATAATCAAATTTGCCAGTATACTGCCCCTTGGTACGCCGGGTTACCGGGCCCCTGAAGTTTCCATGCATATTACCCTCAGCGGCCCCTATGAAACCCTTTACACAACTTCGGTCGATATGTGGTCCTTTGGCTGCCTGATGCTGAATATAGCTATTGGCAAAACCGCCGCTTTGAAGCAACGGGAAGAAGCCTGCCTGCTTCTGAGTCGTAGTCACTATCTCAGCAAAGAATTGTGGGAGAAAACAACAAAAATAAATGATCTGAAGGGTTCCAAACCTTTCGCAGATGAACACTCATATACTAAACTGGTTCATTACTGCCTTCAGGTCGACCCTTCAAAAAGACCAAGCGCCAAATATGCCTTGAAAATTTTGAACACACAATAAGCCTCTGGAATTGAAGCACAACAGCCTATGAACAGGCTCCTAGGATGTGATCCCCTGCATCAATATAGGGAGAAGTCTGTACCAAAAGTTGGGTGGGAGGAGTGCTGTTAATGGTTGTGTAGTGATGTTTTATAAGGGTTTTTTATGGTTGTTAGGGGCTTTCCGCAGTCTTCGATACCTCCTCTTGTAACAGTTATATATCGTCCATAAAATCGCGCGCACCTGAACCGAGTTTCCTTTTCTCTCTTGCGGATATTCACATGAGCACACAATACGCTAATCCGGCACCTCTTGGTCTGGCCGGTTTCGGTATGACTACAGTCTTGCTGAACATTCATAATGCAGGCTTCTTTGAGCTGAATGCCGTTATCCTGGCCATGGGCCTGTGCTATGGTGGTCTGGCTCAGGTTCTGGTTGGTATGATGGAATTCCGCAAGGGCAATACTTTCGGCACTGTTGCCTTTACTTCTTATGGCTTGTTCTGGTGGTCACTGGTTCTGGTATGGACTCTGCCTGCCCTGGGTCTGGCTGCTCCTGCTCCGGCAGAGTTTGTCGGCTGGTATCTGTTGTTGTGGGGTATCTTCACCCTGTTCTTCTTCCTCGGTACCCTGAATGGCCCCAAGATCGGTCAGATTGTATTTGGTTCTCTGGCCACACTGTTCTTCCTGCTGGCCTACAAGGATTTCACCGGTAACCATGCTGTTGGCATTTTTGCCGGTTATGTCGGTATTTTCTGCGGCAGCAGTGCTCTGTATGAAGCCTTTGCACTGGTTTTGAACGAAAAGCTGGGTCGTACTGTTCTGCCTATTGGAGAGCCTAAGCCTGCTGCCGTTACAGCACGTGCCGTAACTGCCTGATCCCAAAATGCTCAAGTCATCAGCCACCGGCTTTAGCCGGTGGTTTTGACGTGTGCCGGGCATGTTGCACAGCTTGGGGGTGAAAGTCCCCTGTCCAGCCAGATGAGGGCGAAGGACTAGCGAAGCACAAGGTTTGCATCGCGAGGTGTAGGCTGAAGGCAGTGTGGAGCAAAACTGCGAGCTGACGAACAGAAACCGGATATGAGGCTGTCTGCGTGGGGACGAGTCAGCGTTTGATGACAAAGTCCCTTACTCATCTGGACACGTAGGCAGTAGATCCGGCAGTTGTGCAGTGAAGGCGGTGTGACTTACCCCGGGAGGTCTGTGTGGTGTCTGATATTTCAGACTGAGGTCATCGTAAGGTGATCTGATCGCCACACAGAAGTCAGCAGACGGCATAGTAGTTGACCTTGGTCAGCGAAGGCCTGAACGGTACAGAGTGGTGAGTAGTTTTTACTTTTCGATACATCGGACGCAGGCAAAGACCAGCGAATACTGGTGCTCATATCAAGTGGTAACGGCGGAACCGGGAACTGCGAGATGATGAGAGCTGAGATTGTATCGGCACTGTAAGATTACGAAAACCCGGCGGGTGGTACGAGCCAGATGCCTTGTATCACTGACCCTGTTATTGCCATGTTTGTGGTAATAGCAGACGCTCAACTGGCCGAAACGCCCAGTACGGACCCGTACGCTGGGTGTTGTGGGAGGAGTGGAGCCGTGAGGCTCCACCCTATCCCGATTGGTTAAAAGACTAATAAAAAGCAGCCGGCAGCTTTCACTTCTCCCTCTGGCGCATAGAACTAATGTCCAATATGTGATGCCCTCCATAACCTGTACTCTCAGCACATTTGAAACAGGTTAGTATGCTGGAGGTTGAACTATGCAGGCATGTCCATTAAGCCAGGTCTCCTGTGGGCAGGATGTTCTCTGGAGGCTGGAAAAAAACCTAAAGGCGACAAAATCCACAGCGTCTTTTTTCGGTAAATGTGTTGCCTTGAATATTGCTCACACCTACATAGCTTTTTGCCGTATTGAAGGGGTTGTCACAGGTACTGCCGGAGCCCTGGTTGGTGCGGTCGCCGGAGCTGTTGGTGGTGGTGCCATAAAGCTTGTGCAGCACTGTCGTGGCAGGGAAATCAAACCTTTGGCGGATTATGCGGTTCAGGCTTCTCGGATTGGTTACAAGTTGTGTCGCTTGCCGGGCCTTATAGATGCTACTTTCTTTTCTATTGTAACAGCGCCTGTATTACTACCCTTTGTTGCTCTTTTCTCAGCGGCAAATGCGGGGTTTTCAGCTGTCTTTGTATTTTCTGATTATTGTTTAGATTACCCTGGAGTTGGCTCAGGTGTAGATCAGGAGTTGCTGGCTTCTAGAGGGGACTTTAGTAAGCAGATCAGCGAAATTGAAAACTTGTTCCTCTATGGGGAAGTGCCCTCTTTCCAATAAGAATCATAGTTAGCTGTCATGCTTCGTTCAGACGAGGTATGACAGCTGCATTATTTCATTGCCTGCTAATAGCCGTTTATCCGGCTCATGGCTGTTGATAAGGCAGGCTACTGCTTTTCTGCTGCAACCATGGAGACTTCCACAAGTAGCTCTGGGCGGGCCATTCGGGCTTCAACACAGGCGCGTGCAGGTGCGTGACCTTCCGGTACCCAGGCATCCCAGACTTCGTTCATCGCGGCAAAGTCCTTCATATTACGGATATAAACTGTAGCGGAAAGGATATGCTCACGGTCACTGTCAGCCTGTTCTAGAAGGGCATCAACCTTGGCCAGCATGGTGCGGGTCTGTTCCTGGATGCCATCGCTGGCATCTTCAGCAACTTGGCCACACAGGTAAATAGTACCATTGTGTTTGACAATCCGGCTCATGCGCTGGCGTGTTTCCATGCGGGTGATAGTCATAATTTATCTCAGTTATGGTGAATTTCTGTGTAGAAATAGCATATTTATGAGTAATGGTTATTGATTCAGGCAGCGGTTGTCGTGTGGGCGAGAGATTTTGAGGTAATGGAGCACCGGGGGAGCAGGTACTTAAGGATGATATCCTGTGGCAATACCGTACTTTGCTGCTAATCTATCTGCTTCGCTTTTTTAGAGGTTGCCATGAGTCTTGAGCAACGTGTTACAGCAGTAGAAATCCAGCAGGGTGAAATCAATGACAGTCTTGAGCGCATTGAACGCAAGCTGGAATATCATGACAAGCGATTTGATAGTCACGACAAGCGGTTTGATGACCATGACAAGCGGTTTGATGATCACGACAAGCGGTTTGATGACCATGACAAGCGGTTTGATGATCACGACAAGCGGTTTGATGATCATGACAAGCGGTTTGATGATCATGACAAGCGGTTTGATGATCATGACAACCGATTTGATAGAATTGAAAACGAACTTGCCGAGATCAAAGATTTTGTGAAAATGATCCATTCATATGTTTGCCGCGACAAATAACAAAGCTCATAACCACAGCGTGGCAGGGATGGCTACATCGCCCTCACACGCAGAAGTTATCCGGCACTGTGTTGCTTTGGCAGGTTACTCCGGTATAAAAGTGACGGGTTGATCTTTTATATGACTGCCATTGCCGGTAATGCTGATTTTTCCAGACAGAACCTTATTGGAATAGGTTAAGGTCAGGTTGCCTGATATGGCCTGAGGAGTGTCCGGGTATTTATTCCACTTAAGAGTGATCTGATGACCTTTGCAGGATTGCTTTCCTCTGAGTTTATCTCTATCTGGCCCAGGTTCTCCACTTTTATGACACTGTCCATGTTTCCTTTTCTGGCCGCTCCTGCCTGTCTCTTCCGGGGGGCTGCTGTTGATATGGGGGGGTATGACTCATCATCTGCTTTCGGCACGGCCCTTTTCGATGAGTCATTCCGTCTATATGAAAGCTTTTTTTGCTGGCCTTATCGATCAAGAACCAGAAAAATACTGGGACCTTCAACGAATAGGGTGGCACTAAATCGGCTTTCCTGACTTAGGGGGTTGGCAAGAACATAGCTGTTGCCGGGGATTTCACACTTCCTGCACTTTTCCCTGTCGCATCTGTGGTGCTTGCCCCTGAACTCATTAACAACAGGCTTCGCTGATGAGTAAGTGGCCAGCAGTGCGAGAAGGCAAAGCAGGGTCAGAGTTTTGACAGTTCTCATAAAACATCCCTGTTTAGGCTGAAAACTCTATAAGTATAGATTTTGCACCAGTTGAAATGAGCAGAATGGCAACTGCCCGAGATGCCTGGCTCCTGTAAGCTTTTTACCCATAGGACACCTTGGCCACCCATGCCTGTTTGATACTTGAGAGAGCTTAGCCGGTATGAAAATGACAGAAGATATGCTGCGCCTGTTTGCAGAGGAAAAAATCAGCTTTGTGAAGCGGGCCGGGCTGAAATTGATTGAAGCCAGACCAGGTTATGTCAAATGTCTGATGCCGGCCAAAGGCAACGAGAATCATATCGGCACTATGTATGCTGGAGCCCTCTATACCCTGGCTGAAATACCAGGAGGCATTATGGCTCTGGTCAGCTTTGAAGCCGGTAAATTTATACCAGTTTTGAAGGGCATGAATATTCAGTATTTAAAGCCAGCTAAAGGCGATATCACTTTCGAGACGTTTTTATCGGATAACAAAATCAGGGGAATTGCTGAAAGGGGGCAGGAGTATGGTAAAGCTGATTTTTCCCTGACCGGTGATTTGAAAGACAGTAATGGGGTTGTTGTTGCAAAAACTGAAGGCGTATATCAAATCAGGGCTGTGTAGATTCAGTTTCTCCAGTCGTCTGGCTTTAATCTAGCTCTTCCAGCTCTGGGCATTCTTCCATTGGTTCTTTTTGTAGAGCTTTTGCTGCTGCTCGGTATCTATCGTTGCTCTGTACATATACACTGTAAAGTGTCTGTATATGTTTTGCTTTTTTCTCTTTGTCAGTGATGTCTACTACTGCATCCATGATTTCTTTGCAGTCGTCAGGATCCAGAAGGCATTCTATACAGTTGCATATTGTGCATGTGTCATTGCTTTCTGCATTAGGCATGAGAACAACTCCTATGACTAAAACAATATATACAAACCTGGTCATTTAATAACCTCTTTAAAACTCTGCCAAGCCTACTAGACATTTCCAGCTTGTGCATTGCGACCACCTTCTTTCCCACTGACAGAGGTAAGATAGAAGGCCGTTAGATCAAGAAATAAAAAGACGGTTTCTGATGTGTAATAGCGTAAGCTTCTTAGTCTCAAGAAAAAGCCAGAGCTTATAAGAAAGCTCTCACACTATTTCAGTGTCAAAATAGGTAGAGTCGTATTATTCCAAAAAAGAGGAATGACCCCATTTCAAAGAAAAAGATACACATGAAAAGCGAACAAATGTTAACATGAATCAACTTTTCTGTATTTTTGGCAACAAAGTTATTGCAGGATCAATAACTACACGATTATGGTCTTTTTGAAGCTAGAGTTTTTGCCGGAGTATGCTCTGGAAACAGGTTCATATCTGGCGAAAATTAGCTCCAGAAAGAGGGAAAAAGCAGCTTATACGCTCATTTTTCCTACGAAAACAGAAGTGTTGTTGAAGTAAAACGCCTGAATTTCAATCAAAAACGATCACTGGGATAGTTATGTTTGATGCCAAGATGAACATTGCAGACTTTGACCCTGAACTGAAAGCTGCAATGGATGCGGAATACCGCCGCCAGGAAGAGCATATTGAGCTGATTGCTTCCGAAAACTACACCAGCCCCCGCGTTCTGGAAGCCCAGGGCAGCGTGCTGACCAACAAGTACGCTGAAGGTTATCCTGGTAAGCGCTACTATGGTGGCTGTGAGCATGTTGATGTTGTTGAACAGTTGGCTATTGATCGTGCCTGCGAACTGTTTGGTGCCAAGTATGCCAACGTACAGCCACACTCCGGCTCTCAGGCGAACGCTGCCGTTTATATGGCTCTGTGCAAGCCCGGCGATACTGTTCTGGGTATGAGCCTGGCCCACGGTGGTCACCTGACCCACGGTGCCAAGGTTAGCTTCTCTGGCCGTATCTATAACGCTGTTCAGTACGGTCTGCACCCTGAAACCGGTGAAATCGATTACGATGAAGTTGAACGTCTGGCTATTGAGCACAAGCCCAAGATGATTGTTGCGGGTTTCTCTGCCTATTCCCGTGTCGCTGACTGGGCACGTTTCCGCACTATCGCTGACAAGGTTAGCGCTTTCCTGTTTGTTGATATGGCGCATATTGCCGGTCTGGTTGCTGCGGGTGTCTATCCTTCTCCGGTTCCTCACGCCCACGTATGCACCAGCACCACTCACAAGACCTTGGGTGGTCCTCGTGGTGGCATTATCGTTTCCGGTTCCGACGATGAAGAACTGCACAAGAAGTTCAATTTTTCCGTATTCCCTGAAAGTCAGGGTGGTCCCCTGTGCCACATCATTGCTGCCAAGGCTGTGTGCTTCAAGGAAGCTTTGGCTGATGATTACAAGGCTTACCAGCAGCAGGTAATCAAGAACGCTGATGCCATGGCAACGACCCTGCTGGAGCGCGGAATTAATGTGGTTTCCGGTGGTACCGATGATCACCTGTTCCTGGTTGACCTGATCGGCAAGGAATATTCCGGTAAGGACGCTGAAGCTGCACTGGGCAGTGCCAATATCACTGTGAACAAAAACTCTGTTCCCAATGACCCACGTTCGCCATTTGTCACCAGTGGTCTGCGTATTGGTTCTCCGGCTGTCACTCGCCGCGGCTTCAAGGAAGAAGATTGCAAGAACCTGACGAACTGGATGGTCGATGTTCTGGAAAGTATCGGTCAGGACAACCACGAAGATGTTGTCGCCGGCGTTAAGGCCAAGGTTATGGAGATCTGTGGTCGCCTGCCTGTGTATAAGTAATATATAAGCAGCTGTAACTATCGGAAGCGCTGTAGTCTGGCTATAGCGCTTTTTTGTGGCCCTTGCCAGGGAGTGACCGGTCAGGCTTCAGCCTGCCGTTAACCCCCCTGAAAATACACCAGACTAACAGAATTAGACTTTCGTCTGGATTATATCAGGGGTACTATCCAGTTTTCCCTGAAACAGCTTGTCTGGCGCTATGCACTGTCCTTTTTGTAACGCTGAAGATACCAAGGTCATTGATTCCCGGTTGGTTGCCGATGGCAGCCAAGTTCGTCGGCGCCGGGAATGTACAACCTGTACCGAGCGCTTTACAACCTATGAAAGTGCGGAGCTGGTGATGCCCCGCATTGTTAAGCGGGATGGCTCCCGGGTGCCGTTTGATGAAGATAAGCTTCGGGCCGGTCTGCAGCGGGCTCTGGAGAAGCGTCCTGTCAGTACGGAACAGATTGAAGAGGCCATCAACCGGATCAAGCAGCAGCTTCGGGCTACTGGTGAGCGGGAAGTAAAATCCATGAAGGTCGGTGAAGAGGTCATGAGTGCTTTGAAAGACCTGGATGAAGTAGCCTATATTCGTTTCGCTTCCGTATACCGGCAGTTTCAGGATCTGGATGAATTTCGAGAGGAGATTGATCGTCTGGAAAAATCTCCCCATGGTTCCCTGACCCGGAAACCCTCTAAGGCCTGAGTCGTCAGTTCCTGTCGAGAGAAGAGGCAGAGAAGAAAACCAGCGAAGAAAGCCAGAAATAAGTGAAGTATTGCCGATGACTGGATTTTCCCGTGATGATCGTGAATATATGGCACGGGCATTGCGACTGGCCCGAAAAGGGCTTTACACAACCATGCCCAACCCCACAGTTAGCTGTATCCTCGTCCGTGATGGAGAGATCATTGGGGAAGGTTTTACCAGTCCGGCTGGTGGTCCCCATGCCGAAATCAATGCCCTGGTCAATGCCGGTGATGCTACCGGTGCAACCGCTTATGTCTCCCTCGAACCCTGTGCCCATTATGGCCGAACACCGCCTTGTGCCCTTGCGCTGGTAGAGGCTGGTGTGTCCAGGGTTGTTGCAGCCATGCGAGACCCCAACCCCCGTGTGAATGGTGGTGGTTTCCGCATTCTTGAGGAAGCGGGTATTCAGACAGCTTCTGGACTTATGGAGGCTGAGGCCAGAGAAGTGAATGCCGGTTTTTTCAAACTCATGGAAACTGGTATGCCCTTGGTGCGCTGCAAAATGGCCATGAGTGTTGATGGTCGTACGGCCATGGCTTCAGGGGAGTCTCAGTGGATAACCGGGCCGGATGCCCGGGCCGATGTTCAGCAGTGGCGGGCTCGTTCCTGCGTCATAGTGACAGGGGTGGATTCGATTATTCATGATGACTCGTCCCTGACGGTTCGTCCGAATGAGCTGAGAATTGAAAACCCTGAAGCCGCTGCAGAAAAACAGCCAGTTCGGGTTGTTCTGGACTCCACTCTCCGCATTCCCTATAGCGCCCGCATCCTGAGTGTACCCGGAACCACTATTATTGCTTCGGCCCATCCTGACCCTGAAAAGCAGAAAGAGCTTGCAAGCCGCGGTATTGAGGTGTTGACTGTGCCGGGCTCGAATGGTCGGGTTGATTTTCCCCAAGTGCTGAAGATCTTGGCTGACAGGGGATGCAAAGAAGTTCTTCTGGAAACTGGGGCCAGGCTGGCGGGGGCCGCCATTGAACAGGGCTGTGTGGATGAGTTGTTGATTTATATGGCTCCTGTTCTGCTGGGCAGTCAGGCTCGGCCATTATTTGAGCTGCCATTTGAGAGGATGGTAGAAAAACTGTATCTGGACATTCAGGAAACGCGTGCCCTTGGCCAGGATCTGCGTATTCGTGCCAGGTTGAAAGAACCCGTGAAGCAGCCATGAGCGTAAAATTCAGCCATTAGCGGGAAATAGAGACAAGGGTAACTGATGTTTACTGGAATCATTGAATCTGTTGGGACAATCAGGCGAATAGAAGAGCACGGTGGTGATGTACGGTTACACGTGGCTACCGGCAAGCTGGACCTGAATGATGTCAAGCTGGGTGACAGTATTGCCACCAATGGTGTCTGCCTGACCGCTGTTGAGCTTCCTGGATATGGCTTTGTCGCTGATGTCTCCAGGGAAACCATCAGACGTACAGCGCTGGCGCAATTGGCTGCAGGAAGCCCGGTTAACCTGGAAAAGGCCATGCTGCCGGTTTCCCGTTTGGGGGGCCATATCGTCAGTGGGCACGTTGATGGCGTAGGACGGATCATTGAGATCAAACCCTCCGGGCGTTCAACGGTTTATCGTGTTGAAGCACCTGCAGAACTATCTCGTTATATTGCTGAAAAGGGTTCTATCACCGTTGATGGTGTCAGCCTGACAGTTAACGTTGTTGAAGGCTCAGTGTTCCACCTTAATATTGTTCCCCATACCGCCCAGGAAACCACTATTGCCAGTTATCGTACCGGTAGTCGGGTCAACCTGGAGGTTGATATTATTGCCCGTTATCTTGAACGGCTTCTGACCAGTACCGAAGCCCCGTCAGTTGAAACGACCTCTGCCGGGGCAATGACAGAAGGCTTTCTGGCTGAAAACGGCTTTTTAAGGCGGCGCTGATTGCGCGGTCTTGCTTAATTGTGAACACACCCTAGCCAAAGGTCCTTGTGACCCCGCTGAAAGAGATAGATCATGCAGCTGAACACAGCAGAAGAACTGATTGAGGATATTCGCCAGGGTCGGATGATTATCCTGATGGATGACGAAGACCGGGAGAATGAAGGTGACCTGATCGTTGCGGCTGAAAAAATCACCCCTGAAATCATTAACTTCATGTGTACTCATGCCAGAGGGTTGATCTGTCTTCCCCTGACCGGTGAGCGCTGTGACCAGCTTGGCCTGCACCAGATGACGGCTAACAATCAGGAAGCCCAGAGTACTGCCTTTACTGTTTCCATTGAAGCTGCAGAAGGGGTAACAACCGGTATTTCTGCAGCAGACCGGGCTCGCACAGTGCAGGTGGCTGCTGATCCCCACTCGACTAAAGCCAGTATTGTTCAGCCTGGTCATATTTTTCCACTGCGGGCAATGCAGGGTGGTGTACTCCAGAGAGCAGGCCATACTGAGGCCGGAACCGACCTGGCCCGTCTGGCTGGATGCGAGCCGGCAGCCGTTATTGTTGAAATCATGAACGAAGACGGTACTATGGCTCGCCGGCCTGATCTTGAGCGTTTCGCAGAAACACACGGAATCAAGATTGGTACTATCGCAGACCTGATTCATTACCGGATTCTGCACGAGAAAACGGTTATCCGTGAAAGGGTCGGGGAGCTGCCGACGGTCTATGGGACTTTCCGTATGACCGAGTATCGCGATGTTATGACAGGCCGAACTCATCTGGCATTGGTTATGGGAACGCCACGATCAGATACTCCAACTCTGGTTCGGGTGCATCAGGCTGAAACATTCCGGGACTTTCTAGGTGCATGCAAGCCTGACAGTACCAGCTGGCCACTGCCTGCCGCTATGGCTCGAATTGCCAAAGAGGGAGAAGGTGTTCTGGTATTGCTGGATGCTGATGAATATGAGCTTCTTGGAGACAGCCTGAAGCGCTTCCATGAGCAGGAACGACAGCACCATACGACGGGTGCCCATGCAGGCGTTTATATGACCATTGGCACCGGTTCCCAGATTCTGAGAGATCTTGGAGTTGGCAAAATGCGCCTGCTGAGTTCGCCACTGAAGTTCAGTGCTATTTCCGGTTTTGATCTGGAAGTGACGGAAAATATTCCATGTCAGCAGCCCTGACTAAAGAGTTAGTTCAAGAGGGCTCTGGCAAACAGACTAACCGAATGAACAGAACTTGAAGTGAAGATGCAGCCCTCGTCTATGATGTGGCTGCATTTTTTGCGTTGAAAAAGATACCGGCCAGAGCTGAATGGTGCTGGCTGACGGCAGCTTAAACAGCCGTGAGCGCAAGAAATATTTTTTATCCCCCTGGGGGTAAAATTTTCACGGTAAAAACAAAGAGGAATCGCCATGACTGGCATCAGAACAATTGAAGGACACCTGACTCCAAACGATGGACGTTTTGCTATCGTAGTCGCCCGCTGGAACTCTTACGTCGTGGAGAGCATGGTTGAAGGTGCTATCGATACCCTGAAGCGTCATGGTATCAGTGAAGAACAGATTACCATTATCCGTTGCCCAGGTTCCTTTGAGTTGCCTCTGGTGGTCAAAAAAGTGGCCAAGCAGGGTCGCTATGATGCAGTCATTGCGCTGGGCGCAGTGATTCGCGGTGGAACACCGCACTTTGATTTTGTTGCAGGTGAGTGCACCAAGGGTATTGCCCAAACTATGCTGGAACACGAGGTTCCGGTCTCCTTTGGTGTACTGACAGTTGATACGATCGAGCAGGCCATCGAACGGGCTGGTACCAAGATGGGTAACAAGGGCGAAGAAGCTGCCCTGGCCGCATTTGAAATGGTGAGCCTGCTCAAAAATCTGGAGTCTTGATTTGAGCGCTGAAAGTAATAATGCCAGCCAGAAGAACAGGGGCCGCACCCAGACACGTCGCAAGGCACGTGAGCTTGCTCTGCAGGCGCTGTACCAGTGGCATATGGCTGGTAGTTCCATCACTGATATCGAAGCCCAGTTCCGGGCTCGTAACGATATGACCAAGGTGGATGGTGGCTTTTTCCGTGAGTTGCTGCTGGGTGTAGCCCAGCAGGCGAGCGAGCTGGATGAAACATTGGCCCCCGTTCTTGACCGTGGCCTGGAAAAACTGGATCCGGTTGAGAAAGCGGCCCTGCGTCTGGGCTGTTACGAGCTGAAAGTACGCACTGATGTACCTTACCGTGTAGTGATCAACGAAGGTATTGAACTGGCCAAAAAGTTCGGTGCCCAGGATTCCCACAAGTACATCAACGGTATTCTCGACAAGCTGGCCCTGAACCTGCGCACTGTCGAGGTTAAGGAGTACCGTGAGCGCCGCCGCTCCCGCTAAAAGCTTCAGGCAAACAGAGCCCTTACTCAAACATTGAAAAGGGTTCTCACTGGTAAGAGACATGGATGAATTCTCCCTGATCAGGACAATGTTCCAGCGCCCGGAACTGACGGCAGCTGGCGGACAGCTGGATATGGGCATAGGTGATGACTGTGCTCTGGTACCACTTCCACAGAACCATCAGCTGGTACAGAGTATTGATACCCTGGTGGAAGGTGTGCACTTTCCTGTCGGTGGAGATCCATTTCTGATTGGTTACCGTTCTCTTGCGGTCAGTGTCAGTGACCTGGCTGCAATGGGGGCTGTTCCCCACAGCTTTTTCCTGGCCCTGACACTGCCCGAGGCCGATAGCAAATGGCTGAAGCGGTTCAGTGATGGTCTGGCCGTTATGGCGAAAGAGGCAGGAATAAGCCTGGCCGGAGGAGATACGACCCGTGGGCCTTTAACCATTTCTGTGCATGTTCAGGGGTTTGCTCCCAGAGGGCAGGCCTTGATGCGTAGTGGTGGCAGGCCTGGAGACCTGGTGTATGTCAGCGGTAACATCGGTGAAGCCTGCGCTGCTCTTCCATATGTATTGAACCAGAAAGCGGTAACCACCCAGGCCGAACAAAGGCTGGTTGACCGTTACTGGCAGCCAGCTCCGAGGGTCAAGCTTGGACAGTGGTTACTGGAGCATGGTGCGACAGCAGCTATTGATATTTCAGATGGTCTGGCTGGTGATCTTGGGCATATCCTGAACGCTTCAAACTGCGGCGCAGGTTTGCAAAGTTCCTGTATTCCCCTCTCAAAAGAGCTGCAGGACGTTTGTGGTGCCCAGGCGCTCGATAAGGCTCTGTTTGGCGGTGATGACTATGAGCTTTGCTTCTGCTGGCCTGCTGGCCGGAAACTGCCTGTAGATGTTCCCCTGTCTGTCATCTGCATTGGTGTGTTAACTGATGATCCTGCCCTGCTATTGCTTGATGGTGAGCCTCTTCTTGACACTAATACTGGCGGCTATCGGCATTTTTAGAGGCTGTTCCCAGCATTACTTTTCATTCCAGGCCTGCAGAAAATAGGGTATATCAGGACAGATAACCGAGTTCAGAACTTCAGTTATAAAGGTGTTCCAAAAGAAAAACTGAAAGAGCTGTCGAGAGAGTTTCGGCGTTACAAAAGGCAAAACGGAATTTTTGGCTCTTACCGCCGTAATAAGTTTCTTCTGGTTACAGAAAAAATGAAGGATTGGGATACGTTAGGCATAGCGTATGTCGTTGGTCAGTACGGAATGGCTTCAGACAATACTGACCAGGTGGCCGCCCATGAAATCGGGCATATGTTTAGTGGCCTGCACGAGCATGCTGATCTCTGGTTCAAAGGCTGGTGGTGTGAAACTATTTTGTATGCAGAGCACTTCCCACTGAGATCCGGTTGCCATAAGTACACTAACAAAAATATGGATGCGATTGCCGAGCATCTTGACTGGCCAGCCGCATTTCTTTTATTCCCGAAGATTACTCAGAATAAGTAGCTTTGATGATCAGAGCTACTTATTGTTGTTCTAACCCCTCTTATTCATACTATTGAGAACAACCTATTCAAATAACGTAAAAAAATATTATGACCTTGGCAGTTCTCGCAGTCTTTGTGCCGACTTTTATCTTTGTATCCGCAACTCCCGGAATGTGTATGACTCTGGCTTTAACGCTGGGTATTACCATTGGTGTTCGCCGGGCACTGTGGATGATGATTGGGGAGCTGACTGCAGTAAGCGCAATGTCCATGGCTGCTTCCGATGGCTCTTTTTTCACAGCCTTTCATAGCAGCTTTGCTACGTTGCCAGCTCACTTTTTTGTCGTGTACAGAGATTACTCAGAATAAGTAGCTTTGATGATCAGAGCTACTTATTGTTGTTCTAACCCCTCTTATTCATACTATTGAGAACAACCTATTCAAATAACGTAAAAAAATATTATGACCTTGGCAGTTCTCGCAGTCTTTGTGCCGACTTTTATCTTTGTATCCGCAACTCCCGGAATGTGTATGACTCTGGCTTTAACGCTGGGTATTACCATTGGTGTTCGCCGGGCACTGTGGATGATGATTGGGGAGCTGACTGCAGTCGGTGGGCAGGTGCTTCTGGTATTGGCCGGTGGCGCTGTGGTAATGCTCAATTATCCGGCGGTGTTCACCATTTTTAAAACTGTTGGTGGAGCCTATCTATTCTGGCTGGGCATACAACTTTGGCAGTCAAAGGGAAAAATGGCGATTCAGGACCTTGGCCTGTCACCAGAATTCATTAATCGTAAAGAACTCATGTTACAGGGTTTCATAACGGCAATTGCTAACCCTAAAGGGTGGGCATTCTTTATTTCCCTGTTGCCTCCGTTTATCGATCCATCTCAGCCATTGCCTGCACAGATGGTTGTGCTGACTTCAATAATTTTGTTTATCGAGTTCTGCTTCCTGATTATCTATGCCTCTGGCGGAAGGACTTTAAGACACTTCCTCAGAGAGGGAAATAACGTCCAGCTCCTCAACCGGGTTGCCGGTACTTTGATGCTGGGAGTTGGAGTCTGGCTGGCTTTGTCCTGATAGGAGTTCTTTGGCTGACTGAATCAGAATATTGCGCAACCATTTATGGGCAAGATCATGGTGGTTGCGTTTATGCCAGTACAGTACATAGCGAATAGGTTTCAATGACAGCGGTACTGGCAGTGATGTCACCTGAAAATGTTCCTGTGCGTAACGGGTCCAAAGACTGGGTGGTGTAATCGCCAGATCAGAGTTTTCGCAGAGGCCGGTCGCACTGTAGAAATCTTCCATGGCAACGACGACTTTACGTTGCCGTTTCATTCTTGCCAACACCTTGTCGACAGCCTGAGGGCTGGTATCAACTGACCCAATGCCAATGTGCTTTAACTCCAGCCAGCTATCCAGATTCCATTCTTTCTGAAGGCAAGGGTGCTGGTTACGAACGAGGCAGACTATTTGATCCTGGTAAAGAGTGCAGCTGTAAAGCCCTGAAACGGCAGACTGGCCGAATTCTAGATCATGGGGAATAAGCACCATATCCAGCTTTCCGGATGTCAGATCATGAATATTGCCCAGAAACAGGTTGATAATCTGGATCTTCAGATTGGGCGCTTCCTGGATAATATTTGACATTGAATGCCGGAACAGCAGTTGGCTTGCTGTCTCTGGAAGTGACAATCTGAAATGCCGGTCGCAGTTTGCCGGGTCAAACTCTTTGGATTGAATAACTTGCCATAAACCATCCAACAGAGGGCTGAGTTCTCTCTTCAGATCCTCCGCCCTTGGTGTTGGCATAAGTCCGTGGGCTGTGCGGGTAAATAGTGGATCTCCCGTTAATTCTCTAAGCTGAGAAAGACTTTTGCTGACTGCTGATTGGCTAAGGCAAAGTCTCTTGGCTGTTCTGCTGACACTTTCTTCTTCCAGAAGAGCCTGCAGACAGATCAGAAGTTTCAGGTTTATGCGGGATAGTTCCAGAAGTGACATAATATTCTCGGTAGATATCACTTAGAGTGAAAAAGGAAATGAAAAGGTATCACTTCTATTCATGATGCCAGCCCTTCAGAATAAATGGAAAATGAAATGACATAAGGGAAATTAGCTGCATGTCAGCCTCCCATCGCTCCGCTCTGCCTGTTGTGTTTGCCCTGGTCATTCTTAGTCCATTGGCCATTGATATTTATTTACCATCTCTACCTGAGATGGTGGCTGTTTTTGGTGTTGATGAAGCTGCCATGCAGTTTACGGTCTCTTTGTTTATGATGTTTATGGGAGTTGGGCAACTTATAGCCGGCCCTCTTTCTGACCGTTATGGCCGTCGGTTCAGTGCCTTGCTGGGTACAGCTCTTTACGTGATAGGCAGTTTGCTCGTCTCAATCGCTGATGATATGACCGGGCTGTATCTTGCCCGGGTTCTTCAGGCTCTGGGCGCTGCCAGTTGCACGGTGACAGCATTTGCCTGGGTGCGCGATCATTTCGATGCCTATGATTCAGGGAAATGGATCAGCTATATGGGCGGCATGATTGGTTGTGTGCCTACGCTGGCCCCCTTTCTGGGAGGCATTCTTGCTGTTTTCTGGAGGTGGACATCAAGCTTTCTGTTTATGGCCGTCATCGGTGCAGCTGTGTTTGTGGGTTCTCTATTTTTGATTGAACCTGGGCGTTCCAGAGTTGGGAATACTCAAGCGGCCGCATCAAAAAGTTTAAAAGCCAATATTCGTGAGGTCATGAGCAACCGACAGTTTCTCCTCTACAGCTTTACTGGAACCCTGTCTATGGCTGGTATTCTTGGGTATGCCACCAATGCGCCCATGGTTGCCATGAACCTGGGTGGACTTGATGAGTTTGGGTTTGCCTTATTATTTGGCATTGTTGGGGTTGTACAACTCCTGGCAAATATTTCTGCTCCTCATATAGTCAGTCATATTGGACGACGTAAGACAATTGTTGTTTCTATTGTGCTGTCATTAATTGGTGCAGTTGGTCTGATTGTGGTTCCTGTCAGTATGCCTCTTCTGTTTTTTATCCCTTCAGCTATCGGTTGTATTGGTTTCAATATCATTATGGGAACAGCATCCGGTTTGACACTTGAGCACTTCAAACACTGTGCAGGATTGGCTGCTTCTATTGACGGCTGTGTCCGGATGAGTGGGGGAGGGTTGCTGGTGGCTTTAATCAAAATGCTGGGTTTCAGCTTATTTGCCACAGCCACAATCACGTTCACCCTGCTTGCTTTGCCGTTGTTCTGGGTTCTTTCTGATAGGAAGCGTAAAGCAGAGCAAACAGCTCAATCTGAATTTTCAAAAGCTGCCTGACAAGTCAGCGGAATGAAACTGGAATCTGGTTTCTACCAGGCCTGAGTCCACTGCGCCTGGCAAGTTGTAAAGTAAATTCACGCAACCATTGATGAGCCTGGCTCTGGTGGTTGCGTTCATGCCAGTACAACTCGTAGGTGACCGATTCCATCGCTAGAGGTATAGGCAGTGTGGTGACCTCATATTTTTCCTGAGCGTAGAGCGCCCACAGCTGAGAAGAAATCATGGTAAAAATGTGATGATGGCATTAGACGTCATATGTTCTGAAATAGCCGCCGCCAGACCATATCTGTTATACAGTTTAGAAGTAATGAAGTAGGCGCTTAAACCGGCATAAAGGGCCTGAATCGTACTGCCCTCCTCATACAAATGTAGTGCTCCAAAAACTGTGGAAGCTATTACGCGTGCTACCTGTTGGGCAGTTCTTACCGCTTCAGGCCAGTTACGATTTTGCAGGAATAAAAAAGATTTTATGGTTGATGTTAATCCATCCTGCAGGAAGGCACGAAAGATTAGCTCTTCAATGGTGGGATAAAAAAATCACATCAAGAATATCACCAATAAAATTTAAATCATCAGCGTCTGCTATTATATCAGGAGGACTCTTACTGCTATTAAACTGACTGCCCCTCGTAAAAGCCATTATGGGTAGTGTTGCTAATGCAGCCAGAGCAGATGCTGTTAATACAGCCGCAGTGGATTTGACTCCCCCCTTAATGCCTGCAATAACCGCAAAAGATTCTGGGTCGTAGTCATTCAGCCACTCTTTACTTAGAGCTACGAGTTTATCTCCGCCAGCAACCTGCAGCATATGAGCTACATTCACACGGCTTATGTCTCTGGTCATCATGACAGGAACAGGCTCACCTATTGTTGTCGAATACCTCCAGAGTGGCTGCTTATCGTTATATATCAGGAAAACAGTGTCTTCACTATCTGAGCAGGCAAGCTGCTCACCGATGGGGAAATCTCCTATCTGAACCCGTTCATGAATGTTGTCTACCGGAGATCTCCATAGGGTAACCGTCCCTTCTTTGTTTGTGATTCCAAAGGTAATTAAGCCATTTTTCCTGGGAATCTGGTACTCCAAAGCTTCCCTGATTACCTGGACTTCGGGAAAGGCAAAGGTCATTCCGGATAAGAAAAAAACGATAAGTATGAGAGCTAAATACAAGGAACTCTGTTTGCAGATTTTCATACCTGAACCCTTTTCTGAAAATCAACTTGCGGATAATCAGGCAGAGCAAAATTGTAAAAGTTCCAAAGAAAACTCCATCTTTTTGTAACAGAGAGCTGCAGGAAAGGGCTTTGATTGTTCTGGCTTGACGGTTTTTTCAGGAACCAGCTTTTCAGGAACCAGCTTTTCAGGAACTATGGTGATCGAGTGATGTTGAATTTTGTTAATCCGACTGCCTTGTTGTAAAGCAATAAATTGATATTGGTCATATTTTGTTGACTTCTGTTGGTTATTGGTAGGGATTGGTGCTGATAGCTTTGTGCAAAAAACTTACAGCCCTTGATAAATGGTACAGATATAGTTTGCTTTGCTGTCCTTTACTTATAACCACAGCCAATTTCTTTATCTGGCGTGTTCAAAATATAACCTATTAGAGTCACCAATGAATCAAGCAAAAAAGATCCTTACAGCAGGGGTGTTAATCAACCTCTGTATTGGCGTTTTGTACGCCTGGAGTGTTATTAGCAAGGCACTGGTTAATATTTATGGCTGGTCCAATGCAGAGGCAGGGCTGCCTTATACCATTGGTGTTGTCACTTTCGCACTGGCAGTACTGGTTGCAGGTAACCTTCAGGACCGTATGGGCCCCCGCAAGCTTGTTGTCTCTGGAGTGACCATGGTTGGCCTGGGTATGATTGCTTCTGCCTTTGCC
This sequence comes from Sansalvadorimonas sp., assembly GCA_965243775.1. GTDB lineage: Bacteria > Pseudomonadota > Gammaproteobacteria > Pseudomonadales > Endozoicomonadaceae > Sansalvadorimonas. The sequence goes on from CBDEWF010000005.1 coordinate 35,397, forward strand.
ACTTCTCCTTTTGTTTTGCTGCTGACCTTTGGTGTTCTGGTGGGCACAGGCATCGGTTTTGCTTACGCCTGCCTGAGCCCTACGGCCATGAAGTGGTTCCACCCATCCAAGAAAGGTATGGTTAATGGTCTGATTGCTGGTGGTTTCGGTATGGCTCCTCTATATCTGGCGCCTCTGAGCAGTGCCCTGATTGAAAGCATGAGTATCAGCACCACATTCATGATTCTTGGAGCTGCAGTTCTGATCGTTGGTGTGCCTCTGGCATTCAATATGGTCGTTCCACCTGCCGGCTACAAAGCTGAAATTCCGGCTGGTTACAAGGAGCCTGCTGGTAAAGCTGCCACTTATAACTTCACCTGGCGTGAAATGGTTAAGACCCGCCAGTTTTATCTAATGTGGATCTCTTTTGCCTTTGCTTCTTCTGCCGGCTTGATGCTGATCGGTAACATTACCAGTATCGCTGCTTTGCAGGGTGGTATTACTGGCGCTGCCTACCTGGTTTCTCTGTTGGCTGTTGCCAACACTAGCGGCCGTATTGTGATGGGTATGTTGTCTGACAAGATTGGTCGCAGCAAAACACTGTTGCTCGCCATAGCTATGCAGGCCGGTAACATGCTGATGTTCCCAACCCTGACGGCTGAGATTGGTTTCGTATTCGGTGCCATTGTTGCTGGTGTCGGCTACGGTGCCCTGTTGAGTGTATTCCCCTCCATGACTGCAGATAACTTTGGTATGAAGAACTATGGCGGCAACTTTGGTGTTGTATATCTGGCCTGGGGCGCAAGTGGCTTCATGGGCCCGGTTATAGCCGGTGTGGTTGTTGATGCGACTGGCAGCTACGGTATTGCTTACACTATTTCTGCAGTGATGCTGGCCATCGCAGGTATTGCGGCCTTTATGACCAAGCCTGTCAATGTTGAAGAGTTGAAGCAGAAAGGCATTCTCGCTGCAGCCTGATGACTCGTAGCAGAGGCTTGTTGAGGCAAGCATCTGCTGAGCAACTCTTAAGCTGCATCGTTGTCACTCAACAGATGCAGCATCTTGTCCCAAAGAAAGCTTAAAACCGGTCCTTTGATCGTAACTGCTCATATTTTACTGGCAAAATTGTCTGTTTTTTATACAGCTCCTCGCTATCACTGGGCTGTAGCCGAGTCGATGGTTGGTCTGCCAGTGAAATATGAGCAGTTACCTTTGATCTTGTGTGGTTTTATGACCATATCAACAGGGGCTGTCCAAGTTTTGCTGTCGATTACAATAGGCAGTTCAACCAGCTTTTCCTGAAAGAAGTCCTCTTGAATCAGGCGTACTGGGATATGTGCCCAGCCAAATCCCTGACTGGTTAGTTCTCGCAGTACATAAAGATTATTGCTCCACCAAACTTGGGAGCTGATCGCTGAGAAGTGTGTCATTTCCCTTCCATCCTGTCCTCGCACCAGAAGCTGTCAATGCGTAAGTCCTAATATATTGGCTTCAGCTGCAGTGCTGACATTGCCGGGGACGTGCAGGTTGCCCCCCCATGCTGACTACCCGCTTGATTTTGTGGCCAATGGTTGGATCGAGGGCCAAAGCCAGAGCCAGATTGGTCAATGGCCCAAGGGCAACAATGGTAATTTCACCTGGATGCTGGTTTGCGGCATTGACCAGGTACTGTGTGGCACTGAGCTGTTCAGTCGTTTTCGCTGCTTTTGGTTGAACGGCTCCGCCCAAGCCTCTCTCTCCATGAACAAAGGAGGGATGTTCCCTGAGAGGCATGGTCAACGGACGGTGGGCACCACGGTAAACAGGAATATCACGGTCGTAAACTTCAAGAATACGAAGAGCATTCTCTGTGGTGTCATCAATAGATGCATTACCAAATACAGTGGTTAAAGCCATAACTTCAGCTTTAGGGTCTGCAAAGGCGCAGGCAATGGCAAGAGCATCGTCAATACCCGGATCAGTATCGATAATCAGTTTTTCAGTCATGTCTTGAATGAATTGACGAATAGAATAGTTGCCAGATTATGGCGCAAGAGTTCAAAGTGTTTATTGACTGTGATGGGAGCCGACACCAACAGGTTCCGGCTCTAGAGATATTTAGTGTTTGAACATCATAATGGCTTCCAGAACACCACCGGCAACAGCGCGAGCTTTATCGGAAACGGTGGTGTGATCAGCCTCTTCACCACGGGGGTCAATATCACCGATCTTGAAGCCTTCTGTGACTTTAATTCCAGGGTTCAACATACCACGAACCTTGCCTGCGATTCTGGCGGTAACAACCTGTTCGCCAACTTGAGCAATAGTCTGGCTTTCTTCCACCAGATCACCAACAGCGGCTAAAGGCTGCATCTCGCCAGCACCTGGAGAACGGATGATGCGCTCTTCGGTATAACCAGCAATATTACCTGGCACACCGGTGTTCGCTGCTGCAGAACCTTCCAGAATGATACGGCCCAGATTATGGCCACGGTTGGTTTCAATCACAGCGTCCACATCTTCACCGGCGGTAAAGCCAGGGCCAAGTGCCACTGTCAGAGGCGCCATATCTTTACTGGTGCCAAGATTCTTCTTGGCCAGGATAGAGTCGATAACGATGCCGGGTTTGAACTGACGCAGGGTTTCGCCTTTGGGATCAATCAGTACTGGAACAGTGCCGGCTTCCAGCAAGCGCCAGGCTTCAGCAACGGAGTTGGCCTTGCTGGCCTTGGTACCTTCAACCTCAACAGGTCCATCAACAAACATTGCTTGAGCAAAGGCGACGCTGGTGCGGATGACCGTTGGGTTAGCCACATCCAGCATGGCAACCTGAAAACCGCTGCGCTTAAGGCGGATTGCTGTACCTGTTGCCATATCACCGGCACCACGGATCACCACCAGGTTGTTGCCGCCATTGCGAATACTGTCCTTCATCGGACGGCCGCTGCGCTCATTACGCTCCATCAGAATTTCAGCCATGATGCTAACGGCAATTTCAACGGGAGTTTCTGCGCCAATATCCAGGCCAACAGGTGCACGAACACTGGCAATAATCTCGGGACTGACGCCACGTTCCAGCATACGTTGCTTTAATGTTTTGACCTTGGTACGGCTACCGAGAAGGGCGATATAGGGGGCAGACGATTCAATAACGGAGGCAAGGCCATCTGTATCTTCATGGTTGGTGGCGACCAGTACATAGCAGTTGTCGTTCAGCTCAACCTTGGCCAGACCGTCAGCCATGGTTTCACCGTGAACCAGACGGGTACCGTTCGGGAAGTGCAGAGCGTTCAGGTTGGGCTCATAGCTGTCCACAACAGTGATTTCAAAACCCATCTGGCCAGCCAGTGCGGCAACAGCGCGGTTAACATGGCCGGCACCGGCCAGAACCATTTCAGGCTTCAGACCGTGAACATCAATGTGAATAGTCATGGCACCGGCGCAGTCCATATCCATTGCGTCTTTACCCTTGCGGGTCAGAGAGCGCTGAATGGTGCGGGGTTTGCGCGCCACGATGGCTTCCATAGCCTGTTCAATAACATGGTTCTCGATCAGGCCGCCACCGACGGTACCAAGGACGGTACCGTCACGGCGAACCAGCATCTGCGAGGAGTGACGAGGGGCTGACCCTTTTGTAGATACGATGGTCGCGAGAGCAAAAGGGGTATTGCTCTCGGTCAGTCTTGCGGCTTCAGCAAAAAGATTCATGTAAGGCAGATTCCTGTCGGTTATCGAGGCACTCGACCGGCTCGTCTTTGTTCTCCAGCGATGTCAGGAGTGCGCGTTCGATATGTGTGCTTTGACCAAGTACGGCCCAACCCAGCAGCCAGGCTTTATCCCGAAGTTCAAAGCTATCAAGCTTGTTAATCAGCCAGCAGAGGCGGCTATTCAGAGGAGGGGAGCCAAACAAACCGACAACAGGTTTGAGCAGCCCTACAAGGGATTGACCGCTGACCGGGTGCCCCTCGCGCTGCCCAGTCAGTGACTGGAACATGGGCCAGCGGTGTATGGATTCAGGTCCGGCTGGTGCACGAATGCCATCCCAGCCAGTGACAGCGATAACCACATTGCAGTTATCAGGGAGCACAGGCTCTCCGGTATCGGGAGCCTTCATGGGTTTTTCTCTGGCACCGTCCGCTTCTACAAGAACGATGTCGCATAAATTTTGCTCCAGCCACAAAGCCGGCTGTTCCGGAAGGGCTCCGGTTAGCTTTCGGCAGTCTGACTGGCAGGGAGTGCCGACAACAGCAATACCCCCCGGCTTAATGTTAAACATCTCTCCGGGACTGATAAGATCACGACCTTCGGGACGGTAAATCTTTGTTGTCGTTGTAACTACTACCCGGAGGTTTTGTCCTGCCAGTTCTTCTGCCAGCCGGAACATCAGGGTAGTCTTTCCACCTGCGCCGGTGATGGCGATAATGCGTTCCTGCCCTGTTCTGAGTGACAGGGCTTCTGAGATATTGTCCGGAGCCTTATTGTGACTGTTCAACTGGATTACCTCCCTGCAGCATCGCTAACTGACCAGCAAACTAAAAAGTTGCCTGCTGACTGTATTGTTTTGGCTGCTGGATTGTCGTCGCGCATGGGTGAGTGGAAGATGACTCTGCCCCTGTCTCAGTCCCGGGCAAACGGGCCAGGACAAGAGCAGACAATTCTGGATCACAGTATCAATAACGCCTTGTCGGCCTGTGAACGGGTTATTCTTGTGACCGGGTACAGGGGAGAGGAACTGACAGTCCGTTATCAGGGTAGAGATGACATTATCCTGGTGCATAATCCCAACTTCAGGGAAGGTATGAAGAGTTCCCTTTTTTGCGGTTTTGCGCATGTGAATACTGACTACGCCTTTATTACCCATGGTGATCTGCCGTTTCTCTCATCTTCACTGTTTTCGTTACTCTGGGAAAAGCGTGGTGAGCAGCCAGTCTTCCCTGTTTACAAAAAGCAGCATGGACACCCTGTTCTTGTTTCCAAAAAAGTTATCAAGAGTTTAATAAAATGTAACTCTGGCAAATCAATTAAATCATTGTTGCGCAAAGATTGTTTTGATTTGTGTGTAAGCTGTCGTGATATTCTCCGTGACATTGATACACCCGAATCTTATTACGCAGAAACAGGGCTTATGATTAATAAGCACTGATTGCCGTCTATGCCTGTTAACTGTGTTTATTAAAAAGGCATGATTCAGTCAATCGTAAAGATGGTGATGGATGATTTATATCAATTTGGTGATAAAAACTGCAGGGATAATAAATTCAAATTATTTAAAAGTGCTAATAAATTGTCTCAGATCATAACTCCTGATGACCGACCTTTTACATTAAAGGAGAACCCCACAGTCACTTTCTGAAGCTTTGGTCATGGAAATATCATTTGCATCGCCTGTGGGCATACAAGTGATATTTTGACGCTCATGGCTGCTTTTCTATGGAGAAACCGTTTCGGGTTGAAGACTGTGCCCAGGAGCCTCTTGTTGAGTCAAAAGCTTTCTCACCATTCTGTTTTGCTGCCTATCCAGTCGACCGTTATTCGTTGTGCGCAGGTTCTTGCCAAAATAATGAAGCTGGATGTTGAGATCATTGATGTCACCATGAACAGGGTGGCCGCTACAGGTCTATGTAATCATCTTCCTGATATCAGTGAACGCAAAACTGCAGTACTGTGCACAGTGTTGAAAACCCGGCAGGCACAGCTGATCCGTAATGCTGGAACTGATCCGACATGTGAGAAATGCCCGTCAGCTGGCACTGCCTGTCATAAGACTGCCCAGCTGGCTCTGCCATTGATGGTTAAAGGGGAGTGTGCAGGGATTGTTAATTTGGTCTGTTTTACCGAAGAGCAGCGCCAGCATCTCTTGCAGAACTACAAGACCTTTAAGGATTACACGGAAAATACCGTTCAGCTTTACATTGCCCGCACCCTTGAAGAAGACACCAGTAGCAGGCCTCTGGTAATTTCGCCAAGCTCTATTCCCGACTTTCTGGCCCGTTTTGCCGACACCATGCAGCAGGGCATTCTTCTGTTCGATAACTCAGGTGAGCTGGCTTATATCAATGTCGCGGCCTGTCAGCAGCTTGAGCTGGAAGATGATCAATTGAACGGTGTTCGCATTACTGTCCGCCCCTTTGGCCTGAGTAACAGCACTGGCAGAGAAGAAACCCATTATGTTCTGACTATAGATGGCCGTGAACGCATTATGCCGGCCGTCCAGTCTATGGTGGGTGACTACCGTTCCCTTGTCCTGGGCATGGCTAACGAAAGCCAGAGTAATCCGATTGATGCGCCGGAATCTTCTGAAATTATCGGCAACTCTGAACCCATGCAGCTGCTACGAAAGCAGGTGCGCCGGGTGGCGGACAGCCCCTCCAGCGTAATGATTCGCGGAGAGTCCGGTACTGGTAAGGAGGTGTTTGCCCGTGCCATTCACAATGCCAGCCGCAGGGCTGGCAAGCCCTTCGTAGCGATTAACTGTGCTGCAATTCCTGAGCAGCTGCTGGAGAGTGAGCTGTTTGGCTATGTCAAGGGAGCTTTTACTGGCGCCAATAGCAAGGGTAGTGAAGGACTGATTCGTCAGGCCGATGGTGGCACGCTGTTTCTTGATGAAATCGGAGATATGACCCTGCATCTGCAGGCCAAGTTATTGCGGGTACTTGACCGCCGAGAAGTCACTCCGGTTGGCTGTTCTGCCGTGATTCCTGTCGATGTTCGTATTATCTCAGCTACGCATCGTGATTTTGACAAGCTGATGGGAGACGGCGAGTTTCGTGAAGATCTGTTTTACCGCTTGAATGTTATCCCCCTGGAGCTGCCATCTTTGCATAAGCGTGGTGGTGATATTGATCTGCTGATTGAGTACTTTCTGGCTCGGCATTCGAAAGCCCTGGCAAGGCATCGCCCGGCTTTGCAGTCAGATACCATGGAGTGTTTAAGGCAGTGGCGGTGGCCGGGGAATATCCGTGAACTGGCTAACATGATTGAGTACCTTGTTAACGTTGCTGATCCTACTCTGCCGGTTTCACCCAATCTTCTTCCAGAAAAAATGCGGTTACAGAAATCGAATTCTGAACAGAAAGCAGGAATAGAGGTAAAGACGGATGCAGTAACAGAAGAGCTATCAAAATCAATTTCAATACTCGACAAGCCAGTTCCCTTTGAAAACACCCGTTGCCTCAATATTGAGTCAATGGAAAAAGAATTGATTCAACAAGCGTTAACTAATTTCTCTTCTTATCATGATTGCAAACAGCGTGCTGCCCATGCCCTTGGTATTGGTATCGCAACCCTGTACCGCAAAATCAAGAAATATGAACTGGAGGATTGTACTGCCTGAATGCGAACTGAGAATCGTGATTTATTATCAAAATAGGTAAGAAAGATTATCAGTAATATATCAAATTGATACGACCAGATGGTTAATAAAAACCATTCTCAAGTATGCAGGAAAGATGTAATTAGAAGCAAATTGAATCTGAAATAAATGAAATCAAAACCTCAGTTTTTTTGCTTTAGATCATTGGATTAATTGTTTATGCACAGTGTGCCGGAAAACTGAACGAAGTTGGCTCGCCATGTGCAGTTATGAACAACATAGTTCAATTTGGTTTGAAAAAGGTACGGCGAAAGTCCGTCGAAAAGATACAGATCCCAGCAAATTCCCGCTTGGGTCCGATAAACCACAGGGCACGAAGGGTTTCATAAAGCTACCAGGATCGGTACCGTGAGCCGGCCAGAGCAGAAACATCATTTATGCCTTGCCTGATGATGACAGGAGACGTGAAGTCATGGCTGATATAATGCGCCCAATTCCTTTCGGAGAGATGCTGAAACGCATTACCGGGGAATACCGCAAGACACAAACTCTGTTCGGCATTCCGGCTCGTCAGTTCTTCCGCAAGAGCAACAACAGCCAGATCAAAGTTTTCAACGAGAAGTGCACCACTCCCGTTGGTCCTGCTGCAGGTCCTCACACTCAGCTGGCTCAGAACATCATCACCTCCTGGTGGACCGGTGCCCGCTTTATTGAACTGAAAACAGTTCAGATCATGGATACGCTAGAAATCTCCAAGCCCTGCATCGACCCAGAAGATGAAGCCTACAACTGTGAGTGGTCTACCGAGTTCACTCTGCCCAAGGCTTATGACGAATATCTGAAAGCATGGCTGGTCCTGCACGCTCTGGAAGAAGTCTTCGACCCACAAATGGGCGGCGAGAAGACCTTTGTCTTCAACATGAGTGTCGGTTATGACCTGAAAGGCATCAAAACCGAGCGCATGCAGACTTTCATCAACGACATGCTGGATTCCTCCAAGAATCCTGCTCTGGCTCAGTACCGCGAAGAACTGGCCGAGTGGCTGCAGAGCCCAGAGTTCCTGACTACCTTCAATTGTGCAGACCGCAAAGAAGAGCTGGCTCAGGTTCCTGCCCGCGTTCCTGCCCAGATGTGCAGCGCGGTGACTCTGTCTACTATGCACGGCTGCCCTCCTGATGAGATCGAGAAAATCTGTGAGTACATGCTGACAGAGAAGAATATCGATACCTTCGTAAAACTGAACCCAACGCTGCTGGGTTTCCCACGCGTTCGTGGCATTCTGGATGACCTGGGCTTCACCAACATCCACTTGAAGGAAGAGTCCTTCACTCACGACTTGCAGATGGAAGACGCGCTGCCCATGCTGGAGCGTCTGATGAAGGTTGGTAAAGAGCGTGGCCGCGGCTTCGGTGTGAAGCTGTCCAACACTCTGGGTACAGTGAACAAGAAAGGTCGTCTGCCAGATGCAGAAATGTACATGTCCGGCCGTGCCCTGTACCCGCTGACCATTAACCTGGCGGCCACTCTAGCCCGTGTATTCCAGGGTCAGCTGCCAATGTCTTATTCCGGTGGTGCATGGAAAGGCAACATTGCCAAGATCTTCAACGCCGGTATCCGTCCAATCACCATGGCGACTGAACTGCTCAAGCCAGGTGGTTACCTGCGTCTGAAGGACTGTGCTGAAGAACTCGAGAAGTGCGAATCCTGGGGCATGACCAGCGTTGACGTGGAAGCTGTTGAAGCTCTGGCGGCTCACGCGATCAGCGGTGAAGATGCATACACCCGCAAAGATTGGCATGAATCTCCCAAGCGCAAAGCCGGTGTTTCTCCTCTGACTGACTGCTTCATTGCTCCTTGTAAAGAAGCCTGCCCAGTCGGCCAGGATATTCCTGAGTACATCAAGCTGGTTGCCGAAGGCCGCTACCGTGACGCTCTGGCACTGATCTACTCCAAGAACGCTCTGCCATCCATCACCGGTCATATCTGTGATCACCAGTGCCAGCACAGCTGCACTCGTCAGAACTACGAAGGTTCTGTACAGATCCGTGATATCAAGAAGATCGCTGTCGACCAGGGCTGGGAAGCTTACCGCGCTGGCTGGAAGAAGCCTGAAGTGACCAGCGACAAGCGTGTTGCTGTTGTTGGTGCCGGTCCTGCCGGTCTGGCCTCTGCTCTGTTCCTGGCACGCGCAGGATTCTCTGTGACTGTGTTTGAGAAAGAGAAAAACGCTGGCGGTATTGTTAAGAACGTTATCCCTCAGTTCCGTCTGCCCGAAGGTGTTATCCAGCAGGATATCGACTTTGTTGCCGACCACGGTGTGCACTTCGAATTCGGCTGCGCTCCAGACCTGACCGTTCAAACTCTGAAAGCTGGCGGTTTCGCTTACGTAATCCTGGGTGTTGGTGCCGAGAAGGGCAACCCAATCAAGCTGGAAGGCGAAGGCGTTCAGGTTCTGAAGTCCCTGGATTTCCTGCGTGACTTTAATAACAAGCCTGAAACCCTGAAACTGGGTTCTCACGTTGCTGTTGTTGGTGGTGGTAACACCGCCATGGACAGCGCCCGTGCTGCCCTGAAGATGGAAGGCGTAGAGAAGGTTTCTGTCTTCTACCGTCGTACCCTGAACGAAATGCCTGCTGACCGCGAAGAGTACGATTACGCGGTTGAAGATGGCGCTGAGTTCCACTTCCTGACCAACCCTGAAGCGATGCGTGAAGGCGAATTGGTCTGCCGCACTATGGTTCTGGGTGAGCCAGATGAGAAAGGTCGTCGCAGACCTGTTGCGACCAGCGACACCGCTATTCACAAGGTTGACACGCTGATCTCCGCTATCGGCGAACAGGCTGACCGTGACCTGCTGTCTCACATGGGTGTGCCCATGGGTGAAGATGGCTGGCCTGTACTGGATGCCAGCGGTGAAACTGGCGTTGAAGGCGTGTTCCTGGCGGGTGACGTTGCTACCGGTCCTTCCAGCATTATCGGTGCTGTAGCTGGCGGGCGTCGTGCAGTCGACGCGATTCATGACCCGCGAAGGCGTAAGCCAGGAGATCTTCATGACTCCTGAGCTGAGCAGTGTTGACACTATCTACGACAAGAAGGGTGTGATTCCTCTGAAGGTTGTAGAAGCTGGCGACTACCAGGAACTGGCTGTTCGTGAAGCGTCCCGCTGCCTCGAATGTAACCATGTCTGCACCAAGTGTGCTGATGTCTGCCCGAACCGTGCCAACATCGCTGTTCCTGTTCCAGGCATGCGCGACTCTCTGCAGATTCTGCACCTGGATGCCTACTGCAACGAATGTGGCAACTGTGCCTCCTTCTGCAGCTACGACAGCGCACCTTACAAGACCAAGCTGACCATCTTCAGCCTGCAGGAAGATTTCGACGACAGCACTAACTCTGGCTTCTTCGTACAGGAAGACCCCGAAGGCAAGGGAAATAATGTTCAGATGCGCTTCGGCGGCGAGATCTACAACCTGAGCATCAACGCAGAAGGTGTTGTTGGCGGTGAGGTTCCAGAAGGTGCGGAAGAGATCTGCAAGGTTCTGACTCACATTCATCGTGAATACCGTTACCTGCTGGGTCCGGTTCTGCCCTGATAGATACAGGATGCTTCTGTCATCCCATACAGGACATTTCGGTCATCTCATGTAGGACGTTTATGTCATCCCCGCGAAAGCGGGGATCCATTCCAAAGGTAGATTCCCGCTTTCGCGGGAATGACGAGAGAATGCGGAAATGACGAGAGAGGACGGGAATGACGATAGAAGAATGGATGGGATCTACTCAGTCAATGAATCTGGAACTTAAAAATGTTACTGATCAAAAACGCAACAGCTGTCGAGTTTGAACCAGCCAAGATCACCGAAGGTGTGGATATCCTGGTTGAAAACGATCTGATTAAAGAAGTTGGTACCAACCTCTCTACTCAGGGCGTAACCAAGGTTATCGACGCAACCGGCAAGCTGGTATTCCCAGGTCTGGTTTGTGGCCACCACCACTACTACTCAGGCCTGTCCCGCGGCGTAATGGCCAACATCGATCCATGCCCTGATTTTATCTCCACCCTGAAGAACCTGTGGTGGCGCATGGACCGTGGCTTTGATGAAGAGATTGCCTACTACAGCAGTGCCATCTGCTCTTTGGAAGCGATCAAGTCCGGTTGTACTTCCGTTATCGATCACCACGCTTCTCCAAGCTACATCAAGGGTTCTCTGAAGACCCTGCGTGAAGGTTTCCTGAAAGCCAACCTGCGTGGTATGACCTGCTACGAAACCACCGATCGCAACGAAGGCATGAAGGAAGTTGAAGCCGGCGTTCAGGAGAACATCGACTTCGCCAACTTTGTTGATGCCAACAAGGCAGCTGATCCTTCTTCCTACCTGGTTGAAGCCCATATCGGCGCACACGCACCTTTTACTGTGCCCGATGATGGTCTGGGTATGCTGGCTCAAGCCTGCAAGGAAACCGGACGTGGTCTGCACATTCACGTGGCAGAAGATATCTATGACTGCTCTCACAGCCGTCACCACTACGGTAAGGAGCTGCTGGCCCGCCTGGACAGCTTCGGTCTGCTGAACAGCAAGGCTGTTGTCGGTCACGGTGCCGGCCTGCTGCAATCCGATATCGATCTGCTGAACGAGCGTGATGGCTTCCTGCTGCACAATGCCCGTTCCAACATGAACAATCACGTCATGTATAACGCCAATCTGCCCAAGTATAAGAACGTTGCTCTGGGTACCGACGGTATTGGCGCGGATATGTTCGAAGAACTGAAGTTTGCTTACTTCAAACACCGTGATGCCGGTGGCGAACTCTGGCCTGACAGCTACCTGCGCTTCCTGCACAATGGCAACGAACTGCTGGCCCGGAACTTTGGTGCACAATTTGGTCGTCTTGAAGCTGGTTATAAAGCTGACATTGTCGTTTATGACTATGAGTCACCCACTCCTTTGGTGGCGGCCAACCTGCCAGGACACATGGCATTCGGCATGAACAGCACCGGTGTTCGTACTGTGATTGTTAATGGTCAGGTGAGTTACGAAGACTACGCCTTCCCATTTGAAATTGAAGAAATCTACGCCAACGCCCGCAAAGTGGCGCAGCGTCTGTGGAAAAACATGGATGCGCTGGACTGATAAAAAGAGGCTCTCCTGTTAAAGGGAGGGCCTTTTTTGTGTCCATTGAGTAAGGATTTTGTGTGAGTGCTGAGCAGGGTTGCATGTGGAGTTGGGTCAGCGTTCACAAGTTCGCTCAACCATTTGACCGTCAGTTCCAAGTGTCGAATAAGGCGCAGGACTGATAAGGGGGAAATTATGGAGAATGCTGCTGTAACTCAGTCTGCTGCTCCTGCACAAAGCGCGGGTAACAACTCTCTTCTGGAAAAACTGTTTCAGTTGAGGGCTCACGGTACCGATGTAAAAACGGAGGTTCTTGCCGGTTTCACCACCTTTATCACCATGTGTTACGTGGTGTTTGTTATTCCCGGTATGCTGTCAGCTGCCGGTATGGATTATGGCGCCGTATTTGTCGCCACCTGTCTGATTTCCGCAATCAGTTGCATTGTAATGGGTGTCTTCGCCAACTGGCCTGTTGGTCTGGCTCCCGGTATGGGACTGAACGCATTCTTCGCCTTTGCCGTTGTTCTTGGAATGGGACACACCTGGGAAGCTGCCATGGGTGCAGTATTCTGGGGCGGTATCGGTTTTATGGTGCTGAGTCTGTTCAAGATTCGTGAATGGATTATCGACAGCATCCCCAACAGCCTTCGTTTAGGTATCACTGCTGGTATCGGCCTGTTCCTGGCGATTATTGCTCTGAAAGGTTCCGGTATCGTTATTGCTAACCAGGGTACTCTGGTTGGTCTGGGTGATATCACCACCTTCGCACCAGTGATGGCTGCTCTAAGCCTGTTCCTGATTCTTGGCCTGACCCAGCGTGGTATGCAGGCTGCGGTTCTTGTGGCTATTGCGGTTGTTTCCGGTATCGCGGTCATGGCTGGTGAAGTTGAATTCACCGGTATTGTCTCCATGCCTCCCAGCATGGATCCGGTTCTGGGCAAGCTCGACATTATGGGGGCTCTGAACCCTGACATGATCGGCGTAATTGTTGCCTTTATGTTCGTTAATCTGTTCGACACCACCGGCACCCTGATTGCTGTGGGTGACCGTGCCGGTCTTGCTGATGAAAACGGCAAGATGAAGAACATGAGCCGCGCCATGATTACTGACGGTACCGCTTCCTGGGTTGGCGCCATCTTCGGTGCTCCAACCGTTACCACTTATGTGGAAAGCGCCTCCGGTGTTTCCGTTGGTGGCCGCACCGGTCTGACCGCTGTGGTTATCGGTGGCCTGTTCCTGATCACCCTGTTCCTGTCTCCTCTGGCAGGCATGGTTCCCGGTTATGCGACAGCTGGCGCACTGCTTTACGTCGCCATTCTGATGACCAGTTCTCTGGCCAAGGTGAAGTGGGATGATCTGACTGAAGCCGGTCCTGTGGTCATTACCGCCATCATGATGCCTCTGAGCTTCTCCATTGCTAACGGTATTGCGCTTGGCTTTATCTCTTATCCGCTGATTAAGGTGATGGCGGGTCGTCATAAAGAGTGCAGCATCAGCATGTGGGTGTTGGCGGCTCTGTTTGCTTTGAAGTTCGTATTCTTCGGAGTTTGATTGGTAAGTGTTGTCATTCCTGCGAAAGCAGGAATCCATTGCTGGTGTGGATCCCCGCTTTCGCGGGGATGACAGCTTAAAACATGACGCAGGTGAATGAATGCCTGCGTCATATAAAGATAAAAATACGATGAGAGCATGAGAGATGAAGACTGGAGTGAGCATAGCCAGAACAGATACGACCAGCGACGTGTTGTTCTTGCTCTGCTTATTCCGGGTTAAGCCCCAGGTGAATAATGGGGTGGACCTCGAATGCAATTCCGCCGAAGGCTCATGCTTAAAGCCTGGCCCTGCGGCATTCACTTTGATCGGGACCTGTCATAGGGGTGTCATATGATCAACAACTACTACAGACCAGAGACGCTGGCTGACGCGCTGGCTCTGAAAAAGCAACACGGTGATGAAGCCGCATGGCTGGCCGGGGGTTCCCGCCTGAACAGAGGTTCTTTCGAGCACGCAGCAACCAGCCTGATCAGTCTGGAAAAGCTGGGCCTGAAGGGCATCGAGGTTAAAGACAACAACCTCGAAATCGGCGCAATGGTTACCCTGCAGCAGCTGATCGAAAGCGCTGATGTTTCTGAAGAGCTGAAGGCTGTATTCGCCCAGATCTTTAACCGCAACATCCGCAACCAGGCAACCCTGGGTGGTGAGATTGCAGCCGCTAACGGCCGTTGTGAAATCATGCCAGGCCTAATCGCTGCCGGTGCCCATGTGGGTTTGGCTGACGAAAGTGTGCTCTCTGTTGAAGAGTATCTGCAGGCTGAAGAGAAAGCCCTGATCCTGAAGGTTGTGGTTCCTGCCAACCTGAAATCGCTGAAGATCCGCAAGATTGCCAACACTGCTGCTGCCGAGCCTGTTCTGGCTGCTGCTGTTGCCAAAAAAACTGACGACACTTGGGGTATTGCCTTGAGTGGTGTTGCAGAGAAGCCTGTTCGTCTGCGTGATGCTGAAGCCGTGGTTGCCGAAGGCAAGCTTGAGCAGCTGCAGAAGGTTGTTTCCGATTCCATCAAGCCGGTTTCCGACTTCCGTGCCAGCGCTGAATACCGCAGCTCTGTCAGCGGTGTGGTTGTTGCCCGCCTTATTGATGAATGTGCCCCAACCAGTAAAGACCAGTAGGGAGCTTCAAAATGTCTATCAGTTTTACTTTAAACGGGGCTCCCAGAACTGTTCAGGTTGAGCCTGGTAAAAACGTTCAAACCTTGCTGCGTGAGCTGGGTTTCAATTCTGTTCGTGATAGTGATGACGGCTGGGGCTTTGCTGGTTCCGACACCATTCTGCTGGATGGCAGCGCAGTCAACGCCACCATGCTGATCGCAGGTCAGCTGGAAGGCCGTGACGTTGTGACTGCTGAATCACTGAACGTCTATGGTCAGCTGACTGCTGTACAGTCTGCCCTGATCGACGCTGGTGCAATCCAGTCTGGTTACAACGATCCTGCAGTCGCTCTGGTTCTGACTGACCTGCTGCAGCGTAACCCTGCTGCTAATCGTGTTGAAGTTACCGATGCACTGTCCGGTATCTTTCTGCGTGAAAGCGCCTACGAGCAGGTGTTCGCCGCTGTTGAGATTGCCAAAGAGCGCCTGACCAACCCTGAGCACGTTGCCAACGTTAACCCAGAGTTCAACAAGGTCTTCGATCGCGACATGCGTTTCGTGGGTAAGGCTTCCCGCAAGGTTGACGCAGCCCGCACCCTGAAAGCCGAGAAAGCTTTCGTAGAAGATTTCGTTCCTGCTGATGCCTGCCATCTGAATATGCTGCGTAGCCCTCACGCTCACGCCTACATCACCAGCCTGGACACCAGCAAGGCAGAAGCCATGCCTGGCGTGGTTGCTGTACTGTCTTACAAGAATGCTCCTGACGTTTACTACACCCCAGGTGGCCAGACGGCTCCTGAGCCTTCTCCACTGGATCGTCGTCTGTTCGGTCAGAAGATGCGTCACTTCGGTGACCGTGTTGCTGCCGTTGTTGCCGAGACTCCAGAGGTTGCCGAAGCGGCTCTGAAGCTGATCGAAGTTGAGTTTGAAGTCCTGAAGCCGGTTCTGGATGTTGACGAAGCGGCTGCTGAAGGCGCCCCTATCGTTCACAAGGGCCTGATCAGCTACAGTGCTGGCGCTCCTGATGATCTGGATGAGCAGAATGCTGATACCGACCCACGTGACGGTCGCATCCACTTCAACTTCCCATTCGGCGGTGAGCCTCGCAAGAACATTGCAGCCAAGGGCCACGGCTCTATCGGTGATGTTGATCAGGGTTTCGCAGACGCTGATGTGATTCTGGAACGCACCTATGAGTCCAAGCAGGCTCAGCAATGTCCACCCGAACCACACCTGTGCCTGACTTATATGGAAGGCGACCGTCTGGTCGTTCGCGCCGCGACTCAGGTGCCTTGGCACGTACGTCGTCAGGTTGCCAACATCATTGGTGTGAAGCAGAACAAGGTTCACGTTATCAAGGAGCGCCTGGGCGGCGGCTTTGGTTCCAAGCAGGATATTCTGGTTGAAGACGTCTGTTCCTACGCGACTCACCTGACTGGCCGTACTGTTTACTTCCGTCATACCCGTGAAGAAGAGTTCATCGCAACTTCTTCCCGTCATGTCGCCAAGATGGATATCAAACTGGGCGCCAAGAAAGATGGTACTATCACGGCTGTTGAAGTGAACTACCGCTTTAACACCGGTCCTTACGGTAACCACGCTCTGACCGTGCCAAGCAACGCGCCTGCACTGTCTCTGCCTTTGTATCGTTGTGAGAACGTGAAGTTCGAAATCACAACTTACTACTCCAATATTGTTCCTACCGGTGCCTACCAAGGTTACGGCGGTCCCAAGGGCAACTTCGCCATGCAGATGATCCTGGCGGAAATGGCGGCTGAGCTGGGTATCGACCATCTGGACATGATCCAGAAGAACCGTGTTCACGAAGGTGACGAGCTGACTCTGCTGGGTAAGGTGGGTGAAGGTAAGATGCCTTCCAAGATTCCTTCCGCTTCCAGCTGTGCTCTGGAAGGTATTCTGGATCGTGGTGCCGAGACTTTGGGCTGGGGCACTCCTAAAGCTGAAGACCCAACCAAGCCTCATATCAAGATTGGTCGTGGTGTTGCCACCATGAAGCAGAAGTCTGGTATCGCTGATATTGACCAGGCTAACGCGACTGTGAAGCTGACTTCCGATGGCACTCTGATCTGCCACTCCGGTGGTGCTGACCTGGGTACTGGTCTGGATACAGTTGTTACCAAGCTGGTGGGTGAAGTTCTGCTGTCTGAGCTGAACGATATCCACGTGATCTCTGGTGATACCGACCACTGTCTGTTCGACAAGGGTGCTTATGCGTCCTCCGGTACCTGCTTCTCCGGTAACGCGGCCAAGCTGGCAGCGGAAGATCTGCGCGATCAGATTCTGAAGGTTGCTGCTGAGCGTCTGGGTGAGCCTGTTGAACAGGTTGAGCTGGTATTCCCTGCGACTGTTAAGGGGCAGACTGGCACCATCAGTTTTGCAGAGATTGCCCACTTTGCAGAAAGCGGCACTGGCTGCGGCATGCTGCAGGGTAAAGGCTGCTTTACCACGCCAGAGTTCGCTTTCCCATACGGTGCAAACTTTGTGGAAGTGGCTGTTGATACCGAGACCGGTGAAATCGAACTGCGCAAGTTCCATGCACTGCTGGATTGCGGTACGCCTATCAACCCGGAACTGGCTTTAGGTCAGGTTTACGGTGCCAGCATCCGTGCCATTGGCCACTCTCTGTCGGAATGTATCAAGTACGACGAAGAAGGACGGGTTGTTAATGCCAACTTTGCAGATTATGGTACGCCTTCGCTGGGAGACTTGCCGAAAGACTTTCGTGCCGAGCTGGTTGCAAGTAACGACCAGATTGGCCCGTATGGTGGCAAGTCCGTATCTGAAATTGGTGTGAACGCAGCCGCACCGGCAATTGCCAGTGCGATTCATGACGCCTGTGGTGTCTGGATCCGTGAGTGGAACATAACGCCTGAGAAGGTGTTGCGTGCACTGGGCCGGTTATAAGCAAGTCGGCTGATCCGCCTCGCGTACCGGGTTCAATTCACCCGTTGAACCCGGTGCACTTAATTAAGCAGGTCATGTAAAGAATGGAGATATTAATTCCACGTGCATGACTGCTTGGAGATTGAATTCTGTGGCTCAAGCTATGAACAACCTGAACAAAGCTGAAACTGGAGCTATTAAGGCCATTCGTGGTGAACTGCTGGATTTTAAGGGTGTTGTTTCTCATCCCGAGCAGCTTCCCGAGAATGTCCGTCATATTGAAGATGGTCTTCTTCTGGTTCAGGAAGGCCGAATCAAGTGGCGTGGCAGCTGGGAAGAGGGTAAGGAACTCATTCCTGCTGATGCGCAGGTTTTTGATTACCGTGGCAAGTTTATTATGCCCGGCTTTATTGATACACATGTTCATTTCCCACAGCTGGAAATCATCGGTTCCTACGGTGAGCAGTTGCTGGAGTGGTTGAACACCTACACCTTCCCGACTGAGCTGAAGTACTCCAAAAAGGAATATGCCCGTGAGATGGCTGGTATTTTCCTGAAGGAACTACTGCGCAACGGTACCACCACTGCGCTGACCTTCTGTACTGTTCATCCTCAGTCTGCAGAAGCTCTGTTTGAAGAAGCTGACCGTCTGAACATGCGCCTGATCGCCGGTAAGGTGATGATGGACCGTCATGCTCCGGAAGGTCTGCTGGATACGCCGGAAACGGCCTACTCCGAATCCAAGGCTCTGATCGAGAAGTGGCACAACCACAATCGTCTGAGTTATGTGCTGTTACCTCGTTTTGCTCCGACTTCTACGCCGGAACAGCTCGAGCAGATCATGCACCTGAAGGAAGAATATCCAGACTGCTACCTGCAGACTCACTTGGCTGAAAACCTGAATGAGTGTGCTTGGGTAAAAGACCTGTTCCCAGAACAGCGCAGTTACCTGGATGTTTATCACCACTACAAGCTGACCGGCCGTCGCAGTACCTTTGCCCACTGCATCCATCTGGATGAAGAGGACTACAAGTGCATGGAAGAGACCGAATCCGGTATTGCCTTCTGCCCGACTTCCAACATGTTCCTGGGCAGTGGTCTGTTCCCTCTGCGTCAGGCGCAGGCGAGCAATGTTCGTGTTGGTCTGGCGACTGACGTGGGTGCCGGTACCAGCTTCAGCATGTTGCAGACCCTGAACGAAGCGTACAAGGTGATGCAGCTGCAGGGTGAGAAACTGCCTCCGTTTGAAGGCTTCTACCTGGCCACCATGGGAAGTGCCCATTCTCTCGATCTTGATGATCGTGTGGGTAACTTCGATGAAGGCAAGGAAGCTGACTTTATTGTGCTTGATCCTGCTGCAACGTCACTGCAGCAACTGCGTCGCGATAACTCCCACACGTTGGAAGAGCAACTGTTTGTTCTGATGACGCTGGGTGATGACCGCAATATTTATCGCACCTGGGTGAACGGAACACCCGTTCACGAACGAAACTGACGATCAGCCGGGCTTTGCCGAGTTATCAGCGGGAAAGACCGGCTTTCCCGCCCTGTCCTGGTAATAAGCTCGAAGGATCGCACGGTTTATTTGATAGTGTTCTATCCGGTAAAGTGATTTATAAAACTGTTAGATATGAATCAAACAAGCCATATGTAACAGGTGGTAACTTAGTCAACAGTAGCCAAATAAAGAACACAAACGAATACGCCGTTGAATAGATAGGCCGGAGGGCTTATGGCCATTGGGGAATCAGTAAAGCGTGTAGATGCCGCTGCCAAAGTAACAGGGCGCACACGTTTTGCTTCCGATAACACCATGCCGGGTATGAGAGTTGCGCACTACCTGCGCAGCCCAATTGCACACGGTTATGTTAAGAGTATCGACACAAGTCAAGCGAAGGAGCTTATCGGTGTTGATGCCGTATTCACTTTTGAAGATGTACCTACGGTACGCTTCGCCACGGCGGGACACGCCTACAATCTGGAAGCGGCAAAGCGGGATGTCGAAGATAGATTGCTGTTGACCCGTCACGTTCGTTATCACGGCGATGAAATCGCTGTTGTTGTTGCCGAAGACGATCTGATCGCGAAGCAGGCCCTCTCGTTGATTGAAGTTGAATACGAAGAATATCCTCCCATCCTGACTCCTGAAGATGCCATGGCTGAAGATGCCATGATTCTCCATCCCGATACCCAAAATTCTGCACTGCCCAGCTCTTGTTTACCCAAGAATGTGATTGGCAGCCATGAGTATTCCAATGGCGATGCCGCCGATGGTATCGCGAATGCGGATGTCAGCCTGGAAGGTACTTATCAAACCCAGTTCCAGCATCACTGTCATATGGAAACAGTTGTCAGCTGGGGCTACATGGATGACACCGATCATATTGTTATCGAGTCGTCTACCCAGATTCCCCATATCTGCCGACGCATTGTCGCCCAGGCATTGGAGATGCCGATCGGCCGTGTCCGGATTATCAAGCCACCTATTGGCGGTGGTTTCGGTAACAAACAGGATGTTTTGGTTGAACCCATGGTTGGCTTCCTGGCCAGCAAACTGGGTGGTCTGCCGGTTCGTCTGGAACTGACCCGTGAAGAGTGCATCTCCGGTACCCGTGTACGTCACCCATTCAAGGTGAAGGTGCGTGCTGGTGCTGATAAAGACGGCACCCTGAAAGGCCTGGAGATTGATGTCACCTCCAATACCGGTGCCTACGCCTCCCACGGTCACTCCATTGCCTCTGCAGCAGGCTCCAAGATTGCGCCGCTGTATCCAAGAACACCTATTCATTACAAGGCCCGTACTCACTACACCACGCTGCCGGCAGCGGGTGCCATGCGAGCTTACGGCTGCCCACAGGCCACCTTTGCCCTTGATGGCATGATGGAAGAACTGGCCCGTGAAATTGAGATGGACCCGGTTGATTTCCGTCTGAAGAACGGCGCCGTTGCCGGTGATCCTCATCCTATTTCCGGCAAACCGATTGTCAGCGCTGGTGTGCTTGAGTGCCTGAAGAAAGGCCGCGAGATCTTTAAATGGGATGAAAAGCGTAAAGAGTACGCAGAGCAGGAAGGCCCGATCCGCCGTGGTGTTGGCGTTGCCTGCTTCTCTTACGGCAGTAACACCTGGCCGGTTGCCGTAGAAATCTCCGGCTGTCGTATGATCCTGAACCAGGACGGTTCTGTGAATGTACAGACCGGTGCCTGTGAAATCGGTCAGGGTTCCGACACTGTGATTACCCAGATTGCCGCTGAATATCTTGGTATTCCTGAAGCCAAGGTCAAAGTGCTGCAGACTCTGGATACGGATTCCACGCCTTACGATCCTGGCGCCTTCGCTTCACGCCAGACTTATGTGTTTGCCCACGCGGTACGTCAGTCCGCCGAGCAGCTGCGCGAGAAGATTATTGCTCACGCATCTCTTATGACTGAAGTGCCGGAAGAGAATCTGGGACTGGATGGCGATATCTGCGGCCCTGATGGTATGCGCCTGTCTCTGGAAGAGCTGGCTTATGATGCTTACTACAACAAGTTCCGGGGCGAGCAGCTGACCTCCGAGGTTTCCCACAAGGTACAGAGCAACGCTTATTCCTACGGCTGTACCTTTGTTGAGATCGAAGTGGATATCTCCATGTGCAAGGTTGAGATCAAGAATATTCTCAACGTGCACGACTCTGGTCGTATCCTGAACCCGCAGGCCGCAACCGGTCAGGTTCATGGTGGTGCCGCCATGGGTATTGCTTACGCCATGAGTGAAGAGCTGCTGTTCGATCCTGCTACCGGCAAGATCCACAACAACAATCTGCTCGACTACAAGATGCCCACCTGCTCCGATGTGCCGGAAATCGATGCCGCTTATGTGGAAACCGATGAAACCACATCCGCCTGCGGACATAAGTCGATTGGTGAACCGCCCCTGATTACTCCGGCTCCCGCTATCCGTAATGCGATCTGGCACGCGACCGGTGTGAAGGTTGATCGCCTGCCGATGGGCCCGAAAGAGCTGTTCGTTCATTTCCGTGAAGCTGGACTTCTGGGCTCTTTTGGTGAATAGGGGGTAGAAAAAATGTTTGCGATTGAGAAATACCACAAGGCAGCCACAGTTCAGGAAACTGTGGAACTGCTGAGCCAGAACCCTGAAGCCCGCCTGCTGGCTGGTGGTACCGATGTGCTGGTCAAACTGCGGGAAGGTCATGAGCAGTTCAAGCAGCTGATTGATATTCATGATGTGCAGGAACTTCAGAGCATTGAGTTGCTGGATGATGGCACTCTGTCTATCGGCGCAGGTGTCAGCTGCACCCGCTTGATCCGCTCCGAGATTGTTCAGGCGCATATTCCGGTATTGGCCCAGGCAGCCAATATGCTGGGCGGCCCTCAGGTGCGAAACGCAGCCACACTCGGTGGCAATATCTGTAACGGCGCCCCCAGTGCCGAGAATGCTTCTCCGCTGGTGGTGCTGGATGCTCAGGTCAATATTGTTGGCCCTAACGGCAGCCGACTGGTTCCTATCACCGAGTTCTATCTGCGTCCTGGCAAGGTTGACCTTGAGCAGAGTGAAGTCGTGACTGATTTCAGGATTGCCAAAGAGAGCTACGAAAACACCGGTGGTGAGTTCTGTAAGTACGCCATGCGTAATGCCATGGATATTGCCACTATCGGTTGTTCAGTCATCTGTCGTATGGATGAAGACAAGATTGAAGATCTTCGTATCGCCTACACCGTAGCAGCGCCAGTGCCAACCCGCTGTCGTGCAGCGGAAGAGATGTGCAAAGGTCAGGCTCCCAGCAAGGCTCTGCTGAATGATCTGGCCAGGGTTGTACATGAAGATCTGAAACCACGGGATTCCTGGCGCGCCAGCAAGGACTTCCGGGTGCATGTGATCAGCACTCTTGCCGAACGCGTTACCGAAAAAGCCATTATCCGTGCAGGAGGAATCATCGCATGACTCAGCGCAGCCTTGAGCTAGAACAAGCTAAGAAAGATCTGCTGAAGCCGATTTCCTTTAACCTGAACGGAAAGGATGTGGTTCTGCTAGCCGATATCCGCCACTCCCTGCTGGAAATCCTCCGTGACCACGGTATGACCGGCGCCAAGGAAGGATGCGGTGTGGGCGAATGTGGTGCTTGTACCGTACTGGTGGAAGGTGTTCCTACCAACAGCTGCCTGACCATGGGCACCTGGGTGGAAGGCAAGGCTGTTCGTACCATCGAAGGTGAGATGAAAGATGGCGAGCTGTCATCTGTTCAGCAGGCTTATGTCGATGCTGGCGCTATTCAGTGCGGCTTCTGTACTCCTGGCCTGGTAATGCGTACGACGGCTTTTGTTGAAGAGCAGGCACAGAAGGGCGGGGGCAAGAGTTGCAGCCGTGAAGAAATTCGCCATGAGCACTCTGGTAACCTGTGTCGCTGTACCGGTTATAAATCAATTGTGGATGCGGTTGAAAAAAGCGCGGAATATTATAATGAGGTAACAGAAATAGCTGAATAGCTTCTTTGCCAGGAGTTCAGCTGGGCTCCTGGCTTATAGCATTATTCTCCTTTGGGTAGTGGGTCAGATGTGTTTGGGCATAAATATCCACTCCGAATTCTACTTTATTGATCAATAACCCAATGACAGTATCGTGCATTGTCTCAAGCTTGGAAAAGCAGATAGTTTTTCGGGCCAGACGTTTTATCCAGGTTCTGAAATTCAGGTTTTTACGCTCAATTTTTTGGGTATTTCTTTTGCCAATTTCATGCTTATCTTCATCCAGATGTCTCTCATAGGCACCCCAGTCATCTGTATAAAAGCGTTGTATACCAAAGGGCTCAAGAAGAGCTTTTAGCTTCTTAAACACCTTATCTCTTCTCTTGCCAAAAACGTAAGCAAGAACCGTGTTGGTCGCATGGTCTATTGCGTACCAAAGCCAGCGCTGGTTAGATTTTTTATCGACAAATGACCACTGCTCATCAAGCTCAGCGGCTTCATAGGCAGGCTCCAGTCGAACCTTATTGTCTGCACTCAGTCCCAAGGCACGGATATTGGGGTTGACCTGCACGAGGTGACTTTCTTTGCGTCGTATAATATTGATAGTTGTCGTTTTACTGATCTGGAGAACCCGGCTGGTATCCCGAATGCCACTACCGTTAATAGCCATATCGACAACCTGCTTATGAACGCCAGGAGCACACGCTTTGTACCGATACTCCAGCATAAAGCTTTTGGTGATGCAGTCTGGATTTTGGCAGAGATAACTTTGCACGCCACGGCGGCTGAAGCCGCATTTTCCAATGTTTGTACTGCTGCAGCTCGCGCAGCTGACTTCTGTGAGACATACCATACTTTACATAATTGGTATGCGTATTCAATTTGCTATCCGTGTTGTCCCTTAAACACACATCTGACCCACTACCGATGACTGATCTGAAATGATTTTCTTCTATTCTTCCTCTCTCTCAATGGTTCTTGTATAAGCTAGGCTGGGTTGCCCGGTTTTGCCGTTAACTGTCCATACCTGCCCGGTAAAGTTGTTTTCCGTCAAGGTTATCAGGAAAAAACCGAGGGTGTCGCCCCGCTGAAAATAGAAGGCATTTCGGTTAGGGCTGGTGATAGGACTTGTTCTGGCTCCAGCGCCAGTAACAATAAAGAATGTCTTGCCGCAGTTATTAACTGGAGGCAGCCACTGCAAGACATGGTCATGGCCTGAAATCAGTACATCAATTTTGTCACATAATGTCTGGTCTATCATTAGCTTCCACTCTTTGCCCCGCCCCTTGATACCATTGAAATTCCCGGCATTCTGGTGCTTGGCATTGGACAAGTAGGCATGATGTCCAAAAGCGATTTTCCAATGGGCATCGGATGCCCGTAACGTTCTTCTTATCCAGTTGCCTTGCTTTTTCCTGTAGGAGTGACTCCAGAAGTTCCAGTCAGGATCAATGCCGGCGATGGATAGAGGGCCAGAATCCAGTGCCAGGAATGTAACGAGTGGATTTGAGGCTTCAGGCTGGTGGAATGCATAGTAGCGGCTTGGCATTTGCCACTTGTTGCTGGGCCGGTCTGGCTTGTAGTGATATTTGACCTGATAGTCACCCCGATAATTTCCCATGCCATCTCCCATACGGAAACGGGTGTTATCATGGTTACCAAGGGTCATATAGAAAGGGAATGACAGGTTGCTGTAGGGCTCCTCAAACTGCTTCAGAAAGGCGTTGTCATCAACAGAATTGACCCCGTGATCATACATGTTATCGCCGGTGCTGATGGCAAAAGCACAGTCATTGGTAGCACATACGGAAGCAATCGCATCAGCTACCTTGCGCTGGGACGATGTCCCTGTCCCCTGATCACCTATGGCGACAAATGTTAGAGATTCTGCACTTACTGTTTGGGATAAAAGGAGCAGGCATCCGGTTAGCCAGTTGTTTTTCATGGGGCTGCCAAGGGCTTTCTTAGATAGTGTGTCTGTCGGCGTGCAGTCTGATATCTATAGAAAGAGGCAGGCCCTGAGGGTATTACACTTCTTTTGATCTCAAGTCTGTCCTGTATTTCAAGGTCAAACCGGAAATAAAATTACGCAGAAACTGGTTGCCGCATTCCTTGTAATTCCGGTGTCCTTTTCTTCTGAAAATGGCAGATAGCTCTGTTTTGGTAATATGAAAATCAGCCAGCTGCATCATCTCGATAATATCGGTATCTTTCAGCTTCAGGGCAATTCTGAGTTTACGCAGAACCTCATTCTTGGATAACAGTTGCCCTTTGGGGAGATAGCTCGGCTCTCTGCCTTCCTGCTTACCACGACGGTGGATAATCAGGCCATCAAGAAAGCGGGACAGTACGTCGTCATGGCAGAGCACGTAGCCTTTTTCATCTTCCCTGCGCATAAGGTTGTAAAGGTGGTAGGCAGGAATATCGTGGTCAGCCAGCTTGAAAATGGCAACCATTTCACTATCGCTGAGATTTAAGGCGAAACGCAGGCGACGCAAGATGTCATTGGCAATCATAAAATACCGGGAAGAAGATAAGCGATTAAGGGGGTTAAAGTTTGATAAAGCCGATTATATAGGATGATATCTGCCGGTGCTGTGGGGAGCTTTACTGACAGTTTGAGTGAAAACCATGGCAGAGATGCGCCTGTGAAAGGGCACATACCCTATAGATAAATTGCTTTCCGCCACTCAAATGTGATGGACAAGCTGTTTCCAAGCGAAAATCAGGGAATTATTCACCAGTCATAAACAAAATGTACTAAAAATATCCTGCTCTTTGGCGTGAGTATTGTTACCGTGAAAACCATTTTTTCTCAAGGCTGTTCCCGCTCATGGCTGTTGATGACTGACTGTTGATAAAACCGGGAGGAAGGCACTGTTTGGAATCACTCAAGGTTCGATGTAAAGCAACTGTTTTGCTGGTTCTGGTTACTGGGTCCGGAAATGCTTCAGCAGGAATAACGGTTAATCACAATAGCCCTCCTCCTGATATAACCCCTGCATTATTACTTCCCGATGTTCACAATATTCCCTTCTCTCCCAGGCAGGTTTTATTTACAGATGAACCTGGTGTTGAGCTTTTGCCATCATTCTCCCCATCAGAGAGCCTGTTGCATAAGCCCTCCCTGTACCAGAAGCAGAGAAAAAAAGGCCTGGGTAAAGAGGGGGAGATTGAAGATAGCGAACGTCTGTTATTTTTATTCTGGAGAACTGGCCAGAATAAAAACAGCTCCTCTGAGCAAGAGCTGGCAGATAGATTCAATCAACTTTCTGAAGATGAGAAGAATAAACTCCGCCAGCTAATGGCGCTCTACTTTGAAAATCTAATTGATTTCTGTCTTTTTGGACCCCTGTTACCTGCAGGTGGTGGTGAGGATATAAGTCCATATAGGGAACGCCATCGTATTATTCCATTATCGCTTATCACGCTGATGCATAGACTTCTGCGAGAAGAAGTTCTAACTGAGAAGTTAATCGGCCTGTTGAAAATATATAGTCCATCTTTCTACATGCAAGCGCAGCATAATCTGGGAAAAACAGATCTTAAACAAGTTATAAAAAATCGCTTGTGGCTGTTAACAGGTAGAGAGGGTGGGAGAGGGGAGAAAAGTATAGCGGAGCCTCAAGACAGTGGCAGGTTTAAGCCCCCCCCCAGACAAGTGAATGAAAACACTTCAGCAAAGGTCATAAGTGAAAAAAAAACTGAACGAAAGGAGAGTTCTAATTTTGGTAAACAACTTAAAAAAGATAAGTCAACGAGTTATGCAGGGGCTCTGACAAAAGGAGAAACACCAGAAGAACATTCTACGTCAGACAATAACCCTGTAGGTAATATATTAATACCTGTTGCAGTACCTGCTGACCATCACTGTGGATTTCATGGAATAGCCAGGCAACTGGCAACTTTTGATTATCAGCCTCAAGGCATACCTCTTCGCTATTACATGTCAGAGCTTTGGCAGGATTGGCAAAGCAAAGGTGGCGATCCTCATGAACTTTTCTCAGAAGGAACTTATGAGCTCCATAAAAAAACAGAGCCTTTTGAGGAAGTGTTTTATAACCCCTGGAAATATTCGAAAAGGGAAAAGGGGTGGCTATCCTATCCGCACTTGTTTGTATCAAGTCTGTTTTTGCAATTTTACACACTGGTTGTCATCAAAAGCCACTACAGGGATAAGCAAACCAATTCTTGTACGCAGTCAGTCTGGACGCTTCTGGATATGCCAATCCCGAAAATTGGTGGTATTACATCTTATACGCTGGCTGCTACCAAGAAGCTGTTAGAGTTAGTCAATGAGCAAGATAGAACGCTAACAGTAGATTCTATTCAGGAGTGGGTAGAATTTCAGCTTCGAAACATTGGTGAGAGTTCAGCCGGAGAGGCATTAAAACAGGCAAAGAGTAATCTTAATAGTCTGGCCGATGATCCGGAGTTGGTAGGCCGTCTGGATAATCGACCGCTGGTTATCCTTATCCTTGATCGTTATCCAGACAAGTCCCATCCAGATCATTGGTCAGCAGCCAGAATGCGTCATGAGGATGAGAATTTAGGGAATACTTATCAAAACACCCGTTCATCACTCAGGCTGCTACCGGAAAATATAATTCAGCAGAAGAAAAAAGCTCTCCCCCTGACCAGCTGGCGGGAAATATCTGAAGAAGTAATAACCACTGAGCAGGGCTTGGAATCTTCAGGTTTGGGCTATGAAATGCTTAGCCATATTTCCCAGCTGCTTGAGTTCTTCGATAGTCTTAGCCTTAAGCATAATATTGTGGTGAACCCTGCAGGTGAGTCCTCGGAGTCGACACAGTTCTTGACGGATAAATCTTCTACAACAGGCAAGTCTTCGCCATCCACAAAGTTCTGGACGGATAATTCAAGTTTAAGCAGTCAAGGGTTTAGTAGCCAAAGTTCCAGCTACCATACATCCTCTTTGCTGAGCCAGAAACTTCTGAGTGAACCAGCGGACACTGAAGACTTTTTCAGTTTAACTGGAGAGATGTTCTCTCAGCTGGTGGATGAGACAAATAATCAGTGGTATTCAAGGCCAGCAACTCAAAAAATGGCGACAGCGGTTATTGAACCATATCCGGAGCTGGTTCAGACACAATTGACACACATAGCGATGGATATGACCCAGGAATCCGTAAATAGAGGTGATGTCAGTGGTAACAACAATCAATCCGGTCCAGATCAGCAGAAACTACCGTCAGGTGTAAAGGGTATAAACAGCCCTGGTGGGGGAGCTGGTCGAGGAAGAGGCAGAGGAACAAAGCCTGTAGTACCCAGGGATATTAAGCCGGGCAAATCTCAAGCGTCCTCTATGCAGCCATCTATTACGATCAGCTTACCACCAGGAAGGATTGATAACTCTACTCCGGGGGAAATGTACTTTATCACTCCCCCCGCCCTTAAAAATGCGGAAAGTGATTCAAAAAAGAAAATAAATCCAGCTATAGCCGGTGGAGGGCAGAGCGGTGGACGCGGCAGAGGGCGGGGAACAAAACCAGTTTTAGTTATGTCTGATGTGATTCCAGTATCTGAACCTGTCATTACTGAGTCTCATCACGTTATAAATCTGGTTGATCGCCAGGTTAGACAAGAGACTACATCTCTGGATCGACTGGCTGGTTCATGTGTTCCCTATGATCTATTCAGGAAACTGCGTTGCTTAGGCCTCTATGCTGGCGATATCTATCTTGTTTATCTCAACATGTATCATGGAGTCTGTTTAACTCCTGACTGTGAGGAAGAAAGATCGTTAGATCCGTCCAGGGTTGTGCAGGTTTTCAAACATAAACTGCCTATAGGAATGTTGCAGCAGTGGATAATTGAAGCATATAAAGCAATAATCAGGAACCCTTCTGAGCCACTGGAATACGACACTGGTTTGTCAAGCTGGTTCTTGCCAGGAACCGGGGTTGAAAATTTTGATGTTTCCCGAATAGAAGAAGTCTGCACCCAGTTATCTATGGCGGTGTCCCTGGGCAGTTTAAGAGCGGCTTACTTTTATGGCGTACTGAAAATCCAGCTTCACAAGGAAACCCAACAACAAGAACACATAAAGCAGGCATATACGTTGCTTGTAAACTACTCATTGTTATTTTCCAAGAAAAATAAACCCATTACTTCTAACCAGTTTCAACATGTACCAGATTTACCTGAAAGTTCAGAATATGTCTCACTGACTCAGTCCAGTGAGTATTCAGATGCCTGTGAACCCGTCTCAGACATGATTCTCAAGTGGCCGCAGCAGGATAAAAGGCGCTTCTCCCATTGGACAAAACAAAATGCCTGGGCAAAGCAGGCTTATAAGCAAAGTTGTCAAATCACTGGAGAGGAAGGCTATCACTTCCAGTATATGGATGATGACGCCTTAACAGATTTTGATGATTCATTCACAACGGGTGATATAACACCAAAGCAGCTTTCTCCTGATTTAGATTACGTTGAAAAGCCCACATTTATTACAGGTCATGAAAATAAACCAGCCGACTTTAAGGCGTTTATTGTTGAGTTGGAAAAGCTTATAGGCTTAGGTAAAAGAAAAAGTGCTTATAAATATCTTAATAAATGGATTGCTTCTTTTAATAGAGTGTCATATCAAGACTTTTATAAGGCTATAAGGATTAGCTTAATGTTAGCCAAGAATGTATATGGAACTCATACAGTTTCTGCTGATGCATTCAATTTAATAGTTAAGGTTACTGGTAGCTGGGAATTATCAAGTATTATTGAGCAGTTTAATGATGAAGGTATAGATGGAAAGTTTTATGTTCTAACAGTCATTGAGGAGTTGGCTGATTATAGAAAATATATAAAGACTAAAAATGTTCGATATCAACTAAACCGATTGAAGATATATCTTCTCAAAGAGTGGTCTGCCCCTGTAGATATGTCATTAAATGATCTTCTTATATATGTCACATCATTGGTGAAAGATTTATCTTTTGATAAAAGTATTGAGCGCATAGAGGATGCCGATAAGTGGCTGACATTTGCAGAAAGTAAAAAGGGATTTTCAGATAAGAAGAGAAAGCACCTTTCAGATATGAGGCGGTTATTTGATCGTGTAAAAGAGTGCGGCAGTGTACTTCCTGCTTTGGATAATTTGATAGTACAAATAATGGAGGAAAATAATCAGGGCAGACCAGAACAGGCCATTCGGCTTATTGATGAATTCCTCATGGACAATGCAGACAGTTTGAGTAGTGATGATGTTACAGACCTTAAAACAAAAAAAGTTTATAGCCTTGGTAGTCTTTACTCGAAATCTTATCAATCAGGTGTTTTTTCCAGTTTTAAAGATTTGATCCATGATGTTCAAGGAGAAGAGAAAAATCTCCACATCCTTGTATCAGCGATGGAAGCAATAGATTACTGTCCATCCATTAGCTCTGAATATGCTGTACGGCTGATTAATAAGGCTGCTTACGTATCAAAATGTACTGCCTTTGAGATTAAGCGGGGCCTACAGCTTCTGGCACGGTATTCATTGGTAGATAACCCTGAATACTCAATGTTCTACTGGCAATTAATTTTAGGATCACGCTATTTTCCACCGGTTAATAGTGAAGAAATTATGCTAAGAGATAACGTATGTTCAGAAGTTTATAAATCGCTAGAAAAAGTAGAATTCTGGAAAAAGGAAGAAGGAATTGTTTCTTTAAAAAATAAATATATGATATCGGTTATGCAGGAGGCTTTTTTATTGTTGTATATTAATGGATATTTTGAACAGGCACTATTAATAGGCGAATACATTATAAGATCATGGAAGAATATCGGTGTTTATTTCAAAGACGCTTTAGGACATGAAAGAGCAGAATGTTATCGAAACGAAGTTTTTTGTGTAATGATGATTATATATAGTGTAACTGATAATAATGAAAAGCTGAATAAATATTGGGGATACTTGAATGAAAAAAAATGTGAAAAAAATGAGATGTATAAAGTGTTACTTATGCTGTTGAATGATGGTAAGACATCTTTATTTATAATGAATGACAGTGATAGTCCAAAAACCAGATACGCTAAAGTTTTTGTCTGGTATATGTTTATAGCTTATTCTATGGCTTCTTTTGACAGGCATGATGCTACTTTATCGAAAAGTACTGATGAATTAGTCCACTATCTCTCTGATAGCCGTTTTCAGATAGGTTTTAGGGGTGACTATATGAAGCTATTGGCCCAAATTAAAAAACTCTATATGACTCATCAGGGAAAACTTGAACAATCAGGGACTGTTATTAAAAGTATGAGTGGTATAGATTATCTGAAGTTAATTGAGCATGCTAGAGGAAAAAGATTTTTTATTCCATGGCTTCCATTTACATATAGGGGCGGTCGCTAGTAGAGCTGTATTTTTATTGATAAGGTTATGTTGGCACTACATAGGGTGGAAATACCAGTTCATCGAGAACATACTGATAACTGTTAAGATAAACCCAGCAAAGATAATCCAATACTGACGTCGCATAGCGTTAATTTCAGCACGAACCTTGGCAATCTCTTCCCGTACTCTGGCAAAATCCTTGATGTTTTCTGTTCTTATTTCGTAAAGGCTATGTTCTGACTGGATTTGCTGTCGAAGCAGTGCTTTCTGCATTATCAGAATATCCTCTCTGGTAGCTGTTTTCTCAGGATCAAAAGCCTCACTGATTGTAGAAGCCTGCTGGTCATCCATTCCCAAACGCAGCAGTTCTTTATACAGAGATTCTGACATATGGATCTTCAAGGTATTTATAGCTGGCAGAAGTGTAGTCGTAGCTGTTGTTTTGTCACAACTGAAAAAGCAAGATAGGGTGGAGGTCTTGATCTGAATGTAAACCTGTTCTTAAGTGAAGTTATTAATTTTGGGGGCTTTCTCAGGTTGGCAGATCATATCTGAGCCTCCTGCCGGATTTTCAGATACAGATATTCAAGGTCGTTATAGCCACAAGCCTTGTAGACAATACGTTTGATCACACCGTTAAAGGCCTCAATTTTTGCACTGGTTATTCGGTGCTGACAGTATGACAGGAGTCCTTCTCTGGCCCGATCCAACCCTTTGGCAAACCGCCTGAGTTCGCCAATGCCTGTTTCTGTGGCCAGCTCGATCCACCTGTCGAGAAACTTACTGGCACAACCTTTGTAAGTGTACGTCCAGAGCTGCTTGAGCATATCCTTCAGGGTGTAGGCTTGGTACAGGTCTTCGTTCATAGCCAACAGTTCTTTCAGACAGCTTTCTCCCTTGGGGGTGAGGTTCTCAGGGTTCCTGAACAAATTGAAGCGCTGCCCCTTGATGAAAGGCTTATCATCAACTTCAGCCTGCCTCCATTCCCGACGACGGATTTTATCTATGACATCGTTGTAATTGGCAATAATGTGAAACTTGTCGTAAACGATATCGGCGTCAGGAAGGTGCTCCCTGACCGACGCTTTGTAGCTACCACCACGGTCTATACCCACACATTCAATGCGAGACTTTTGTTCCGGAGTTAAGCGGCTGAGGAATTGGTCCAGGGTGGCTTTTCGCTTGCCTTCACCAAGGAACAGGGTTTCGCCCGTATCAGCATTCAGAACAACAGTCAGGTAATGGTGTCCTTTACCAATGGATTTCTCATCAATCAACAGGGCTCGTATGTTATCCAGGTCAGGGGCTGGCAGAGTTTTCATCAATATCTCTTTATCCCAGCGCCTGGCCGTATGATGCGAGATAGAGATGAATTCAGGAATCTTGTTGCAGGGCATATAGCGGCAGAGATGACTGACATGTTGCTTCAGCCGTTCAGTAGCCTGCGCTTTGGGAGCCAACCCGGGAGGCGTGACTGTTTCAATGTGCCCACAGTGGGAACACCGTCCCTGGTAAACAGTGAAGCATAATTGCACATCCAGAGTACCCAGCGGCAAGTCCAGCACGGTACGCTCATTCTCACGGATTTTACCCATTGGGTTCTGACACTGACTGCATCTGAACTGCTGTATGCGACCATCCCTGCGCAGGGAAACTGTAGCCACAGATTCATCCCAATTAATATCAATGTGGTCGATTACCCAGCCGGGAAATGAGAACATAGGACGCAGTGAGGGCGTTGTAGACATGCCTGATCCTTCAGAAATGTTGATCCGTTCAAATCAACCTTTGCCTGAAGGCTATTTCTGTTTCAACCCCTCACTTTCATCTGCCAACCTGAGAAAGCCCCTAATTTTGTGTGTCACTATTGTTTGTTATAACTTTTACAGCTAGATGTAAGATGAAATCTCAATTTAAGACTATCTGAAGCCAGTTCATCATTTTCAAGCCCGGTAACGGCAGCCATATTGATTATATCAACCGTACATAATGGGCATAACATTTTTCCAGCTATAGTAGTTGTAGAAGTACTATCACCATGAAATACATTCAAGTGATTTAGAAAAGCACCATGATCAGTAAAATTCTTGTCACAGGTGGTGCTGTCGAAAAATCCTCCGGGTAAAGGACATCTCACTGTTGGACTGATATTATGGTCCCCTTTTTTTTGTTTTTCTCTTTGATCTTTTAGTAGTTCTATTTCTTTCTGTGCTTCTTTTGGCTGCTCTTGTTGATTTATAAAGGCTTCGTTTTCAGTTGTGATTTTTTTTTCTTGTTGTTGCAGTTTTGATATAGTCTTTATCATAGATTTATTTTCATTTTTCAAAGTTATGAGTTTGTGAGTAGTTGGCCTTTCTTTGATTTTACTGCGGGGCCAGACACCCAGGATTTTTGTCGATATAGCACCATCAAATAAGTTTTTATTTACTACTAATGTGTGTGTGTGTCAAGCGTGTCAAGCGTGTCAAGCGTGTCAAGCGTGTCAAGCGTGTCAAGCGTGTCAAGTGCGGCAAGTTCGGCAAGTGTGTCAAGTGTGGCAAGCGTCGTGGCAAGCGTGTCAGGCGTGGCAGGCGTGGCAGGCGTGACTGAAACAGGAGAGCTTGTTATGCCAGTAAATTCATATTTGCCAGTCAACCCCCATAAATACCTATTGTACTGAATAATAGCGAACTGGCTCCATATGGATGAACCTGATGGGAAGATTGCTGTGATTTTAGTGGTATATGGCCCAGGGAGATTTTTCCTTATAGTTAGATCATCGATTATACCAATAAAATTTTTTGCTTCAGAAAAATCAGCTTGATCATATATTGCCAGGTAATGATTTTGCGGCTGAAAACTCTGTGGAAGCAAATATTCAACAGTATTAACCTGCCCTTCAATTAATATCTGTTTTTCAGGGTGCACAATCATCTGATTAAGGATGGTTTTAATAGCATAAGCTGTTTCGTCTGTTTGCTGTGTCTTTTGGGAAAATATAAATTTTTTTATAGCAGAAGCAGCGATGGAGGTATTACTAGTATCTTTGTCTAAGAAAATAAGTGAAGTGCTTACTATATCATTATAGCCAGCTGGATATTGTACTGTTCCTTGCTGTACATGATACAAAGTTGGACTTTCTTGCCCAGCTCCAATTCTCTGGCCGGAAAAAGATAGAGTTGAATTTTTAAAAATTGCAAGTCCATGAAGAGTGTTTTCATAGACAATAGCAACCAATCCTCTATCAGGGAACTTTTGAAAAGTTGATATATCAAAGTCCGGAGTTATTTTTCCACTAATCAAAATGGGATAAGACGAAGGTGATTCATAATTGTCTTTCGTATAAGAAGCTGTTGTGGCCAAAACTGGGTAAATACTGTTGTTTCTAACCATAACCGCGACAGGGGCAACTTCTGTTTCATCGTTGTCATCACCTAATAAAAAAGAACCAGGTGGATCACTTGCAGGCCAGTTGAAGCCGACATCAACAAGGTAGGTATGAACTGTGGTTTCCTGAACCTGAACATCGCCGGATTTCTGTGCATGTTTATGGAGAATAGTAAATTGGCTGAAATGCTGGTTTTTCCGGCTTTCGATTTTAATGCAATCTAGATTCTGGCTATGGTCTGTACATAATGGCTTTTCCCGGATTTGAGCCAGCATTTCAATGATCTGTCCATCAGGAACCGGTTCTTTAAAAATTATTTGTTCGGCCCCCAGGATCATTTTCCTGACTCTAGGTGTGCTATCTTGAGACGTACTTTTTCTTGATGCGCTTTTTTTTGAGGTAACGCCTTTGGTAGGGGGCTGATCTTGTGCACTGTCAGCTATCGGTGTGACATAGACGACAATGTAAACATCATTCTGATTACCCCCAACAGCCCATACAGGATTTATGAAGCACGGACAAAGGCAGGTAATTACTTGCAGGATAAGCTTCACGGCAAAACGTATGCCCATTGTGATGCTCCTGACAGTCATATCGGCAGGATACCAAAATTAGCCTATTTACTCGGAATTACCATTTCTTTGTGAGGGCTCTGGCATGTTCCATGTTGTTAAGTACCTGATCAAAAAAATTCTTAACCCGCTCTGTACTTTTCCTTGTCCATTGCGTGGATAATAGAGCAGTTCCATAGACTATGGATAAGAAGAAGTATTATGCGGCGATTAGCGTCCTTCTTGGGCAAAGCTCTTTTGGTTTATTCTCTGGTTGGTTTTCTGCTTGTTCCAACAGCTCTGCACTTTGGAATTTACTACTTTAGCCCCCGTTTTCTGGTCGAGCCTCTCCGTATCGGTGCGGTTCTCTTCAACCCTTTTACCCTGAAACTATCACTTCAGTCTCTGTTACTGGGAACGGTCAACCGACCTTTTGCGGGCTTCCGTGAATTGACAGTGGACATAACCTGGAGTTCCTTGGGGGGGCAATTTGTCACTTTTGATGCCATCCATTTGAAGGAGCCATATGCTGATATACGGCTGTTGAAAGATGGGCAGGTGAATCTGGCCAATCTCCTGCGAAAACAACATTTGCAAAAAGAGCTGGAAAGTTTAAAGCCAGCAGAGCCAGAGAGCGACTCTGCGATACCTGTGTTTCTTGAAGAAGTTACAGTCCGTGGCGGTTATATCAAGTTCTTTGATGAAGCCAATACTGCAGCACAGTCATTCAGGGGCAGCCTTGCTGACTTGGCCGTAACAGGACAGTCCATCTCATGGCCGAGACCTGGTGGTAACTTTTCTTTGAGTGCCAGTGTGAATAACAGGGGAAAAATCACTCTTGAAGCTACTGTAGAGCAGAGTGCTGAAGTCATTGCAGATATTCGTATGAAAGAAATTTTTCTACCGGATTTCCAGCCTTATCTCTCGCCTTTGACCTATCTGCAGCTGGAGGATGGCAATCTGACTGGGTGGGCCCAGGTTATCTGGAAACAGGCTGGCAATCTTACTGTCGTAAGTGGCGGTGAAATCGAAGCTTTGAAACTGGTGGATGAACGTGGCCAGGAAACTGTTGCGGAGTGGAAGCATCTGGCTGTTGGAGGTATCAGCTTTAACCAGAACAGGAGCCGGTTGAAGATTGACTCTGTTCAACTTGATAGCCCTGCAGTCCGGGTGATTATTGATAAGAATATGCAGGTCAATCTTGCCGGACTGATGAAACCAGTTGAATCCGAGTTGCCGAGCACTGAGCAGGCAGGTAGCAGTGGGAATGCATTCGAAGTGGATGTGAACTCATTTCAGATCAAGGGTGGCGTGCTGGATTTTTCCGACACCTCCTTCAAGCCCGGTTTCTCAGCGTTAATATCGGGGCTGTCTGGAGAGATCCAGAATCTTCATACCCATTCTGGCGAGCCGGCCACAGTACGGCTTGATGGAGCTGTGGATAATTACTCTCCTGTAACGGTCAGTGGTGTTATCAATACCAGGGCCCCCCTGCAGCAAAGCTCAG
>CBDEWF010000006.1:0-23239 GCA_965243775.1 Sansalvadorimonas sp.
TAAAGCCACCAGCTTTTGCCAGTTGATATAATGCTGAAAAAATTTCTTATTGTCTTTCCTTGGCTCCAATTCTTGAATGGCAATATAAACATCAAAATACCAGCTTACCCCTTCAAGACAAATAGTATGGATATTATAAAACTTAGCTCCGGCTATCTCTAATTTATTCAAGCACACATTTACATGACACTGACTCAAAAGTACATTATGTAACCACTTTTTTGTAAATAGATCGAGGTCATACATTATATTTTCAACTGCATTCTGATTTTCAGACTTTCCTTCCACAAAATCTTTGGCGACTTGAAAAAACTGTTTCTTTTCTTTCTCAGCACCCTCTCCCTTAATCTCACTAAGTTCGAGTATCGCAACTTGAATATTCCTATGAGCCCTAATCATATCAGTAATGTCATCACTTCTATTATGAAGGTTTGATAAAAAATCATGACTTTTTATCAAATACCAGTGATGACTGTTATTTTTCAGGAGGCTGAAGTACTCAGAAAATATTTTTTCCGATTTATTGATAAACTGTATTTTTCCATCATATTTTTTTTTGTCATCATTTTTTGAATCAGCATAATCACGCCCAGCCTGACATGCCTGCTGCGACAATTCTAAAAGCTCCTCTATAACATCAATCGCCTCATTGCGGATTAATCGGTTGGCTTTTGCCCGAGGACACTGTGTTAATGAACCAGACCACCATTTAAAAGATGGAACGGCCAATGGAACAGGGGATAGATGTTTATGTTTATCTTGCCTGACCTCTTTAGCCTTATTTGTAGCAATGGAACTCAAATCTATATCAACACTGGCACCCGTAGAAAAAGTATCATCTTTGTTATCACAAAACAAAGGAGAAATTTTCTTGTTCTGATAAGTAATATACTTATCATCTGATTGGTCAATTAAATCAGGAGCAGTACACTTATCATTCAATTGACTAATCAAATCCAAAAGCTCACCAACTTCTTTTTTTTCTTTATTTTTGATCAGGAACTGATGATTCAACAAATACAATAAATTCTGAATTGCGCTTGTATAACCAGGAAGTTTTGAAAACTCAACTATTATTTTTCTAACTATGCAACAAATGACAGGAATAGCTTCACCTTGAATACTTTCATAGCGATGTTCATCTATCTCTATAAACAAATACAGGAAACCTGTAAGGCTTTTTAAATTATCATGTTTCGATATTTTTTGACAATAACAAAAGAACCTTAATCTATCCAATAAGTAGTCAGCCCAATATTCCACCTTCTCTTTTGAAAAAATAACTGCCGAGTCACATTTCTCAACATAACCCATAAAATTAGAATTTTCTATATAACCCAGTGTTTCTGGGTTAATAATTATCTCATTTTCATGAGACTTTAAAAACATGTGTCCCAAGTGAATTAAAGACCTACGAATAATATCTACATTATGGGGGCTAACGGGCCTGTATCTTATGTTGACACATAGTAAATTCAGTACAAATATAATGCTTCTGACTTCCTCATTGAATGACTTTCCTTTAAAAGCACTTTCTATAAGAGGCCAGTCAAGCTCTGAATCTTTAGCAGTACAGGACTTACCATTCATTGTGCAAACCAAGGTTCTATAAATGCAATAACTAAAGCAAATACAAGGTGGGCAATATGCAACAGCATCCATTAAATCAACATGCATTTTCCTATATGTCACCTCACAATCTGGTACCTCTTTCTGAGAACCCACCAGATTATGCAGCCATTTCTTCTCATCATCATATTGTGTCAGGTAAGTAATATATGCAGATCTTAACTCTATGCATTGAATATAAAGCTCTTGTGCCTTTTCCATGTTGTCAACTGATGCTTTTTCCCGCATCAACTCTTCACATTTCTTGCGTATATTACAAGCCTGTCCCCATAAACTCACGAGTCCACGCTTCATCCAAAAACCAGGGTGTAAATCATCTGGCACAAGCTGTAACGTTGGAGTATCCGTATCTTGATAACTTGATTCACTATCATCACTTTCCTCTGTCAGGATCGTGTGAGGAGTGACTCTTGCAACCGTCTCTACTATACGACTGCCATCAGGATCAATAAGCTCTCTTTCTTGTAGAGTGGTATTAGCCGTACTAACTAATGCCTGTACTTGTTCTACTACTGGCAGTGATACTTGACGTCCATAACTACGTTGTCCTTGAGAAAGACTCTCTTCTAGCTTTGCAGTGTCATGTTGCTCACCAGTGCGCTGGGATGTGGGTGCAATCATTAGATAACCATCTTGATGTATATTATCGACTAATAAGGCTTCGACCATAAAAACCAGGTTTCAATTCTTGATTGTTTACCATACTGGGTATGGTTGTTACCCATCTTGCTAACTTCCTGCATAAGTACCCAGCCATACGAAAACCATCTCGATTGATACCATCACCAAACCGGTCAATCCCTTATTGAAATTAAGCGGTTCTAATAAATATCTATA
Organism: Sansalvadorimonas sp.; assembly: GCA_965243775.1. Taxonomy (GTDB): domain Bacteria; phylum Pseudomonadota; class Gammaproteobacteria; order Pseudomonadales; family Endozoicomonadaceae; genus Sansalvadorimonas. Next base: position 2,467 of record CBDEWF010000006.1, read on the forward strand.
GATAGGGATCTTTTCCGAAAATATCAGGCCTTTACCTGCGGGTGTAACGCATTGTGAGCAAAAGCCTCTCACCCTACACTCCGCAGCCAAACAATATCTCTTCTCGCACCCCACAACCACACGGGTTGACCTTCGGGGGCAAACTCACTCATTACTTTTCAGGAGCTTCGATGCACGGCACTAACAACGCAGTCCATCTCATCGCATCTACCGAAGAACGCCGCCCTTACAAGGTTTACACCGAGCGTAACCTTGACAGCATTGAGCAGTTTCTTGCTCTTCCGGAAGACATGCAGTTTGATATCCGCGTTGTTGCGAGTGTACTGCCCTTCCGTGTTAACGAATATGTTGTTAATGAACTGATCGATTGGAATTGTGTACCTAACGATCCGGTTTTCCGTCTGATGTTCCCTCAGAAAGGCATGCTGAAACCCGAACAGTTCGACACTATGGCCGAACTACACCGTAACGGCGCAACTGCCGAGCAAATCAAAGAAGCTGCCCGCAAGATTCAGCACTCCATGAATCCACACCCTGCTGGTCAGCTGGCTCTGAACCGCCCAATGGTTGATGGCAAGATTGTTTCCGGGATGCAGCACAAGTACCGTGAAACGGCCCTGTACTTCCCAAGCCAGGGGCAGACCTGCCACAGCTACTGCACCTTCTGCTTCCGTTGGGCTCAGTTTATTGGTGATGATGAGCTAAAGATGGCGGCGACTGAAGCCTCCACCATGCACGCTTACCTGAAGCAGCATCCTGAAGTGACTGATGTTCTGTTCACTGGCGGTGACCCTCTGGTTATGAAGACCCGCCTGCTGAAGGAATACCTGGAACCTCTGCTGGCTCCTGAGTTTGACCATATCAAGAACATCCGTATCGGCTCCAAGACTCTGACCTTCTGGCCATACCGTTTTGTTTCCGACGATGACGCCGAAGAACTGCTGGCTCTGTTCAGCAAGATCACGGCTTCCGGCAAGCAGCTGGCATTCATGGCACACTTCGACCATTATCAGGAACTGAAGACTGACGTCTGCAAAGAAGCTATCGCGCGCATCCGTGCGACTGGCACCATGATTCGCGCTCAGGCTCCTTTGACCCGTCATATCAACAACGACCCTGATGTGTGGGTAAAGAACTGGCAGACTCAACTTTCTCTGGGTATTGTGCCTTACTACTTCTTCGTAGCCCGTGACACTGGTGCCAAGCACTACTTCGAAATTCCTCTGGCTGAAGCTTACGAGATCTACCGTTCCGCGATCACTCGCATGTCCGGCCTTGGCCGTACTGTTCGTGGACCTTCCATGAGTGCAGGTCCAGGTAAAGTTGAAATCACCGGTATTGCTGAAGTCAATGGCGAGAAAGTGTTCTGCCTGCGCTTCCTGCAAGGCCGCAACCCCGAATGGTGCTACCGTCCATTCTTTGCCAAGTACGACGAGAAAGCCACCTGGCTGGATCAGTTGGAACCAGCTTTCGGAGAAGAAAAATTCTTTTTTGAAGATGAATATCAGGCCATGTTTAAAGCTGCTGATACTGCTGCAGCCTGATAATTTGAGCAATGAGTCACTCTGCTATTGAGCAGCGTGACTCATTCATTCAAAAAAACCTCAACTACAGCTATAAGTGCAGTCGAAAAGTGCGGGAGTGTATCAAGCCAGCAGCCCTGGTTCATAACTATTAAAAAAAGGGAATAGAACAGAGCTGCTCTTACTTAAACCACTTGCTATAAGTACCCGGACGCATGAAATCATATATTTCTGACTCAATCTCCAGGCCGCTCAGCCGTGCCGCAGCTCCGGTCACATAGCGGGCTATGCTCCCTGCGCTGCAACCCAACTGAGCAACCTGTTTATTGGCCAGAAATATGCGATTCCATATGCCCGGGTACTTAGAACCAATTACACGCGATTACTCTGCCGAATTATTGCCTCTTGTAACGCTGAGTTTTGTTGCTGTTCAAACAGCTCACCCACAACACTATCCAGTTGTCCCATGAAATCAATATCGGAATGAGCTTTTCCTCCAGCCTGCTTTAATAGAGCCTCTGCTGCATCCTGCTCTCCAGATTGAAGACGGACAATGGCTTCAGCAATTTTTTCCTGTAATTCGTCTAACTGTTCCAATTTCAACAGCCGGGCTTTGAATTCTGCATTGGTCAACGCCTGGTTTGTAACAGCCAGACCTTTGGCAAAATACTGAGCCGTGCTTGATTCCCCATCTGCCACAGCCAGTCTCTGTTTTATATGCAACGGCGTATTATTTTTGACACTCTTACCTGTAATCGCATTTACTACAATATCCATCTGGTCTGCTCGACGGTTATGCCGAGTTTCAGTTAAGATGGTATTGATAATACGCCGCTCCTCCCCATGAGTTATTCCGGGAACCGCGCTTCTCAGCAAGTGACGAGCATTGCGGATAAAATGGCTATAACCTGCGAAGCCTTTGCGAGGAAATCGTTGCAAAGCCTTTTTGATATTTAATGCTAGACTCATTAACTCAATGCGCTTTTTTACATTTTTACCCACTTCCTCTATACGGCTTTCAATATCTTGCTCAGCACTTTTGATCGACGTATCTTCCAGCTGTGTTTTAAGCTCCGACAGAATTTCTTCCAGTTTTCCAGTGGTCAGCGAACCCTCTTGAGCGGCTTGAGACAACTTTCCTGTTGTTTCCCGCAACCCTTGCAATTTATCTTCAGGAATACTCTTGATCGCACCCAATTCCAAATCCAGGTGAGCTACTGCATAAACTAGTGATTCAGGTACTTTGCCTTCCTGGATCTGAGCTAGATCTTCAAGACCGGTTTGCAACTCCGCACGAATGGATCCAGTAGCCGCTTTGAGTTTCAGATCTCTCTGTATTTCAGTAGGCATGGACACACTGGCAGCGGGAGGCAAGCTGGGCACACCCTGAAGGGCAGAGCTTAGATGTTTTGGTAAAGCTGCATGATGGACAGAAAGAGAGTTACTGTGACTATGGCCTTGAGATACCTTCTCTTCTTTTTGAGTGGCTTCAGTACTACCACTTGGCAAGGCCTGATTAATGCCGTTATTACCGGATATTGATCCAACCATCATTCAGCTTCCTCTGAACCTATTTTACGCAGCATCATGTGTGCCCGTTTCACTTCCTGTGAGTGAATATCGAGCCTTCCTGCTACCTCAATAGCGGCCAGATAGCCATCTTTGGCACCTTCAATATCATTTAAAGACAAGGCACAATCTGCTATCTGTACTAATGGGTCAGGTTGGGACCTGTCCAATGAATAAGCCTGAAGGTACGCCTGAATGGCATTTTCATAAAGCTTCATCATTTTTAAACAAGCGGCCTGTCCTATAAAATTTCGAGGATTCCAGTTATCGTAGATGCACAGGTAGCCAAAACTTTTAAGGGCTTTTTCATACAGCCCATTGGCATATTGCTGGTAAGCCAGGCTGTAAACAGCCTGAATAAACTCGACTGGCATTTCCCAAACCTCAGCCAGAGATTCCCCTGAAAATATTCGTTTATCTACAGATGAAATAGCTTTCTGACCACTATCGGAACTTTTGGGAGTATTTCCTGTCACAGGTAAGCCCTATCATTTCGAATCATTTTTATAAACTCTAGATGAAAAACAGCTTTCAGGACCTCCCTGACTTCAGAGTCAACCGAATAACCGGTCATGTATGAAATGCGTTGATGTCCGTCATTCCTGCGAAAGCAGAAATCTCAAGCTGGTAGACTCCTGCTTTCGCAGGAGTGACGAGGTTGCAAAGGGTCATCAACGCATTTGATTCATTACCGAATAACCCGCTCTACGGTATCACCCTGAAACGGATTGTTTTGTCCCTTGTTAATAACTATGGGTCAGGACGGAAGGTTAAAGACCTGTTCTTGAATATGATGAGCAACTTAACTTTGATTTAGCCAAAAAGATCTGACCAGCCAAGTCATCGTGACTGCGCATCTTAACTGAGATAATCAGAATAATACTAATAAAAAAACCTTGGCGCTTTGTATAATTATTCTTCTGGTTGAGCAAAATCAGCTGCAATTGATAACTGATTTCCATTTTTATTATTTGCTTTATTGCCGAGGGGAATCCCCCCCCCGACATTTTAACGACTCAACAGCATTCTACTCTTGATAAATGCTCATAGCAGCTTGACAACCACCAGTCTTTCCAAGAACAGCCTCCAGTGCCCCCAGGCAGAATAAAACGTTTGTCTTGGTTGCCGCACCCCCCATAAGACCAATTCGCCACACCTTACCGGCAAAATCCCCAAGACCAGCACCAATCTCAAGATTATAAGCCTCCAGAAGTTCAGCACGAACAGCGGCTTCGTCAACACCTTCAGGCACTGTAACAAGATTGAGCTGCGCCAGCCGTTCATCAGCAGGAACAACCATACTCATCCCCATGGCTTCAAGACCAGCGACAAGAGCATTATGGTGTCGCTGATGACGCTTCCAGGAATTTTCTATACCTTCTTCCTGCAAAATAACCAATGCTTCATGCAGAGCATACAGCGCATTGACAGGGGCAGTGTGGTGATAAGCACGCTTGGCGCCTTTACCCCAATATCCCATAATCAGGTTCAGATCGAGAAACCAGCTTTGAACTTTTGTCTTGCGATTCTGGATCTTATCCACAGCACGCTGGTTAAAACTCACAGGAGAAAGCCCCGGCACACAGGATAAGCATTTCTGGGTTCCGGAATAAATAGCATCGATACCCCAGGCATCAACTTCCAGTTCACTGCCACCCAGCGAGGTTACGGCATCAACAATGGTAAGGCAGTTATGCTGACGAGCAAGCGCACAGAGTTTCTCGGCATCACTGCGTGCACCTGTAGAAGTCTCAGCATGAACAAAGGCCAGAATAACGGCATCTGGATGTGCTTTTAGCGTTTCTTCAACAGCAGCAGGGTCAACAGCACGCCCCCACTCCCCTTGAACAATTACAGGTTCACCACCACAGCGCTCAACATTCTCCTTCATACGGATACCGAAAACGCCGTTAATGCAGACTATGACTTTGTCACCCGGTTCAACCAGATTTGCAAAGCAGGTTTCCATGCCGGCAGAGCCAGGAGCAGAAACAGGCAGAGTCAGCGCATTCTGGGTACGAAATGCGTACTGGAGCAACTGCTTAACCTCATCCATCATGCCAACGAACATAGGGTCTAAATGACCAATAGTTGGGCGGGATAATGCCTCAGTGACGCGGGAATAAACATCAGAGGGACCAGGTCCCATCAAAGTACGGCGAGGGGGGTGAAATGATGTGATGCTCATAATCGTCTTCAGGTTCTGATTCTAGTTGTTACATGACGGAATTTTCACCAACAGCATTATGACGAAAACCCTCTCATCAGCTTTCAGCGGCTGAATCATAACACAGAGCCTTGCGGGGTAACTCAACCTTTACCCTCAAGCTCACCTGTTACCCAAACCCAAGAGACAACAAAAAGCTAAATACAACAACAGCTCCTGATACCAGAACGTAAACATCGAAGACGGTGTTCCTGAAAGATTTCAGGCCAGGAAGTCGATAAATGGCTACAACTGGAATAAGAAATACGACAATCGCCATCATTGGCGCTACTAAACCAGCAATGGCTTCGATAATACTCCAGTTACTCAAGGCAGCTATCCAGCAACCAATAAATGCCAAGACAATACTGATTCGATGTACTGCAGCGGGCGTGACACTTTTGTAGCCAGTTATTATTTCAGCACTTTTCGCTAGCAAGACATTAATCAGCTCAACAGAACCAAGAAAAAAGCCAAAGAAGGATGTCGAAATTGAAAGGAATGCAATGATTGGAGCCACAAAAGAAAACCATGGATTACCAGATTTATTCGCCAGCACTGATAAAATTGGCAGATTAGCATGCTGACTTGCTACGACTTCTTCCTGAGTCAGGCACATCAGGCAGGACACTACAAAAAAGACAATGACTACGAAGAGAAATAGCGTACTGATGAGATGTACCTTATCCGTCTTTGTACAACTCGTCTCAAAACGATCATTACAGCTCTGCTGCCTTTCACGATACCCCCGAGCCATGATGGAGCACATGGGGGCATGATAAAAAGAAAATGTGATCACCGGCAGGCCAAATAATATGACCTTCCATATTTCAACTTGATTAGGCGTATAAAAAATATTCTTCAGCTGCCAGTAAGGGATCAAATATATAGCCAGGCAAAGCATTATCACCGTTAAAGGTGTCACCATCCCACTGGCTATACGCAACAGCCATTTCTCCCCCCTGTCAAAACAGCCACCAAGAGTGATATTAAAACTACCGACATTAGGCCTGTGTCAGGAACAGTTAGATGTAGCTGGTTACCAATAAAGCTCCCTGTAATATTCGTTATTCCGATGGCATAGATGAGAAGCGTTGGAAATACGGAGAAAAATGTAACTGCCAATAAAATCCTTGAAATATAGGATGGAAAGGTTTTTTCAATAAGGGTGTGAATATCTGAATCGGTAAGTTCAGGTGCAAGACATGCCCTGGAAAGATTTCTATGGCTCAGATAAACCAATGGAATACTAAACAATGTCAGGATAACTATCGGAATAAAACCACCAGCACCGATAGCAAAAGGGAGATAGAGAACACCTGCCCCCAAACCCGTTCCGGAAAGGGTCATTACCCAGGCAGCATCATAGAGAGTCAGGGATTTACGACGACTTTTGAGAAAACATAAACAACAAAAAGATCTTACATTTTTAGTAATTCCTTTATTCTCCAAACTAGGTACTCCCAAAAGGTAATTCCAGAGTATAGATCCTGATTTTCAGGGAAAATCACTTAGAAATTACTAACCATCTTGTTGTTATTTGGAAGGGCTACATTATCAGCAGGATCGGGATAGGGTGGAGCCTCACGGCTCCACTCCTCCCACACCACGCAGCGTACGGGTCCGTACTGCGCGGTTCGGCCAGTTAAGCGACCTGCAATCTGATCAAACCCAACTCGTCAAACCAGCTGTTTGGCATCGCCTGATGAAGCGCAGGACTCTGACTTATTCGCCATCGCCCCTTACTTGGTCCAACTGTCTGCCTTGCCAGCTGTTCTCCGACTCCTCGCTTCCTCAGCTCTACATATCGTTTCGGACTTTTCTTCCATTGATACCAGACCAGATTACGCACGCGCCTTCTGATCCAGCTATCAAAACGTTCCAGTTCCGAACGGACTTCTACTGCTCGATAGTAGTTCTTCCTGCCCTGTAGATAGCAATTCAGGGAATCCATCCTCTGCTCCAGAGACTTTCCCCCCTTGCGGGTGAGCTGCCTGACTTTGTCCTTGAAGCGCTGACAGGTTTTCACCGCCAGTGTCTTCCTTCCATCTTTCGTAAAGCTGTAGCCTAGGAAGGCGCGCTTCCATGGCCGGTCAACCGCACTCTTCTTGCGATTCACCTTCAACTTCAATTTACTTTCGATGAAACGGGTCAGACTCTCCATTACCCTCTTCCCCGCTTTCTGACTTTGCACGAATACACGACAATCATCAGCATAACGGACAAAGCATAAACCTCGCCGAGTCAGCTCTTTATCGAGTTCATCCAGTACAATGTTTGAAAGCACCGGGGACAGTGGACCTCCCTGCGGAACGCCTTCTGTCTGAGGTTTCACCAGCCCCTGTTCCATTATGCCGGACTGGAGAAATCAGCGAATCAAGCGCAACATGTCCCTATCTTTCGTACAAGCTGCCAGTCTTGCCATCAGCCGGTCATGGTTCACTCTGTCAAAGAACTTCGACAAGTCGATATCCACGACCCAGTTATACCCATCCCAGATATATTTTTGAGCTTGATTGATCGCTTGATGTGCTGACCGGTTTGGTCGAAACCCATAACTGAAAGGTGAGAACTTCGGCTCCCATTCGGTCAAGCGCTGTTGGTATACCCAACTGCCTTTGTCCACCGTCTGGCTTGGGAATCTGTACTCGCCTTACCGGGCTCGGCCTCCATTCTCCATGCAGTAAACATTGCCGCATTTCACGACCATGCTCCTGTAGATGCGGAAACAGCTCATCAACAGTCATCCTGTCAATACCTGCTGCACCCTTGTTGCGTTTGACTCGTTGAAAGGCTTTTCTCAAATTATTGGGATCAGCGATACGTGCCATTAGACTCGAATCGCCCGCCGGGCTTTCGTAATCCCATCCTGCCGACACAGCTATAGCTCTCATGGCGTTGCAGTCTCCGGTTCCGCCGTGACCACTTGGCATGAGTTCCAGTGTTTGCTGAACTTGTCTGCTATCTGATGTGTTGAAAAATAAAAACTACTCACCACTCTGTACCGTTCAGGCCTTCACTGACCAGGGTCAGCTACTATGCCGTCTGCTGACTTCTGCATGGCGATCAGATCACCTTACGATGACCTCAGTCTGAAATATCAGACACCACACAGACCTCCCGGGGTAAGTCACACCGCCTTCACTGCACAACTGCCGGATCTACTGCCTACGTGTCTGGATGAGTAAGGGACTTTCTCATCAAACGCTGATTCGTCCCCACGCAGACAGCCTCATATCCGGTGTCTGTTCGTCAGCTCGCAGTTTTGCTCCACACTGCCTTCAGCCTGCACTTCACGATACAAACCTTGTGCTTCGCTAGTCCTTCGCCCTCATCTGGCTGGACAGGGGACTTTCACCCCCAAGCTGTGCAACATGCCCGGCACACCATAAAAAAAAACCGGGCTGTTGCCCGGTTTTTTAGATCTGGAGATCTTATTCCTCGTCAGCAGTTTCTACTGCAGCAGGACGATCAACCAGCTCAACGTATGCCATAGGAGCAGCATCGCCTTGACGATAGCCGCACTTCAGGATACGGATGTAACCGCCTGAACGCTCTTTGAAGCGAGGGCCAAGTTCTGCGAACAGTTTACCAACAGTAGCTTTGTTGCGCAGACGGTTGAATGCCAGACGGCGGTTGGCTACGGAATCTTCCTTAGCCAGAGTGATCAGAGGCTCTGCTACACGGCGCAGTTCTTTCGCCTTGGGCAGAGTCGTCTTGATCACTTCGTGCTCAACCAGGGAAGCAGTCATGTTCTTGAACATCGCCTGGCGATGAGAACTGTTCCGGTTGAGTTTACGTCCACTCTTACGATGACGCATGATTCTTAATCCTTACCAGTACTGCCTGGTCGTTTAAGCTGAAACCTTGTCGTCAGACTTCAGGCTTGCAGGCGGCCAGTTGTCGAGGCGCATGCCCAGACTCAGACCACGAGAAGCGAGAACGTCTTTGATCTCGGTAAGGGACTTCTTGCCCAGGTTCGGGGTTTTGAGCAGCTCTACTTCGGTGCGCTGAATCAGATCACCGATGTAGTAGATGTTCTCTGCCTTCAGGCAGTTGGCGCTACGTACAGTCAGCTCCAGATCATCTACCGGACGCAGCAGAATAGGATCGACTTCGTCTTCCTTCTGCTCTGGCTCAGGCTCTGCGTCACCTTCCAAGTCCACGAATACGGCCAGCTGCTGCTGCAGGATGGTTGCTGCGCGGCGAATGGCTTCGTCAGAATCCAGAGTACCATTGGTTTCCAGGTCAATGAACCAGTTTGTCGAGGTCAGTACGCTGCTCAACACGAGCACGCTTTCTACGACATAGGAAACACGGTATACGGGGCTATAGGTGGCATCCAGCTGAAGACGGCCGATAGCGAACGAGTTTCCTCTTCGTCTTGAACGACGGCTGGTCAGCTGACTCGTAACCACGACCACGAGCGAACTTTCAGCTTCATGTTCAGATCACCCTTCTCATCGTTCATGTGAGCGATAACGTGATCCGGATTCACGAATCTCTACGTCGTGGTCCAGCTGTAAATCACCGGCAGCGGTGACGACACGCCTGCACCCTTTGTTGTTCAGGGTCAGCGTTGACACTCGTCACGACCAGTCATACGAATGGCCAGGCCCTTCAGGTTCAGCAGGATTTCAATAACGTCTTCCTGCACGCCTTCCACAGTGCTGTACTCGTGTTGAACGCCGTCGATCTCGGCCTCGACAACAGCACATCCAGGCATTGAGGACAGCAATATACGACGCAGCGCGTTGCCCAGTGTATGACCAAAACCGCGCTCCAGCGGCTCCAGTGTAATCTTGGCGCGCGTCGGGCTAATGATTCCTCAACGTCGATGTGACGAGGAGTCAAAAATTCTGTAGCCGAGTTCTGCATGGATGAACACCCCACCTAGTTATCTATCCCTTACTTGGAGTACAGCTCGACGATCAGGACTTTCGTTGATGTCGGCTGACAGATCACTCCGCTCAGGCTGTGCCTTGAAAGTGCCTTCTTTTTTCTTGGCATCCACCTCAACCCAAGTGGCAAAGCCACGCTGGGCAGCCAGATCCAGAGCAGCGCCGATGCGCAGCTGAACCTTGGACTTTTCGCGGACAGCGACAACATCACCAGGCTTAACCTGGTAGGACGGAATGTTGACTGTCTTACCATTTACCAGTGAATAGCTTTGTGGCTAACCAGCTGACGTGCTTCTGCACGAGTGGAGCCAAAGCCCATACGGTAAACTACATTATCAAGGCGACCTTCCAGAAGTTGCAACAGGTTTACACCAGTTGCGCCCTTCAGACGATCAGCCTCTTTGTAATAATTGCGGAATTGCTTTTCCAGTACACCGTACAGACGACGTACTTTCTGCTTTTCACGCAGCTGAACACCGTAGTCGGAAAGACGACCACGACGCTGGCCATGCTGGCCAGGAATAACTTCAGCGCGGCACTTGGACTCGTGCGGACGTACACCACTCTTCAGGAAGAGATCGGTGCCTTCGCGACGAGACAGTTTGCACTTGGGACCAATATATCTTGCCATTTTGACCGTATCTCCTGATTACACGCGACGCTTTTTAGGCGGACGACAGCCGTTATGTGGGATCGGGGTAACATCAGTGATGTTAGTGATCTTATAACCGCATGCATTCAATGCGCGTACAGCAGACTCACGACCTGGGCCGGGTCCCTTAACACAAACGTCAAGATTCTTCAGACCGTATTCAGCGGCAGCATTTCCTGCACGTTCAGCGGCGACCTGAGCAGCAAATGGAGTGCTCTTACGGGAACCGCGGAAACCAGAACCACCGGAGGTGGCCCAGGAAAGGGTGTTGCCCTGGCGGTCGGTAATGGTCACGATGGTGTTGTTGAAGGAAGCGTGGATGTGTGCGACACCGTCCACAACTGTCTTCTTCACCTTTTTACGTGAACGAATACCTGGCTTTGCCATATCAGAATTGTTCCTGTATCAAGACGACTGGAAGATCCAGTTGTTGTTACTTACGAATCGGCTTACGTGGGCCCTTACGGGTGCGCGCATTAGTTTTAGTGCGCTGTCCACGAACCGGAAGATTGCGACGATGACGCAGACCGCGGTAGCAGCCCAGATCCATCAGACGCTTGATGTTCATGTTGATCTCGCGACGCAGGTCACCTTCGGTGGTGAATTCACCAACCGCGGTACGCAGCTTCTCGATCTCATCTTCGCTCAGGGAAGAAATTTTTGCAGCAGGGTTTACACCGGTGCTTGCACAAATCTTTTGAGCTGTGTGCTGACCAACACCAAAAATGTAGGTCAGGGAGATAACAGTATGTTTGTTATCCGGAATATTGACGCCAGCAATACGGGCCATTCAATCGTCTCCGTGAGTTTCGCCTAATTGCAACGCGAAGGTAAAAACCCAGGTCGAAAAAAGGGCTGCATGATACATGCTAAACCCCAACAAATCAACCGCCCGGCAAACTTGTTATGTTACAAGAATGGCCAGGCGGTCTGCCGACTTAGGTTCAACCTGAGCGTATATCAACCCTGACGTTGCTTATGTCGGGGCTCTTTGCTGCAGATTACGCGAACAGCACCCTTACGCTTGATGATCTTGCAATCGCGGCAGATCTTCTTTACTGAAGCACGAACTTTCATGGTTCTCTCCACTATCGGCAGAGTTACGGTCTTAACGGATCAGGCCGCCGGAACCATAACCCTTAAGATTAGCTTTTTTCATCAGGGACTCATACTGATTGGACATCAGATGAGACTGAATCTGCGCCATAGTATCCATGACAACGACTACAACGATCAGCAAAGATGTACCACCCAAGTAGAATGGTACATTTGCCCACACCACCAGAAACTGGGGCAGCAGACAAACAGCTGTCATGTAAACCGCGCCAACCATGGTGAGCTTAGTCAGAACGGTATCAATGTAACGCGCTGTATGCTCACCCGGACGGATACCGGGAATAAACGCTCCTGACTTCTTCAAGTTATCTGCAACGTCCTTCGGATTGAAGACCAATGCAGTATAGAAGAAGCAGAAGAATACGATACCAACCGAGAACAGGACAATATTCAACGGCTGGCCTGGACCTAACGCCAGGGCAATATCCTGCAGCCAGTCCATATTACCACCCTGGCCGAACCATTGGGCAATAGATGCTGGGAATAGCAGAATACTGGAAGCGAAAATAGCGGGAATAACACCAGCCATATTCACCTTCAGAGGCAGATGACTGCTCTGAGCGGCAAACACCTTGCGGCCCTGCTGTCGCTTGGCGTAATTCACTGTAATGCGACGTTGGCCGCGCTCTACAAAGACTACACCAGCAATAACGGCAACGGCCAGTACGGCAATCACCAGCAGCGCAAGGATATTTACATCACCCTGACGGGCTGACTCGAAGGACTGCACAATGGCGCCCGGCAATCCCGCGACAATACCTGCGAAAATCAGAATCGAAATACCGTTACCGATACCTCGCTCTGTGACCTGTTCGCCGAGCCACATCATGAAGACGGCGCCTGTCACAAAGGTGGCGACCGCCACAAAGTAAAAGCTCAGGTCCGCGCTAAATGCCACACCTTGATTCGCTAAACCAACAGTCATACCAGTACCCTGAAGCAGGGCCAGAATAACTGTACCGTAACGGGTGTATTGGCTGATTTTACGCCGACCGCTTTCGCCTTCCTTCTTCAGCTGCTCAAGCTGTGGGCTAACCACTGTCATCAACTGCGTAATAATGGACGCGGAGATGTAGGGCATAATGCCGAGAGCCAGAACAGACATGCGCTCCAACGCACCGCCGGAGAACATGTTGAAGAGACCAAGAATGGTCCCTTCATTCTGACTAAACAACTGTGCCAGTCTATCCGGGTTTATGCCAGGAACAGGGATATGCGCCCCGATCCGGTACACCAGGATGGCCAGGAAGACAAAGCGTACACGAGCCCAAAGCTCGCTCAGCCCGTTCTGATTTCCGACAGGTAGTTGTTTAGCCATTTAGTCCTCGATCTTACCACCAGCTGCTTCGATAGCGGCACGGGCACCTTTAGTGACCGCCAGTCCCTTGATGGTGACAGCCTTGCTCAGCTCACCAGACAGAACCACTTTGGCACGCTTAATGCCGGAGTGGATCAGGTCTGCAGCGCGCAGGGCTTCCAGATCGATAACGTCAGCTTCTACCTTGGCCAGTTCAGCCAGGCGAATTTCTGCAGTTACACGAGCCAGACGGGAAGTAAAGCCGTACTTAGGAAGACGACGCTGCAGAGGCTGCTGACCGCCTTCAAAACCTGGCTTAACACCACCGCCGGAACGGGACTTTTGACCTTTGTGGCCGCGGCCACCGGTTTTACCCAGACCGCTGCCGATACCACGACCGACACGTTTGCCAGCCTTATTGCTACCTTCAGCCGGAGACAGAGTATTCAGTTTCATCTTACTCTCCTTCGACGCGAACAAGGTAGTTAACCTTGTTTACCATGCCACGCACGGAAGGAGTATCTTCTACTTCCACGGTGTGACCGATTCGACGCAGGCCGAGACCCTGAACGCAGGCCTTGTGGCTTTTCAGTCGACCGTTAGCACTCTTTACGAGTGTTACTTTGATCTTCTTGTCTGCCATGTCAACCTCACAGGATCTCTTCGACAGTCTTGCCACGCTTGGCTGCTACATCTTCCGGTGCACGTACGCTCTTCAGACCATTAAAGGTCGCGCGAACAACGTTAACCGGGTTAGTAGAACCGTAGCACTTGGCCAGAACGTTCTGGACACCAGCAACTTCCAAGACGGCACGCATTGCGCCACCGGCGATAACACCGGTACCTTCAGAAGCAGGCTGCATGTAAACTTTGGAAGCACCGTGGGCAGCTTTCACAGGATACTGAATGGTTGTGCCATTCAGGTCAACCTGAATCATGTTGCGACGTGCAGCTTCCATAGCCTTTTGGATGGCAACAGGCACTTCACGCGCCTTGCCACGACCGAAGCCAACCTTGCCTTTGCCGTCGCCAACAACAGTCAGCGCGGTGAAACCGAAAATACGGCCACCCTTTACAACTTTAGCGACACGGTTAACCTGAACGAGCTTCTCGATCAGACCTTCGTCGTTTGTCTTATTGCGATCTTCTTTAGCCATGACCCGACTCCTTAGAATTCCAGTCCGCTTTCACGGGCTGCGTCTGCAAGAGCCTTGACACGACCGTGATACTTGAAACCGGAGCGGTCAAAGGCAACCTTGGCCACGCCGGCAGCCTTAGCGCGCTCAGCTACGAGAGCACCAACTTTCTTGGCAGCTTCAACGTTACCGGTAGCATCGCTACGCAGTTCTTTCTCAACGGTAGAAGCCGCAGCCAGTACCTTTCCGCCTTCAGCGTCAATCACCTGCGCGTAAATATGACGCGGAGTGCGATGAACGGTCAGGCGAGCTACGCGAAGTTCGCGCATTTTCATCCGCGAACGCTTGGCGCGACGCAGACGTGCTACTTTCTTTTCGCTCATGGTATTACCCTCTTAACCTAACCGTTACTTCTTCTTGGCTTCCTTACGGCGAACCACTTCATCAGCGTAACGAACACCCTTACCTTTGTAAGGCTCAGGACGACGGTAGTCACGGATTTCAGCAGCAACCTGATCCTACCAGTTGCTTGTCGATACCCTTGATAACTACTTCAGTCTGAGATGGGCATTCTGCAGTTACGCCTGCAGGAAGTGCGTACTCCACAGGATGGGAGAAGCCCAGAGACAGGTTCAGGGTCTTACCCTTAACCTGAGCACGGTAACCAACACCGACCAGCTGCAGTTTCTTTTCGAAACCAGCATGGACACCAGTAACCATGTTACCGATCAGGGCGCGGGTAGTACCAGACATAGCACGAGCTTGCTTGGAACCATCACGAGCTTCGAAAGTCAGGACGTTGCCGTCTTGCTTTACTTCTACAGCGCGATGAATGTCCAGCTCCAGCTGACCCTTGCCACCTTTGATAGCAATGTGATCAGCACTCAGCTTTACTTCTACACCGGAAGGAAGTTCAACCGGGGTCTTCGCGATACGAGACATTCCGATCCTCCTTAGAATACGGTGCAGATAACTTCGCCACCAACACCCTGAGTACGGGCAGCGCGATCAGTCATCACGCCTTTGTTAGTGGAAACGATTGCGATACCCAGACCACCGTTGACCTTTGGCAGGTCAGCCGCTGCTGCGTAGTTACGCAGACCAGGACGACTTACACGCTTGATCTCTTCGATGACCGGCTTGCCTTCGAAGTACTTCAGCTCGATAGTCAGCTGAGCCTTCACTTCACCGTCTACTTTGTAGCCAGTGATGTAGCCTTCATCTTTCAGGACCTGGGCGACAGCCGCCTTGATCTTGGAAGCAGGCATAACGACAGAGGCGTGCTCTGCCATCTGGGCATTACGGATGCGAGTTAGCATATCTGCTAACGGGTCCTGCATACTCATAGTTGCTCTCCTACAGCGACCTTACCAGCTGGCCTTGGTCAGGCCAGGAACGTCACCGCGCATGGCGGCTTCACGCAGTTTGATACGGCTGAGACCGAACTTACGCAGGTATGCGTGAGGACGACCAGTCAGACGACAGCGGTTACGCAGACGCGCTTTGGAAGCGTCACGTGGCTGCTTCTGCAGTGCCACGGTAGCATCCCAGCGTTCTTCTTCACTGCTGGCAGGGCTGTTGATAATAGCTTTCAGTTCAGCGCGCTTCTGAGCGAACTTGGCAACAAGCTTCTGTCGCTTGAGTTCGCGCTGCTTCATGGATTCTTTAGCCATAAACCTTCGCCTTTAGTTACGGAAAGGGAAGTTGAACGCTTTCAGAAGCGCACGACCTTCGTCGTCAGTCTTGGCAGTCGTAGTAAAGGTGATGTCCAGACCACGCAGAGTGTCGATCTTATCGTAATCAACTTCTGCGAACATGATCTGTTCTTTAACACCCATACTGTAGTTGCCACGACCGTCGAATGATTTGGCGCTCACACCGCGGAAGTCACGTACGCGGGGCAGAGCGATATCGATCAGACGTTGCAGGAATTGATACATCTGGCTCATCACGCAGAGTTACCTTAACGCCGATCGGCCATCCTTCACGGACTTTAAAGCCGGCTACGGATTTGCGAGCTTTGGTTACGACAGGCTTCTGACCCGCGATCTTGTCAGATCGCTCAGAGCGTGTTCGATAACTTTCTTATCGCCAATCGCTTCACCAACACCCATGTTCAGGGTGATTTTGGTGATCCGGGGTACTTCGTGAACGTTCTTGCAGCCCAGCTCTTTCATTAGCTGAGGTACAAGCTCTTCACGGAACTTTTTCTTCAGTTCTGCCATTTTACCAGCCCCTTACGCGTCAACCGGGTTGCCAGTGGACTTGAACACGCGCTGCTTCTTACCTTCTTCAGAGAAGGAGAAACCAACACGGTCAGCCTTACCAGCTTCCGAGTTCCAGATGGCAACGTTGGAAATAGCAATAGGTGCTTCTTTCTCAACGATACCGCCAGGCTGGCCCAGCATCGGGTTAGGCTTCTGGTGCTTCTTCACCATGTTCACCCCTGAACCAGGATACGACCATCGGTGTTTACAACCATAACCTTGCCACGCTTGCCTTTATCTTTGCCAGCAATGACTACGACTTCATCGTCACGACGAATCTTTTTCACCGTTATCTCCTTACAGCACTTCTGGTGCTAGAGAGATGATCTTCATGAATTGCTCACCGCGCAGTTCACGAGTCACCGGGCCAAAGATACGGGTGCCGATTGGCTGGTTCTGTGCATTCAGCAGAACCGCAGCATTGCCATCAAAACGGATCAGAGACCCATCAGGACGACGAACACCCTTCTTAGTGCGAACGACCACGGCATTCATAACCTGGCCTTTCTTCACTTTACCACGTGGAATTGCTTCCTTTACGGTGATCTTAATAATGTCACCGATACCAGCATAACGACGGTGAGAGCCACCCAGTACTTTGATGCACTGAACGCGGCGAGCACCACTGTTATCTGCTACTTCGAGTTGTGTCTCGGTCTGAATCATTACCAGTTCTCCTCAAACTGCAGACTCAAAGCCGGCCCTAAAGGCCGGTATAGCCTTAGATTTGAGTCGCACGCTCTTCAATGGAAACAAGCTCGAAAGACTTGTTCTTGGACAGAGGACGAGTTTCGCGGATGGTGACTTTGTCGCCCATCTTGCACTCATTTTTCTCGTCGTGTGCGTGCAATTTAGTAGACCGCTTTACGATTTTACCGTACAGCGGATGCGTAACGCGACGCTCAATGAGGACAGTAATGGTTTTGTCCATCTTGTCGCTCACGACCTTACCGGTCAGCGTACGAACTTTTTTGGTCTCAGCCATTTTTTACTTACCTGCCTTCTCAGTAAGCATCGCCTTGATGCGGGCGATGTCCCGCTTGGTCTGCTTCAGCAGATGAGTCTGCTTCAGCTGACCAGTAGTCTGCTGCATGCGGTAGTTAAACTGATCGCGCAGCAGGTCGAGAAGCTGAGTGTTCAGCTCCTCAATAGACTTTTCACGAAGCTCTGCGGCTTTCATTACATCACTCCCCGCTTAACGAAAACTGTCTTGATAGGCAGCTTGGCGGCGGCCAGAGCAAATGCTTCACGAGCCAGCTCTTCGGATACGCCTTCCATTTCGTACAGGACACGACCCGGCTGGATCTGTGCTACCCAGTACTCAACGCTACCCTTACCTTTACCTTGACGAACCTCGAGAGGCTTCTTGGTAATTGGCTTGTCAGGGAAGATGCGAATCCAGATCTTACCACCACGCTTAACGTGACGAGTCATGGCACGACGTGCCGCTTCGATCTGGCGAGCTGTTATACGGCCACGGCCGACAGCCTTCAATGCGTATTCGCCGAAGCTGACCTTAGAACCGCGATGAGCCAGACCACGGTTGCGGCCCTTCATCTGCTTGCGGAATTTAGTACGCTTAGGTTGGAGCATCGTTATAACTCCTTACTTCTTAGCGGCCGGCTTCTTACGAGGACGACGAGCAGGTTTCTTCTGCTCCTTCTCTTCCTCACGAACACCGCCGATAACTTCGCCCTTGAAGATCCACACCTTCACGCCAATAACACCGTAGGTGGTATGCGCTTCGTAAGTGGCATAATCGATGTCCGCACGCAGGGTGTGCAGAGGCACACGACCTTCGCGGTACCATTCGGTACGTGCGATCTCAGCACCGCCCAGACGACCGGACAGCTGGATCTTGATACCTTTGGCGCCCAGACGCATGGCGTTCTGTACGGAACGCTTCATGGCACGACGGAACATCACTCGACGCTCCAGCTGACCGGCAATGCTTTGCGCTACCAGCTTGGCATCGGTTTCAGGCTTGCGTACTTCTTCGATGTTGATGTGCACGGGCACACCCATCATCTTGTTCAGCTTCTGACGCAGCTTTTCAACGTCCTCACCCTTCTTACCGATAACGATACCAGGACGAGCAGTGTGAATAGTTACGCGAGCGCTCTGTGCAGGGCGCTGGATTTCAACACGACTAACAGACGCATTCTTCAGCTTGTTCTCGATGTACTCGCGAACCTGCAGATCTGCGTACAGCTTGTCAGCGTATTCGGCACCTTCAGCGTACCATACGGAGGTATGGTCCTTTACGATGCCCAGGCGGATGCCTGTAGGATGTACTTTCTGACCCATCTGATCGCTCCTTAAACCTCTGCAACCTTAACGGTAATGTGGCAAGACCGCTTCAGGATGCGATCAGCACGGCCTTTGGCACGTGGCTTGATGCGCTTCAGAGTCATACCTTCGTTTACGAAAGCAGTGCTGACTTTGAGCTCATCAATGTCCATGCCTTCGTTATGCTCAGCATTCGCTACAGCAGACTCAAGAACCTTCTTGACCAGAACAGCAGCCTTTTTGGTGCTGAAAAGTCAGGATGTCCAGAGCTTCTGCAACATTCTTACCGCGAATCAGGTCTGCAACCAAGCGAGCCTTCTGGGCAGAAATGCGAGCGCCATTGTGTGTAGCAGCTACTTCTTTCATCTCAATACCCCTTAGCGCTTCTTGGCCTTCTTGTCTGCAGCGTGGCCGCGGTAGGTGCGGGTGGCTGCAAACTCGCCCAGCTTGTGACCTACCATCTCTTCGGAGACGTATACAGGTACATGCTGACGACCGTTATGAACCGCGATAGTCAAACCAACCATCTGCGGGATGATCATGGAGCGGCGAGACCAGGTTTTGATCGGGCGCTTGTTACCAGCCCCTACCGCGTCCTCCACCTTCTTCAACAGGTGCAGGTCGATAAAAGGACCTTTCTTCAGTGAACGTGGCACAGTGTTATCCTCTCAAACTTACTTGGTGCGACGACGGACAATGAACTTGTCGGTGCGCTTGTTAGAGCGAGTCTTCTTGCCCTTCGTAGGTACGCCCCACGGAGTAACAGGATGACGACCACCGGAAGTCCGGCCTTCACCACCACCATGTGGGTGGTCAACCGGGTTCATAGCCACACCGCGAACGGTAGGACGAACACCGCGCCAGCGAGTGGCACCAGCCTTACCCAGAGAGCGCAGGCCGTGCTCACCATTAGATACTTCACCCAGAGTTGCGCGGCAGTCAGCCAGAACCTTGCGCATTTCGCCGGAGCGCAGACGCAGGGTTACATAGGCACCTTCACGAGCAACCAGCTGAGCGGAAGTACCAGCAGAACGCATCATCTGCGCGCCCTTGCCAGGCTTCAGTTCCACACAGTGGATAACGGAACCCTGAGGGATGTTACGCAGCGGCAGAGTGTTACCAGCTTTGATAGGAGTGTGAACACCAGAGATCAGCTCATCACCAGCTTTAACACCCTTCGGTGCGATAATGTAACGACGCTCACCATCCATGTACTTCAGCAGGGCGATGTGCGCGGTACGGTTTGGATCGTATTCCAGACGCTCAACGACAGCAGGAATGCCATCCTTGTTGCGACGGAAATCGATCATACGGTAGTGCTGCTTGTGACCACCACCCACGTGACGGGTAGTGATGCGGCCAGCATTGTTACGACCACCGCTTTTGCTCTTCTTCTCAAGCAGAGGAGCGTAGGGCTTGCCCTTGTGCAGATCAGGGTTAACGACCTTGACTACAAAACGCGCCCTGGAGAAGTGGGTTTACACTTAACAACAGCCATTGGTCTGTCTCCTTATTCAGCGTCCGCGAAGTCAATTTCCTGACCTGCGTCCAGAGAAACGTACGCCTTCTTCCAGTCGTTACGCTTGCCCAGACCGCGCATAGTGCGCTTGGTCTTGCCCTTCACGTTGACAGTAGTTACTGCCTTGACCTTGACTTCGAACAGTTGCTCGACAGCCTTCTTAACTTCCAGCTTGGTTGCGTCAGTAGCAACCTTGAAAACGTACTGGTTGTTTGCCTCAGCCACAATCGAGGATTTCTCGGAAATGTGGGGACCAATGAGGACTTTCAGCAGTCGTTCCTGATTCATCCCAGCATCT
>CBDEWF010000007.1:0-10321 GCA_965243775.1 Sansalvadorimonas sp.
ATGCCCTTTGCCAGCTCGCCAGGGAAGATTTTCTCACCCGGTGCGTTTGACACTTTCATCATATGTGACTTGAATGTCTGGCTGTCAGTAGAATTTGCTGACTGCATGGCCAGAATAATCAGCGCGGCAGCATCATAGCTTTCAGGCGCGAACGGGCCTGCGGCAAATCCGTTTGCAGTTGCCATTTCAGCAAATTTTGCGGCACCCGGGCTGTCTGTGCCAGGTACGTCACCGATTGAGCCGTTCAGATCAGGGCCAATTGCTTCTGGCAATGAATCACCGATCATGCCATCTGGCAGATAGAACACGTCAAACGCGCCTGTATCCAGAGATGACTGGATGATGCCTTTACCACCCTGATCAAGATAGCCTGCCACGATCAGAATATCGCCACCAGCCTGAGCCAGCGCCGCTACTTCTGCACCATAGTCACCTTTACCATCTTCATGCGCAGCAGAGATTGTGATCTCGCCACCTGCTTTTTCAAAATTCATCTTGATGCTATCTGCCAGACCCTTGCCATAATCATTGTTGGTATAGGTCATCGCAGCAGATTTATAGCCTTTATCCATCAGCACATCAGCAACCACTTCACCCTGACGTGCGTCAGATGGTGCTGTTCTGAAGAACAGGTCATTATCTTCGATGGTTGATAGCGCTGGTGATGTTGCAGATGGTGATACCATCACAATACCATTTGCCAGAGCAACATTCTGCAAAATAGCTGTGGTTACGCCAGAACAGTCAGCACCGACCATTGCCGCAACCTTATCAGCTGTAATCAGACGTTCTGCGGCAGCTGTTGCAGCAGCAGAGTCAATACAGGTTGAATCAGCTCTTACAGACACAAGCGTTTTACCACCGCCCATGAAATTTCCAGCATCATTTACTTCAGACATGGCCAGCTCGGCGCCCATTGCCATGTCAGGGGTCAATGATTCAATCGGGCCTGTATAGCCCAGAATAACACCTATCTTGACATCTTCTGCCAAAGCAGGGGCTGCCACCATCAACAATGCAGCAGACATACTAAGCAATTTTTTCATCAATTTTCTCCCATTTCAATGCACATTACAGACGCTACAGGTCTGACAGCTTGTGCGTTTGGTGCGTATCTTAAGACATGTCAGAGGCAGTAAGCTGACCGGCCTCTGTTCTGACTACATATACATCCTGCCACAATCTTAAATTTTTTTTGTAGCAGTTTCAAACATATTTCACTGCCAGATAGGCGTTAATTCAACCTTTATGTTCTGTCTGGAAGGATTGGCGCAGCTACTGACTGGCTGTGGGCAGGCATCCAGCCAATCTGTCCGATCACACCGCACTGGCTGCAACTATCCGCCGCATCAGGGTGCGGGGCATGGCATCCGGCACAATACCAGCCATTTCCGTGCGGGGCAGTGGCGGCCTCAAATAGCGCATCTTCCCTGCTAAGCGTCTGTGTTTCGGCATCTGTTCCGGACATAGCGTCTGCCAGTCTGGCGGAAACCATATAATAGCGGTTGGTATGTCCGGCCGCCGAAATCTGGGAAAGTGCGGCACTAGCTGCCGCCCAGATGCCGCATACAAGCGCCTGTTCGGCCACAATCAGCTGTGCCTCGTCACGGTTTTGTGCTTTTTCAGCCAGCTTGCCAATCTGGGCGACATGCTGGCCGTCATTTGTGCCCGAAATCTGTTTAAGCTGGTCTGCAATGCGGCTATGCGGCAGCCGGACAAACCCTGCTTCAAGCCGTTTTATTGCCGATCTTGGCTTTTGCTCTGCTTCCAGCCCTGCACATTTCAGGATGGCAGTTGGCAAAGGCGCAGGATAGTCCGCCGCCAGTGTCAGCCATTTCAGCTTTGCCCTGTCATCAGCCTGCAACTCGGCGATAAACAGACATAGATGGGCGGCCAGAAGCGGCAGATTCGCCAGCTGGCCAGACGGCATCACCGCGTTATCAGCCTGCGGATTATCAGAAAATAGCCTGTCTGATGGCTGGTGTTTCTGTTCTGCCTGTCGAAGCGCGATGAGCCTGTCGACGCGGGCATGCGCCTCTTCCCATGCCTGATGTGCAAGCGCATCTGCCAGCAGTTTCATTATCGCCGGAAGCGAATTTTTCTCAATCAGCAGTGCCTGTTCTGCTGCCTCTATACTGTCAGAATCATTGCCAGTCTGGTGGTAAAGACGCATCAGGCCAATCTGGCCGAAATAGGCTGTCTGTCTGTCTTTTGCCAGTGCCTGAAAATATCTGAGCGAGGCTTTGGTATCCCCTGTCGCATGGGCTGTCTGGGCAGATAGCAAATCAGGCAATATCCCGCTACCAAGCAGTTTTTCAGATTTCTTCGCCTGTCTTCGGGCACGTTTAATATCACCGGCGGCAAAAGCAACCATGCCTATCGCCAGCGCCTTTTCGCCGTCACGCCGCCGCCGCTCGCGCCAGTTATAGGCAATTAGCCCCGGCCAGCTGAGGAATTTGCGGAACAGCCATGCACAAAACCCGGCAACCACAAACAGGCCAATCATTACGCCTATCGCAAGCGAGGTTGGCAGGCTAACCTCGGTATCCAGCCAGATGATGGTGGTCTGGCCTGTCTGCTCGGCAAACCAGCTTACGATTATTGCAAAGCCACCCGCCAGCACAAGATAGAGAATAAGCCTGATCATGAGCCAGCCTCTTTTTCATCATCAGGTGATATCGGGGTGATGGTAATGACAGAGGAAAACATATCGCCCAGCCCTGACATCCAGCCTGTTACACGTTCCGGTATCTGGCTGAAAAATCCGCCGACTTTGGACAGAAATGACCTTTCTGGCATGTCTGATTCTGGCATGTCTGATTCTGGCGGTTGGGTCGGCTGATCAGTGCGTTCATCAGATGAGTGCGGGGATGTCTGTACCGCCCTATCGGCTGATGGCTGTTTGCTGGCTGGCGGCGGTTGTCTGAGGGCGGCAAGCTGTGTCTCAAGCGCATCAAGCTGGCTGGCTATCTGTGCCAGCCTTGCGGCCTGTTCTGTTCTGTCAGCACTGGCTGTTTCCGAATTTTCTGCAAATTGGGCAAGCTGGCTGTCCAGCGTGGCAATGCGGGTTTCAAGCGCGCCTATCTGGCTATCAAATCCGGCCTGAGCTGCAGCAATATCAGCTGCCCACGGGGTTGATGGCTGGGGGTTTAGCACCTTGTGAAGATATGGCCAGCCAGCCAGTCCCAGCGCAACAGCAGACAAACATAGCGCGGCGCAAAGCCAGACAGGCAGATAGGCGCCCCTGATGCTAGCCGCAACACTGGCCACAATACCGGCCGCAACACTGTCAGACGCCTCAATAATCGTTTCGGCGGCAGGTGTCTCGGCTTTTTTTGTGCGTTTTCCGGCAACCATTCCACGTTCTTTTTGCAGCTATCAGGTTTCGCGTTAGCTATCGGGCAGGCTGTCAATAATGCCCGCTAGCTGTTCCAGATACCCCCCTGATGCGGCAGGATTTACCAGTTCTGTGCTGGCAAATTCCGATGTCACAGAGCCGATAATCTGCTCTGATGCCGCAATAAGATGCATCTGTCTATGATGATGCCACAGCCCATATCGGGTTAGCAATTGCTGAAAAATCTTCAAGGTGCGGGCAGATAATGCCAAAACGGCATTTATCTGGTGTGAGGCGATGAGGCGCTGTACGTCATCTGACAGGCCGTCAACAGGATTCGCGGCATAGACCACCTGCCTGACCAGCTGGATATTGTGCGTTTCCAGCATCGCCACCAGATCGCGCGCCACCGTTTCTGCAGATAGCCATAACAGGCAGAGCGCATCTGTCTGCGCGTTATTGCGGCGCATGTCAGCGATGATGTCTTCGGCCAGCGCGTCAGCATTGCCAGCAGAGCTATCAACCGGTGTCAGGCCAGCCTGTTTTGCCGCCTGCGCTGTCGCCATGCCTACACAGAAACAGGCTTTGCCTGCAACCACGCTCTCCAGCCCATCTCTGGCCATAATCGCCGCAATCGCCGCCGGTGAGGTAAAGACAAGATGGTCTGCCTGTACTATCTGGGTGGCAATATCTGCTGGCAGACACGGCGCTATCTCTAGCATCGGCAGTGACATGGCTGGTATGCCCATAGCAGAAAGCGTTTTGACATCCTGTGTGCCGGCAGGCTCTGGGCGCAATATCGCAAGCATCAGACAGCGCCCCGCAGGAATGACAGAAATTTTCTATCTCTAGGCAAGAAAATCACGTCCCCCGCATTGTGCCAGCAGACGTTCGGCACATGACCTGCCAAGCTGGGCGGCGTCCTGCCTATCTGCTGTATCTGAAATATCAAATTTCTGTGCCCCGTCCTCAGATAGCACGCTCAGCCCAAGCGAGATGCGCCCATCTGGCCGGATCTCGGCAAGGGCGGCAATCGGGGTCTGGCAGGAACCGTCAAGATAGGCAAGTGCCGCCCGTTCGGCCATGACGCAATCTGCTGTATCAACAGAGTTTAGCCAGGCGCAACAAGAGGCAAGCTGGTCATAATGGGGATGGGCTGTTGCTATCTGGATGGCCAGCGCGCCCTGTGCGGCGGCAGGCGGTAATATCGACACGTCCTGAGGGTAGTATTCGCACTGCATATCCAGCCGCTTCAGCCCCGCAACAGCCAGCAGAATAGCATCAAATTCGCCCCCCTCCAGTCTGGCAAGCCGGCTATTAATATTGCCCCGCAACAGCCGGATATCCAGATCAGGGCGGTAATGCCGCAGCAAGGCCGTTCTGCGAACTGACGCCGTGCCGATTACCGCGCCATCAGGCAGGCTGTCAATATCACGATAGGGGCCTACCAGCGCATCACGCATATCTTCGCGTGCCATAAAGGCGGCAATCTGTGTGCCAGCGGCAAATACAGCTTCCATATCCTTGGCAGAATGCACCGCCATATCTGCCCGCCCATCCAGCAATGCGGCTTCCAGTGTCTTGATAAATACAACCCTTGCCGCCCACCTCGACCAGCGGCCTGTCAAGCACCTCGTCACCTGTGGTAGACAGGCTGACAATCTCGCAGGGCATATCGGTCATATCAGACAGCCCTGCCATGACCTGTCTGGTCTGGGCAAGAGCAAGCGGTGATGCACGGCTGGCCAGCCTGAGCTGTTTCAGCCCGTCACCCTGTGCTGTATCTGTGCGCGTTGAAGGCTGTGTCAAGGCTTTGTCTATGCTGATGGTTGAATATACATATGCACGAAACGTTATAATAGGCATTCAGGGCATAATCAAATGATTAACGCGCCGCCCTTTGATAAGACCGGCTCTGGCAGGAATAATGCCGGACGGATATAAGCCTGAAAAAAACCTTTCCCATTTATGATCACTATGGTTAATTTTATGAGGTGAATATGTGTGTATGTTTTCGATTACTGGTTACACTCCGGCTGGCTAGGCCAGCCCGTTCATCTAAAGGATCATGATCATAAAAACCCTATCTGACATCACAGGAGGTGCGCGTGCTAGCAAAACGTCTACCCCCCCTCCGCTATTCTAATTTAGAATTTCCTCATAAATCCAAAATGGCGCTTAGATCCGGCACTGCCCTGAATGGCGCTGGCCTGCTGTCTATTTTCAGGCTGGTCGCATCCGCCGAACAGGCATATGCGATTACTGTTGATACAGATGATTTGGTCAGTGGCAACAACATCGCTCCTGACGGCACAGAGTCAACATATCATACAGAGCTATCTTTATCGTCTCTTGATGTAACTGGCTTTACCCCTGATACAACAAATCTAAATGCTGCGGTTGTAGATCTTAAAAACGGCACAGCCACCATCTGGAATAGTGCAACATCACAGCTGGTTTCCGGTATCACGGTTAACACTGCTAGCTTTACACATGTTATAGGCACTGCCGGCGCAGATAATCTGATCGGCCGCGCTATATCTAATACTATCCTTATCGGCGGTGAAGGTGATAACAGGCTAGAAGGTGACGTAGGCAATGACCGTCTAAATGGCGGCATCGGGATTGATACGCTGATTGGCGGGGCTGGCGATGATGATCTTTATGGCGGCGAGGGCAATGACATCTTTGTGATCACGGTCGATGGTAGCGAAAATAATGACCTCAACGGTGTCGATTATATCAATGGTTTCTCGCTGACAGAGGGTAAGTTCAGGATCAAATGGGAAGGCGAAGGTCCGGCACCAACCACCCTTGCAGAGGCAAGTCTACAGATTATTTTTGGCCGGATGGCAGCGCTTTAACCAATACTAATGCGAGGGTGGTCTATGCGTCTATTTACGACATTTACCCGTGGGATCTGGTCGAGGCTGACCATTTCGAATTTGTCTAGATAGACTCGGTTACACCTAATCAAAAGAGGGACAGCACCATACGGAACGGGGCTGTCCCTTTTTTTTTCGTTTTTGCGGGTTTTCATCACTCTGTTTTTTTGGGGGCGTTTTTTTTGGGGTGTTTTTTGGGGGGGCGTTTCTTATGGCTGGTCAAATCTGCTATGATGAATATGATATAAGTGACGCATATTCACCGATAGCAAAAGGCCAGTTTCAGGCATGTCATCATCAACCAGCCAGCACGCACCCAGCCCGCCCAGTATTATTCTGGGCATCGAGACAAGCTGTGATGATACCTCTGTGGCGCTGGTAAGCTCAGAGCGGCAGATACTTGCCCATCAGACAGCCAGCTCGGCACAGATACATGCAACACATGGCGGGGTAGTGCCCGAAATTGCCGCACGAGAGCATCTGCACAGTTTGCAGGGGGTAATCACAGCCACATTGAAAGAGGCAGCATTATCTGTTTCCGATATAGATGGTGTGGCCGCTACCGCAGGGCCGGGGCTGATAGGCGGGGTGATTGTAGGCACCATGACAGCTAAGGCGATGGCCTCTGCGCTATCTGTTCCCTATTATGCAGTGAATCATCTTGAAGGGCATGCGCTGACAGCGCGGCTGACAGATGGTATCAGCTATCCGTTTCTGCTATTGCTGGTATCTGGCGGGCATACACAATTGCTGATTGTCAGGGGGCTTGGCGATTATGAACGGCTGGGCACCACCATGGATGATGCGGCAGGTGAAGCCTTTGACAAGGGCGCGGCCGTTATGGGGCTTGGCTATCCGGGCGGCCCCGCTATCCAGAGGCTGGCAGAACAGGGCGAGAGGGGGGCTGTGCGCCTGCCGGTGCCGCGCCAGTCTGCCCGTGACTGTCATTTTTCATTTTCAGGGCTAAAAACAGCCTTTGCACAATCCTATAACAGGCTGTCAGAGGCTGACAGGCAGGCAAGACAGGCAGATTATGCCGCCAGCCTGCAAGATGCGATTGCAGAGGCGCTGGCACGGCGCACAACATTTGCTATGCAGCATTTTATCGACAATATGCCGGCGAACACACACAGACAGCTGGTTGTGGCTGGCGGTGTTGCCGCCAATCATGCCATACGTGACAGGCTGGCAGAACTGGCAGATACCATGTCGTTCAGTCTGGTCACCCCCGCCTGTATCGCTCTGCACAGATAATGGCGCGATGATAGCATGGGTCGGACAGGAATATCATCAAAATGGCCGCTCAAGCCCGTTAGATTTTGCGCCGCGCCCGCGCTGGCCATTAGATGATACCGCACCGCCCCCACCCGGCAGAGGGGTAAGACACGGATGACAGATACGCAACATAGGCCGCATATGGTGGTATTGGGCGCTGGCAGCTGGGGGGCGGCACTTGCCCATCAGGCGCGCCTTTCAGGCAAATCGGAGGTAAGACTGCTTGCCCGTTCGGCGGCAGATTGCGAATCACTGGCCATGGGCAAAATAAGGCAGTTACCCCAGATAGCACCAATAGAACCGCTTGACGCTGATACCAATCCCGCGATTCTGGCACAGGCTGATGTGATATTGCTGGCCGCCCCGCTTTCTGCGCACCGGCATGCCGCCGAACAGATAACTGGCTATGCGCGTGATGATGTGCCGATTATATTCTGCTCAAAGGGGCTGGTTCCGGACACAGACAGGGGCGGGCTGTTTTTGCCAGAATATGCGCAAACTGTCTTTGCCGGCAGGCCTGTTGCCATGCTGACAGGCCCGTCATTTGCAGATGAGGTGCTGGCCAATCTGCCAACCGCCCTGCTAGTGGCAAGCCCTGATCAGGCGGTATGCAGCATCATCGCCGATATATTTGATGATAGCCATCTGCGCATCTATCAAGGAGAGGATATGCTGGGGGCGGCCATTGGCGGGGCAGCAAAAAATGTGGTGGCCATTGCCGCCGGCATTGTTTCCGGCCTTGGATTTGGTGATAATGCACGCGCTGCGCTGGTGACACGCGGTCTGGCCGAAATTGGCAGGCTGGCAAAAGAGGCTGGCGCACAGCAAAAAACAATTTCAGGTCTGGCAGGGCTTGGCGACCTGATATTATCCTGTGCCAGCATCCATTCCCGCAATATGGCCTATGGCTTTGATATCGGGGCTGGCAGGCAACCTGATGGCAGGCTGTCAGAAGGCAGGCACGCGGTAGCGCATCTGGTGGCACGGGCGCGCTATCATACTATCGAGATGCCTATCGCCGAGGCGGTTGACAGCATTGTCAATCATGGCGCGTCACTGGCAGATACAATAAAACAGGTGCTGGCGCGCAAGGCATCTACAGAATAGCACCGGCCGTATAAAACATACGCAAACGATAAGGAAACAGATATGGCATATTGGCTTTTCAAATCAGAACCAAATACATGGTCATGGAATGACCAGCTTGCAAAAGCAGATGCTGGCGAAGGCTGGGATGGCGTCAGAAACCATCAGGCCGGCAATAATATGAAAGCGATGGAAATTGGCGATTTAGGCTTTTTCTATCATTCTGTTTCTGAAAAACAGATTGTCGGGATTGTGGATGTAATCGAAAAATGGCATCTGGACCCGACCGACCCAAGCGGAAAATTCGGGATGGTGACAGTGCGGGCTGTCACCTCTGTGACCGCGCCTGTGACATTGGCACAGATAAAGGCAGAGCCAAGGCTGGCAGATTTTGCGCTGGTGCGGCAGTCGCGCCTGTCCGTGGTGCCTGTAACAGATGAAGAATGGGCATTATTGCTGTCTATGGCACAGACCAGCCTATAGCTAGTCTGTCTAGTCTGCAGGCGATCTTTTTATCAGATACAGATTGCGCAGATAGATAAATAGCCCCAGCCCCTGCCCACAGATAATTACAGGGTCTTTGCGCCAGAGCGCATACAGCAGTAACACCGCTCCGCCGCCAATCGAAAAATACCAGAAGGCAAGCGGAATGACAGACCGCGCATGTTTCTCTGAGGTTAGCCACTGGATGATAAAGCGCATCGCAAACAGCCCCTGCCCTGCAAAGCCTATAATCACCATTAGCTGTTCTGGCCGGCTGGCAATAGAGTCTGGCAGGAACGGAAATATCGTGACCAGCCCTGAGCCAAGTGCCAGCACGGCAGTTGCGATAATAGATGATAGTCCGTCAAGCATGTGTTTTCTTCTTTACTTTGCGCCGTGTTTTTTTCTGTGGCTGTCTGGCCTGCTGTGTTGTGCCGGGCGCCTGTTGCATTGATATGTCTCCTGCACGGCTTCTGCGCCTCAGCAGCCAGATAACACCAAACATGTCTGCAATGCCGACCAGTAATCTGTCCAGATTACCATATTTTGAGCTGCCTGCCCCGCGTGGTCTATGGCCGACCGGCACGGCCAGTGCTTGACCGCCCTCGCCCACAATTAAGGACGGCATAAATCTGTGCATATGGTTGAAATAGGGCAGTTTGACAAATATTTCCCTATCTACAATTTTTAGTCCGCAGCCGCTATCAGGGTGGCTGTCATTCAGCAAATTCCGGCGCATCATCCGCGCAAATCCTGATGCCCGACGCCTGAACCAGCTATCTTTACGATTTACCCTTACGCCCCCTGCCATGCCCTGTGCCGGACGGATAGCCTGTAACGCCGCTTCCAGTGCCGGAAAATCAGCCGGTATATTCTGGCCATCGCCGTCAAGCACGGCAATAAGCGGAGCCTTTGAGATGCCTAGCCCTGAGCGCAGAGCAGCCGACTGGCCTGCACGCTGCCGGTGGGTAAGAACGATAAGCTGGGGGATATCTGCCAGTGCGGCGCGTAATTCTTCGCCCGTTTGGTCAGTGCTGGCATCATCAATATAGATAATCTCGAACGCTCTGCCGGCAAATACCTCGCAAATTTCGTCAATCAGAGGACGGATATTGCCAGCCTCATTCATCACAGGCACCAGAACAGAAATTTCCGGATGTGCTTGTGTCGGAATGCCAGACATAAAAAAGACCTGTTAGTAGCTGTTAGAAGAATAATTGTGCGATATCTTCTTCATAAACAGCAATACCCGCTT
>CBDEWF010000008.1:0-5346 GCA_965243775.1 Sansalvadorimonas sp.
TCGTGAGCAGATCAACCTGAGAGCTGGCAGGGGAGACTATAACGACAATGTTCTGTTCTGGCTGGATGATCGGGTTGACCGTTTTTTCCTGCAGATACAGGGTTCCGGAACTGTCAGGCTGGATACCGGGGAAGATGTTGAAGTTCGCATTTCCGGCAGAAATGGTCATGACTATTTTGCCATTGGACGATACCTGAAACGGGAAGGTCTGCTGGAGAAAGTATCCATGCAGAGTATTCGCCAGTGGCTTGAAGATAATCCCGGGCGAATGGATGAAGTTCTCTATACCAACCCTGACTTTATCTTCTTTTCCAAACTGGACAGGCAGGGCCCCATTGGTGCACAGGGCACCCGGTTAATCCCGGAACACAGTGCGGCAGTGGACGACAGGGTCATACCACTCGGCACTCCGCTCTGGATTAATACCACACTAACAGTTGATGGCCAGCCCTGGCGTCACGCTATGGTCGCCCAGGATGTTGGTTCAGCTATTCGGGGAAACGCCAGAGCCGATATTTTCTTTGGTGCAGGAGATGAGGCAGCACGCAAAGCAGGCCATCAGAACTCAACTGGCGAGCTTTACGTCTTTCTGCCAAAGCAGCAATAAAAAGCCCTTGCCATCAATCATGCGGCAATAAGTACCCAGCCATATGAATACGCATATTTCTGGGTACTTAATAGCAAGGGGACTTTTATCAAGACTTGCTTAACTCAAGCACTTTATCCACCAGCCGGTTAATGCCGGAAGCCGCTTCACTGATTCCGGCAGCGAGCATATAGGCTGGAGTTGTTACCAGCTTATGATCTTCATCGACAACAATATCGTGAACTGAACATGGAACATGAATGGCTCCTGTCACCTCAATAGCGGCCGCAGTTTCCAGATCATTACCGATGGTACATTTGGCACCTTTGCCAAACAGCTTTCCGGTCATGACCGGGGCGATACATATCAGCCCAACAGGTTTGTTATTGTCCCGAAAACTCTCAACAGCACTTTTAAAATCACCTCTTACTTTAAAATCGCTGCCTTTGAAGGCAAAGTCACAAAAGTTCTTCGCGGCACCAAATCCACCGGGAACAATCAGGGCATCGTAGTCACTCCCTGACAGCTCCGATATTGATTTAATATTTCCCCGGGCAAGACGGCCCGCTTCAACCAGCATACTGCGGGTCTCGGCCATCTCTTCCCCTTGGGCGTGATCAATAACATGATGCTGGTTATCATCTGGTGCAAAACATTGATAACTGGCACCATTTTGGTCCAGGCGCAGCAGTGTGAGAACAGATTCGTAGATTTCGGAACCATCAAAAACTCCACAGCCTGACAGAACCACAGCCACTTTTGCGGTCATATTTCCTCCCCGTTTCTGCCAGCAGGTATACAATCCCTGCAGTCTGGATACCAGAATAAGATCATCATGGCTTTATGAACAGGTTTTTATCGGGAGGGGGCCTTCGATTATCCCTGACTCGCTGCACTTCGCAGCTTTTGCTGCTGTTCTTGAATGATGCCCTTGAGTATTTCCTGGTTACTGGAGTCAAACTTTCCGTTTCTGACTTTTTCTGTAAGCTTATCCAGTTCTTCAGAGCTGCCTGAGTTTCTGATAGCACTAATAAGCTCAAGCTGTTTAACACCATCTTCCAGACTGGCAGTCTTTCGATCAAAAAGACTTTTCCAGACAGGTTTGCCCTGGTTCATGCCTTCCCGGAGATAGGAATTGACTTGGTCATTGCTCACCCGGGTTACCTGGTTGCCGGAATCATTAGACCCGCTGGTTTCTTCCCCCGAGGACCAGTGCCAAACTTTTTGACATAGCTCTTTAAGTGTTGAAATCATTTTACACCTGCCCTCCCTGGCATAATGCTCTCACTGTTTTATTTTTCGTACGGCTTGCATTAATTCCGCATTACTCTTCAACACCCGGGCAACCTGCCGTGGTCCAGACTCCAATAGCCTTGCCTGATCCAGTTTGAACATGTGACCATCCACAACCTCATGCAGCTCTTGAAGTTTGCTGATATTTTCCTCCAGGGCTGCAAACCAGTCAGGATAACTGTCTACTTCCGTACCCACTACAACTTCCAGTCTTCCTTTTAACACCAGAAGTTCGGTGCTGCGTGCTGCCATTGCCGATGTAGCCTGCTTCAGCCCTTTCTCCATACCAACATAAACAGCAACTGCTTTGACCACGGAATTCTTGTTGCCCGCCTGCCCCTGAGCTATCACTTTTCTTGCCTCATCACCTTTGGCGATGTACCTGCCAAGAAGCTGTTCGTACTTCTTCAAATCATCCGCAAGCTTTTGAGCTTTTGTTTCCAGTGCGTTAAAGGCCTTTTCAAATTTGGGGGGAATTAGAGGCTGGGGTGAGATCGACTCATAAACTCCTTCGTCTTCACGGTCACCATCGATAACTTCATAGATTCCGGAAC
Source organism: Sansalvadorimonas sp. (assembly GCA_965243775.1). Taxonomy (GTDB): domain Bacteria; phylum Pseudomonadota; class Gammaproteobacteria; order Pseudomonadales; family Endozoicomonadaceae; genus Sansalvadorimonas. The sequence goes on from CBDEWF010000008.1 coordinate 2,434, forward strand.
TCCTATCAATGGTTTTACTGCTCTCTCTGATCAGATGCTCCTTGGCCTCAGGTGGTAATGGCAGCGGCCTGTCTTTTAATGATACTTTTTTTTCACTGTCTACCTTGATGGCTGTATAGGGTTTGGAAGCATCACGGGGGCCAATCTGCTGATACTCTTCGGATCCAACCTCAGGGACTTTTCTGGAAAGATGATCATAAGCACTGCCTTCAACCTCCGAGGGACTGGCTTTAGAAGCCAGGTATGTAGCATCTGCCCCAGATGCACCTTCACTTTCACTGGTAGAGGGTGATGCCTTATACAGAGGGTTATTAACCCAGCTCGTTATTGTTTCGCTATTATCACTTTCGGATTGACTTACTTCAGATTGATTAGCCAGACCCGAATCAACGCTAATTGCTCTTACAGGAGGGGGCGGGGGGGGAGGCGGTACACTTGATCCACTCTGCACCTTGCTGGCAGATTCCGTCGTAAGCTCTTTCTTCCCAGCCTGATTTTGAGGAGCTGCTGGTTCTGTTTCAGGCTTGTTAGCACCTGCCTTTCTCGCTTCAGCCCTCGATTTTCCATAGGGAGCAGGCTTTGGAGGTGGCGTTTTCTTCTTTGCCGGTTCTGTCTCTCTATTGCCCGCTTCCTGGTCAGGTTTCCTTGTCGGTGAATCACTGTAAAGATTTTCAGTTCTTCCAGAACTGAAACCATCGGTAACGGTTTCAAGAACAATTTTCTTTGGTACAGCTTCAGCCCCTGACTTCTCCCGCGCTTTGGGTTCTTTGCTTTTTTTCTGAAAAAAACCCTTGAACCTGCCTCTTAATCCCTTCTTGGCTTTCTTTTCTTCTGGAACATCTTTTGCGTTCGGGTTTCCAACCTCTTTCAACGATTCCTTGTAATCTGCCGAGGAACCAGATGAGGAGTAAGTTGCCGCAGGGTACGCCTGTTGCAACTGCACCTGTGGTTGCTTCCACGGAACATCCGTAGCCCCTCTTGGGGAGTAAGAACCATGGGGTTGAGACTGAACCTGATACCAGTGCTGGCTGGTATATCCCGGAGCCAATGGGGCTGGCTGATAACCTCTCGGAATATGAGGGTAACCCTGTGGTCTTTCAGAATAACCTGCCCCTGGCGCATAAGCCTGGTTAAAAACGTGAATTCCTGGCGGTAGCGGTTTAGGCACATTGAAGTGAACCCGGGAAGGCACTTGGTAAACGGTATAACTCGCTAACCCACGGTTTGGAAAACCTGTTGGAATCGGGGGAATTATCTGGGGCTGAGCATGGTTCAAGACTTGCGTGAGATGGTTGGCAAATATGACCTGCTGAGCGACATCAGGAGACAAGGGGCGCCCCCATGTCATCACATTGACGGCTCCTGCCCCCTGAGGTCCCTGCAAATTAGCCATTTTGAATCCCTTCAGTCATCCATCTACTAGCTCAACTAATCATTTAGATTAGCTGATTCACCCACCTCTCAACTGCTGATCCAGTGTGTTCAACCGGGCCAGATCGATCTGTCTTTGGGCTTCCCTTCCAAGAACGTTTTCATCAATAAATCTTCCACCACATTGCCGGGCAAAGGCCGGATCCTTTACCAAAATCATAATCTGCTCGTTCAGTATGGTTCGCAGGACATTCTTCTCATCCCTGGGCAGAGCCTTACTCCCCTCAATCCGTTCACACATAGTTTTTACCTGATCTACAGTCTTGACGGAACGAATGAGGGAGATAGCCCGCAAAAGTTTTTTCCTTATTTCGGGAGAGTGATGGGCCAGGAGTTGATTCTCAGAACTCACCTTGGCCTCTCTGGCTGAAGTCCTGACAGATGCTTTACCAAGTGATTGAATAGGAGATGATGGTTTACTTGCTTCCCTCTCTTGGGCCGGTTTGCTCTGGGAGGGAGCCTGTTTTCCCTGGGTGGTTTTCTCCTCTGCAGGCTGAGATTTCTTTTCACTTTTGGGCGAGGTCGATTTTTTTTCTGATTTCTGGGGTTGGTGCGACTGGCTGGCTTCCTGATTTCTCCTGACCTCTTTCCTGGCCTCTTTCCTGGCTTCTTCCTTAGCTTCCTTAGCTTCCTTAGCTTCCTTAGCTTCCTTAGCTTCCTTAGCTTCCTTAGCTTCCTTAGCTTCCTTAGCTTCTTTGGCAGCTGCCTTCCTGTCCCCTTTCAGTGAATCTCTCAATACCTCTTCAGCAGCCGTCACCCTCTTGGCAGCTTTGCTGACCTCAACTTCCGCTTTTTTAAGAGTGGTCTCTGCCTGCTGCCTGACTTCGTTTCTCCCTTCTCCTGAATGAATGGTAAATTCCAGAACTCTACGGGCTTCTTCCAGCCCTTTGATGGCTGTCCGGAAATTTTCATGCTCTACTGTCAGCTTTTCCTGAGCCTTCTGGGTAACGCTGTCGCTGGCGACCGTGATATGCAGCTTTTTTCCACGACCAAGCCGGACTCTTAATTTTTGACCAGATGCTCCCAGCTCTGCCAACTGCTGTCTTAAACGACTGGCTTCCTCATCAGAGCTAGAACTGCTCAGACGGGTCTCACAATCAATCATAAGCTGTTCCAAGCTTTCAAGCCTGGCTGCTAAAACAGCTCGATCTTGTTTGCCTGACCACAGGCCTTCAGGAGGGTCATAAAAATTTTGCAGAACAGAATGGCTGCCATCATCAACAGCCGTTTTTTTCTGCCAGGTGGTCCAGCACTTTGCTAAAAGCTTCACTTTTGTCCTGAAGTTTTTTCTCCGCCTTAATCAGCTCAGCTTCTGCTTTTCTTAGCGTTTTACTTTCACTTGAACTCAGACTCTGCTGGTCAACCAGTTTGTCCCATTTTGCCTCCAGATTTCTTGCCACCTGCTCAAATTCTCCAAAAGCCCGATCCAGCTCTTGCTGCTTCTGTTCAATCTTTCCTGCATCCTGTATCAATGAAGAAGTT
>CBDEWF010000009.1:0-26267 GCA_965243775.1 Sansalvadorimonas sp.
CGTCAGGAAGGTGCTCCCTGACCGACGCTTTGTAGCTACCACCACGGTCTATACCCACACATTCAATGCGAGACTTTTGTTCCGGAGGTTTAAGCGGCTGAGGAATTGGTCCAGGGTGGCTTTTCGCTTGCCTTCACCAAGGAACAGGGTTTCGCCCGTATCAGCATTCAGAACAACAGTCAGGTAATGGTGTCCTTTACCAATGGATTTCTCATCAATCAACAGGGGCTCGTATGTTATCCAGGTCAGGGGCTGGCAGAGTTTTCATCAATATCTCTTTATCCCAGCGCCTGGCCGTATGATGCGAGATAGAGATGAATTCAGGAATCTTGTTGCAGGGCATATAGCGGCAGAGATGACTGACATGTTGCTTCAGCCGTTCAGTAGCCTGCGCTTTGGGAGCCAACCCGGGAGGCGTGACTGTTTCAATGTGCCCACAGTGGGAACACCGTCCCTGGTAAACAGTGAAGCATAATTGCACATCCAGAGTACCCAGCGGCAAGTCCAGCACGGTACGCTCATTCTCACGGATTTTACCCATTGGGTTCTGACACTGACTGCATCTGAACTGCTGTATGCGACCATCCCTGCGCAGGGAAACTGTAGCCACAGATTCATCCCAATTAATATCAATGTGGTCGATTACCCAGCCGGGAAATGAGAACATAGGACGCAGTGAGGGCGTTGTAGACATGCCTGATCCTTCAGAAATGTTGATCCGTTCAAATCAACCTTTGCCTGAAGGCTATTTCTGTTTCAACCCCTCACTTTCATCTGCCAACCTGAGAAAGCCCCTCTTTTTGCCCGTTCAGTGCCTATTTTCATGGTAAAGATCGGACTTAACTGTTGGTGCAACGCTTGCTGTATCAGCCTGTCCAGAACTGTTGGAATGCCCAGCTGGCGCATACCTCCACCGGATTTGGGTATTTCTACCTTCCGTACCGGCTGGGGTTGATAGCGACCATTCTGCAGGGCTTCCCGGTGTTCCGGCCACTGTGATTTCAGGTAGGCTTTCAAGTCACCCACCGTCATGCTGTCCACGCCCGGTGCGCCTTTGTTGCGCATCACCCGGTCGTAGGCACGCTGCATATTTGATCGGTCTAATATCGCCGCCAATAGATCTGGCGATTCCTCATGGAAGTTGTCCATTCCCGCCGTGACGTTTGCCGCCTCTATTGCAGACCCACGCGGATACTGTCCGCGCCCCTCTGCACAGAGTGTCTGTATCTCAACAGACCTGACTGCTGCTCCTGTCGTCATTGAGAGTCCGGCTCCCAATCCATTTCACATGTTCAGCCCTTCAGTCTGCGGTGACAGACCTACTATGGCCTCGGCTGACTTCTGCCGCCCCATCCCAATGCCTCACGACACTGGTAGCCTGTGGCAGGATGGCAGACCTCCCGGAGTAATGCGCGTGACCTTCCCACTTATACCCGCCGCATATACGTCCGCAGTTTCCGTGCAAGTATTGGGCTTTGAAGAACTTTGCCTCCTTACCCACTGCGACCGCCTCCTATGCGATTCCTGTTCGTCGGGCCAGTGTTTTGCCTTCGGCTTTCTTCAGATTCCACCTCACGATGGGCACCCTTGCCGTTCAGCTAATCGTTCCCCTTGCCGGGTCGATAGTGGACTTTCACCACCAAGTCATCCAGTCGCCACCATGCGTACTGGAACAGCGCCGTCATGGCGCTACGCGCCATATCCGGCGCACAAAAAAAAGCTGATGCATAAGCATCAGCTTTTCCAACATGGCATCCCGTAGGGGACTCGAACCCCTGTTACTGCCGTGAAAGGGCAGTGTCCTAGGCCACTAGACGAACGGGACACACTAGAACTTTTTACGATTTTCATCGTGAAATTTGTAGCGAGAAACGAGACTTGCAAACCTTGGAGAGACAACCCCAACCTAAGCAAAGCCTTCCTTCACACCCACAAATTTGGAGCGGGAAACGAGACTCGAACTCGCGACCCCAACCTTGGCAAGGTTGTGCTCTACCAACTGAGCTATTCCCGCTTTTATCTCACACAGAGAATTTGGTGGAGCCTAGCGGGATCGAACCGCTGACCTCAACACTGCCAGTGTTGCGCTCTCCCAGCTGAGCTAAGGCCCCACATTTCTACACAATAATGGCATCCCGTAGGGGACTCGAACCCCTGTTACTGCCGTGAAAGGGCAGTGTCCTAGGCCACTAGACGAACGGGACACACTAGAACTTTTTACGACTCTCATCGCGAAATCTGGAGCAGGAAACGAGACTTGCAAACCTTGGAGAGACAACCCCAACCCAAGCAAAACCTTTATTCACACCCACAAATTTGGAGCGGGAAACGAGACTCGAACTCGCGACCCCAACCTTGGCAAGGTTGTGCTCTACCAACTGAGCTATTCCCGCACACAGGTCTTTGACCTTAAAAATGGCATCCCGTAGGGGACTCGAACCCCTGTTACTGCCGTGAAAGGGCAGTGTCCTAGTCCACTAGACGAACGGGACACACTAGAACTTTTTTACGACTTTCATCGTGAAATTTGGAGCGGGAAACGAGACTCGAACTCGCGACCCCAACCTTGGCAAGGTTGTGCTCTACCAACTGAGCTATTCCCGCACACAGGTCTTCGACTTTGAAAATGGCATCCCGTAGGGGACTCGAACCCCTGTTACTGCCGTGAAAGGGCAGTGTCCTAGGCCACTAGACGAACGGGACACACTAGAACTTTTTTGCGACTCTCATCGCGAAATTTGGAGCGGGAAACGAGACTCGAACTCGCGACCCCAACCTTGGCAAGGTTGTGCTCTACCAACTGAGCTATTCCCGCATCAACAAGATGGCGCACATCATAACGACCCCATCTTTTCTTGCAACTTCGTATTTCCGAAGCGGCAACCTGAGAGATGGCATCCCGTAGGGGACTCGAACCCCTGTTACTGCCGTGAAAGGGCAGTGTCCTAGGCCACTAGACGAACGGGACATGGTACTTCCTAAGAAGATTTGGTGGAGCCTAGCGGGATCGAACCGCTGACCTCAACACTGCCAGTGTTGCGCTCTCCCAGCTGAGCTAAGGCCCCTTTGCCTGGGGACTTTCAGCCCCCTTCAGCTTACTGCTCCTGCCGTGAAAGGCGTTGGTCAGTGCCGAAGTGCGGGGCGCATTTTATGGAGCCGCTTATAACCTGTCAAGCTAAAAATATTGCTTTTTTATATCCAAAAGATGAGAACTAAAACCATAAAAACATGTCTCAATTTAAGATCTTATGGACTACAGATTATTCAAGGAGGACTTCCTATGATTCAACAACCACAGCAGCAACAGCCACAACAGCAACCTTTACCTCCACAACAAGCACCCGTAGCAACCCCCCAGCAATTACTAGATGCCCAAATTCTTACGGATGCTGCAAATAATATGGCACCAAGTTTGGCGGCTACGGCCACAGCCGTCGGCATGATCGCTGTCACAGCTTGGGCATTTTGGGGGTTGTCAGTAGCCATTGTCCCACCTCAGACAGTGGCAGCTCTGGCGGCCGTTGGCATAGGTGCAACTGCAATAGTTTCCCACTGCGCTCTAGATACCAGATCCATCCGAAATGCAGCAGGTAAAATAACTCAAGGATTACAGGTTATGTGGAACAACCGGGCAGTCAGAACGGCGGCTATCGCTACAGGGATAATTGGTTGCACATTGGCAGGTTACCACTACCTGACAATGACAGAATTGTGATGACTGCACTCCTGAATACAAGAGTTCATGTTCAAAAAACGCCCAGCTAATAAACTGGGCGTTGCTTATTACAGGTTCGTATCAGCACCCAGAGTACGAAACTCTTTTTCCAGCTTCTTCATCTGCTTCTTGGACACACCGCCCAGAATATTGATGGCATGGCGTAAACGGGCACGGCTCATATCTGGACCCAAAATCTCCATGGAATCCACTACAGACCAGCTGTTTGGCGTACCAGCAATAGCAACAAAGATTGGCTGCATGCAGTCACCAATCTTGAAGCCCATATCCTTGGACAGGGTTTTGATATCACCCAAAATATTGTCTTTGTTCCACTGACGCTGGGCCTCCAACTTCCACAGGGCAAACTGCAGAATCTTCTTCACCTGATCTTCATCCAGCTTTTTATGGACAAAAGCTTCAGGCTGCAGGTCCAGCATGCCGCTGAACATAAAGTTAGCCATCGGGGCGAAATCAGACAGACGCTCGGAACGCTCTTTGGCAAAAGGCAGGAACTTCTTGATGTATTGTTCGTTCATCAACCAGCCGTGCAGGCGATCAGCAAACTCATCAACGCTCAGGTTCTCACGAATCCAGCTACCGTTCAGCCAGGACAGTTTTTCCTGATCGAAGATCGGGCCACCCAGAGAGACACGATTGATATCGAAGTTCTCAATCATTTCAGCAACAGTGAACTTCTCACGCTCATCCGGCATGGACCAGCCCATACGGCCTAAGTAGTTTACAACCGCTTCCGGCAGGAAACCCATATCCCGGTAATAAGTGATGCTGGTTGGGTTCTTGCGCTTGGACAACTTGCTCTTGTCAGGGTTTCGCAGCAGCGGCATATGACACAGAGTCGGCATATCCCAGCCAAAGTATTGGTACAGCAGAATGTGCTTGGGCGCGGAGTTGATCCACTCTTCACCACGGATAACATGGGTAATGCCCATCAGATGATCATCGACTACGTTAGCCAAGTGGTAAGTTGGCATACCGTCGGCCTTGACCAGCACCTGCATATCCACCTGCTTCCAGTCGATCTCGATCTCGCCGCGCAGCATATCGTTGATCTTGCAGGTGCCCTTTTCCGGAATCTTCATTCGGATAACATGAGGCTCACCGGCATCCAGCTTGGCCTGCACGTCTTCTTCGCTCAGGTGCAGGCAGTGGCCATCATAGCCAGAACCTTCTTTACTGGCTTCCTGCTCTTTACGCAGCTCATCCAGACGTTCTGGAGTACAGAAGCAGCGGAAGGCATGACCTTTTTCCAACAGCTCTTTACCGTGCTTGTCATAGATATCACGACGTTCACTTTGCCGGTAAGAACCACAGGGTCCGCCATTGTCTGGACCTTCATCCCAGTCCAGACCCAGCCAGCGCAGGGAATCCATAATCTGCTGTTCAGATTCCTTGGTGCTGCGCACCTGGTCGGTATCTTCAATACGCAGAAGGAACTGGCCACCCTGACTCTTGGCGAAAGCCATATTAAACAGAGCGATATAAGCGGTACCTACGTGAGGATCACCGGTAGGAGAAGGAGCAACTCGAGTGCGAACTGTCATAGTGCTGTTCAATACTGAAGAAAATTAATCGGCGGATTATAAAGCCAAACAGCTATGAGCGGGAAATACCTTTTTCATCACCCTCCATTCACCAGCCAGTGCACATAAACACTGGCGAAATAACCAACAGCGACAGCCCAGCTCCAGCGAAGGTGAGCCATAAATGTATAAACCCCTCGGGACTGTCCCATCAGTGCCACACCGGCAGCAGAACCCACCGATAGCAGGCTCCCCCCCACTCCTGCAGTCAAAGTAATCAGCAGCCATTGGAAATGATTCATTTCCGGGCTCATATCCAGAATGGCAAACATTACCGGAATATTATCAATCACCGCTGAAGCCAGCCCCGCAAGAATATTGGTTACGAAAGGACCCACATCACCATACATGGTGGCAGACATCAGTTGCAGATACCCCAAATAACTCAAGCCACCAACAGCAAACATAACCCCAAAGAAGAAAAATAGAGTATCCCACTCGGCATGGGCAATTTTGGCGAAGGTATCCAGTTCTCCGAACTTGCGGGCATACACCTCCCGACGCTCTTTGTACCCACCAGTGCGCAGACGGAATATCCAAGTGTAAAACATCAGCAGAGACAAACCAGTTACCATCCCCAGGAAGGGGGGAAGACCAAACAGCTGCTCAAAAGCCACAGCCAGACCGATGGTCACCAAAAACAGGCAGCACATGGTCACAGCACCGCGATTCATGCACACCCGCCCTGCCACAGGCTCCGGAAACGCCTTGGGAATAAACGGCGTCATTAACAGAGCTGGTACCAGCCAATTGGTGAGTGAAGGAAGAAACAGGTGGAAGAATTCGAAAAACTCGACTTTTCCAGCCTGCCATACCATCAAAGTCGTAATATCACCAAAAGGGCTGAATACTCCACCAGCATTAGCAGCCACCACTACATTCACCATAGATGGAACGACAAAGTCGGTCCGATTCTGGCCCACGGATACAATCACTGCTCCCATAACAAGGGCGGTTGTCAGGTTGTCAGCGAAAGGAGAAATAAAAAAGGCCAGAACACCTGTTACCCAGAACAGCGCACGAAAACTGAATCCCTGCTGTACCAGCCAGGCCCTTAGTGCCTGGAAAACACCCCGTTCTTCCAAAGCATTCACATAGGTCATGGCCACCAGCAAAAACAACAGCAGTGCAGCATACTCTTCCAGGTCATACATCACCGCCTGCTCAATACCGTGCTTGTCGCCTCCCGTCTGCTCAACCAAAATGGCAATCAACACCCAGATAATCCCTGAGGCCAGCAACATGGGTTTAGATTTACGCAGATGCAGCTTTTCTTCCAGGATGACCGCAAGATAGGCCACAGTAAAAATAACCAGACAGGCCAAAGCGAGAGGAGCATCGATCAGGTGCAGGGTTACTAAGTCAGAAGCATTTGCAAAACCAGTGACCAGAACAGCAGCAAACAACAGAAGAAGTCTCATAAGAATATTCAGTCTTTTTAATTGATTGTTATGAGCCTGGCTATTAAACCAAAATGACACATCTGCAGGGCGCGTTCTCAATAAAACACCGGCTTGGTAATCATAGCAGTGGCCGTCAACCATGTAGGCTACACCTGTAGGACAATTAATCCAAATCATCCTGCTGCTTTTTCAAGGCCAGAATCACTTGCGTACCGCAACTGAGAATTAAAGTAATTCTCACTGCTATGAATCTATCAACTACACCTATACGTAAGGGTAGAAAACATCTGGAGATCTACGATGAACAAGAAGTTCCTTCTGCCAGCCCTGCTACTTTCCCTGACAGCCCCGGTTTTAGCAGCCCCGGCCCCAACTGCCGAAGCGGTATTCGCCGGTGGATGTTTCTGGTGCACTGAATCGGACTTCGAAAAACTGGACGGAGTTAAGGAAGCTATTAGCGGCTATACCGGCGGACATGAAAAAAACCCTACCTATTCCCGGGTTTCGGCAGGTATTACCGGCCACACCGAAGCTGTAAAAGTTATTTATGATCCGAACAAGGTCTCCTACCAGGAGCTGCTGTACACGTTCTGGCGCAGCATTGACCCAACAGTCAAGAACAAGCAGTTCTGTGATAAAGGTTCACAGTACCGGACAGGGATTTTCTATAACGGGAAGGAGCAGGAGCTTCAGGCCAAAGCATCCCTGAAGGAGTTAGAAAACAGTGGCCGTTTTAAAGAGGTTCATACAGAACTGTCTTCCCTGGGGGATTTTTATGATGCCGAAAAGTACCACCAGGACTACTACAAAAAGAACCCGGTTCGCTACTCTCTCTACCGCACTGGTTGTGGTCGTGACCGCCGCCTGAAAGATCTCTGGGGAAACGAGGCAGGCATCCATAAGCCGGTCTAGCATTAACTACACACAAGTGCCAAACCAGATTACCCTGGCCTCACTCTGCCTGATCGCAGATAGGGCCAGGAGGAGTCACCGCAATGCCAATTTCATGGGTAAACGGACTACCCTTGTTTTACCGGATTGTAGGAAAACCTGGATCAAATCCCCCCATACTCTTGATCCACGGCCTCGCCTCCAGCCAGAGGGACTGGCTGCTGCAGCTCCCCCCTCTCTGCCGTGAGCGACAGGTGGTGCTTGTTGATCTGCGCGGACATGGTAGAACCGGATATAACAGTCAGTTCCAGCATTCCGGTGATGGCAGAAGATCTGCACACCCTGATGAATCAGCTCAATATTCAACATTATGACCTGATGGGCATCTCCATGGGGGGCATGATCGCAATAGCCATGGCTTCCAGTTACCCCAACAGAATTAGAAAGCTGATTTTGGTAAACACTGCGCCTTCTATTGGCAGTCTGTCACCGCTGATAAGGCTCCTTCTCCCATTCCGGCGACTACTATTCCGCCTTCCCATGTCGATAACTGCCAGAATTATGCTGCAGCAACTTCTTCCGGTAAAACCAAACGTTTTCTGCGCAACTACGCACACAGGTTCTGGAGTCGAAATAAGCCGGAGGTCATCTCAAGCCTGATTAACTGTCTTGCCAACACCAATCTCTGGCCCCGTTTGAAAGACATCCGTGCCAGCACCCTGGTTATACGGGGGGACAGGGATTTCTTCAGCCCATCTGCCGCACTGGGTATCTGCAAAACCATCCCCGATGCTTCACTGGTTACCATACCAGACTCAGGCCATGCTTCTGTCATTGATCAACATGCCGTATTCAACGATGTCATGATGGAGTTCTTAAAAGCCTGAAGAGGCTTTCAACAAAGAGATTTAAGCTCATCACAACCCATGCACAGCGAGTCAACTCACGACGGGTATAGTGCATTCTGGTAAAGTAGTCAGATGACTGCATCACACCTTGTTACACCAGCAAGTTCCAGGCTGGTAACATCCGCTTCTGCTTCCAACGCCAACAAACTGGGGGTAAACAGTGATCAGGAAGCACTGTCACTGTTCCTGAGAAGAGCTGCCCGTCGTTCCAGTGAGACTTTACGCCGGTACACCCGCGAGCTGGTGAGGTTCACAATTTTTCTGCGCCGGGAACGACTGAAGGGCTACGGGGAGTGTACCATCGCCGATATTGAAGCCTATGTTTCGTTTCTACACAACCCATGGCCCCACTGGCAAAAACCGGGCATGGACAAAAGCAACCCCGACAAAATTTTTTTCCCTAGTGCCATACACCCGGGGAAAAGCACTGATCAAATTATTACGGTGCTTAACAGCTTCTTCAGTTACCTTCAGGCTACAGGATACCTGACAGGAAACCCTGTTCACGGGTTCGATAAAAGCGGGGAAAAACATGCCCGCGGTCACGGAGAAACACGCTTTTTCTATGCCGATGAGTGGCAGGTTATAGTCAGAGCCATCGAAGAGTATCCACAGCAGAGCAGAGCCCAGAGGATGGAAAAGGCCAGATTGAAGTATATTTTTAGCCTGGCTTATGGCCTAGGGCTGCGGCAATCTGAACTGACCTGTCACAGCTGTGAAGATATTCGCCAGGACAGCTATGGCAAGTTGACCCTGTTCATTTACGGAAAAGGCAGAAGACTGAGACAGCTCCCCATTAACGATCATACTCTGCAGGCCATTATTGAATACCGCACCCTGCACAGGCAGGAACCTTTTACCCGGGATAGTTTTCCCCTCGCTCCCTGCCTGTACCCAGTGAAAAAGAACGGCGAATACAAAAGCATGGGACCCCGCCAGGTACGCAAGTGGTTCAGCGGTTTTATGCAGCACTGTGCCAACCTTGTTATTGATGAAACACCAGAACTGGCCCAGCAGCTGCTCAGCAAGAGCTTTCACTCCCTGCGGCACACGACGCTTTCACATCTTGCTAAAAATATGGATATTGAGGACCTCGCCCTGTTTGCCGGTCATGAGGCAATTACCACGACACAGCAGTATTACACACCAGAGAAAGAACGGTTAAGAGACCTGACCAAAGCCCATGGACTGACTATCTAATAAGCAGATATCGGTTTAACCGGCAATAATGCGCATTTTTGCCGTTCAACCGCTACCAGCCCCGGTTTCTTTGGTGTATTATCGCCGACCTCACAACTTTGGCTGTAGTAACATCCAGGACTCGACATGAACAAAAAAGAGCTGATCGAAGCAGTTGCCGAACAGGCCGACCTGCCCAAGAGCAAAGCTGAACTGGCAGTGAACGCCTTCCTGCACGCCACCCAAGAAGCACTGGTTCGCGGCGAGTCTGTACAGCTGATCGGTTTCGGCACTTTCGCCGTTGCTGAGCGTGCTGCACGTAAAGGCCGCAACCCGCAGACTGGTCAGGAAATCGATATTCCTGCTTCCCGGGTTCCTCAGTTCAAGGCTGGTGCCAAGCTGAAGGAAGCTGTAAACAGCTAACCCCTGTTTGCAGATACAAAAAAAGAGCACCTGAGTGCTCTTTTTTTGTATCTGCTGCCCTGCCACCGACAGAGTAATGCCCTGGGATCAGTGCATAACTTTAATAACGTCGAGGATTGCTTTTTTGTGGCGGGTATTAAGGCGGGAAAGCAGACGGTTGATTTCATCATCAAGCTCATCATCACTGACTTCATCATCGTTGACAGTGATATATTGGTTGCCACGACCAGTGGCCAGCCACTCAAAAGAAACATCAAGAATTTCTGCTATTTTTCTCAGATTATCAAGGCTTGGGCGACTCATATCAGTCTCCCACTGCGCTAGAGCACTTCTGGACACTCCGATAAGATCGGCCAGAGCCTGCTGGGAAAGGCGCTTTTCCCTGCGGGTTTTTATTAATCGAATAGTCAGAGTCATAACTGCACTCCTTAGTCCCTGTCTGTTAAATCGTTCCTTCCCACGTAAACTCTCTACACAACAGGCTGACTAAAACCGGATATCAGGCAAGTTTTGGCCGGAAGATATCCCCCTAAGTTAAAAGAGTGCGGGGCCTGGATCATGGCCGATGCCATATTCACTACATATGTTTAGAATGCGATCTGAGCCAAAAGTTCCCCTCATGCTCCATACCCTGACAGACAGGCTCCTGTTTTTGTCAGCCATACTGACCTTATCCCTATATTTATGGGGAAAAAGGCCTGCGCATGGCTACCAGGTACTTGGAGTGTCTCAGGCTGGAGTTTCGCAGGGTCCCATCATCCTAACCATGCAGGGAGGGGTACCAGCCAAAACCATAGGGAAAAAGAGCCAGAACCGGGTCTTTTTGAAGGAAGAGACAATAAACAGAGCGCAGGGTTCACTGACAGGCGAAACTACACCATAGACAGGGCTGATACCTGTATAACAGTGGTGTTCAGAACCTAACTGGGGTATTTTTTCCATGAATCAATTTACGATTGTATATTATGGATAGCAAAACAGCGACCCGTATTAGCGTCCGGGATACACTGATAGATCTTATTAAAGCCAGGGATAACTTCCGCGAGGCTCTACTTCAGGACTGTCAGCTACCAGCCTGGGTCTACCAGGATCAAGATCAGCATGAAGACAGCCGGGCCCTGGCAGCCCGGACCAGCCTGGGGCTGACCTATAACCCGAACCAGCAGGGGCAGGAAACCATTAAACTGGCGGGCCTGATCGGTATTTCAGAGCCAACCCTGACTGCCGGATTACTGCTAAACCAGTGTAAAGCAGATTTCAAGGATGCCATGGGACAGTTCCGGGCCTGTTTTGGCCGTGGTTTCGATATGACCGAGCTGAGCTCGAAAGACTTGAGAGAGGGGCTGCTGGGAAAGCTCAACGTTCAACACCTGCACTTTGTTCAGTGCTACCGGCAGCTTAAACTATTCGCCACAGCTCCACGCCGGGTGGGCTTCAGCTGGGCATCAGGAACCCACGGGACAGTCCGGCTCCCACGGGACAAAGCTATCGATCATCTCCGGAGAAATTTCACCCCCAGCCTGGGCCTGGCTGAAGATATCAAGATGATTGAGAAGCTTCCCGAATCCCAGAACGTGGTTATCAAAAGGCCTCTGGCTCCTCACCTGCGAGCCAACCTGACCTGGCCGGATACTATTGCTGAAAAAAGAAAAGCCGACCCTGAGTTTCGAAAGCTGTGGCCAGGGCAGATTAACACGCCCCTGCCTCTGTTCATCAAGCTGGAGAAAGATCAAGCCTTGCCTGAGTTCAACCGAATAAAACCCTGGAATCCAGAGATGAAGCAAGAGCGACTGCAGAGAAGTGACACCTGCCTGAAACCTCTATCAAACCGGCCAGGTTCTCTGTTGTACATCCCAGCCTGACTGGATTAGATCTTTTCATCCAACCGAAGATGGGCAAAAACCTGCTCTACTATGGCCCACTCCCTGTCCCAGACTTCGGGCAGAGCCTCAAAACTAAATACATAGAGGGTTCCAGTCAGGCCATTAGCTATCAGAAGGCTGAATTGCTTAACAGGCTGATCAACTTTGGCGTAATGGATGGAAGTGGCTGCCCGGCTGGTCAGAACTCCGGATTTGCTATTCCAAGTCTCCAGAACTTTGGCTGTACGTTTAAGATCACTGGTAAATAACTGCAGGTGTCGCTCAATGGAGATACCCGTACGAGCCTCGCTGTCTCGCAGAATACTGATCCGTACTTTGGGAGTGACAACTCTATCCTGCCGGTTCTTGGTCATCTGGTATTTTAAAACATCACCATTCTCAAGGTGCTCAAAGCGCCAGCCATCAGGAACCAGAAAACTGCACTCAACAGCTCTACAGGACTGCCACTGATAACCTAGAGGAGCCGGGCTACTGGCAGAGACAACTGCCGACAAAAAAAATAAAACAACTGCAATAATCAGAGAGTACGCCGACCAGCCTACTTCATTAGCAAACACCCTTTCAGCAGTATTAACCCCTAATGTGTATTCTGTACTTTCTACCCTGCTCACATTCCTTTTGTTAATGTTGCCGACCATGGCAGTATAGCTCTCCCTCAATTTCCCAGGATCTCCATCTTCTCAGTCTATATTCAGATCTACTTTTTATCGTAAAAATATTTCATCATCCCTTACTTTGTGTTCGATGCCGCTGTTCTCATTACTAGGCTAATCAGTCCCCTCATGCTTTTCTCCTGGTCCTCATCGGGTATGGCATCCCCTGTCTTCAGGTGCTCAAAAGCAACTGTCAGGGATATAGCTCGACGGCTACACTCTGCCGCCACGCCATAAAGACCGGCAGCCTCCATATCAACACCCAGCACTCCCATTCGATCCAACACCCGACACAGTTGCTCATCATCATGGCTGAACACATCAACCGTACAGGTATTGCCTGCATGAAAAGGAATATTCATCTCATCAGCAACTTGAGAAATTGAACACAACAGGCTGTAATCACAGATCGCGGCAAAATCGAAACCGGAAAAACGCTGCCGGTTGACTCCAGAGTTAGTACAGGCTCCCTGCGCCAACACAATATCCCGCACGCCTACATCCTGTTGGACAGCAATACATTGACCAATCCTGATAATGGTCTCAACACCATACTCAACATAAAGCTCCCTGGCATAAATGCTGATAGAAGGTATACCTACCCCGGAGCCTACAACAGAAATATCTTTTCCTTCATACTGACCAGTAAACCCCAGCATATTTCTCACTGATGTCACTTCTCGGACAGAGTCCAGATAGTGTTCAGCAATAAATCTGGCACGCACCGGATCCACAGGCATCACAACCATCGGTGCAAAATCCCCGGGAGCCGCACTAAAATGAGGTGTCGGCATAAGGCATCCTCACTACTTAAACTTAAATTTACTACTTACACTAAAAGCGGTCGATCATGGCCAGAAACTCCAGGTACACATAGCGTCCGAGAAAAACACCTACTATGCCCATCACACCAGGCAGGCAATGAGGTGCTGGTATCGGCAATCTCAGCCACGAGAACAACACCCCAATAAATACGCCAGTCACTGTGGCCAGGAAAACATCATAGAGGTACACCGCTTACCCCGTTTCTGTACTTAGATAAACAGCCCTGCCAGTGCTGCACTCATCAGATTGGAGAGCGTACCGGCCAGAACGGCTTTTACACCCAGCCGGGCAATATCCGAGCGTCGTTCAGGGGCCATAACTCCCAGCCCTCCAAGCAGAATCGCAATAGAAGAAAAATTGGCAAAACCGCACAGGGCAAAGGTAATAATGGCCTGGGTCTGGACAGAAAGAATATCCTTGATCTGAACAAAATCGATATAAGCCACGAACTCATTAACGATCAACTTCTGACCAATCATCCCTCCCGCCATAATAGCTTCATCCCAGGGAACCCCCAGCACAAATGCCAAAGGTGAAAAAAACCGCCCCAGGATCTCCTGTAAAGTCAGTTCTTCAAAGCCAAACAGATTGCCAATCCCCCCTATCAAACCGTTTAACAGTGCAATCAGGGCGATAAAAGCCAGCAACATAGCGCCAACGTTAACAGCCAGTCGCATGCCAGAAGAGGCACCTGTCGCGGCTGCATCCAGAAGGTTGGCATGTTCACTGGCTTCCATAGATGTTTTGGACTCGTCCGGCGTTTCCGTCTCAGGCAGTATCATCTTGGCCATTAATAAACCGCCGGGAGCCGCCATAAAGCTGGCAGCAATCAGAAATCGCAGTTCAACCCCTAGACTGGCATAACCTGCCATAACCGAGCCGGCAACAGACGCCAGGCCTCCCACCATCACTGCAAACAGCTCCGATTCCGTCATCTTGGGGATAAAAGGACGCACCAGCAGCGGAGCCTCCGTCTGCCCCACGAAAATATTCCCTGTGGCGGAGATCGATTCTGTACGACTGGTGCACAACATTTTCTGCAGGCCTCCGCCAATGAACTGAATCACTTTCTGCATCACACCAAGGTGATACAGCACCGAAATCAGTGCAGAGAAGAAGATGATCATCGGCAATACCTTGATGGCGAAGATAAATCCTATCTTCGATGGGACAGCCAGGTTACCAAACAGAAAATTGATTCCATCATTGGCATAATTCATGACCTGCTGCACTGCAGCAGACATACCACCCAGTACATCTTTGCCAATAGGAACCGCCAGCACAAAACCTGCAAAACAACCCTGGATCAGCAAGGCTCCACCTACAGTTCGCCATCGGATGTTTTTTCGATTTTCCGAGAGAAGCCAGGCTATCAGAAGGAGAACGAAGATACCGGCAATACTGTTAAGCAAACTCATGGCAGGTAACACATGTTGTGGACAGCAGGAAAGTCCTGTGCGACTACCAGAGGAACAGCTACATGCATAAAAACATCGCACGTATAACATGCACGCGCTGCTCCCCTGCTGCACAGGAACCGAACATCACTATAGGCGCTGTTTTCACGGAGTGGTAACTTGAAATGGAGAATATCTGTCCGTGCAGAGGAGAAAATCCCTTGCCCAAAGTAGATACCCGCTATAGAGTAGCCGCCCTCTTATCGGAATCATGCAGACTTCATTTGAATTGATGACAGTGACAGAGCCGGCCACCGCAAGCCACCCAAACACCCCGACTCCCCTAAGCCGTAAACTTTCCATTGCTCCAATGATGGACTGGACGGACCGCCACTGTCGCTTTTTCCTGCGTCAGATCACCTGCCATACTCTGCTTTATACCGAGATGGTTACCACTGGTGCCTTGATCTATGGAGACCGGGAGCGTTTCCTACGCTATGACGATATTGAACACCCGGTTGCCCTGCAGCTGGGTGGCAGCGATACTGGTGATCTGGCCCAGAGTTGCCGTTATGCCGAGCAGTGGGGCTACGACGAGGTTAACCTCAATGTAGGCTGCCCCAGTGACAGGGTGCAGAACGGCATGATTGGCGCCTGCCTGATGAAGGAGCCCAAACTGGTTGCTGACTGCATCAAAGCTATGCAGGATGCCGTTTCCATTCCCGTGACCATCAAACACCGGATCGGTGTAAATGGCCGTGAAAGCTGGGAACAGCTGATAGATTTTGTCGGCCAGGTCGCACAAACCGGCTGTAAAACATTTGTCGTCCATGCCCGCATAGCCATCCTTGAAGGGCTGAGCCCGAAAGAGAACCGTGACATTCCGCCACTCAAATATGACTGGGCCTACAGGTTAAAGCAGACCTTCCCGAACCTGGAAATTATTGTCAATGGCGGGATAACCTCCCTGGAGCAGACCGAAGCACACCTTCAACACCTGGATGGTGTGATGATTGGTCGCGAAGCTTATCACAACCCCTGGATTCTGGCTGAAGCAGACCAGCGTATTTTTGGAGCGCAGGAAAAACGATTCAGCCGCCACGATATCATCGAAAAGATGGTACCCTATGCAAAAAATTATATAGACGGAAAACATCCGCTCAATCATATCTCTCGCCATATGCTCGGTCTGTTCAATGGTCTGCCCGGAGCCAGAAGGTTCCGCCGCCACCTTAGCGAACATGCACACAAGACAGGTACCAGCGCAGAGTTGCTGCGGGAAGCTGCCGGTTTCTGTCTTTCCGACACCATTTCCTCAGACTTAAGGGAATCAGGACAACAGGTATGACAAATCAACTTGAACAACTGAAAGGATTGACCACTGTCGTTGCAGACACTGGTGATATTGATGCCATTCGACGCTATCGTCCGCAGGATGCCACCACCAACCCCACACTTCTGCTGAAAGCGGCCACACTGCCCGCTTATGAGGAGCAGGTGAAAGCGGCACTGGCTTTTGGCAAGCAGTACGGCCGCAGCACCACAGACAGCCTGCAGTATGCCACTGATAAGCTATCTGTCCTGATTGGTAAGGAAATCCTGTCCCTGATCCCCGGCCGTATTTCTACGGAAGTGGATGCGCGCCTCTCCTTCAACACCCGTGCAACGATTGAAAAGGCCCAGCGCCTGATCGATATGTATGGCCAGGAAGGTATTGAGAAAGACCGTGTACTGATCAAGATCGCATCCACCTGGGAAGGCATTCGTGCTGCTGAGAAGCTGGAGAAGGAAGGCATCCAGACCAACCTGACCCTGCTGTTCGGTTTCGCCCAGGCCTGCGCCTGTGCTGATGCCGGTGTCTACCTGATTTCACCATTTGTCGGTCGCATCCTAGACTGGTACAAGAAGAGCACGGGCAAGGAGAGCTACCTGGCTCATGAAGATCCAGGCGTACAGTCTGTTGCCCGCATCTTTAACTACTATAAGAGCAACGGTTATAACACTGTGGTAATGGGTGCCAGCTTCCGCAACACTGATGAAATTACTGAGCTGGCAGGCTGTGACCGCCTGACCATCAGCCCTGCCCTGCTGGAAGAGCTGAAAAACAGTACAGGTTCTCTTGAACGCAAGCTTGATGCAGCCAATCCTGTCAGTGTGGGTGAAAAAATATCCATGGCTGAGAATGCATTCCGCTGGGAAATGAACCAGGATGCCATGGCCACTGAAAAACTGTCCGAAGGCATCCGCAACTTTGCCGCTGACCAAATCAAGCTGGAACAGACTCTGACCGACCTGGCTAAAGCCTGATTCAGCAGGCTCTCTAAAAAAACGCCGAACATCTTAGTTCGGCGTTTCCTGCCCATGGCTATTTGCGTATAACTTGTCCATCTTGCATATAACTTGTCCGCCTGAACAGTTATTCTTCTATATCGCTTTCCAGCTTCTTTACCAGGTCATGAAAAGCCTGACGGTTATGTTCGTTCAGTTCCATAAGAATCTTATGGGCTGATAACACTTTCTTCATGACCTCTTGCTCATCACACTCTTCGCAGGGAAGATCTTTCAGCAACTCAACCCCTTTACAGGTTTCCTTAACAATAACAAAAACCTGATCAAAGCCCATGGTCAGCAGAACACGATTGATATCCTCATTGGTTGAAAGAATCGTGGGAACAAAACCAAAACGTGCCTTCGATTGAATTGAGAGTTTGGCCAACAGGCCAAGCGATGTACTGTCGATTCCTTCCGTGGCCGAGAGATCAATGATCACCGACCGGATACCCGGATGAGCCAGAATTGACTCCAAAGTTTTATCGAGTGTCGAGCTAAGTGTCAGCCGCACATCACCAATAAATTTTAAAACAAAGCTGCCGTCTGATTCGGCATACTGTATTTTTCCCGCGCTCATCAAACCTTTCCGGCTAGCACCAGTACAGCAATATCATCCGGCGCTTCATCCATATCCTGCACATCAAGCCGGGATATGATCTTATCCACAGTATCAGTCTTTTCGCTGATAGCTGACAGGAGATATTGCTCCTTTTCCTTCAGGCTGTTCTGGGGAAGCACCTCCAGTACGCCATCTGAGAAGATAGTTAAAGTAAATGGGCCGGACAAGTCAATTGTCGTGTCCTCAAATTCTGCCTTATCAAACAGCCCGACAGGCAACCCCTTCCCTTCGATAAAACGGGTTTCTCCATTCATGCTCAGTATTGGCAGTGGAAAGTGCCCGCCCTGGGAATAGGTCAGAGTATTGGCCCTAGTATCAATCACCCCCCCGAAAACAGTGACATGTTTTCCCAGGTCTGCTTCCAGAAGGTTTTTATTGATGGTTGACAGCATCTGGGAAGGACGGGGCGCATGCCTGTGTTCTGACTGCTGATACTCCTGCAGCAAAGAAGTCGACATGTGTTTCAGCAGCACTGTTACAAACGCCGATGAAGACCCGTGCCCGGACACATCCGCCAAATAGAACCCAAAGCAGTGATCATTAACAGGAAAATAATCAACAAAATCACCACTCAGATAGAGTGATGGAATTATCCGGTAATCGATACTGTATGCACCACTGCGGAACGGTCCTTTAGGTAGCATTTTCATCTGCACCTGCCGCCCCGCCTTCTGATCGGTTCTCAGCACGTCCAGACTTTCCTTAAGGGATGCAATGGCCTCTTCCAGGCTTTCACGGTAGCGGCGGTTCTGCTGTGCCAGCTCAACTGTGGCAAGAGCCCTGTTGATGGCATACTCCAGAACTTCCAGATCAACAATTGGCTTGATGATGTAATCGCTCGCCCCCAGACGCAGGGCTTCCACAACATCAGCCATAACCCCGGCACCTGAAACCACAATAAACGGTGTCTCTGGTGACTCTTTACGCACCTGGCGCAGAACACCCAGCCCATCCAGCTTGGGCATGCGCAGATCACAGAGAATCAGGTCAGGCTGGTGTTCACGAAAAACACCAAGTCCATGTTCACCGTTTTCCGCCTCCAGGATCTGGAAACCACTGTCACTCAAGTAAGCAACAATACTTTCCCGGACTATAGCATCGTCATCAATCACCAGCAGAGTTGTATCTCTGCTCATACCTATTCCTCGCCCCGGATGAGATGACTGTTCTTGATGACCCAGAAACTGAACTGCAACATAAGCACCGTATACAACTCTGATGAGTTGAAATGATGGTTTGACATTACTCCCTCTATTAAGGCTCTGCAAGTTGAGGAAGAAATGAAAGCCGGGACTATTGCTGCCCCGGCTAGAGTGTATAACTTAGATGGTTATTTATCAGAAGTCATCCTGAGGCAGTTCGCCAGTTATCAGGAAATTGCGACGCTGCAGATAAGCATCTCGGATAAAGGTATATTTATCTCCCAAAATCAAACTCTCCTGTTTGAGCAGGGAAGCTCTCTGGCTGACCAACTCGGATGCCTGAAACATCAGCTGATCGTGACTATCGTCAATATGGGAGACCGGGTTCAGCTGCATATCCGGGTATATGCCTGCTGCAGAACGCAGGGTTCGCGAGCCAAGAAGTGGCACCACAACATAAGGGCCGGAAGGAATATTCCACTGGGCCAGAGTCAGGCCAAAGTCCTGATAGTGATAATCCAGCCCCATACCCGATGCCACATCCAGCATACCCAACATACCTACCGTGCTATTGACCAGCAAACGGCCGGTTGACTTTCCAGCTTCCGAGAACTGGAACTGTAAAAGAGAGTTGGCAATGTTGCGAATTTCCCCCAGATTCCGGAAGAAATTGCTAACCAACCCCTGCACTGGCTCAGGTGTGACCGCATCATAACCGGAAGCTACGGGCTTAAGCACCCAGGTATCCAAAGTGTCATTAAAACGAAAGGAAAGCCGGTTGAAGCCTTCCCATGGATCCCCCTCAGAAACCGTGGCAGAAGCAAATGCCTGCCCCCCTAAACTCAGCATCAGCGTGAACAAAGCCAGCCGATACAGACGAGATATTCTGATCATAAGTCCCTCATCCTTCGATGACTTGTTTGAATCTGATTTCCACCATTATATCGGCACTGCCCAGTGATGACTTCATAGCAGGCAGAAAAAGCCATTCAAATTTAACAAACACACGTAGATAACTGTGTTATTTAAAATTTTTCCTTATCAATTACAGTCAGACTATTGAAGGTTCCGGGCAGTTTTCGTTAATATATCGCCGTTCTCACAGAGTTTATCAGCTCTTGGTATACCTAGAGAACTTTTTCTCCGGTCCCTATAGTTCAACCGGATAGAACAGTCGCCTCCTAAGCGATCGATCCAGGTTCGAGTCCTGGTAGGGACGCCATTAAAGTTACTTTCACCTCTAGCCAGTCAGCAAGTTTGACCTAAACTCAACTTCTCTTTTTATTATCAGAATAACTTGGAATGCTTGGAGCTTTTCCCGCACTTTCCAGAGTTGTAACTTGGGCAGCCTTACTCCTCTTGCCATGGTCAGGCCTTCAGGCTTCTGCCCTCACAAGCGGTTTTAGAGAGGCACCAGACATTATCCCCATGCCTTTAACCCTGTCAGAAACTCATAACCATAAATCAACTTCCGGTGTCAGCCCCCCTGAACAGATTCCGGAACAGAATAGGATGTCACTCCAGCAGGAACGGGAACGGGAACGGGAACAGGATCCCGAACCAGACACCCTCGACAATCCAGAACACAAACAGGTTTTTACCGTAAGACCTCACAAGAAAAGAAAAAAACCATCGCAACTGGAGAGGTTGCGACAGCTTTATTTTCTTCCCCTGCTTCATCAGCTGGGCCGACGGGGCTAGCAGGAGCCTGTCAGATTTAACGTTAACCTACTGCGAAAGAGCCTGATTTAGCCAGTTGTTACGACTCACTGGCAAAGGATATCAAGCCTGAGGCTTCCTCCTTGGTAACCCAGTGATACCACTCACCGTCACTAGCTTTGTCACACCCACCACAGGCCTTGTCACAAGAGACGAGTATTTTTGTGACCCGCCCTTTGCGCACCCAGTGGCTGAGCATTCCTGACATTACACTCTCATCAACTTCGAACCGGTTGGCCAGCTCATAAAGGCTGACCTGATCCCTTGATGACAGGTAACGGCGAATATCACTTAACACTAATAGCTCCAGAAGGTTCAGCAAGTCTGGTAGCCTGAGAGTCGCGCTGACCAAATTTTCGCAACACAGCTATCACACCGACAAACACAACACTCAGGGCCAGCAGCCAGCTAATAGAAGAACCGGGGTGCTGGCTAAACGTTACTGTCTGGTAGTAAACAGTTGCTACGGTATACCCCATATAAGTTGACCAGGCACCCACCAGCCACATCCAGCCACGACCCGCTTCACGGTTTACGGCTCCCATAACGGCCACACAAGGTGCGTACAAAAGAATCATTAGCAGATAAGCAAATGCGGATGCTTCACTGGCAAACTGGGCCCGCATGGTTTCATAGGTACCCACGCTTACACCCTGCTCATCTGCAGCAACAGCTACATCATCGGTTGTACCCACATTCAGACCCAAAGGATCAGACAAAGTATCAACAACACCTGAAAGGTTTTCCTGGATGGAGGCCAGAGCTTCTGTCACTCCTGCCATCAGGCTGAACTCTGCGGCTTCGCCCTCTTCATCTGCCATGTTGGTGTAGAGAGAGTCCAGGGTTCCCACAACCGCTTCTTTAGCAAATAGACCAGTGAACAGGCCTACAGCTGCCGGCCAGTTATCTTCATGCAATCCCATAGGAGCAAAGGCTGGTGTAATTGTTTGGCCAATATGGCTAAGCACAGACTTCTCGGTATTCTCGTTACTAAATGAACCATCAGTACCCAGAGAGTTCAGTACCCCCAGCACTGCAACCACCAGTACAATAGTCTGACCAGCACGTACGATGAAGGACTTCAGACGATCCCAAGTGCGTAATACCATGCCCTTTAGAGTGGGCAGATGGTAGCGAGGCAGCTCCATAACGAAGGGAGTGGACTCTCCAGGCAGCAGGGTTTTCTTCATAATCAGGCCGGTAAGAACAGCAACGGCGATACCGATGATATACAGAGCAAAAACCACATTCTGGCCACTGTTCGGGAAGAACACCACTGCAAACAGTGCATACACAGGCAGACGGGCACCACAGGACATGAACGGATTCATCAGAATTGTCAGTTTGCGATCACGTTCCTGCTCAAGTGTACGGGTTGCCATCACCGCTGGCACATTACAGCCAAAGCCGACAATCACCGGCACAAAGGCTTTCCCCGGCAGCCCCAGGGCACGCATGGCACGATCCATAACGAATGCTGCACGAGCCATGTAACCGGAGTCTTCCAGAAGAGACAAAAACAGATACAGGCAGGCAATAACCGGAATAAAGGTTGAAACCGTCTGAATACCACCACCGATACCATCTGCCAGCATGGTGGTCAGGAATTCCGGCGCACCCCAGCCCTCCATAACATGCCGCAGGCCATCAACGAAGATAGTCCCAAAGAGGATGTCGAAGAAATCAATAAAGGCACTGCCAATATTAATAGAGAACATGAACATCAAATACATGATGCCGAAAAAAATCGGCAGGCCGAAAGCCCGGCTCAGCACAACGGAGTCAATTTTGGCCGTCATGGACTGGCTGACATTCTGGCTGCGAAGAACAGTATCGCAGGTCAATTTATCAATAAACTGGTACCGGGCATCGGCAAACAGTATATCAACTTCTTCCTCATTGGCTGCGTGCAGTTCATTGCGGGCACCAATAACTTCAGCCATAACACCTTTGGTTACCAGGCGTTCAAGACTCTGGTCACTCTCAAGAAGACGACTTGCAAGCCAGCGGGCATCCACATTCAACTTTTTGGCATCATCTTCAGCAACAGGGGCCAGCTGTGCCAAGGCGGTTTCCAGTGCAGGGGTGTAAGTTACATTGATACGCTGATCTCTGCGCCCTGCCAGATAGTCTGCAATCGCCTCTTTCAATGGTTCAAGACCATTGGATCGACTGGCAATAACAGGAATAACTGCACAGCCCAGTTGCCGGGAGAGAGCATCAACATCAATCTTGATGCCCTTTTCATCTGCAACATCCATCATGTTCAGAACCACCATCATAGGGCGGTCCATCTCCAAAAGCTGGGTGGTCAGATAAAGATTACGTTCGATGTTGCCAGCATCAACAATATTGATATAGAGGTCTGCTTCGTTGGCGAGGACATAATCACGGGCCAGCTTTTCATCAATCGCTGTCTGGCCAATGCCAACATCAAGGGAATAGGTTCCGGGAAGATCAACCAGCCCGATCTGCTGATCCCTGAATTCGTAGGAGCCGGTTTTTTTCTCAACTGTGACACCAGGCCAGTTACCAACCTGCTGTTTCGCCCCTGTCAGGCCGTTAAAAAGCGTGGTTTTACCACAATTCGGGTTACCGAGAACCGCAACAGTCGCCTGCACCACAGCAAGACTCCTTTTTCTCAACAAGTACGCACTGGGCCTCATCACGACGCAGGCTCAAGCTAAAACCACGAACCTCCAGTTCTACAGGATCTCCCATGGGAGCTCGTCGTACCACTTTCAGGTTGATACCCGGGGTCAGCCCCATGGCTAACAGCTGACGGCGGTATCCGCCACCACCGGCATAGCCGGAGATGCGACCAGAGTCACCAACCTCCAGATCACCCAGCGTCATTGTCATCAGAAACTCCTTGAATCGCATGCTCCGGGAATGGACACCAGCAGCATGAGCAGAATATAGCGAAAATGAGAAGCGTTCGCATTGCCTGAAGCCAACTATTTTGTTCGGCATAACCGAATCATAGGGACTTTTACATTTGTTAATGAGAATCATACTCAGTTCAACTTTTTCAATATTGACTTTTATCAATGATTCATGCAGAGACCCATATAGAAAAATACCTACAGCTCGTCGGATAACAGCCAAAGACTGATGAAAACCAGTTCCACGCCTCTCTTTCACTCAAACCAATAACTCGTAGAAGTCCTGAAAAACGGAGCACGGAACTCCCCACAGTCTCCACAAAAGGCCATTCAACCTTAGTCTGTGCCCCAAAGGGCTAATAGCCCGACCCTGTTCGTGAGCATATACTTCCGGCTATTAATGGAAATGCAACAAGGAGTAGTGATAATGAATTTCTGTAAAATTAGTGGGTTTAAAAACCTTTGCTTACAAGGGAAAGACAAAGTTTGCGATACCGCATCTTCCTCTGTTGGTAAATTTCAAGCCTTTGGGTCAAGGGTGGCCAGTACAGCAGGAGCTATCAGACAAATTGGCACTGATCTTAAAGATAGTTGCCTGGAGCTTACGGGGAATGGCAAGCATCCCTTCATAACCAAGCCCTTGGATTTTCAGTGCGAGGCCATAGCATTACATCAGGCTAACAAGCAGTACCTGCAGCAAAACGAACAGCTGGAAGAAAATCTCAGCAGACATACAGCAATGCTAATAGAGGCTGATGAGTACATAATTGCTATTGGTAACAGCCTGATTCAGCACAAAGAGGATAGGGCAAATATTGAAGATAGCTTCGCAGCCCTGTTGCAGCAAGCTGCAGAGATGGAGAAAAACCTTAAAATCAAAATCGAAGAAGACAGAAAAACAATTGAAAAACTGCAAAACTTGAATACGGTAAATTCTGCAGATATTGTGGCAAAGCAGAAAGAGCACAAAGCACTGACTAATAAGCTTAACGAGGCAACCAATAAACTGGCTGCGTTGCAAAATCTATTAGGACGCGTTAGAAGTGATATTGAAACGCATATTTGATTAATTGAGCAATACAAAACTTAAAAATGAAGTGGAAAACCAAGAAAACCGGCCAGATAACTGGCCGGTTTTCTTATCAAGCTCAAAGTCTTGGCGCTAATTACATGGCAGCGCTGTAGATCTCAATGATCTCTTCCAGGGAAGCCTGCTTCGGGTTAGTCAGACCACAAGCGTCCTTCAGAGCATTGGTAGCCAGAGTTTCGAAGTCTTCTTCCTTAACACCCAGCTGTGTCAGACCAGCAGGGATACCGATATCAGCAGACAGACGCTGCATGGCAGACAAAGCCTTCTCAGCCGCTTCAACATCGGTCAGACCCTCAACATTCTCACCCAGGGCAACGGCGACATCAGCCATACGCTCAGGACGAACACGGGCGTTGTAACGGGAAACGTGAGGCAGCAGTACTGCGTTGCAGACACCGTGAGGCAGGTCGTAGAAACCACCCAGCTGATGAGCCATAGCGTGAACGTAACCCAGGGAAGCATTGTTGAACGCCATACCAGCCATCAGCTGAGCGTAAGCCATCTGCTCACGAGCTTCAGAATCAGCACCATTACCTACGGCACGACGCAGGAAGCGGCCAATCAGCTCGATAGCCTTTAGAGCGTTGCAGTCAGTGACTGGAGTAGCGATAGTGGAAACGTAAGCTTCAACAGCGTGGGTAAGAGCGTCCATACCAGTTGCAGCGGTCAGGGATGCAGGCATGCCCTTCATCAGCTCGGAATCGTTAACAGACATGATCGGAGTCGTGTTCTTGTCAACGATAGCCATCTTCACATGACGCTCTTCATCAGTAATGATGCAGAAGCGAGTGATTTCGGAAGCAGTACCAGCAGTCGTGTTAATAGCGATCAGAGGCAGCTGAGGCTTGGCTGACTTGTTAACACCTTCGTAGTCTTTGATTTCGCCACCGTTGGCAGCAACCAGAGCAATACCCTTGGCGCAATCGTGAGGAGAACCACCACCCCAGGGAGATAACGCAGTCGCACTGATTTTCTTCCAAAAGCTTCAGGCCTTCTGCCACGTTACCACAGGTTGGGTTAGGCTGAGTACCATCAAAGATAACGCTGGCAATACCTTTTGCACCCAGTTGCTCAACTACGTCAGCAACCAGACCAATTTCATTCAGGACCTTGTCAGTAACTACCAAAGCCTTGGTCAGGCCAAAGCTGACAATGTCGTTCATTGCCGCATCCAGGCAACCTTCGCCCATGTGGTTAACAGGAGGCATAAAGAAAGAAAACGCAGCCATTTCAATTCCTCTTTGGCAATTATCGGCCGTTTTTAACCAGGCCATTTGTATTTCCTGCGGCAACCTTACGCCTTAGAAAGTGAATATTTATTGATCCATGACAGGATTTAATACTACTTGCGAATTGGATAGTACCAATTCTAATTTTTTAGAATAGAGTTGTGCTTTTTAATACCTTTACACGACCAATTGCAAACATTTACCGACAACGTTCAACATGCCACCTAACCATTTCTTCCATTTCAAACAGTTTTCAATTCAGCAACACAAGTGTGCCATGAAGGTATCGACAGATGCCTGCCTGTTCGGTGCAGTAATGTCCCTTGAGAACAACCAGACTATTCTGGATATTGGAACCGGAACCGGACTGC
>CBDEWF010000010.1:0-7493 GCA_965243775.1 Sansalvadorimonas sp.
TAGACCCAGGCAGGGTATAACGGATGGCCTCCCAGGCGTCGTATGAGCGCATTCACACGACCGGTCGTTATTTCATCGACTGCCCGTTTCAGTTCCGTCATTCGATTCCTGTCCGGCCACCTGGACCAGTTTGACAGAAAACGCGCAGATCGAATGAACTTGCCCGTTTCTAATAGTGAATGCAGGCGCGGCACCGGATAACCCACGTTCCCCGCAAGCAGGCCGTCTGCTCCCTGTCCATCAAGTATCACCTTGATGCCGGTAGAACGGATTGCGCGGCATACTCCGTATTGTGCATAAAGGCTGGTACTGCCGAAGGGTTCACCCTGGCTGAGAATCAACTGGTCAAGATCAGCGTTCAAATCATCAGGGGACAATATTATCTTATGGGGAATAGCATTAACGGATTGGTTGATTATGTTTACCCATGGCTCCTCGGACTTCCCGCTTTCAGGAGCTATGAAACTGAACGTGTGTAAATCCATGTCAGGTTCAAGCATGCGCATCGCACATACGATTGACGATGAATCCAGTCCTCCTGAGAGCATAGCTGCCAATGGAACATCACTTCTCAGGTGCAGTCGAACCGATCTCAGGAAAATCTCACGAATTTTTTCTGCGGCTTGCTCGAAGCTGACATCTGAATTTTCACTGATATTGAAGTGATTCCAGGGTGCCGGCGTCCCTGCCTGTCCGATTGCGAAGTCGTAACGCAAAGTATGGCCGGGAAGCAGTTGATTGACGCCCGCAAAAAAGGTTTCTTCATTCCTGTCATAATATTCACGCACAAGATATTCATAGGCGCGCTGGTGATTGATTTCAGCAGGGATGTTTCGAAGAGCGTGTACAGCGCGTATCTCTGATGCAAACAGAAGCATTCCATTTTGCAAACTGTAAAAAAGAGGTTTGATGCCGAAAGCATCACGGCATAACATAACATAAGCTTCAACCCTGTCCCATATTACGAAAGCGAACATACCGGTCAACCGGGGCAGGCAATCCACACCCCATTCAGCCCAGGCTTTTAAAAGTACTTCCGTGTCGGAAGAGGTACTGAAGTGATGACCCAGTTCAATCAGTTCATTACGTAGTTCAAGATAATTGTAGATTTCGCCATTATATGAAATCACATATCGGTTATCTGAACTGACGAAGGGCTGTCTTCCCGCGGCAGACAGGTCGATAACAGAGAGGCGCCTATGGCCAAACGTAACAAGACAACCTGCGCTTTCTTCAATGATGTGTTCATCATTATCCGGACCACGATGACTCAGGGCTTCGCTGGCGGCTTTAATACGCTGTTCAAGCCGGGTCTGGTGTGAAGGGAAAATTCCGCCGAAAATACCGGACATTCTATACTTCCACTTGATCTGTAAGCAGTGTTTTATACAGTCTGATTAATTTTTCTTCTTCAGTTTTCCAGTTGTAGGATGCTTCCGTTGCCTTGCGCCCGCGTTGGCCCATGAGTTCCGCTTCGCCAGGATTATCCAGAATCCACTGCATGGCATCGGCAATAGCCGATGGATCAAGGGGGTCGACCAATAGTCCACATCCGGCGTTGTCTACAATACGTCGCCATACAGGAAAGTCCGATGCGATAACAGGCAGGCTGACAGACATGTATTCGAACATCTTTGTAGGGTAGGCATTGAGGATTTTAGGTGTCGGATGTAATACTACCAATCCGGCGCGAACGGTGTTCAGTATTTCAGATACGTGATCCCGGTTTGCCCAACCCGAGTAGTCAACCTGTTGCCAACCAGCCAGTGCTTCTACTTCGGTTTTTAAACTAACCGGTTGGAACTTTCCGGCGAGTTGCAGCCGGATGTCTTTGCTTCCGCTGTATTTCATGGCTTCAACCATTTCCCGGATACCTCGAGTTCGTCCAATTGCGCCGACATACGCAAAGTGTGGCGGGCGTTGTTTATAAACCTGCGCCTCAGGCGGGACGAGTTCATCAAGTATGGGAAAATTTTGTACCAGGACAGTTTTTCGAACTGGAAAGCGTGCGGCAATGTCAGGTTCTGCCGGGACAATTGCAGTAAGAAACAAGCCCGCCAGCCATTCAATGAGTGATATGAACCAGGATATCGGGCGCCGCATTATTGCCGGCAACCAGAATTTGGTCAGAACGTCACGCGGCACATCCTCGTGCGCGTCATATACCACTTTGAAACCGCAGCCTTTTAGTACGAAACCCAGTGGAATCAGTTCAGGGTCATGGAAGTGAGCGATCTGTGGTTTCATCTTATAAACTGCAAGTCCCATGCGCCATACTCCCAAAATTATTCTTGAGAGTCTTCTGGATGGAGGGATACCTGTGTCAATTACCCTTATCTTACCGCCTGCTTCGATGCTGTTGCCTTTTCCATCCTGGACGAACAATGCAACCGGTTCTGCAAAAGCATTGGCAAGCGATTCCACTTCTTTTATCCGGATACGGGCATCAACGCGCGGATGAACTGTCGTTAGATGGGCAATTCTCACTTTTTCCATAGCAGTGATGGTTAATGTCTGGTTGTAACTTCAGGCGGTTTAATAAATTGAGCGGTTTCTCGTTTGGTTTAATCGGCTTGGAAGTTTTTTATTGCGCTGAACCTGTATGAACTGAGGGCTTGAGCGAGATAAAACAAACACCCGGAAACCGATAAAGACGTAACCAGTAAAATCGGATTCTTATTAATCCATCCAAGGGTCAGGGATAAGGCTACCATCAGGAAAAAGAAAGACTGGAGAATAAGTATCAGTTGCAATTTTTCTCTGACAAATAAAACCCCACTCAGGGGAGCGCATACCAGTCTCAAAAAAGCCATTGGTGCCAATATGCTCGCATAGAACCCCGCCTCACGCCATTCTTCACCGAAGATAAAGGCAAATAATTCCTGTCCGAAGATTATCAGTAACAGGGCTGGTAGTATTCCAACGATAATCAGGAATATCATGGTCTTGATGAATACAGGTCTACAGGTGCCATGCTTGTCCAGGCTTTCAATCGCTTTGTTCCTGAATACTTCCATCATGGATTCCCCCAATAACGAGATCGGCATCATCAATACCCTGAAGACCAGGAAATATAGACCGGCAACTGCGCTGTTGAATATAACGGGAATGATAACGTAGGGTAATTGCAGAGATAGTATGTTCAGCAAACCCGCCGGTGAGCCTAAAAACGGAAATTTTCTATACCTTCTGATTAATGCCAGGTTTTTTAGCAAGTTGAATTCAGGCCGTGGAAAGGTATGTCTTATACGTTTGAATACAATTGCCAGCGATATGGTTCTGCCCAGACAGTCTGCCAGAATGAGTCCCGGTGTGATCTTGTTCACCAGTCCGGCAATTATCTGAAGTATGGATATTGATGCGCTCTGGGCTACGCGGCTGTGACTCATCATCTCATACAGTTTGTTTCGATTTAACCAATGCAGTAAAACTTTATAAACGGAAAAAAGAAAAATGCTGAGCGGCACGATGTATAACCATTTGCCTATATCAGGTTGCGCCGTCAGGATTGCGATTTGTTCCCCCCAGATAATGACTGCAAACAGGATGAATATGCTGAACAAGCCTGATAAAATGAAGCTGAGTATCGCAAGTTGCATGGCTTCGCTCTGTTTCCTGGCGACCATCACTGCCATTTCAAGCTTTCCTGTAGCTATCATGGTTCCTATGGAAATCAATGCCATGTAAATGCCATACAGGCCGAATTCGTCGGGCGAATAGATTCTTGTAAGAAATGGTGTTAGAGCAACCGGAATCGCTTGAGCAATAGTTGTGCCCGTTACCAGCGTCAGCACGTTACGTGCATATTCCGATTTGAATTTATATGCCAAAGAAATTTTGCCTGTTTTGTGAGGAAATCAATAGAAGGTTTTTTCAGGTGGGGTCAGATGATGACTCCATCAATGCTATTGCTGTCAATCCCCAACCCAATGCCGTCAGGGGCCAAAAGACCGGCTTGGATACGATGATCAGCAGTAAGCAGACGAAATTCAACATAAATGCAAAAGTCCACAGGGGAATATCCTGTTGTTTTAATATGACTTGGCGAGCGGGAATCAGAAAGCAAAACAGTGTGAGAGAGACGTACATCAGGAAACCAGCGAGACCGTAGCTGACCCAGGCGGAAAAGGCATTATGTGCATATCTCCCGGCATGACCTTTTGCAAATTTACCGGTATCCTCCGTCAATACATGTCCACCGAATTTTCCCATCAGCGGGTTTTCCGCGATTTGTTCGAGTGCTTTTTTTTGCAGGGCCAACCGGCCTGCCCAGGATTTTGAGGAAGGGATGTTTAGCACTTCCCACTGGCGGTTGAGACGTGGGAGAGCCTTGGCTGTATCGGGAGCGGGCCGGGTACTGGCTTGACCGGCGGGCGGCGCGGGTTTCCCAAGCGCCTGCGTAGAGTCATCATCACCGGACAGCCTGTCTGTATGCGGTGCCGGTTCCGCTTTTTCCGAGACACGGGTTTCAAGAAAAACCTCGATGCGTGGCGTTATATCGGGAGCGGCCAGCAGCAACACTTCCATGCAGACAACCAGCAAGAGCAGAAAATATCCAGGCTGTTTAATGCCGTAAATGATACATAACACGGTCGATAAGGCCAGGAACGCGTAGAAATCCGAGCGGCTGACCAGCATGAACAGGACAAAGACACCGCTAATTATCAATATAGCCCTGGCGCGCAATGAATTGAATATCGCCAGCAGCACCAGCAGTGTAAACAGGACACTACGGGCGAATCCCTGGTAGGTGGATACATCCGTAGTATTCCCATAAAGCCGTCGCGCATCGTACACATTAGCATCAGTGTTGACGTAGAAATAAAGGAGGTAAACCAGGATGATGGCAAAACTGATGCAAAGCGACCAGCGCAGTGGTCTGGATTCAATGGGCAGCAACAGTCCTATCAGAAACAGGGAGGACCAGAAGATAACTGTCTCCAGGGATTGTACGCCGGCTATTGAAATATGATCGCCATCGAGAATCAGGTAGTGTGCCAGAGTCCATGCCGTGGTATAGAACAGAAATGCCAGCACCCATAGAACATAACGGTTCCCGGCAATTATTTTCAGCCAGCCGGTGTTCCAGGGCAGAAGGGCCAATAAGACTAGCAGCGTGCCCAGGGAAACATAGCCAAACAGCCCCGCTGCAAAAGGCGGGATCAGTCCCATTGCCACGAACTGGTGATAGAACAGGTACCCCGGAAACAGCAGGAAGAAACTGACGCCCGCGACAGTCCGGGAGAGTTTCAGTCCCCGGTCGGAACTATTTGGGTAGTCTGCTAACATGTTCTGATAGGATTCCGGTTTAAATGTTGACTAACGAACATTACGCTGCATCGGCAAATTACGGCAACGGCGTATCGATGCCATTATAAATAATGTCTGGCCGGACTGTCTGGATAATCAACCATTATGCCCAGTCGCCTGCGGGATCCGGCAGCACGCGCCATTATGACCTGGCGAGACACCTGTGCAATTCAGGTTGGAAAACCTGGATTTTCGCGGCCAGCGTAGAGTTGAATACCCTGAGACAAAGGCTGGAAGAACATGAACATGCCAGGTCGGAAACCGTCGGCGGAGTCAATTTCCGCTGGTTGAAAACGCCCGGGTACCAGGGCAACGGCGTCGGACGTATGGTCAATATGCTTGCATTTTCATGGCAGGTCCTGGTTGGAAAGTCAACCGCAGACCTGGATCGGCCGGACTTGGTGATCGGTTCTACGGTCCACCCGCTGGCAGCCGCCTCCGGGGCGTTGCTGGCCCGGCGACACCGGGTCCCTTTTATCTTCGAGGTGCGCGACATCTGGCCGGAAACCCTCATCGCGCTGGGCCGCACCCGCAGGAACGGCCCGTTCGCCGTGTTGCTCGGCTTGCTGGAAAGATGGTTGTGCCAGCAGGCCTGCCGGGTTGTGTCGGTCCTGCCGGGGTATGGGAACTATGTCAGGGACCGTAACATCCCGGCGCGGGAGGTGGTCCACATACCCAACGGCGTCAACCTGGATAATATCGGCGAACCCCTTGCTTACAGGAAACAGGATACGTTCCGTATTACTTACCTCGGCGCCCACGGCACCGCCAATGACCTGCAAACCCTGGTTCGGGCGATGGAAATCATAGAACTGGAGCACGGTATTGCGTCAATAGAATGCCATCTGGTTGGCGCTGGCCCGATGAAGCAGGCACTCGCGGATTACTGCGCTGAAAGAGGGATGAAACAGGTTGCTTTTCATCCTCCCGTCAACAAGAACGCCATCGCGGCAACGGCATCGGATACCCAGGCTTTTGTGTTGTGCGGCAGAAAACTGCCGTCGCTGTATAAATATGGAATCAGCATGAACAAGATTCCCGACTACATGGCGATGGGCCGTCCTGTTATTATTGCAATTGAATCCGCCAATAATCCGGTCATCGAGGCGGATGCCGGTATCTGTGTACCGCCGGAAGACCCTGGGGAACTGGCAGGTTCCATCATGAAGATGGCGCAAATGAGTGAGGCGGAACTGCGCGCCATGGGCTTGAGAGGGCGTAGATATGTTGAACAGGAACACGATATGAAGCTGCTGGCGAAACGGCTGGGTGACGTTATGGAACAATGCCTGGTGACAAATGCGGGCTGACCTGTCCGATTTTATAAAACGGCTGTTCGACCTGGTCGTCAGCCTTGTCCTGGCGATCCTGTTGTTGCCGTTGCTTGCCCTGCTGGCCGTACTGGTACATATTGACCTGGGCAGTCCCGCGCTGTTTCGCCAGCAACGACCGGGTTTGTGGGGCAAGCCGTTTACTTTTTACAAGTTTCGCACCATGAACAACAGGACGGACGTACACGGACGGTTACTGTCCGATGATGGCAGGCTCACCGGTTTCGGCAGGTGTCTACGCAGGACGAGCCTGGATGAATTGCCCCAGTTATTCAACGTGATCAGGGGCGATATGAGCCTTGTCGGCCCCCGCCCCCTGTTGATGGAATACCTCGATCTGTATACCGATGAGCAGATGCGCCGCCATGCGGTCAAACCGGGAATCACCGGCTGGGCACAGATCAACGGTCGTAACGCCATCACCTGGGAGGAAAAATTCAGCCTGGATCTCTGGTACGTTGATAACCACAGCTTTTTCCTGGACCTCAGGATCATTCTGTTGACTGTAGTGAGAATTATAAAGAAAGAGGGCATCAGCCAGAAAGGCATGGCGACAGCGGAAAAGTTCAAAGGTTCGATATCATGAGCTCGCTGCTGATTTTCGGCGCCGGCGGCCATGGCAAGGTGGTTGCGGACACTGCAAGAGCCATTGGGAACTGGAATGAGATCATGTTTGCGGATGATGCTTATCCGCAGGTAACATCCGTTGATGGTTATCCGGTGGTTGCCGATTTTTTGAGCGCAAGGTCCATGGGGAACGACCACGGGGACGTTATCGTTGCTATCGGCGATAACCGTAAACGTTCGGACCTGACCGCGCAGCTTCGGCAATCCGGATTTAACCCGGTTACG
>CBDEWF010000011.1:0-16231 GCA_965243775.1 Sansalvadorimonas sp.
CAGCGTATCCGCCAGGCTTTGGAAAACTTCCGTCAGCAGCTGACAGACGCCCGTTTTAAAGAACATCTGCCCCGGGCAGTACTGGTCGACTGGTTACAGGAAAACCTGGGTAATACCCGTAACAGCCAGCGATTTTTGGCGGGACAGGTCAATATCTGTACCCTGATGCCCATGCGTTCTATTCCCTTCCGGGTCGTCTGCCTGCTGGGTATGAACGACACGGCCTATCCCCGCAGCCTGCCACCAATGGGCTTTGACCTGATGGCAAAAGATCCCCGGCGGGGTGACCGCTCACGCCGGGAGGATGATCGGTATCTGTTCCTGGAAGCACTTCTGTCTGCCCGGGAGTCTCTCTATATCAGCTATGTCAGCCGTAATATCCGGGATAACACCGAACGTTTTCCTTCCGTATTGGTGACTGAGCTGCAAAACCTGATCCGGGAAAGTTTTATGACCGCTGAAGGTGGGGATGGCACTGCCCTGCTGGGACAGCTGTTTACCCAGCACACTCTGCAGCCCTTCAGCCCCGACAACTTTATCAGCACTGCAAACAACCGCAGCTTTGCCAAAGAGTGGTTGCCTGCAGCACTCGGAAAAGGCCAACCGGCTCCGCCATTTATTACCCAAAGTTTGCCGGAACAGGTTTTGTCAGATGAAGCGCTCCGGGATTTGGAGTTACCCCTGACCCAGTTGATCACGTTCTGGAATAACCCCTGCCAGGCCTTCTGCCAGCAACGGTTGAAAATATTTTACAACGATGAGCTGGAAGCTGCAGAAACCCGGGAACCCTTTGCCTTATCAGGTTTGACCGGATGGCAGCTGAAGGACAGTCTGGTGAGAAATTTTCTGGAGCAAAACTCCAGCCAGGAACTACACAAGCATGCCCGGGCCAGCGGCACTCTGCCCCACGGCAGCTTTGGCTCCCTGGCGATGGATGAACTGGATCAGGATGCACGCAGTCTGGCTGAAATCGTACAACCCTGGCAGGCCAACAAGCTTGATGACGATCTGGAAATCAGTCTGTTGCTTAATAACAGTCGCCTGACCGGCTGGCTCACCGAACTTTACAGCCATGGACAGGTATTCTGGCGAACAGGCAAGCTTCGCGACAAACACAGATTCAGCGCCTGGATTCAGCACCTTTGTTACTGCGCATCGGCACATCAACCTGGTCCGACTATCTACCTGACCAGTGATGAGCAGTTTAAATTCAGGCCGGTGGATGCTGAACAAGCTTTATCTGACCTGTCGTTTATGGAGCGACTGATGCGTGAAGGGCTTACCCGTCCACTGCCCTTCTTCCAGAAGACCGCCTGGGCCTGGCTGCAGGAATCTGTGGATTTTCCAGAAATCTCTGAAAATGAACAAGTGCTGGATAAAGCCACCAGTAAAGCAACAGATGCCTTCTATGGCACAGGGTTTGGCTCGGCAGGAGAGGCGACAGATGCCTATATCCAGCGCTGCTGGCCGGAACTGGAGCCGGTCTTTGAGGAAATGATCCAGCTGGCCAGACAGTTACTGCTGCCTCTGTACAGCCGTTATCAAAAGCTGAAACAGGGGGAACGGCCATGAGTAGCATCCCTGCACTTTGCAATGAAGCGACAACACTTGATCCCCTCTCCCTGCCTCTCCATGGCCACCGGCTGATTGAAGCCAGTGCCGGCACCGGGAAAACCTGGACCATTGCTGCACTCTACCTGCGTTTGCTGCTGGGCCATGGTCGTACAGAGAATTCTGCTCATTGTCAGCCTCTGGGTGTCGATCAGATTCTGGTGGTGACCTTTACTGACGCTGCTACTGAGGAGCTGCGTGACCGTATCCGTGGTCGCATCCATGAAGCCCGCCAGGCTTTTCTTTCCGGCTCCAGCAAAGATCCCTTTTTGCAGGAGCTGCTGAAGGATCTGGATGATTACCCCCGTCAGGCCAGACTGTTGCTGGCAGCAGAGCGACAGATGGATGAAGCCGCCATCTTTACGATCCATGGTTTTTGTCAGCGTATGCTCAAACAGCACGCCTTTGAAAGTGGCACCCTGTTTACCAGTGACCTGCTGGAAGACCAGGGCGAACTGGAGACCGATGCCGTGGCCGACTTCTGGCGACGCACCATGTACCCCCTTGACCTGCCACTGGCTGATTTGACCCGCCAGCTATGGAAAAGCCCGGAAGCTTTGCAGGCCAGCCTGAAGGGCTGGTTAAACCAGCACAGTTTAAAGATTGATGGAACCGGCATTCCTGAGTCTCTGGAAGCCTTGGCTGGTCATCAGGAAGAAATACAACAGATCAAGCAACTCTGGCTGGATCAACAGGATATTATCGAAGCTGAACTTGGCAAGGTTTTACGGAGGAATAGTAAACCCTGGACTCGACTGGCAAAGATGGCTGCTTTTTGTGCCGGTGACAGTCTGGTTCCGCAGTTTGGCAAAAATGAGATCGGATGGGATTTCTACACGCCTGAAGCCTTACAGAGTGCCTGCAGAGCTAAGCAAACAGCTCCGGATCTGGAAATTTTCCAGCTGATTGAAAGGTTGACGGCCAAACCTCTGGATATCAAGGAAGCATTCAGGGGCCTGATTTTGCGGGATGCCCTGAAAGATGTGCAGCAGCGCCTGGTTCAGCGCCGGGAAGAGCTGCGCAAAATGTCCTTTGATGATTTGCTGCTGAAACTGGATCTGGCCCTGGAGTCTTCCGGTGGCCCGGCCCTGGCCGGTTATATCCGGGATATCTACCGGGTAGCCCTGATTGATGAGTTTCAGGATACCGATGCTACTCAGTATCGGATCTTCAGCAATATCTATCCACAGTCGTGCAGTGACCATTTACAGGCGTATAGCGACCATCTACAGTCATGCAGTGACAATGGCCTGTTCCTGATCGGTGACCCAAAGCAGGCCATCTATGCCTTCCGGGGAGCCGATATCTTCACCTATATTCAGGCCCGTAAAAGAATTACCAGCCGCTATACCCTGCCCCGCAACTGGCGATCTTCAGGGGATATGATCCGGGCAACCAATCACCTGTTCCAGCAGGCGGAATCAGCATTTATTTATGATCAGGATATCCCCTTTCTGCCAGTGGATTCATCATCGGATGCTGGTGCGCGAGGCCTTTTTATCAATGGAGAGCCTGTCGCCGCTCTGCAGCTCTGGTATCAGGATAATGAAGGCTATGCCGTTGGTCGGGGTGACTATGAACAGACGATGGCAGACGCTACCGCTGCCGAGATCAACCGGCTGCTGACTCTGGCTAAGAACAACCAGTGCCAGACCGGCAACAAAAATGGCAAACAGCCCCTGGCTGCCGGTGATATTGCCGTACTGGTGCGCACCGGCTCCCAGGCTGAGAAAGTACGCCAGGCACTGTTGGAGCAGAATATTGCCACTGTTTATTTAAGTGACCGGAGTTCCGTTTTTGCCGCACCGGAAGCAATGGATATGGCCCGTATTCTTGCCGCCTGTCTGGAACCCACCAATGATCGCAGACTCAGGGCAGCACTGGCGACCCCCCTGTTAGCTTTGCCAGCCAGTATCCTTGATAACCTCAACAATAATGAGCAGCAGTGGGAAGCTGCGGTTGAGGAGTTCACTGATTACCATGAAATTTGGCTGAAACAGGGCATACTGCCGATGCTGCTGCAGCTGATCAGCAGAAGACAACTGGCGGAAAACCTGCTGGCGGAAATCAACGGCGAACGTCGCCTGACAGATCTCTTGCATCTTGGACAGCTGCTGGCCTCAGCCGCCCGGGAAAAAGATACTCCCCACGCCCTGTTGCGCTGGCTGCAGGAACGAATAGCCAGCCCTGATCAGAATGCCAAGGATCAACAGCTGCATCTGGAGAGTGAACGGAAGCTGGTCAAGATCGTCACTATTCATAAATCCAAGGGTCTGGAATATGGGGTCGTGTTTATTCCCTTTGTCTGCACCTGGCGTCCGGCTGAACAGGGCATTTATCACGACCAGAATAATAACTATCAGGTTGTCGCTGATCTGCTTGGCAGCGAGGAAACCATTGAACGTGCTGATACAGAACGCATGGCTGAAGATTTGCGTCTGCTCTATGTGGCTCTGACCCGCTCAGTCCATGCCTGCTATATGGGCATCGCTCCGGTAAAACGTCGTCCCAAAAAAGAAGATCTGGAGACGCATCTGAGTGAAACGGCTTTCGGTTATCTTCTCAGCCATGACAACCCGATTACAACAGCGACCCTGGAACAGAGCCTGCTGAAACTGGAAACAGACTGTTCAGCGATTACCATTGCGGATCTTCCCAGGACCATGGAGCAACCCTATTCTGCACCGGAACAGCCAAAGCCGGAACTGTCGGCCCAGAACTTCTCGGGGCAAATTCCCAGGGACTGGTGGATGACCAGTTATTCCGCACTGTCCCGCACCGCCTCTCACCACAGATCCACTTTCTCCATGGATGCCAGTCATGAGCAGGCGGGTCTCGATCAGGAAGTTCAGGGTCAGCTGCAAGAACCTATCGCAGTGGAAAGAGAGTCCTATAGTTCACTGCTCGATTTTCCGAGGGGAGCCCGTCCCGGGACCTTCCTTCATGAAATCTTTGAGCAGGTGGCTTTCGAGAATCCCGAAACCGGATACATTGAAGAGCTGATTCGTGAGCGGCTGCTGGTAAACGGCCTGGAACAGAAGTGGCTGCCAGTTCTGCAAGAGATGGTTAGTCATACTCTGCAGGCACAGCTTAACGAAGAAGGTTTAAAACTGTCTGACCTGCAGCGAGGCCATTACAAACCGGAACTGGAGTTCAATCTGTCCCTTGGGTTACTGCAGTGTCACAAATTGAATGCTCTTTTGAAAAACAGCAGCGATCCGCTCTCCGCCAAAGCTGGGGATCTGGACTTTCGCAGTGTCCGGGGGCTGCTGAAAGGTTTTATTGACCTGACTTTCCAGCATGATGGCAAGTGGTATGTACTGGACTGGAAATCCAACTGGCTGGGTGACAGCACCAGTGCCTATAACCGAGACGCTATGTCTGCAGCGATGATTGATCATCGCTATGACCTGCAGTACCAGATTTATACTCTAGCCCTGCACCGCCTTCTGAAAACCCGATTGCCGGATTACGACTATGACACCCATATTGGCGGTATATTCTATATCTTCCTGCGGGGCATTCAGCCAGACGACCCTTCCCGTACAGGGGTCTATGACCACCGGCCAGACCGCAACCTGATCGAAGCCATGAATCAGCTCTTTTCCGGTGAGCAGGCCGGTGAGCTGTCTGCACAGGAGCGTGAAGCATG
The DNA here is from genome assembly GCA_965243775.1 of Sansalvadorimonas sp. Taxonomy (GTDB): domain Bacteria; phylum Pseudomonadota; class Gammaproteobacteria; order Pseudomonadales; family Endozoicomonadaceae; genus Sansalvadorimonas. The sequence continues at coordinate 5,264 of CBDEWF010000011.1, forward strand.
CTGAATACCCTGCGCCTGTTGGCAGACAGCAATATTATCCGACCGCTGGATTATCACTTTGCCCGGTTTCTGGCTGAACAGACCGATAACCAAACCGTTCTTCTGGCTGCTGCTCTGACCAGCAATAAACTGGGTCACGGGCATACCTGCCTGAACCTGGATACAACCGATCTCTGGCAGATACTTGGCCGCACCGTGCACCAGGGCAAGATTAAACAGTGCCTGCCCATGTCTCGCTGGGAGCAGCAACTGGTATCCAGCCCTGTGGTTGGCGATGGTTCCCAGGCTACCCCTCTGGTACTGGACAGTGGTCGTCTCTACCTGATGCGTTACTGGCAATATGAACGGGATATTGCCAACCGGCTAAACCGTTGCCAAAACCTGCCGGTTGATACAGTCAAAGCCCGGGAGATACTGGACCGCCTGTTTCCGGAACCTGTGACCGAAGGAGACGTTAACTGGCAGAAAGTCGCCGCCGCTGTCGCTGCCACCCGCACGGTTTCCGTTATCAGTGGAGGGCCTGGAACGGGCAAAACGACAACAGTTGCCCGACTGCTAGCTCTGCTGGTTGAACTGGCACTCCACAACAACCCGGATCGCAACCCCATTATCCACCTCGCAGCTCCGACGGGAAAAGCAGCTGCCCGATTAACGGAGTCCATCAGCCTGGCCCGCAACAAGCTGAACTGTGACAAGGAGGTGCGTTACGCTATTACCGACCAGGCCACGACATTGCACCGGCTTCTGGGAGTGATTCCCGGCCGGGCCGGGTTCCGCCATAACCGGGATAACCAGCTTCACCTTGATATCCTGGTGGTGGACGAAGCTTCGATGATTGATGTCTCCCTGATGAGCAGGCTGCTGGAAGCCCTGCCGGATACTGCCCGCCTGATACTATTGGGTGACCGGGATCAGCTGGCTTCGGTAGAGGCTGGCAGCGTTCTGGGTGATATCTGTTCAAGGATAAATTCCGGCTATTCACAAGAGCAGGTGAAAAACCTTTATGCCCTCACTGGTTTTCCCCTGTTTGCCATGAATAAAGGACAGGGACCGGCTATCCGGGACAGTCTCTGCCTGCTGCGCAAGAGTTATCGTTTTGATGAATCTTCCGGTATTGGACAGCTTGCCAGGGCGGTAAATAACGGTGATCGCAAAACAGTTGAAGCCCTGTGCCAACAGCAACTTGATGATATTGAGTTGCACGCCAGTGGTGATATCAAAAACCGGCTGCTGAGCACGGCCGTAAACGGTTACCGCCCCTACCTTGACCTGTTGTCTCAGGTTTCTGATCCTGTTGCCAAAGCGGATGAGATTCTGGAGGCCTTTGACCGGTTCCAGGTTCTCTGTGCCCTGCGGGAAGGCCAGTGGGGTGTCGCCGGCCTGAACGAGCAGATTCAAAAAGCTCTGGCAAATGCTGGCCTGATAAATAACGAAGGCACCTGGTACCATGGCCGCCCGGTTTTGATTACCCGTAATGATCCGGCCCTTGAGTTATATAACGGTGATATTGGCATCACCCTGAAGACTGGTGATAACCGTTTTCGGGTGGCCTTTCCCACTCCGGAGGGCAAGGTCAGGTTCCTGCTCCCCAGTCGCCTCCCCGATCATGAAACGGTTTTCGCCATGACGGTACATAAAAGCCAGGGTTCAGAATTTACCCGGGTATTGCTGGCCATGCCTGATTCCCCAACACCGGTTCTTACCAGGGAACTTGTTTACACAGGAATCACCAGGGCCAGGAAATCCCTGGCTCTGTTTGTCCGCCCGGACATTTTTGGATCTGCAGTTGAACAACCTGTGACCAGAGTAACTGGTCTGGCAGAGAGGCTGCTCTGATACTCTCTCCTTTTATCCGGCTAACCGGGCTGCTGCCTGCAAGTTCCTGTGGCGGGCTGCATCACTGGACTCACTACAGAGCCTGTCAGTTATTCACTTTACTGTCAGAGGATATATTCGAAATATTGATGGGGTGTTGCGTTAGAGGGATCTCATTATCCCAGAACAGATCACGATTCGTGTACTTGATATACTCAATACCATGCAGATAGGATGGATACCTTTGGAAACTTACATACGCCGCAAGAATAGCTCCAGTGCCCAGAATCGCTCCAGTGCCCAGAATCATACCAGGATGATTCCAGATAAATCTCGCTATTCCACCTGCCGCTCTACTGGTTTTTTTGGCAAGATAGATTGGCCGGCGGGTGATGCATCCATGATAATGGGGAATTTTAGTCTCATTTCTAAAAATTGAACTGAAGAAAACATCTGGCTGTGGGTTAACAGGCCCGAAGGTTAGTAGAGCCTCTGGACTCAAATTTGGTGCATTGAGTTGTCCACTTCCAACGGAGGCCATAACATCCAGAATACCTCCCAGGTCAGGAATATAGGTATCGTCAGCAGACGATGATATTGCGTCCATATCCATGACATAGCCAGCCCGCCACCACTCATCAGCAGTATCTGTTTTGCTCACACACTGTCTATTGTTACGCGTAAGAGTGACTGCTACTCTTCCAGCCTTATTTACATGTACATCCAATATAACTGTATCTTTTTCATAATACTGGCCAGTTACCTGTTTCCAGTGCTGATTCCGCCAGGCTTTTTTAAGGTCATATCCTGGAATTCTTGTTGCAATAAAACCTTTCCCTCCCGGCCTGGCAACCAAATGCAAACAGTAATATTGACCTTTTCCATCAGGTGTATTGATATAGAAAGGACCGTACAGCGAACCTGTCGATTTATCATTGAGGTTATATACTTTCGTTGTTTTAATTTTCTGACAACTATCCTGGTAACAGATGACTGATGATCTCTCGACGACTTCATCCAGAATAATATCTTTATTAACCCAAGGTAATAAGATTTTCCACTGCCATTTATCCCACGAAATATTTACAGTAAAGAGTACTTGGAATACTTGGACCTGCTTTTTTATGTTGTCACGCTGAACTATGATGTCACTGATGTCACGCTGAACGCCCTGCTCAGCCCCCCAAAAAAAAGGGCCCGATACGGCTGCCATTACGCTGAGAAGAGCAGGGATATTGAGGGTTTCATAAACGAATATTCGAAGAGCTGTATCATCGTTGATCTTTGGTATTGTTAATTTCTTATTTATAAAAAAAGAGTCTTCAGTCCCATCACTTTTAGCCACAATACAATACATTGTTTCTGGTAGGATGCTAGGCATTAGAGTAACTGTCACACCATATTTATTGTCTGGAAACCATACAGACTCTTCCACTGTTCTTCTATTACTCCTTCTGAGTGTAAAACTTATTGCTGTATTATCTTCTATGCCCTCCTCGGGTTGAGTGATATGAATAATAAAACGATCACGATCAGCTGCTTCCTCGCTGTTTGCTCTTTCAACTGTAAATGGTCCAAGAATCGCACCAAGTTCCGCCATACCGGCATACATTAATACATTAAGGAAACCGGACCTCAATCTATCATTTTGCAGCAACTCTATCTGTTCCAAACACTGAGGAAACTGAATGACCTGGTCTGGCAGGGTTGCAGCAGGCAAGGCAACCCGATCTTCTGTTATTTTAAAATATTTCTCTTGTTCACCTTTTTTTTGGTAGCTCAACCAGAGTGATTTTTTGTCAGGTGGAGATATTGATAACTCTGAAAACCGCTTTACCAGTTCATCATCCTCTGTGACTTCAGAGGATTCTGTTGCAAGCAAACGCTGCAAAGCATGCCCTATATCGACAGAAAGATGTGCTTCTTTTAACATGCGAAAGAGTGACAAATTTAGATCTTCTTCAGCTTCACATGTGAGAGCAATTTCTGCTGGTGTACCTACAGGCTGAGATGCGTTATCCAGGCCAACAACATAATATTTTTTATCTGCCTGGATATACCTTAAACTTGCAAGCCAATCTCCTTCTCTCTCTTTTTGCTCTGACGTCTCCCCTCCACTATGGAGGAGATGGACATCCAGCTGATTCTCTTCTCCTTCAACAGGCGTGATTATAATTGTTCTCAAGGAGCCATCCTTCAACTTGAGATGGTTCGCAACAATACTCTTTATCTCTGGCATAATCTGGGCAGGAACAGGCAGTGTTACCGGGCCATGCAACCCCTCATAGACAATGAAGATGTGACCTGAAACCGAGTAAGCCAAGGGTATATCCACTAAAACTATCAGTGCTGGGAGGATAAGTAACTGCACCATAGTACGAAACGAATACCGAGACATAACAGAACCTCACAGAACAGTCCCAAGGCTTAGGGATGGAAAAACTGGAAACCAAGCCAATCAAGGAAAGAGACTCCATTCTGTTCCTTAATGTCCTCCGTATGAACAGCCATTAGCAGGAAATGACAAAAGAAGTTGATTAGAACAAACCACAACCGATGACTTATATCGCCGGTTGTGGTCTCAAGCTGACAAACTGTTTAGAAGAAGCCGAGAGGATTCACATCATAGCTGACCAGCAGGTTCTTGGTCTGCTGATAGTGCTCCAGTGCCCGTTTATGGGTTTCTCGGCCAACTCCGGATTTCTTGTAACCCCCAAAGGCAGCATGGGCCGGGTAGGCGTGATAACAGTTGGTCCAGACTCTTCCAGCTTCAATGCCACGACCCATACGATAGGCCCGGTTGATATCCCGGGTCCAGACTCCGGCCCCAAGGCCAAACTCGGTGGCATTGGCAATCCTGAGGGCTTCAGCCTCATCCTTGAAAGTCGTTACACCGACTACCGGGCCAAAAATTTCTTCCTGGAAAACCCGCATATCGTTACTGCCTTTCATCAGGGTGGGCTGGATATAGAAACCATTATCAAAGTCGGCTCCAACACTTTCCTTGTTACCGCCAATCAGGAATTCCACACCTTCCTTACGACCGATCTCAAGATAACTCATGATCTTGTCAAACTGCTCATGGGATGCCTGAGCTCCCACCTGGGTTTCAGTATCAAGGGGATTACCGCGCCTGATCTGCTGGGCCCGGTCAACTACCAGAGTAATAAACTCGTCGTAGATAGACTCCTGAATCAGAGCCCGGGATGGGCAGGTGCAGACCTCGCCCTGATTAAAGAAGGCCAGTACTGTGCCTTCCACACACTTGCTCAGGAACTCATCTTCATGCCCCATAATATCTTCAAAATAGATATTGGGAGATTTGCCACCCAGCTCCACTGTTGAAGGAATAATATTTTCTGCGGCACATTTCAGAATATGGGAACCCACCGGTGTTGAGCCGGTAAACGCAATCTTGGCGATACGTTTGCTGGTTGCCAGGGCTTCACCGGCTTCAGGGCCGTAACCATTGACAATATTGATTACACCAGCCGGGAACAGATCTTCCACCAGCTCCATCAGAACCAGAATAGAAGTCGGTGTCTGTTCAGCCGGTTTCAGAATCACGCAATTGCCAGCAGCCAGAGCAGGAGCCAGTTTCCAGGCTGCCATCAGGATGGGAAAGTTCCAGGGGATAATCTGGCCAACCACACCCAGAGGCTCATGGAAATGATAGGAGGCAGTATTTCCATCAATATCAGCTGTTGAGCCTTCCTGGGCCCGAATACAACCGGCAAAGTAACGGAAATGATCAACAGCAAGGGGAATATCAGCGGCCAGCGTTTCCCTTACCGCCTTACCATTATCCCAGGTTTCTGCAACAGCCAGCTTTTCCAGGTTTTGCTCAATACGGTCTGCAAATTTTAACAGCAGGTTGGAGCGCTCGGTTACGGATGTTCTGCCCCAGGCATCTTTTGCCCTGTGAGCTGCATCCAGAGCCAGTTCGATATCCTCAGCTGTAGAGCGGGGAACTTCGCAGATAGTCTCTCCGGTGACCGGAGTGATATTGTTAAAATACTGTCCCTTTACGGGCGCAACCCATTCACCGCCAATATAGTTCTGGTAGCGCTCTTTAAAGGAGATAACGGAACCGGTTTCACCGGGGTTTGCGTAGATCATAACATCAGCCCTTCTTGTTATTTTTTTATATAGACCAATTTCACACTACTGAAAAGCTGACGTTTAATCCATAGACATATTGTAACCGTATGCTAACTGCCAGCAGTAAACTGTAGAGCTGTTATCAGTGGTTCTGGTTAATATTCAGAGGCGCGTTGTCAAAATCAGATTGCCTTTGTATCTTATAAAAAATAACAATCAGGCATTATGGGAAATGGCTAAAGAAAAGGTAAAAATCAATATTGCTACGCCCTGCTATGGAGGTAAGATTACAACCACTTATCTCAACAGCCTGATAAAACTGATCAAGAGCTGGAACGATCTTGGTATCGATTACAGTTTCACCGAGTTTAACTACCCGGAGATTGAATTATCACGGAATCTTCTACTGTCTCATTTCTACTTTAACAAACCGCAATACACCCATATCCTCTTTATTGATGATGATATGGGATTCGAAAGTTCCATGATCAACAGGATGATTCAACTCAATGAAGATGTTGTCGGGGCAGTATCACCGAAGAGATATATTGATTTGAAGAAGCTTCACTCCTCCAGCAATATACCTTACGACAGGGCCCTGGCTCAATCGGCACAGTTTGTCAGCCAGCCAAAGGATATCAGTACAGCCAAAAACGGATTTCTTACTGTGAACTACTGCGGAGCAGGAATTTTCCTGATATCCAGAAAATGTATCACCAAAATGATAGAGTGCTGCCCGGATGCAACAGACAAGGTTTACCACAAGAATCTCCCGATCACTGCTGACTTCGAAATGTTTCTAACGCCATTCAACCGGATAAAAACAGAAACCCGAAGCTTATCTGAAGATTACTCTTTCTGTCACCGCTGGGTTAATCACTGTTCAGGAAAGATATATGTCAATATCGATAGTAAGATCAAACATGTTGCTACTCAAATCGTCGAGTCGAAGCTGACCGATTATTTTTCTTAGAGCAGGACCTGTTGAAGTTTTCATGAAACGATAATTTTTATAAAAGGTTAAATCTTGACTCTACAGTACACACCCCGGCTCTCTTGATACTACTGTCAATGTTGGCGAATATTTTACCCTGACAGCCTTCTACCCAGCGGTGACAAAAGGATTTCACATCGGCAAGCCTTTCTGATTGAGTAACTATTCTGTCAAACGGTGCCAGCATCATTTCAAAATTTTCAAGAAGAGGGAAGTTATCCCGACTACCCCGGTCAACAATTTCAGGACAATGGTTAATCATTTTGGTTATGCACGCCCGGCTGATCAACAGTATGGAGGCACTGCAGCTATGCACCTCAATAAACCCATCGATTTCAGAAGAATCTGGAACCGGGTCAACTGGAAAATTAACAGCCTGGGCTAATGCCTTATCAAACGGAAGCTCACCGGCACTATGAAGCTGTTGGTAATCCAGATGCTGTTCTGACGCAGCGACACCAACAATATCTTTTTTAAGGGCAATCATTCTATTGACCAAATTGGCATCAAATCCGACATCAGGATCAATAAACAGAATATGGGTATTATCAGTCTTGTTAAAGTAAAAATTTGATATAAGAATATTGCGTGAAAACTCGATATCTGCCGTATCAACTTCGGAAAAGCTATAGCCTACATTGGCAGTTTTCCATAATGCCAAAAGGTCAGTAAAGCTGGAAATATAGAGCGAAGAATAGATTCCTCCATAACAGGGCGTGGCAATATTGATTTTGAGACCTTCAGGAAAGATGGGAGTTCCTATTGAGCCAGAAGCCGAGAATATTGAAGCTGTATTTCCCACTCGCCCTCCTAGCCCTTCCCATTCTGAGTTCTTAGTTGTTATCAGGGAATTATATAATTTACAAATTGCTCTTTATCCTGGCAACTGTGGGGCGCTCCAGGCTTCAAGGAAACAGCTATCCATCAACAGCTAATAACCTGCATAATAAGGAATGAGGTCAGCTCATTCGAAACAACAAGGCGATAATAATGACTTATGCCCTGATCATAATAGCCAGCCTGTTTTTCAGTATTGCCCTGCAGTCTGCAGGGGCTTTATATACTGGCCTCACTTTCGGCATTCTTGGCTGTTATGTCTATTACCATCATCAGACCCTGCGCAGGTACCAGGAAAACATCAAAACACTGCGCCACCAGGTTTCGGTACTGATTGACAATAATATTACTGCGCCGTCTAAACAGAGTTCAGGTGAGGAACCCTCTGCCACACAAACAACAGAAGCTTCGAAATCATCCGGAGCCACAGGTGCTGAATGGAACCTGGCCTCCACAAACGAGACAGCTTTGGCACCCTGGGCCAGACCAACTGAGAAGAATTCTAATCAAACGGGTAGCCAGACAAGCACTCCTGATATTTTCCCCACAAATGAGTGGCTTCAGAAATTTAAAAGGGTTGCTTTGGAAGGTAACCCGGTTGCCCGGATTGGTATCCTGGTTCTTTTTTTCGGCGTCTCGTTCCTGTTGAAATATATTGCCCAGCTTGGACTGATCTCCATTGAGATACGTCTTATTGCTGTGGCTGTCGCCGGTATCACCATGGTTTATGGCGGATGGACTCTCAGAAAAAGGAACAACCAGTTCTCTCTACTGATGCAGGGGGCTGGTATCGGTATTGTTTACCTGACCGGTTTTACTGCCGCCCGCCTGTATCACGTGATCTCACCTGAGGTGGCTTTTGCCTGTATGCTGCTGACAGTGATTGCCTCAGCTCTGTTGGCGGTTATTCAGAATGCCCGCAGCCTGGCATTCTTTGCCTCTCTTGGCGGTTTTCTGGCCCCAGTCATGGTTACCCAGAATACCGGCTCACATGTCACCCTGTTCAGCTACTACGCCCTGCTTAACTGCGGTCTGCTTGCCATAGCCTGGTATCGCAGCTGGCGTGAACTGAATGTTCTTGGCTTTGTGTTTACTTTTGCCATTGGCGGGCTTTGGGGCTTCTTCGAGTACCTGCCAGCTTATGTTTCAACCCTTGAACCCTTCCTTATTTTTCATTTCCTGCTGTTCCTGGCTATCTCGGTTCTATTTGCCCTGCGCCAGCCTCCGCGTCTGACCGGTTATGTCGATGGAACACTGGTATTTGGTCTGCCTCTGGTTGCCTTTGGTTTCCAGGCAGAACTGATAGCACATATTGATAATGCACTGGCCCAAAGTGCTGTAACTCTGGCAGCTATCTACGGCTTTCTCAGTTATTTCCTGTTCCGGCGGGATAAGAAACTGCATCTGCTGGCAGAGTCATTTATGGCTCTTGCGGTGGTTTTTGCCACCCTTGCAGTACCGCTGGCCTTCAGTAAACAGTGGACTTCAATGACCTGGGCTCTGGAAGGTCTGGCCCTGCTATGGCTTGGTTTACGTCAGGAAAAACGGTTATCGCGGGTATTTGGTCTGCTGCTACAGCTTGTTGCCGGCCTGACGGCTCCATCCAGGGATCATATAACTTTGAATCCAGACTGGCCTGACGCTTATAGTCTAACTCTTATAGACTTCAGATTGTCATTCAGCATTACCCAGAATCTATTCCTGGTTGCAGTTACCGGCCTTGCCAGTGCCTGGATGTTAAGTCGTTATCTTCCGGTTCTGAAAAAGAGACTGCCGGGAGAGATCAACTTCCGCTGGTATCTGTTGGTCTGGGGAGTGTACTGGTGGCTGTTTACCGGCTCACGGGAAATTCTTGGCTGGGTTTCTGACGGCTATGTGCCTGGTGCACTTGCCCTATTCCTGATGCTTACTGCACTGCTGTTTTACCAGTTAAGCCGACTTCTCAGGTGGCGGGAGATCAGTGTTCCCCTGCTCGGGTATGTTCCCCTTCTTGCTGTGCTCGGGTTGCTGACCTTCCTGGAAACAGATCACTGGTTTGAAAATATAACCGGCCTGTTCTGGGTTCCTGTTTTTCTTGCCGGTTATTATCTGCTTTACCAGTACCGTTATGAACTGTCCGATACCCTCTCCCGGAAATATCAGTTTGCCCTTTACTGGCAGATTCTCTTCTTTGTCAGCTGGGAGTTGAACCACCGGATAGATACTTTAACCGTTGATGGCAGCCACTGGCCGTATGTCGCCTGGTTTCTGCCCGCCATTGTCACCACAGTTATTTTATCCAGAATGCAACCCTTGTCATACTGGCCTTTGAATACAGATTTACATCAGTGGAAGAGCTGGGGAAGTGTTATCCCTTTAGGCATCATGAGTTATTGTTCAGTATTTCTGCTGATACTGAGTGATGGCGGCGTAGCCACTTCTTATGTTCCATTTTATGTTCCGTTGCTGAATCCTCCAGAACTGACCACTCTACTCCTGCTTGCCTGTATTGCATACTGGTACCTTGGAATAAGAAAGGAAGAGCACGGGTTAGCAGGTCTGTTTCTGGATCAGAAGTTAATCTACACCGTAGCAGGCACCTTGATCTTTACCCTGCTTAATACTGGCCTTGCTCGCTGTCTTCACCATTACTACTCCATTGACTTCAACTTCCAGGCCATGTGGAAAGACGGTCTGTTCCAGGCAGGCATCGCTATTGTCTGGACGGTTACAGCTCTGGTTGCCACAGTATCGGGTAATTGGTTCCGATTAAGATCTCTCTGGACTATTGGGGCTTCCCTGCTGGGTCTGGTGGTCCTGAAACTGTTTATCATTGATCTGGCCAACTCTGAAACCATGGAGCGGATTGTGACTTTTATTACCGTGGGTGGGCTTCTGATGGCAATCGGGTATTTTGCCCCGTTACCTCCAAAGCCTTCTCTGGAGGAGAAATCCAGTTAACTGGGGTTATTCCAGCTTGTTTTCTTTTTCCAGCTTCCAAAACCCTCAATACCCTGACTGGGTTCCACTGCCTTGGTGGCAGAGAAACCCAGTGGAATTTTCCAGCATAAAAATGATGCAGCAACTCAGTGGTCACCTGATGCAGACCGGATTTTATCCACAAGTACCTTTACTTTTTCTGCCTGTTCACTGCCATAGAAAGCCTTTTCAAGAACTTGAGCCAGCTGCCCATAAGTGACATTCCGATTTTGATCCAAATATGTTGATAATGCACCATAAAG
>CBDEWF010000012.1:0-15889 GCA_965243775.1 Sansalvadorimonas sp.
CCCGGCGCACAGTCAGGCAAGCCCTTGAAGATGAACAACTGGCAAGTCTGTCCTGTTATATGGAATCGACGGAAACCCCTCAACACTACGACCCAGAAGTCTCTAAGGCATTAGCCCAATTATCTCGAACCCTTACACTGCCCCAGCGAACTGCTGTATTACGGAAGCTGGGAGTATCCGAAATACACACTGATACTGACTTTTGCAAGAGTGCTGGCGATGCTTTGCTTGCGTTTCGTTGTGATCAACAAAAGGTCACTCTGGATGAAGCAGTAAAACAGGTTCAAGCAGGAGCTGAGGCTAGGGATACACAGCCTACAAGCCCCTCCAGAAGTAATAAGAAACTTCAAAGTACAATGAAACGCTTACTGAATGGACTACCCCGAAAAGACAGCCTGCTGGATTCTTGCTACACATTGCACAGTTCCATTATGAAACACAGGGGATTAACGGATCTGGTTAAAGCAGCTAATGAAGAACATATAGATGTTCTATTCGAGGAACAAAGTGAAGACTTCAACGACAAATTCATCACCTGGCTCCTTTCTGCATATCCAAATTTGACTGGGGACATTTTAGCTGATGCCCTGGATGATAGTGATGAAAATGAATTAGCCTTTAGCCTCAGATCAGATTTAAAAATACAAAATCAAAGGCTGAAACCTGGAGAGCTCTCTTTAGCAGACCAAAAAAAACTACTGGTCTGTCTTAAGCCACTGACTCAAGAAGAAATCGGCGACTTGGCACTTGAATTAGTTCCAGAAAGCATGTCGGATTGTGCATTCGCATGTGACACAGCGAGAGACATGCTGATTTTGGCTTTCAAGGAAAGCTCCCGACGAGATAGAAATCTCCCCCTTACGGCAGAGGTTCTGGCTAAAACAGTTGAAGAAACGCTGGGGCACGAAGTTGTGGCAGATAAAATCAGACAAGCCTACAGTTTACCGATACTCGGATCACAATCCTCGACAGCTCCCCCAACAGATGACAGCCCATTAGGGCTTGACGCATTACTGCAGATTGTCAATTCGCTGCCTTTTACCCTCGAACGGCAACAACGACAAATATGGGAGCATTTTGCTTTATCTGCTGACTTGGAAAGTTCTGCTATCGACCTTATCAAAGTTAATCATCCTGGTGATTGCATAAAACAAATACAGGCCATGTGCCAAAAAATATGTGAGCAAAAACCCATAAGTTGGAACCAAGTGAATGCAATCACTCAACAACTGAAACTTGGAACACCACAAAAGCCAACTTCTCTTCCGGTTTATAACTCCCTGAACCGCCCGACTCAGGAACAGCTTGTATCGGAGCTTTGCCATTGCACCAACTGGTACCACTTTGCCTTGAAGCTTCGCATCCCTGATAACATAGTCACAAATTTAGCATCTCAATATAGCCATAATGTTGATGAGGCAGTAAGAAGAGTTGTTGAAATATACCTGAAGAGGCGGTCAGCAAGTTGGGAAGAAGTGTGTGGAGCCCTGAAAGCTGTAAGTTATAATGCATTAGCAGATAAACTGAAATCCAGGTACTGCATCCAACCGACTTAGGGATCAAAGGCTCCAACAGGGCAGGTCTGGATAAAGCCCGACCTGCCCTGTTGCTTATCATCAAACTGCCTTAGGCGCTCTGACAAGAGATTCGCTCAGCAGAGTCCAGAAGCGCTTAACGCTGTTGATCTCTACTTTTTCGTCAGGAGAGTGCGGGAAGCAGATGGTTGGGCCAATGGAAATCATATCCCAGGTTGGGTAGATACCGCCCAGCAGACCACATTCCAGACCAGCGTGAATAACCTTCACCTCTGGCTCTTTACCGAACAGATCCTGATATGTTGCCTTCATGGAAGCCAGGATGGCGGAATCCATATTGGGCTTCCAGCCAGGGAACTGACCTTCCTGGCGCACTTCGCAACCAGCCAGACGGAACAGGGAGCACAGGCGCTCACCCATTTCAGTAGTAGCGTCATCGCTCAGGGAGCGGGCGAAGCAGTGAACAAACACCTTACCTTCTTTAACACGCATAATGGCAAAGTTGTTGGAGGTTTCAACAACCCCGGCAACACTTTCACTCATGCGGTCTACACCGTTATGTACGCACTGGAACAGGTCCAGAAACTTCTGTTGATCCTGAGCAGCCATAACCTGTGCGGAAGCATCGGATTCCTCCGCCAGAACCATTACGCCGGCATCAGTTTCGGCCAGAGCCTTGCGGGCAATGGATTGCTGCAGATCAGCAATAGCAGCAACGTCTTCAACCTTGTCAGCGGGAACAGCGACAACAGCGAAGGCTTCACGAGGAATGGCGTTGGACAGGCTGCCGCCGTTGATTTCAACAACACGACCACCAACAGTCTGCAGACGCTTCAGCAGTTGAACCATAATACGGTTGGCGTTCCCACGCTGCAGATGGATATCGCAGCCGGAGTGACCACCCAGCAGACCTTTAACTGTCAGGTTAAAGAACTTGCTGCCAGCTGCAGCAGCTTCCTGCTGGTAAGTAGAGTCAGCCAGAACATCAACACCACCAGCACAGCCAACGTACAGTTCGCCTTCTTCTTCGGTGTCCAGGTTCAGCAGAACGGTACCGTTAACGAAACCAGGCTTCAGGCCTTCCGCACCGGCCATGCTGCGCTCTTCATCAATGGTGAACAGTGCTTCAACAGGACCGTGCTTGAGTTCTTTGGATTCCAGAACAGCCAGGGAGGCAGCCATACCGATACCGTTATCAGCACCCAGAGTGGTCCCACGCGCCTTGACCCACTCGCCGTCGATCCATGGAACGATAGCGTCGGTTTCAAAGTTGTGATCAGTATCCGCGTTCTTCTGGGGAACCATATCCATATGGCTCTGCAGGATCACACCGGCACGGTCTTCCATACCTGGAGTGGCAGGCTTGCGGATAATCAGGTTACCGGTTTCATCAACGGCATATTCCAGCTCACGCTTGTTGGCGAAAGCGATCAGGTGCTCACGCAGAGCGGCTTCCTGGCCGGAAGGATGGGGGATATCGCAGATATCCTGGAAATGCTTCCACAGGGAAGCTGGCTTCAGGTTCTCAAGAGCAGACACTTTTGGTGTTCCTTATTCCAGAGAAATACCTGATTAAGCTGGCGAAAGTCATCCAACTTCATCAGGCATTTCCAGCTAATAGCTGTTAAAAAAACGGAGCATTTATATATTAGGGAAGTCACGGCCAGACATAGGGATATACCGCACCCAGACAAAAACAGGATATTTTTCTGTTATTCCAGTACTTCAACAGACATTCCCACACTGAGTTCACCGGTTCCATGGTGAATCAGGTTCTGGCCAAAAATAATGCCTTTCTTTGTCCGTCGGTAAGTAGATAGCGTTTTTAACGGCTCCTTGTTCTTTTCCAGAGTTTCCGTATTGATGGTGGTCATCACGCAGCGAGTGCAAGCCTTGGCCACAGTAAATTCCATCTCGCCGATACGGATTCGCTTCCAGGTATCTTCGGCATAGGCTTCACAACCGGAGACAACAATATTGGGGCGAAAGCGCAGCATTGGTACAGGGACTTCGAGTCGGCTGTTTAGATCAGCAAGAGACGCTTCCGAGATCAGCAAGAAAGGGAAGCCATCAGCAAAGCCTGTTCTGTCACCGGCACTGGCGTATTTCAGGCTGACCTGCCGAAAACTGCTATCAGGCATATAAACCAGACGACACTCTTCATTCAACAGCTCAGAACACCAGCTGGCGGCTCCTTCTCCGGCATCAACAGCCTCGCAATTGTCGTTCCAGACCGTGACTGTCAGGCTCTTATCCTGTTCTGGTTTATTCACAACAAGCTTTTTCTGTCCGGGAGCTTCCAGAACAATGGCACTTTCCTGCAGTGAACAGGTCATTTTTACCAGGGCCGGATGGGTACGCTGGGTAATGAACTGACCCTGGCTGTCTATCACCATCCATCGCCGATCATCAGCCAGACCAAAATCATCCACGGCCCAGCGGTCCACAACAATCTGCCGACTGGATTTCACTGGATAAATGGCAAGTTCGGAAACGTTGAACATCAGGTCTTACTCGTTAATTGTTTTTCTAAAACATCACGCAGAATGCGTATTAGGCAGCCAAAATCTGCGTTATAGTACAGCATTTTTCAGGCAAATCCGTACTTAAGCAGGAATCTAATCAATGCGCATAAGAATGGTGCTGATGCTGGCTGCTGTTACTCTGGTTTTCGGAGGACTGTTCATCTATAAGCACTTTGAACAAAAGATGATGGCTGAAGGGATGGCCTCGTTTACACCTCCACCTTCCATGGTTGAATTCAGTACTGCACAAGTTGAACTGTGGCGCCCTTCCCTTACATCAATTGGTACTCTGAGCGCTCGCCAGGGCGTTGATATCAAGACCGAAACACCGGGACTGGTTAGTGATGTGTTGTTTCAATCCGGCCAGCAGGTGGATAAGGGGGCCCTGTTGATACAGCTGGATGATGATATTGAGCAGGCCAACCTGAACAGTTACCTGGCCAGTGAGAAACTGGCCAGATTGACCTGGGATCGTGATCGGACCCTGCTGAAAAAGAATGCTGTTTCCCAGACCCAGTTTGATAAATCTTCCGCCAGTCTTGATGAGGCACGTGCTGCTGTAGAGCAGACCAAAGCAACCCTGCGCAAGAAGAAGGTGGAAGCCCCCTTCTCCGGGCAGATCGGTATTCGCAGGGTAGAACCAGGCGACTATGTTCAGGAAGGTACACTGGTTGCCACCCTGCAGAATCTTGATCAGCTCTATGTCAACTTCAGCCTGCCGGAGCAGGACTACCCGGCTCTGTATATCGGTCAGGATATCTCCTTTACCGTGCAGGCATGGCCAGATAAAGCGTTCAGCGGTCAGGTTAATGCCATTAATGCTCGTGTGGACAGCAGCACCCGAAATATCGAAGTCAGGGCTCTGGTGAAAAACGGTGACCAGAAGCTGATCCCCGGCATGTTTGCTGACATCAAGGTTCTGGCCCGGGATGAAAAGAAGGTTATTACTGTACCAAGAACAGCTGTCACCTATACCCTCTATGGTGACTCAGTCTTTGTGATTACCGGAGAGCAGGATGATCTCTCTGTCCGCCTGACCCAGGTCAGCACTGGTGACATCCGGAGAGATAGAGTTGAGATTGTCTCCGGTCTGGAAGCCGGAGACCGGGTTGTCTCGGCAGGGCAGTTGACATTGCGTAATGGTGCCCGTGTTGCCCTGGATTACGGCAGGGAGTAACACCATTCATGAAATTTACTGATCTGTTTATTCGCCGACCTGTGCTGGCCACCGTTATCAGCCTTCTCATTGTTCTCCTGGGCTTGCAGGCCCGTAACAAACTGCCCGTACGCCAGTACCCGGATATGGAAGATGCAGTGATTACTGTATCCACCTACTATCCGGGTGCCAACGCAGAGCTGATCCAGGGTTTTATAACAACACCAATCCAGCAGGCTATCGCCAGTGCAGAGGGTATTGACTACCTTACCTCCAGCAGCAGTCAGGGCAGCTCGACCGTAACCGCCAACCTCCGTCTTGGTTACAGTGCCGACAAGGCTTTGACCGAGATTATGTCCAAGGTGAACGAAGTTCGCAGTCAGCTGCCCCAGAATGCCGAAGACCCAATTATTACTAAGGGCAGCAACCGCGGCAGTGATCTGGTTTATATGAGTTTTTACAGTGACCGCCTCAACAGCGAGCAGGTGACTGACTATTTAACCAGAGTCGTACAGCCCCAGCTGGCCACAATTGAAGGTGTGGGAGCTGCCAATATCCTGGGCCAGAAGACCTTCGCCATGCGCATCTGGCTGGATCCGATCCGGATGGCGGCCCACGAGGTAACAACTTCCGATGTTAACCAGGCTCTGCTTACCAGCAATGTCCAGTCCGCTGCTGGTCAGACCCGCGGGGAACTGGTCATTGCCAGTGTCAAAGCCAATACCGACCTGACCAGTCCGGAGGAATTTGGGCTTATCGTCGTGAAAACTGATGGCGACACTCTGGTGCGTCTGGAGGATGTGGCCGATGTAGAACTGTCGGCTGAAAACTTCGACACCTTTGTTGCTTTCAATGGCAAACCATCTATTTACATTGGTATCGCCGCTACACCGTCAGCCAACCCCCTAAATGTTATCAAGCGGGTACGTGATCACCTTCCATCCATTCAGAGCCAGCTGCCCACTGGCATGAACGGGGAAATTGTTTACGACGCCACCGAGTTTATCCAGGAATCCATTGATGAGGTTATCAAGACTCTGGCTGAAGCAACGGTTATCGTTATTCTGGTGGTATTCTTGTTCCTCGGTTCGCTGCGGGTAGTGATGATCCCGGTGGTGGCTATTCCTCTGTCAATGATCGGCGTGCTGTTCTGCATGCAGATGATGGGCTATTCAATAAACCTGCTGACACTGCTGGCCATGGTCCTCGCCATTGGTTTGGTTGTGGATGATGCCATTGTAGTGGTTGAAAATATTCACCGTCATATCGAAGAAGGCAAAAAGCCCTTTGATGCAGCATTGCTGGGAGCCAGAGAGATAGCCCTGCCAGTTATCGCCATGACTGTGACTTTGGCAGCAGTATATGCACCGATCGGATTCATGGAAGGTCTGACCGGAGCCCTGTTCCGGGAATTTGCCTTTACCCTGGCTGGTTCTGTGGTGGTATCTGGTGTTGTTGCTCTGACCCTTTCTCCGGTTATGTGCTCGCGGCTATTGTTGCCCGCTGGCAATGAAGGCGCTTTTGCCATTTGGCTGGACAAGGCTTTTGAGCGTCTGAAAAACAGGTATCACACTCTTCTGGAAGGGACCCTGAAATACCGTCCGGTGACTCTGGTGTTCGCCCTGATAGTACTGGCCACCATCCCGCCGATGTACACCATGACCAAGAAAGAGCTGGCACCACTGGAAGACAACGGCCTAATATTTATGATCTCCAAGGCTCCCCAATATGCCAGTATCGACTATCTCAATAAATACACGGCAGAGCTGGAGCCAATGTTCCGGGAGTTTCCGGAATACCACCAGTCATTCCTGATTAACGGCGATGGTGGCCCTACGGTTTCCTTCGCAGGCATGGTGCTAAAACCCTGGAGTGAGCGGGAGCGCAGCGTATTTGAAGTACAGAAGGAGCTGCAGAACCAGTACCTGTCCAAAATAACCGGACTACAGACCTTCTCCCTGGTTTTCCCCTCACTGCCGGGATCAGGAGGGGGTCTGCCGGTTCAGTTCATTCTTAATACCACCAGCGACTATCGCACCCTGGCGACGCTGGCGGACAAGCTGGTTGCCAAGGCACAGCAGTCAGGCCTGTTTATGTTTGCAGAAAGCGAACTCAGCTTTAACAAACCGGAAACAGAAATTCTAATTGACCGTAACAAGGCCGCCCGTCTCGGTATCAGTATGAAAGAGATCGGCGATACCCTGGCCACAATGCTGGGTAATGGTAATATTAACCGCTTTAATATTGATGGCCGCAGTTACAAGGTTATCCCCCAGGCTACTCAGGAGTTCCGGCTCAACAAGGAGTGGCTGGGACGTTACTATGTGCGCAATGCCAGTGGCAAAATGATTCCGCTTTCCTCTGCTATCAGCCTGAAGAGTGAAACCCGTCCCAACCGTCTGAGTCAGTTCCAGCAGCTCAACTCTACCAAGATCCAGGGCATGCTGCTGCCTGGTGTCAGCTTGGGGGAAGCTCTGGACTTTCTTAATGCTGAGGTGAAGAAACTGGCACCAGAAGGCTTTGGTGTGGATTACGAGGGCACCTCACGGCAGTTCATCAATGAAGGTCAGGCCCTGCTGCTGACCTTTGCTGTGTCACTGCTGGTGATTTATTTGGTGCTGGCCGCGCAGTTTGAAAGTTTCCGTGACCCACTGGTGGTTATGTTGACTGTCCCCATGTCCATTTGTGGAGCACTGATTCCACTTGTCCTGGGAGGTTTGCTTCAGTTTACCCTGGGAATAAACCTCTCCATGAATATCTATACCCAAATAGGTCTCGTTACCCTGATCGGATTGATATCCAAGCATGGTATTCTGATCGTGGAGTTTGCCAATCAACTGCGTCTGCAGGGTATGGATCGAACTCAGGCAGTTCTGGAAGCTTCATCCCTGCGCCTGCGGCCAGTACTTATGACCACTGGAGCAACAGTTCTTGGAATCCTGCCGCTGCTGTTCGCCAGTGGTGCCGGAGCTGTCAGCCGTTTTAATATCGGCCTGGTGATCACCAGCGGCATGACTATCGGCACCCTGTTTACTCTGTTTGTTATCCCGGTTATGTATACCTGGATTTCCAAATCAGATTCCTGATTCCCATGCCCCCTCAAAAAGGGGGCGTTTTCGCGCCTTACTCAAACTACTTCATTCTGATGGTTGTGAGACTGGAGCTGGAATACCAATCTTCAAATCTGAGTCAGCAGGAAAACACGGTATATGCTCCCGACATGTCGGGCATTCATGATTAAGGAAACTATTGTCAAAATAGCTCTGAATGCAGTTCTGGTGGTATACGTGATGACATGACAGCTTTCTGACCGGACTAGAAAAGTATTCCTCTGCGTAATCTGTTCTGCAGATTGGGCAGGTTTCATGGGTCCCACCATGCTTTCGTGGATCAAGCCTGATTATGTCATCTCCATCTCTTAATGCTGAGGCTCTTACCGTCAACTTTTCAAACTTATCCTGTAGTTCCTGAAGAACACTTTCCTCCGCCCCTTTCTTCTGCTCCCGGCGGTAAACCTTTTTAGCTTTTTTGGCCTCTTTTTTAGCCTCTTCTATTACCTCTTTCTGTAGATTTTTAGTTTTTATAATCTCCTTCTGTGCTTTTTTGGCCTCTTTTCTGGCTTCTCCTGCTGTTTGTCCAGCACCTACGACTGGCTCCGTTTCTTCATGTACCTGAGGCTCTCCTTCCACCACAATTCTTGCAGGAGCTACCTTTTCCACTGTTTCCAGCAGGGTTGAAGTAATATCATCAAACAAGCGATAAAGCAGATAATTTATCCCTATCTGTACCGGCACCAGGGCAGCATGTATGGCCCAGCTGGGAATTTCGTAGTAGGGCGACTGACCTGCCTGGCTTTCGAGTAGCAGATCAATTTCACTGATACGTATCGGGCCGGTGATATAGTGCAGTCTGGAAGATGAGTTCCCGGCATCATGGTTCAATGGCCATGAGCGATCCTCCCCTGAAAGTGTCATAAGACCTGTGCACAGCAAATCAGAGCTGCCGGTACACCCTCCTGCTGACCACACCTGCCGTTCCATGGAGGAATAGGAAACAAGGCCCAGACCATAGGGGTCCGGTGCTGGAATTATATATTCAGCTCTTGGCTCAAGATTGAAATCATTGAAACTACGCCCCTGACGCACAGTGAAAAATGAGCTTTTAAAAACGATATCACCTTCTTCAAAGCCATGCTGGTTGACCGCCATGGCTCCATAAATCACTGCATTCATGACCTTTGGTGTCAGCATCCAGGCTGCAAGTTGTGGAATATCAGTGATATTCCACAAGTGCTGCCCAGGAAGCAGGATAAAGAAATTTCTCCATTCATTATCCCCTCCCCGTAATGTGCTTATCACCAGACGGGCATGCTCACTATGGGCAGACAACCGTATCTGAATCCGCTTTATACCGGTCAATCCCATAAAGCGGGCAACCTTTATGAGATCACTTCCGCTTTTACTGCTCTGCTCATAATCCTTGCCTCTGCTACCCGGCAGATGACTCAAGTCCAGCATAGGCCAGTCATTGCCATATCTGTAAAGAGAGAGACGCAGGCAGGAAGCCAGACTGTCTCCAATAATTTCTATGGGGGCAAGATAAGATGAGCTGCTTAGGAGGTGTTCAGAATGATTTTCAGGAAGCCGGAAATAAGTGCCCTGGTGCACCAGAAAATAGGAGATCATCCCGAAGGCATTACCACCCCAGCCAACAACAGTCGATAGTCCGGGTGGTGCCAGATCCAGAAACCTCATAGTCTGAACCACTCCCAAGGGAAGCAGAGATACCAGAGATGAAGCCATCATGGCCATGGCTGTCTGAGCTGGGTCAAAATCGCGCAAAAGTATCCATGAGTCACCATAGCGAAGCCAGGTACCTGCTTCCGGCTCATGGACAAACAGTGGCGTTCGGGGACATGCCTGGAAACTGAAAAAGAGAAAATATAGAAAAACAATACTCAGGCAGGCGGCTCTACACCTGTTCCCTGCTTCTATTATTTGCGCCATCCCGTTCAGCCCCATCAGTCAGGAGCCAGAATATATAGCAAAAAAAAATGCCGGATACGGTTGCTTTCTCAGCGGCACAAAACTTGTTGAACAGATAGCTTTCCGGAACCAGCGAAATACGTGGTTTTCAGGGTAGAGAAAAGCAGCTCCATTACAGTCAGTAACAATTTAACCACAAGCTCTTACAGGTAACTCTCTCGCTTACCTCCCTCTACTCAGGGTCAAGATGGGCTGGATCAAGATGAATAGTAATGTCTGCATCCGGCATAACAGTCAGAAGTTTCTGCTGAACCCGCTTACCTATATTGTGAGCCTCCTCCAGGGAGAGCTGTCCATCAAGATCCAGGTCAAACTGGATGATGGGCTGAACTCCGGACTTTCTTGTTCTCAGATTATGCATCCCGAGCACATTTTTCATAGCCAGAACCTGGTCACGAATCAATTGATCCTGTTCTGGAGACAGGGCTGCATCCATCAATAACTGCATCGCATCCCATGCCACTCTTGAGACGCTCATCAGCATATAAACTGCTATGGCAATACCTATAACAGGATCTGCCAGGGGGTAACCAGCCATTGCCAGGATCAACGCCACAACGACCCCAACATTGGTCAATAGATCCATTCGGTAGTGCATGGAGTCAGTGGCAATGGCCAGAGATCCGGTCTGTCTGACGACATAGCTTTGATAGCCCACCAGCAGAGTGGTACAAAGAATGGAAAAAGCCATAACTATCAGACCTACCCTGTTATTTTCCAGTACATCCCCAGAGAGAATGTTGTCAATGCCATGAAGGATGAGAAACAGACCGGAACCCGCAATAAAGGCAGATTGGGCCAGTGCAGCCAGCTGCTCGGCCTTACCATGACCGAAATGGTGGTCTTCATCTGCAGGTTTCAGGGCTATGGATATCGCTACCAGGTTGATTACAGAGGCAAAAGCATCCAACAGGGAATCCATAAATGTGGCAAGAATACTGACCGAACCCGTCATACCCCAGGCAATCAGTTTGGCCAGAATCAGAATCACAGCAGTCACCACTGAAGCCTGAGAGGCCCGTCGCAGCAGCCGAGCCTTATGCTCGGCAGAGAGCTTATTATTGTTATTATGCACACTTACCTCTGCCGCTTCAGGCAGAAAAAGTTGATGGGCCAGAGTATGTTCACACCCTGGTTAACTGTAAACATACCCTAACAATACTGCTATATCGGGATCTAATCCATCCGTTGTCTGGCCTGGTCAATCAAGCTGCATAACTGCTCAGCTCCTTTGAGCAGCCTTGGTGTTGGTCGAAGCAGAAAGTCACCCTGCAGACTATACACATCACCGTTCTTAACTGCCGGAATAGACGCAAATGACTGCCAGTATGTTTTCAGTTCATCACTCTCAGTGCGCTGCCGGTGGTCACCCTCAACAATCAGAGCGGGCCTGCGGGCAATCACCTCTTCTTTAGTCACCTGTGGAGCCGGCACTGCAGCATCAGCAAAAATATTAAACCCACCACAGACTTTCAGGATGGAGGAGACTACATGCTTGTCGTTCAAGGTAATCAGAGGGTTGTCCCAAATATGAATAAACACCGGCACCGGGCGTTTTTGGGCAAACTCTTGCTGAAGTTTACTCCACCCAGACAGTAGATCCCTGGCTGCTGATGCCCCCTGCTGGCTGGAAAAAACGTTTCCCAGAATACGAAGGTCGTGGGCAATCTGGTCAATAGTTTCAGGACCAGATCGATACAGTGGAATCCCAAAATGTTCAAGCCGGGATATCAGTACAGAAGGAGTACCGCCAGGCCAGACCAGAACAAGATCAGGTTGATAGGATAAAACAGCTTCCAGAGACACGGTATTATAAGGACCAAGACTGGGTAGCCTGGTTGCAGCGCTGGGGTAATCACTGTTCTTGGTGACAGCTACAACACGTTCACCACCGCCAGCCTCATAAATAAGCTCTGTTGCGTGGGGCGCCAGACTGACAACTCTTTTGGGGGACTGTTTGAACGTTACTGTAGAACCCGATGAGTCAGTTACGGTAATGTCTGCCCTGGTAGTGGAAACCTGAACAGAAACCATAATAATGAGAAGAACCGCCAGACATCCAGGCAGCTTATTGAACACTGGCAATCTCTCCAATCAAGGCCTGGACATCCATAGCCTGAAAAGGCCAGCAGAGATCTTTTCCAGTCTCTTCGTTAAGTAACACCGGAATCCGTTCTGCATACTTCTCGAACAGATGCTCATTGCCCACCTCGGCAATGTCCACAACATCAACCAGGTAACTTCCCTTGACCGGCAATTGCTGCAAAAAGGCCAGAGCCTGATCACAGAGGTGACAGCCCACCGTAGTCAGAAATAACAGCTGCATAATCTACACTCTATTCATCTCTTTCAGAATGCTAAGCTATAAGCAGATTGCACGAATGATCTTTTCGCTATGGTAAATTATGTTGATAAAACCTGACATATTCGAAAAGTGTCGTTCACCGCAAGATAGCAGCTGGTAAAATAACGAAAATATTCAAAAACCTGCAATGCTTTTTTAGAGTCTGTTCATAATTTTATCGCAGGCTCTTACAGCAGAAACCAATAAATCGATAATGTTCGAGAGGCAGATAAATGGATTTCGGCTTTTTCAATCAGCTGCTGGTTATTTTCACATTCTCAGTTTTTGCAATTGCCCTGTTTCACCGCCTCCATATTCCCGATACTCTGGCCTATCTGGCTGTAGGGCTGGCTCTTGGTCCAACGGCTACCGGTATTATCGATGGCAGCTTTGACTTTTCCCTGCTGGCTGAAATTGGCGTAGTGTTCCTGCTGTTCTCCCTGGGGCTGGAGTTCTCTCTGGCCAATGTTCTGGCCATGCGCCGCATTGTGTTTGGACTGGGCGGACTGCAGGTTTTGATCAGTACATTGTTGATCGCTTTTTGTGGTTTACTGCTTGGCTTTTCACCGGCTGGCACCCTGGTGATGGCTGCCGGTCTGTCCCTGTCATCTACCGCAATAGTCTCCAAAGAGCTGACCCGACGAAACGAACTGCGGTCACCCCATGGCAAACTGGCCATAGGTACCCTGATTTTTCAGGATATTGCGGCAGTGCTGTTCTTGATTCTGATACCGGCTCTGGCCGGCATTGGTGGCAACAGCCTGACCAGCTCTTTGCTCACCGCCCTGGGCAAAGGTATCAGTTTTGTTGCCATGATGATCCTGGTGGGACGCTGGGTTCTGCCCCGTATGTTTCATGAAATCGCCCGCACCAAGTCTGAAGAGCTGTTTGTTCTCAGTGCCATTGTTGTCTGCCTGGTTGCAGCCTGGCTCACCCACCTGCTGGATCTTTCCATGGCCCTGGGTGGTTTTGTTGCCGGAATGATGCTCGGAGAGAGTCATTATCGACACCAGATAGAAACAGACATCCGGCCTTTTCGGGATATTCTGCTGGGACTGTTCTTTGTCTCTGTTGGACTGATGCTGGATCTGGAGCTGTTCATGGCCAACTGGTACATGATCCTTCTTGCGGCCAGTGGTTTGATCCTGTTCAAGGCATGTCTGATTACCCTGCTCGCACATTTCATTCAAAAAGGTCAGAGAACAGCGATACGTACTGGTATCTCACTGGCCCAGAGTGGTGAATTCTGTTTTGCCCTGGTCGCTTTGGCCATCCAGCATGAACTTTTACTCTCTTCAACGACCTCTTTTATTCTATCGGTATCCATTGTTTCCATGGCAGCAACTCCCCTGCTGATTCGCTTCAGCGGCCCTCTGTCTAACTTGTTGATACACGGCAACAGGCAGAAAAAGGAACCTCAAAAACCGACCGATGTCATCAGCCAGCAGATTGAGGATGTCCATCAGCATATCCTGATTCTCGGCTTTGGCCGTGTTGGCCAGGCCATCAGCCACTTTCTCCGTGAAGACAACCTGCCCTTTGTTGCCATTGACGATGATCCTATTCATGTACAGGAAGCCAATCTGGCCGGTGAACCGGTATTTTATGGTGACTGCCGTCGGACTGATCTGTTGATTGCAGCCGGCCTCAACCGGGCTCGTATGGTGGTTATCTGTATCGACAGTTCCAGAGATGCCAGGGAAACCCTTAAGGGTATACGCCAGATCAACAGCTACGTTCCGGTTTTGGTCAGAACCCGGGATGACAGTCACATGGAGATACTCAAACAGGAAGGTGCTACGGAGGTTGTCCCCGAAGTTCTGGAATCCAGCCTTCTGATTGTCAGCCATGTGCTGACTATGCTCGGGCATCCGGAGCATTACATTGCCCAGCGTATACAATCGGTAAGACGGGAACACTATGACATTTTGCACGGTTTCTTTTTTGGCCAGTCTGAGGTTCTGCACACAGCTGAAGGAGAGCCCTGCAAACTACGTCATGGTGTGACTCTGGAAGAGAGTGCCTGGGCTGTAGGCAAGACCCTCGCCCAGCTAGATCTGGAAAAAGATGGAGCCATCCTGATAAGGATTACCCGGGATGGAGAAAATATTGAACCCGCTGACCACACCGTTCTCAATGCCTCTGATGTCATTCTACTGAAAGGCACATCGAAGCAAATTGAACAGGGTGAAACCCTTCTCCTCAGAGGTAAATGATGATTCATTTTTCTCATAATCCAGAGCCCAGCCACAGCTGAGGGAGTCCCCTTTCCATTCTTCAAAGTCGTCTTGTTACGCAATGTAGACCCGGCTTGCAGGCTGAATGAACCCGACTAGTACTCGAAAACAATTTGTTTGTCTGGTCGCAATCATACAGCTTGCTTATATCTCATAGGTTACAAGCCAAAGCCTCAGGACAAATAATTTGGAACGTTGTACTAGTACACCAACCCAATTTGTTTGCCTGACAGCAATGCCAGAAATATTCATTCTGGCATCCTTTCCTGACTCAGATCAGGATTCCTCATGCCAGCTCAATACCGTATTAGCCTGTCCGCCGATGAACAGCAAAAACTTAAAGACATCATTCACCAAACAAAAGTTGCAAAGCACAAGCGTATTCATGCTCAGATTCTTTTGTGCCTTGATGAGAGTGGGCCAAGGCTGACAGAACTTCAGGTCAGTCAATGAAAGGGAAAGTGATTCTGGTTCTTAACGGCCATCGTAACCAGACACTCCGTGATTATGTAAAACAACGTCAGTATTCTGCAAAGATATTCGTATCACCAGAAACCAATGATCAAAATGACGTCACTGGTAACGTGGGTGGCATGGACTCCAAAACATCAACTTTTGTTGTTATGAACAATATGTCAAAGAGTGAAAAAGAGTGGGCAGATAATGTTTATAAACAGAAGCACATTGGCAGGGTTTGGGGTAATGATAAGCAATCATTTCACGATCAAATTTCACAAAAAACACATTTATCTGCCTATTACAACTACTATCTCCAAGAATATGATGGGTATCGTATCAGCCCGATGAGATAACTCGGTTCAAATAGTCATAAATAAATCACTTAATAACTCCTTATCAAATCTGCAACAATAAATATTTTATTTTTGCAGATTTACACTTATTTTTAACATCCAAGCAACAAAACCAAATCCAATAAACTTAACAAGCCCTAAGAAAATACTGATAATAATTGAGTTACCATTATTATGGGTTATCAACTTATCAGTGACATGAGGGTTTTCACTAACATGAACAGAGTTGGCTCTG
>CBDEWF010000013.1:0-4743 GCA_965243775.1 Sansalvadorimonas sp.
CCAGCAGGCTGGCCTTCTACTTTCAGGCCTTTGCCGGAGAAGTAAGAAGCACCACCGTTAGAGAACTGAACGATAACCGGAGCCTTTACCTTGGCAGCGGTTTCCAGAACAGCGTTGATGGAGTCAGTGCTGACAACGTTTACCGCTGGCAGGGCAAACTGGTTGGCTTTGGCTGCTTCAAATACTTTCTGTACGTCGTCACCAAAAAGCACGCCTGGCTTAACGATATCAGAGATTTTCTGGGACATTTTACTGATCCTGTGGTTTCAAATGGTTGATGACCTGTTCAGGCTAACAACGCAGTAATGATACGGAATAGGGCACAGAGGTAAAGGGATTTTTGATAGAAACCGGGTGATTAATACGGACGTTTATTAATTGTTGTCCGTGGGGAAGGGGATTGATGATTAAATCTGTTGAAGTTTGTTTTTATTAATGCTTTGCATGTTAATTAAAATAAAAATCAGGGAATTAAAAATCGTTCCATGATGTGATTATTTGGTTTATTTGTTAATTTTTTTTGAGTGTAAATGATTTAAAAGGTGGTCGGATTTTTAAATTACTTAAATGAAATGAAAGCAGTAAGGGATAAAAAGACGGCTATGGAATGGTTGTTATCTTTTTCATTAATGTCAGCTTTCTTTCCAGGGTTTTGTTGTGAGTTGTGTTACTCATTGATTGTATATGTTGAATCATTAACATCATTGTATTGGATATAAGGAGTACAAAAAATGGTATTGCTGATGCTGAATAATGAGAATATGATTTTTTTGACTCAGGTCAGTTAGCGGGTTTGCTGGTTGTGTTTTAATCAGCTTGTCGCAAGGGGTTGAAGCCCATGGTGCTTCTGTTTGATATGCCATTTTTAGAGTATCATGATAAACAAAAATTATATTGACTCTTTAAAATGAATTAGTACATTTGTTCCCCTGATGGCCCCGAAAATGGTTATGAAAAGCGATTATGAATGAGCGTTATCCGGCCTGATGCACTATCTTGGAATGGAATTAAAAGGTCGGGAATGTTGAGCATCTGGTGGCATAAAACAGTGTGATTTTTGAATGTTCAGGTGCTTCAGGAAATATTCTCAGGTGTAATTTCAATCAGCCCTTTATTACATTTCACAATTAAGGCTGAGTCATCCGGATTACAGTGATTCAGTTTTTATCGTTGACACGGAAATGATATGTAATTAAAGGCCGGGCACAGGTGGAGATATGTTTTCAGGTATCATCGCATCTTCTGGTGTTGCAATTGGAAAAAGTTTTGTCCTGAAGGAAGTGGATATTCAAATCAGTGATGGCGTGCTCGATCCGTCTGAAGTAGAAGCAGAGCTGAACCGCTTCAGAACAGCCAGAGATAAAACCGTCGCTCAACTCGAAGCTATTCGGGATAAAACCGCAGCCAAACTCGGCGAAGAAGAAGCGGAAGTGTTTGAAGGACACATACTGGTTGCCACTGACGAAGAACTGGAAGAGGAAGTTGTCAGCGCTATTGCCGAGCTGAAGCCGGCAGATATGGCGCTTGATGAAGCCGTGAAAACCAATATATCCATGCTGGAAAGCCTGGATGATCCATATCTCCGGGAAAGGGTTGCTGATATAAACGACGTTGGACGCAGGATGTTGAAAAACCTCCTCGGACTGGATGTTGCCTCTCTGGAGGATGTGGATGAAGGCTCCATCATTATTGCAGAGGATCTGACACCATCAGACACCTCGCAGCTTGATCTGGAAAGGGTGCGTGGATTTGTTACTAATATGGGTGGCAGAACGTCCCACTCAGCCATTATGGCCCGATCGCTGGAACTGCCCGCGATTGTAGGTACCGGCGTAGCGACTGAGAGAATTCAGAATGGTGATCAGCTGGTGCTGGACGCCATAAACAACAAGGTGCTGGTAAATCCTGATACGGCCGCTCTGGAATATTACTACGACCTGCAGGAACAGCTGGAAGAGGAATATCAGGCACTGTCCAAACTGAAGGACCTGCCCTGTGAAACCAGCGATGGCAGGCGTTTTGAAGTTTGCGCCAATATCGGCACAGTTAAAGATGTTGATGGTGCCAATCGGCACGGCGCAGAAGGTATCGGTCTTTACCGGACAGAGTTCCTGTTTATGGACCGGACTCAGATGCCCTCAGAAGAAGAACAGTTTCAGGCCTATAAGGCCGTGGCAGAAGCCATGAAAGACCGTTCGGTGATTATCCGGACGCTGGATATCGGGGGTGATAAGGATCTTCCTTATCTTGACCTTCCCCAGGAGTTGAACCCGTTTCTGGGGTGGCGGGCCATTCGAATGTGTCTCGACAAGCCGGAGATACTGGAAAGGCAGCTGCGGGCAATATTAAGGGCCAGTGCTTTTGGTAAGCTGAAAATCATGTTCCCCATGGTGATTTCGGTAGAAGAGGCTCGTCGTTTAAAAGCCATGGTGGACAGTGTTAAACATCTGCTTTCCAAAGAAGGTGTGGCTTTCGACCCGAATATTCATGCCGGGGTGATGATCGAAACACCGGCGGCAGTCATGATTGCCGACCTGCTGATTGAAGAGGTGGATTTCTTTAGCATTGGCACCAACGACCTAACTCAGTATGTGCTGGCGGTGGATCGGGGGAATGAAAAAATTGCCTGCCTTTATGATCATTTTGCCCCCAGTGTATTACGGGCAATTAAACGAGTTATTGACTGCTCACATGCGGCCGGAAAATGGACGGGAATGTGTGGTGAGATGGCAGGTGATGAGCGAGCTGCCTTATTAATGGCGGGGTTGGGTCTGGATGAGTTCAGTATGAGTGCTACCTCCATCCCGAAAGTGAAAAAAGTATTAAGAAGCCAGAGCCATGAAGAACTGAAAGCGCTGGCGGACAAAATAATGAAGCAGGCTACGGCCGGAGATGTAAAAGAGCTGCTGGATCAGCATCTCAAACAGATGGGCATGTGATGAAGCAATATCTGATGAAGCAACAGGAGCATAAGACTCCGACATGCCAGGTGTAACAGGACAGAATTTTAGTGGGTTGGTGATACCGACCCGGGGTACGCAGCATTTTTCATGCGTCCCTGCCCGTTTTTACTTTGAATTTTAAACTTATAACCACTTGTAATTAGAGGAAGTCAGAATGGCGACTAACAAACAAGCTGCCAAAGCTGCCGAAAAAAAAGCTGCAGTTCCATCTGTGGATGACCAGATCAATGGGCTGATTGAACGTGCAGTTGTTGCCCGTCAAAAGTTCCTGGAACTGGACCAGGAAGCGGTTGACCGCATCACCAAGGCTATGGCTCTGGCTGGTCAGGCGGCACACATGGATCTGGCCCGAATGGCCGTTGAAGAAACTGGTCGTGGTATTCTGGAAGACAAGGTAACCAAAAATATTTTTGCTACCGAATACGTTTACCACTCCATCAAATACAGCAAAACTGCCGGTATTATTGAAGATAATACTGAAGAAGATTTCATGCTGGTGGCTGAGCCTGTAGGTATTGTGGCTGGTGTTACTCCGGTAACCAACCCGACTTCTACCACCATGTTCAAATCTATTATTTCCACTAAAACCCGTAACCCGATTATCTTTGCTTTCCACCCATCTGCTCAGCGTTGTTCCAGTGAGGCAGCTCGCATTGTTCGTGATGCCGCTGTAGAGGCCGGTGCACCTGAAGATTGTGTTCTGTGGGTTGAGCAGCCTTCTATTGAAGCGACCCAGAAGCTGATGACTCACCCTGAAGTGGCTGTGATTCTGGCCACCGGCGGTTCTGGTATGGTTCGCGCCGCTTACTCTTCCGGTAAGCCCTGCTTTGGGTGTTGGCTCCGGTAACGTGCCTTGCATCATCGACCAGACTGCTGACCTGAAACAGGCGACTAACGATCTGGTTATGTCCAAGAGCTTTGACAACGGCATGATCTGTGCGTCTGAACAGGCAGCAATCATCCATGAAGCTGTTTACAAGCAGACCATTGCTGAACTGAAAGCTCAGAACGTTTACTTCACCTCTCCTGAAGAAACCAGGCGTCTGGCTGAAGTTGTGATTCACGACGGTCACGTAAACAGCAAGATTGTGGGTATGAAGCCAGTCGACATTGCGGCGATGGCCAACATTACTGTGCCTGCTGAAACCCGTGTTCTGGCTGCTGAAATCGAAGGCGTTGGTCCTGAGCACCCTCTGTTCCGCGAGAAGCTGTCTCCGGTTCTGGGTATTTTGAAAGCCAAGAGCTTCGAGCATGCTATTGATCTGGCTGACCAGATGCTGAACTTTGGTGGTCTGGGGCACTCCGCTGTACTGCACGCTCAGAGTGATGAAGTCATTGACCAGTTCTCTCTGGCCATGAAAGCGGGTCGTATCATCATTAACTCTCCATCCACTCACGGCGCCATTGGTGATATCTATAACACTAACATGCCTTCCCTGACTCTGGGTTGTGGTACCTATGGTGGTAACAGTACGACTTCTAACGTATCAGCTGTTAACCTGATCAACGTGAAACGAGTGGCTAAGCGTCGAGTGAATATGCAGTGGTTCAAACTTCCTAACAAAATTTACTTCGAAGCCAACTCTCTGCAGTATCTGGAAAAGATGCCAGACATCTCTCGTGTATTCATTGTCACCGATGAAACTATTGAGAGTCTGGGTTACGTTGACAAGATCAATTATCACCTGCATCGTCGTCAGGTGCCGGTTCAGGTTTCTGTTTTCAATCAGGTTGAGCCTGATCCAAGTCTGGCTACTATCCGTGCAGGTGCTGAGGCAAT
>CBDEWF010000014.1:0-44132 GCA_965243775.1 Sansalvadorimonas sp.
CGGTTCTTCTGGTAGCACACAGGGAAACGGAAAATGCTGTTTTTTTTGTAGTTCCTGATGACTGGTTAGAGAGACAGCAGAACATAAAACTTTGCTGCTGATTGATGTTCTCAACACTATCATTATTGCAATAATGCAAAACTCCCTTTCACCTTTGTTCTGTTGCTTATTTTCCCGGATTCATATACTGCCAATCTCATAAAATTTTACTGGCTTTGCGCCATGGAATTCTGATTTTTCCAGGGCGGCGATCATCGGGACGAGGTTACACATGGCATTTGATCAACAGGAATACCAGAAACGGATCAAACTGGATAACCCCTCTTTTCGTGATGGTCCCAGCTCACTCAGCGCTTTAAACAAGTTGATTGCTGCCAATGCCAGTGCTGCGCAGATCAAAGCTACCCTGCAGGATCTGCCTCCTGCAAAAATTGAGCGCTATGAGAACAGCTTGCGTTACCTGATTGATTTTTATCCCGGGTTGATCCCGTCTTCTGAATTCCTGATTGAAGACCACAAGGTTATGAAAGACGGGCAACCCGTGTCCTTTCAAATATCTGTAGGACCAGACCATCAAACCCATGGTGACCTGCTGTACGGCATCAGTTCTTCCAGGGGGCTCGATACCTACAAGATGGGCAGTGCCGGTAAGCTTGCAATATGTGACAACTACAATAATGCAGCAGAAATTGGTACCGGTCTGGCCTTTGGTCGTACCTGGCAGGGAGTTGGCGTACTGGACACGACCCCGGATGATGTCACCCGCATAGTAAACAGCAGGGTGACCAGCCCTGAGCAGCCCTGTCGAGCGAATGAAATCCAACCCGGCCGTTTTGCAAGTTATGCCCGCGGCCTGCTGAACTCCCGCTACAATCCGGCGGATACTCTTACTCTTCCGAACAGCCGGGTACAGAAAGATACTCAGCGCTCTCCGGAAGAGTTAAAAAAAGTACTGGGGCAGGTAAAAAAGAAGCAGCTTATGCAGCACCACATGGCCCATGCCCACTTCTTTAAGGCTGTACGCCGAGCTTGCAAGGGTGGTATCGCCATGGCAGCAACCTCACCAGAGTTTGCTGCTACTGGTGCTAAGGTTCACTTTGTTCTGGATGGGCTGGGAGATCTTGCGAGTATTGCCCGCAAGGAGAAATTCAAGAACTGCACCCCTATTACAAGTTCTGAGCTGGCTTTCTGCTTCCGCTACTGGGACACGCTGCATGGAATCATTCACTTCTATGTCAATGGCGAAGAAGTCAAGGCTCCCTGGGAAGCCAACTGGATTGCCGATGATGCCAGTGGCAATCCAGTTAAATCCAGCAAGGAAGCCTGGCTCAGATACGGCCTCTATCGCCAACTGACCGGGCGTGATAAGAAACCATTCCCTTCAGCCTGGGCATCACAGTCTGCCCAAGCCTGACTTTGGATACCCATACTGATTTCTCGGTTTTCTTGTCCTAATTGAACTCAGAAGGGAAACCTACGCAGCTTTGTCTACAAAACCTCAAGGGCTATCGCCAGAATTCTGCCCCGCACCTGCACTCTGGAATTTGTGGCAGACGAATTGAGAACTCAACACTGGACCCTGCGC
Source organism: Sansalvadorimonas sp. (assembly GCA_965243775.1). Classification (GTDB taxonomy): domain Bacteria; phylum Pseudomonadota; class Gammaproteobacteria; order Pseudomonadales; family Endozoicomonadaceae; genus Sansalvadorimonas. The sequence continues at coordinate 1,586 of CBDEWF010000014.1, forward strand.
CGCAAACTCCAGGAAGAAGGAATCACCTTCAAGGAAGTACTGGAACAGACCCGCCGGGATATCTCCTGCTCGCACCTGATCCACTCCCTCATCCTATAGCGGAAATAGCTTACCTTGTGGGATTTTCCTCCACTGAAGCCTTCCAGCGGGCTTTTAAACGCTGGACAGGTCTGCCTCCCGGAGAGTATCGCAAGGTTCATCGTCCTCAGGAGCTGGGTTATCCCCTCAGAGACTGAGCTTGATAGCGGAAATGTTTTGAAAGGCTGTTAGCAGTCTTGACACCCTTGACAGTGTCATCATGGATGAAAAAGGACATTCTCAATAACATTAGTAAAAATGCCAGGGAGGGTGAATTAATGTTAACGACTGGATTGCAACCTTTAGATTCCTCTGCATCAACTGTCCTCGCCTCTCCCTATGCGGGTACAAGTCCACCCGAAAGTTCAAAGGCAGTTTCAGAAACCGCTACGCCTCTTCTCCACAGAAAAATAACCAAGCAGCAGCTGTTTTCACAACTCAAGCAAGTCATCCTGTTCAAACAGCAGGCCATGGCTTTTGGGGCTATCTGCCAGCAGACCTATAATATTGCCTGCCGGGCACTGGATAAAAAAATGCAGAGCTGCCCTGATGGCAAGAAGGTCAACCTGATCCTTGATATCGATGACTGTCTGGTTGAATGTTCCAGTTATTTCGCAGGAATGATGGACTCTGAAGAGGTTATGGACACTGACCGCAATAATGCCTGGTGGGAGTGGGGGCAGAAGAATAAGGGCCGACCTATGCCTGGAGCCTTGGCATTTCTCAAGAAGTATCAGGATAACCCAAAGGTTAATATTGTTTATCTGACCTCACGGTCAGATAACCCACGCCTGCACCAGTGGACAGTCGATATGCTGAGACACCATGGTTTTCCTGTCAAAGAAGACAGTCAGGTTAGAATTGCCCATGGAGATTACCCAAAAGATAAGCAGATCGAGGAAATACAAAAGCTTCCTCATACCCATGACACTCTACTGATGGGTGACAAGTTATCTGACTTCGGAGCAGGAGCTCCCAAAGGTAATACCGAAAAGCGGAGAGAGTGGGTACATCATGTTGATATCATCCCAAAATGGGGACGTGATTTTATTGTTGTCCCTAACCCTGTTTACGGAATGTGGGAAACACTGACCCATAAGTATCAAGGTGACCCTGCTAAAACTACTGAACAACGGTGTAGAGCTTTACGGTGGGATGAAATCAGCAGTGAAGGAAGTTTCGAAGATGAAGCGAAATCCAATGAGAGTATTCAGGGATTACTCTACGTCCAGAGCCCATCACACGACGCCTATATGCTTCAGCTGTCTAATATTGCTTGCGATATAGCAGAAGAAATGGCTGATATTTCACCAGAAGCACGCGGTGTCATGATGGATATTGATGGTACAGCACTGTCCAACAGCCGATGGCGTGCAACCCTGTGCATGAATGGCAGGACTGCAACCCAGGTCAATTTCAATCTCTGGGCCCAGAAGGCAAAGGCAGAAGGTATTGCTGGAATGAAGGCGCTGACAAAGAAACTGCACACTAAAGGGCTCTGCCTGTACTGGGTAACCAATCGACCTCAACAGGTCACTGACAGCGGTACTGGTCCGGAAAATTCACTGCGAACCATAACTCGCAATGAACTGACACAACATGGTTTTATGACAGAAGCAGATCAGCTGCTTATGCGGGAAGATTATAATGCAGCAGATCCCGAAACTAACCGCAGCAAGGAGTCAAGATTCCAGGCTGTCAAAGACGGTACATGTACAGGAAAAACGGTTACTCCGGTGATGTACTTTGGCGATGCCATGATGGACTTCGGTATTAATGCAGAGGAATTACATGGGATAGATCCATCAAACTGGCCCTCATATATTCGTGATGGCTTTGGGTGTAAATTTTTTGTCTGCCCTAATCCTCCTTTTAGCAAAGGGTGGTTTCCCCAGCTAAAAAATTTGGCCGTAAGCAACGGAGAAGTAGATGATGAGATTGATGGAAAGTCTTTAAGTGATCGCCTGATAACCCACTGGCACTTAGAAGAGAAACCAGTCATGGTACAACCGCTCGCGGCATAACCAGGCTTTAATAAATGTAATGAAACTAGCGGGAAAGCCTCAGGAATGATTTGACCATACCTTCCTGATCTGTACGTTCCACCCGGATCTGGCGAACATCCAGCTTTTCTTTGTTGTGCAGCTCCACCACCCAGGCCAGTAGCTTCTGGTAAGGTACTTCATCTATCCAGACTGAAACCCCCTGCCGTGCCGGTTGTACCCGGGCCAGCTCAATACCGGCCTTGCGCCCACTGCTGGCTATCACCGCAGCAGCATCCTTTTTTGGACCGGAACTCTGGCTTTTTACCAAATCCTTGGTTCTCTGGTAGTTAGCAGCAATAAAAGCCTGGGTTTCCCGCTCCAGCACAAGCTCTTCATATTCCCGCTCAGCCCAGTGATCCAGTGGCCGCCAGATCAGCAGCCAGAACATCACTACGATCATAAAAGCAGTCAGAGCCAGCAGAGCTCTCTGGTCCTTGACCTCCAGCTGATCGAACTTCTGCTGGGCATTTTCCACCACTGGCGACAGACGGTTGAGAATGACTTTCATTACGCGTTCCTCACTGTCAGTTTGGCCGAAACCCCCTGGGCATCCTGGTTACCGGTTTCCATCCTGGCATTCAGGCCGGCAGTCCGGAGCTCTTCGAGATAACGGTTCAGGAGATCAAAGCTGACGGCCCGAACGTCCAGAGAAAGGCGCCCGCTGGTTTCGTTAAAATCCATATTCAGGGGTTTAATGCTTTTACCCACTTCACCATCGGATATCCTGGACAGAGTCTGTAAAACCCCGAGAAAAACTGCATCATTCTGACGGGTATTGGCACTGCGAAGAAACTTGGTCAGCCTGTCACGCACATCGACCACAGTCCTGTCTCCTGGTCGCAGTTCATGGTATAGCTCCAGGTTCTCAGAGTGCAGCTGATCGGCACGATAACTGAAATAGAAACCGCTGCTAATGTTGAACAGCAGTTCAAGACCCAGCCAGACACTGGCTGTCAGAGCAACAGGTTTCCATTGACGCAGGCGCCGGCTGGTTCGGCGGGTGCATTTATAGTTTCCAGTACGAAAGTCCAATAATGCCCTTTGAGCCATGGCTTCCGTCAGTCGTTGGATCTCATCAGGAAACAGGGAATCTGACTGACGCTCAACCAGCACAACAGGAACACTTTTGCCGGCATGTTCAGCCAGTTCGCTGTAGCGTTCCTTATCACCAGCACCAGCATAAATCCGGACAGCAGCAATCAGTTCTGCAGATGGTGGCTGGTGTTCACCGTTTTCATCGACAGTCTCAATATCGTCCTCCTGATGATGGGTCTCATCATCCAGAAGGCTGGGAATTATTACGTCCAAGGATGTAGTATCCAGTAACTGGGCATAGTGCTCTCCCCGAGCCAGCAGGGCATAGGATCCTTCAAGCCAGATAGACAATACCCCGTTCTCCCCCTTGAACAGCTGAGTCTCTGCCACAACCTTCTGGGGATTAACTCCGGCAGGCACGAACTGCTCGATAATTTGAGCCATATCCCAGTGGTTAATACAACTGCAGCGAGCAGTCTCTCCGGAAGCATCCAGAGCCGATACCAAAAACTGGCTCTCCAGTTCAGAGGCCAGCTTTTCTTCCAGAAGAAATGGCAGGGCCTGCTGCCAGTGTTTTCTTTGATTCTCAGTAAGTTCCTGCCGGTGTGTCGAAGCCAGGCTACCTGGCACCAGTACAACGATGGGTAGATCCTGATCATCCAGACTCTGTTCAGCCTGCCATTCTGCCAACTCCTGCAGGCTGCCAGAATAGATCTCCGCTTCATTAGCTTCATCTTTGCCGGCATAAGCCCATTCCAGCCGAAAATCTTTAGAGGCCAGGCTGGCATCTGGCTCAATCCGAACAACCAGTTGTGCTTTCATTCTCACCTCACTGATTCACGCAGGGTCTGAACCCAGCGGGGAAACTGTCCCACTTCCCGGCTAATCACCTTAACCTTACCTTCAGCATCTCTGGCCAGGCGGCTATGCATGTAGTAAGTCATATCCCGATAACGAGCCCGAGTATAAACACTGAAATAGCTACTTTTCAGTGTAAGACTTCCCTCAATACTTTTTTTCAAACGGTTTTTAAACAGAGGCATTTTGGTAATCTCCTCCATCTCTGCAAACCCGTTCTTGCTGCGGGAATTCACAAAACCTGAAGCGTCTGCCTCGCTGATATCATCAGCCAGAGCCCTCACCACACCGGCAGAAACCGTATTCATATTGATACCCACATCAGCAGGAAGAACAGAAACCAGTGGCAGAACCTTTTCAAACTCCTCTGCTGAGAGGATATCCAGCAGCCTTAACTCAGAAACCGAGGCCATGGCTGTATCGCCGGTTCTGTAGGGAGAATCAAGGAGCAGATAGTGATTATCTTCAGCCCCACCAGGCTGTGGATCCTGGTTTTCGTCCACCCAATCCTGTATTCGATAGGCTAAACGCGCATCAATATTGTGAGCTGCCAGCAGTCGCTCCAGCATCTTCTGTTTATCTTTGTCATTTTTTTTACCGGCCAGCATATTCAGATTAAAACGCCCCTGATCATCCAGAGTTAAAATAGTGATCTCGCCCTGCTCAGTTTCCAGGGCTACCTCCTCTTCTGCCCAGGGCTCATACCAGTGATCAATCAGCTTATTGGTCTGTTTGTCACTCTGGGCATCCTGCTCCAACAGCACAGCAATATAGTTTTCCGCTCCAAAAGCATAGTGACGAGCCTGAATATACTGCATATGGCGGGCATATTTCTCAGTATTAAGCTGCATGCTGGCAATGATTCGCACGGCCATCACCGTGATCATGGTAAAAATCACCAGAACGAAAATCAGTGCCACACCTGTCTGAGTAGTTCTCATGGCACCTCCTCCTCTTCTGACTCGGAAGGCGGCCCGCTCCCACCATTTCTTTGCCCTCCCTGGGCTTTTTTATTCTCAGCTTTCTTCTCCTGGTGTTTATAAATCATCCCAGGAATCAGCAACTGCTGCTGTCCAAGACGATCATGGATCAGGGTCACTTCCACCGCCGAAGGCAAGATTTTCAGTCGTTCGCTCTGCTTATCGCTGGCAGGAGGCCAACTGGAGTGCCACCGTTTCTTGTCATCCCGAAACTTTACGGAGAAATTCTGCAGATTATCCAGAACCACCTGCTCCTGGTGAGGTGTATCTGGAGCCCTGTCCAGAGTTTGCCAGTAGTGCCGCAACAGGCGCCCGCCATCAAACAGGTAACGCACTCTCTGAAGATCACTGCGGGGAGCCCCGGTAAAATTGCGCCAGCCGTGGCGGGTAAATCTGATCTGACCATTGTCAGCCCTGAATGCTGGCTCCTGATCTCCAAATTCATTTCGTACCGGGCGAATCGCCAGCTGCTGGAAATCTTTCTGTATAATCAACAGCGCCTTCTGTAATTCTCCGGTACCTTCCCAAATAGCTGTAGTCACTTCACTGGTTCCAGTGACGGCCCGGAAGATGCGATAACAGCCCGCCGACAGCAGAGCAAAGATAGCAACCGCAATCAGTAGCTCAAGCAGGGTGAAACCGTTCTGGGAGTGAAAACGGGTCATTCCGGTGGCCTCCGGACATATCCCGTCAATCGATAAACCGGCTTGATGCTGTCTGAAGGTTTTCCCGATCCCGGAAATACATTGATCTCCAAACGACGCAAACCCTGCTGGGAAGTCGCTGAAACGGTATGACGCAGGTACCAGTCCCGTCCTGAGGCATTAACTGAATCACCATGCTTACCAATATCTGGCCACAGATTTTCTATGTAGTACCGGTTCAATTCACGATCAGCCAGCCAGGAAGCTTGAACCATCTCCTGAATCCGCGCTGTCTGACGAATGGCACGGCCATCTGTCACCAGCAAAACTGACGCTGCCAAGGCAAAAACTGCCAGGGCCACCAGTATCTCCAGCAGCGTAAATCCTTTCTGGGAGGACTCAGGGAACAGTAACTGATCCAATGCCATCACTCTCCAGCTCAATGGTTTTCTGGCTATCCCCCTTCACTGCAAACTCAATGCGAAATGGAGTTATCTGGGTATCGGTGTAAATAATCAGGGACGGCTGATTTCCCTCCTCATCCTGAACCAGAGATTTTTTTCTGGAGGCATGGGAGCTGTCAGCAATAGTGATATCATCCCCCAGCTTGTAGCTTCGAAAACTGGGCTCGTCCAGGGCCAGCCATTTTTCCTTTTCCCGGGACCACTGCCACCAGCGATAACCTTTGCGGGTCATGGATACACCCAGCTCACGGTCTTCCATAAGAGCCCGCTCTCTGGCCTGTTCCAGTAAAACCTGAAAACGGGTAGCCTCATCCTTGACCTTCTGGCCGGGACCTCCCACCGAAGGCACAATCAGGGCAACACCGATGACAATTCCAATAATCAGGACAACGACCAGAATTTCAATCAGGGTAAAGCCTCGATTGCTGAACTGGCTTCTTCCCCCCGGCATCACTCTTCCCAGTTGCCGATATCGGCGTTGAAGCCCTCTCCCCCGATGCGGCCATCAGCCCCCAGAGAGTAGAGATCATAACTACTCTGATTATGGCTGCCTGGCTGTTCATACTGGTAAGCATTACTCCAGGGATCCTGGGGAATCTTCTTGAGATAGCCATCCGGATTCCAGTTACGGGGCTCGGGATTACCGGAAGGTTCGCTGACCAGGGCTTCCAGACCCTGCTCGGTACTGGGGTAAAAGCCATTGTCGAGACGATATATTTCCAGAGCACTGGCAACAGCCTTGATATCTGCCTGTGCCACGGTCACCTTGGCCTGATCCGGCCGGCTCATGATATTGGGGACTACCAGTGCTGCCAGCACCCCGAGAATAACCACCACGACCATGATTTCAATCAGGGTAAAACCGGTGGCTCTGCCTTTTTTATAAACCTGTTCTTGCATTTCCCACTCCATAAGATCACTCACCCTCTTATATTTTTATATCTGCCTATAGTGCCGGCAGGTTAACTAATCAGGGTATTCATATTGAGAATGGGCAGCAGGATAGCCAGTACAATAACCAGCACCACCGCTCCCATAACGACCAGCATCAGAGGCTCAAACAGCCCTACCAGCATAGCAATCCGGTTCTCCAGTTCCATTTGCTGGTTGCTGGCTGTACGTTCCAGCATATTGTCCAGCTCCCCGGTCGCCTCTCCACTGGCAATCATATGGAGCATCAAAGGAGGAAAAAGATCCGTCTCTTTTAAAGCTTTATTCAAACTGGCACCTTCACTGACCTTACGTGCCACCACTATTACCGCCTCGCGCATGGCGTCATTACTCACTACCTGGGAGGCAATGGCCAATGCATCAACCAGAGACACCCCACTTCGGGTCAGGATACTGAGGGTGCTCGCGAACTGGGACGTGTTGAGGGCCCGGCTGAAACGACCAATAACCGGCAAGAAGAGAATTCGCCTGTGCCAGGTCAGACGCAGAGCCGGTTTCTTCAATAAAAACTGCACTATAAAGACAGCGGCTATTCCCCCAATCAGAAAAAAGGGCCACCACTTCTGGAAACCATCACTGGTCATAATCAACAACCGGGTTATCAGAGGAAGGGTTTGACCACTATCCACAAAAACCTTGATTACATCCGGCACTACATAACCCAGCAAAAAACTGACAATACCAATAGCAGCCAGCATCAGAATCATTGGGTAGAGCAGAGCCAGCTGTACCTTCTGGCGAGACTGCATACGCTGTTCGGTGTAATCTGCCAGCCGATTCAACACTTTATCCAGATAGCCGGCATGTTCACCGGCAGCCACGGTCGCCCGGTACATTTGGGGAAAATGACTGGGAAAGGCATCCATACTGTTGGCCAGCGTATGACCTTCAAGAACCCGGGAGCGGATAGCCAGAACTATATTTCGCAGCCTGCGATTTTCCTGTTGGGCAGCAACCGCCTGTAAAGCTTCTTCCACCGGCATCGCCGCCTGGATAAGTGTTGCCAGCTGACGGGTTATCAAAGCCAGCTGGGAGGCCGACAAACCTCGCCCAACAACCCGAAAACCTCCACCCTGCTTCTTCTGTTCAGAGACGGTATCCACGCTGAGCGGTGTCCAATGCTTGTCCCGGAGCATCTGACGGATCTGTCGTGGGCTATCCGCCTCTAAAGTACCACGCTGCCGCCTACCGCTTTCATCCAGTGCTGTATATTCAAATGCTGCCATAGAGTCAGTCGTCTTGGGTTACCCGTAACACTTCCTCAAGGGTTGTTGTACCATCCAGGACCTTGCGCATACCGTCATCCCTGATGCCCGGAGTAGATTGACGGACATATTCAACAATCGCCTGTTCACCATCATTCCGGTGAATCATGCGCCGAACCTGCTCATCAATAGTTATAACCTCATAAATCCCTGTACGTCCTCGGTAGCCATTGTTCTTGCACTCGCTGCAGCCGCGGGCATGGTAGAGAGTAGGAGGGTTGGCAGAGTCTACGCCAAGCTGACTACATTCCACCTCATCAGCTGTATAGTTCCGCTTGCAGCTATCGCATAGCAGCCGGACCAGGCGCTGGGCCATGACCCCTACCAAGCTGGAAGACAGCAGGAAAGGCTCCACTCCCATATCCTGCAGGCGGGTCATCGCACCAACCGCAGTATTGGTGTGCAAGGTTGACAACACAAGATGCCCCGTCAGAGAGGCTTGAACAGCAATTTCTGCTGTTTCCGTATCACGAATCTCACCCACCATCACCACATCTGGATCTTGTCGCAGAATCGCCCTCAACCCCCGGGCAAAGGTCATATCAACCTTGGTATTGACCTGGGTCTGTCCAATACCTTCAAGGTTGTATTCGATCGGGTCTTCTACCGTGAGAATATTACGACTGGCATCATTCAGGGATGACAGCCCGGCATAAAGGGTGGTGGTTTTTCCGGAACCAGTCGGTCCGGTTACCAGGATGATGCCATGGGGCTGAGACAACATATTGCGTATGCGTTTCATATTGGAAGGCGGCATTCCCAGATGTTCCAGATGCAGTCTCCCGGCAGCTTTATCTAACAAACGCAGCACCACCCTTTCCCCATTACTGGATGGCAGAGTTGATACCCTTACATCCACTTCCTTACCTGCCACTCGCAGGGAAATGCGACCATCCTGGGGAATTCTTTTTTCGGCGATATCCAGCCTGGCCATAACCTTGATGCGCGAAACCAGCAGTGCCGCCAGGGCCCGTTTCAAACTGAGAATCTCTCTCAAAACGCCATCAACCCGGAACCGGGCTACCAGACGACTTTCAAAGGTTTCAATATGGATGTCAGAGGCACCTTCCTTTATCGCTTCTGTAAGTAGGGCATTAATCAACCGAATGACGGGAGCATCATCAGACTGCTCCAGCAGGTCCTCAGTTTCCGGTACAGCCTCGGCAAGGCTGGACAGGTCAGGGTCATCACTGATTCCGGCCACATGCTGCAGGGCATCAGCACTGTTCTGGTGATAACACTGGGTCATTAGTTCAGCAAAAGCCTCTGATTCCATCAGCCTGTACTGCAGGGGACGGCCAGCAAAGCGCCGTACTTCAGACAGAATTTCAGGCTTTAAGGCTGTATGACTTAAAAGAACCGGCTGTCCATCTTCTTCTGTCAGGATCACCTGATGCCGGTTGGCAAAAGGAAATGGCAGAAGTGCAACCGGGATACTGGCTTCCTCAGGCACCGTCAAAGAAGATGTAGTCAAACTCTTACTCCTGGTTTCTCTGGTCACTACCTATGACCTTTTGAACTAATTATTGTTCGTTTTGGTAAGTATGGAAGCAAATCACTATAGGCCACCTGTTTTTTTTCAGGAATTCCTTTCTATCCTCCTGTTAGTAAAAGGTGGTGATAAGAACAACATAGAACTTCGGGGAGTGGAAAACTTGGCCTGAATGGCACTTTTGACAGTTAAGCTTGTCTCCATTCTCTATCGAACTGATATATCTTAAACATAGGGTCTGAGCTTCTGCATAAGATGAATAAAGAAACCCTGGCCATAGGCAGACAGTGGCTTATCAAACACCACCGTCAGGTTATTTTCCTCCTACTCTGTGCCGGACTGCTTATTTCCCTGTCTGTCCATCTGTTTCGTATCATCGGTGACCTTATGACCGAGCCGCCGGAACTGGTGACTGAAAGCCCGGCTCCTGAGAAAAAAATGCTTCTTGTGAAAGATTTTCGCCTACTGTTCGGGGAGGCTCAAGACAAGCCCCGTCTGGCCAAAAATGCCGATATTCCCAAGACCAACCTTAATCTTACCCTGAGGGGTGCTCTTGCAGGCTCTGAAGGAGTTGTTTCCAGCGCCATCATCCAGGGCAGCGATGGTCAGGATCAGCTTTACAGGGTTGGGGACTTTATCCCGGGTGGAGCCCAGCTGAACAGCGTGCACCCACGGCACGTGGTCATCAGTTACAACGGCAAACTGCAGAAACTGCTGTTCCCGGAGATCAAAGCGGACAATCAGGGTGTCCAACCCTATACTCCCCCTCCGCCATCTGCTGTAGATAAGGCCAGCCTGCCCCCCGGGCCGGTGAGTGAAGCATCACAGAATGCCACCTCAGAAATGGATCAGAAATTGGAGAGTCTGCGACAGCGAGTTGAATAGTATGGAAGTGGGCAAGGAAATCACCAACTTGTCGATAAATACAAAGAATTCATGGGTTAGTACGCTGATGACGATGAGAAGATTACAGTCTCTCAGGTGGCTGGAAAACAAGTTGCTTTTGGTTACTGCCATTGCCTGGCTGGCTATAGGGGTTCAGGCTGACAGCCACCAGCAGCCGGGAGTTCAGGAATTACCCGATACCCAGGAAGAATTTATTGATGCTATCAATGAGCAAGAAGAAGCCATTGACGCTATAAGTGAGCAGGAAGACTCTACAGAAGTTATTGAAACTATCAGTGAACAAGAAGAAGTTATTGAAACTGTCAGCGATCAGGAAGTCAGGAAGCCAGTCCAGCCCCAGGAAAAGCGCTGGACCCTGAATCAACAGAATGCCGATATCCGCGAATTTATTGCCCAAATTGCAGCTATCACTGGTGAAAGCTTTGTTATTGACCCCCGCATAAAGGGGGGCAACACTGTCAGCGTGATATCCTCCAAACCCATGACCAGGGAACAGATATACGATATTTTCCTGGAAGTGCTCAGTGCCAACGGTTATGCCGTGATTCCCAAGGGTAAGGTTCGCAGCATTATTCCCAGCACGACTGCCAAAACCACCAGCACAACTTTTGAAGGTGAGGAAAAACCGGCCAAGGCCACTATGGTAACCCAGGTTATTGATCTTCACAGTGTTTCAGCTGTGGAAGTGATTCCCATTATTCGTCCCCTGATCGCACAATATGGTCATGCAGCAGCCTCGGCATCAGGCAATGCGGTTGTTATCAGCGACCAGGCCGATAACGTAGGCCGTATTACCAAACTGGTACGGGAACTGGACAAGGCCAGTAACAACGACTACGAAGTTCTCACCCTGGAGCATGCCTGGGTGGGCGATGTGGCCAAGATCATTCAGGATACCCTGGCAACAAGCAAAGGACAGCTACCCAGTGGTATGCAGGTCATTGCCGATGAGCGCAGCAATCGCTTGGTGATCAAGGGCAACGAGAACAAGCGCATTCGGGTACGAAAGCTGGTCCAGACACTGGACCAGGAAGGTATCCGCAAATCCTCAACCCGGGTCATTTTCCTGCGCCATGCCGATGCCAAGAACCTTGCTGAGATTCTCAATGAGGCATCACAGACCATCCAGGAAGACAATCAGGAGGCTAAAACATCGGCTACACCCAAGTCATCCTCTCGCTCCTCCAGGCAGAATTCTCAACAGACCAGCAAACCCTCCTCTTCCAAGAGCAAGGGCCTGGGCGGCGAAGTCTTTATCAAGGCTGATGAGTCAACCAATGCTCTGGTGATGATTGCAGACCCTGACACCCTCAAGGAACTGGAAAATCTTATCCGCCAGCTGGATGTACGCCGGGCCCAGGTATTGATCGAAGCTGCAATTGTTGAGGTATCCGGTAACCTGGGTGAGACTCTGGGGCTGCAATGGGGTATTCAGGGGAAAAACCCGACAGCACAGCGTAGTGCTGTCGGTGAAGGTAGTGCTACCTCTGTCGTAGGTGCAGCAGTTGGGGAAAATACTTCTGTCAATCCGGCACAATTTGCCCTTGGTCAAGTCCTGCTCCGTAACAGTAATTTTGGTGTTCTGGTTAATGCACTTAGCTCTCGAAGTAATGTCAACCTGATGTCAACACCCAGCATGATGACTCTAGATAATGAGGAAGCAGAGTTTGTGGTCGGCCAAGAGGTTCCCTTTACAACAGGATCTTACTCCAAAGACGCATCGGGTGGCACCAATCCGTTCAACACAACGGAACGGAAACCAATTGGTCTGACTCTGAAAGTGACTCCCCACATCGGTGACGGCAATACACTGCGTCTAGAAATTGAGCAGGAGCTATCCAGCCTGACGACCACCAAAACCCGTGAGAATGCTGACCCGGTAACGTCTCAACGCAAAATCAAGACAACTATTATTGTCGACAACCGGGAGACTATTGTACTTGGCGGGATTTTGCGGGATCAGGTAACCAAAAATACCGAGAAAGTCCCCTTACTTGGAGATATTCCCCTGCTAGGGCGGCTGTTTACCAACAAAAAAGATGCTATAGAAAAACAGAACCTGATGCTATTTATCAAACCTACTATTCTCCGGGATGGCTCTGAGGCATCTGATATTACTATGGATAAATATTCCACCCTTAAGATGATTCACAGTGGTCGCGGCATGTCCCCCCTGCACAGGGCAATGCCTGAGAGTGCCAACGAGTTATTTGAAGAGAGCAGCCACATCCAAACCCAGTAATTCTTTTCAGTTTTCGGTTGACCGGGTTACGATGAAATCAACTGAATTTCTGGAATAGCTGGTGTTATATGCTATCTATTGAGAATTATTATCAATAAGTTCAGGAAATGATGTGCTTGTCTGGACGAATTTCTCACCAATCCCTTTCCAACTTCTTCCTGCTATCGCTCAAAAAATTGGATTGATTCTTCTACTCCATATATCCAGCTCAAAGCTGGCTATTGCCAAGCCTCTTGAACTGTTTCCCAGCAACTGTACCGGTTCTTTTGATATCAACGAATTTATTAGTCCCCAAGGAGAGCTGTTACTGAAAATCAGACTGAAAGGACAACCTGCAAATTATCCCTGGCTGGCCCCTATAGACGAAGAGCACTGCCCGCCATGCTCTGTTCTATCAGCCATAGCCATGGAAGAGGTGAGAAAACTGCCTTCCTATCCAGACAGAGAAGTCATCTTTACATGCACAAAGCCCCCCTCGGCCCGTATCAGCATAGATTTTGAACTGATCCAACAAGGGGGCTGGAAATTAAATAATCTAGTCTGGCAGGCCGGATGGATGACTTTGAAGATACAGTTCTTGAATCAAAGATTAATTAATCACGATTACGCCAAAAAGCTGCTGGGCATTCAGACCAGACTGCTGGAAGCATCAGGACAGCTTGGACGCCAGTGGCCTGGATTGGGCATTGGCCCACCGGTAGCACTTCCAGAAGCAGCTATCAGGTGGGCTTCAGGTAGTAAGTACGCCGCAGCGGACAGTCTCGTATCGGTCTGGCATATTTATGAAATCATCACCCATATTGCTGAAACCTGGGAAGGCATATCGAACCGGGATATTCTTGCTATAACCACCAACTTACTGGCACTGACATTGCATTTGCTTGAAGGACTTAGTCACCTGCACCAGACAGTTCTTGGAAACTACATCTACCTGAATTTCTATGGTGATATTCTAAAAGCCAGTGGTCACCCCCAGTTAACCCATACCGGTTTTACATCAACATCACTGCTACTGAATTTTGTTGAACTCTACCGTGAATGGGGTCATAACCATGGTCAGGGAACAGACCTGCTGGCTCTTCTGGGCCGCTATCATAACGAGATCAGCACCCTGCACCATGCCTATGAACTCTGGGAGGCTATCAATGACTGGACAGGTGGTGAAACTTCACACCACCATTGCCATTAGAGAGCCAGCATAAAGCCCAGACCAAAAACAACAAAAAAACGACCGGTCAAAGGTGGCAGACGGCATAGCCAGCTGCAGCGACCGTGGCCATTTGTACGCAGCAACATCAGTACAGGAACCCGCAGGGCCAGAATGGAAGGCAACAGCCATAGAGGAGAGGCCAGTATTCCGGTAAACATCATAACAATGGTTGCCAGCATGGTAGCCAGTCCAAGGAGAATATAAGTATGCTTGGCTGGCTCAAAACCAACCCGGGCGGTAAAGGTCAGGATACCGTTCTTGATATCATCATCAATATCACGCAACTCATTGGCTAACAGCAACATACTGGAAATTAAACTGACTGGTATGGAATAGAGGCAGACTTCCCAGGACCACCTTCCTGTCACAGCAAGATAGGAGCCAGCAACCATCATCACTCCGGTAAACAGGAACACGCCCAGTACGCCTAAACCCCGGTTTTTGTAGGCAATGGGAGCTCCGGTATAAAAGTAGCCTCCAACGATACCTATTAATCCAAGCACCAGCAGCAACCAACTGGACTGTATAACCAGCACAAGTCCCATGGCAACAGCCATAATTGTGATGACAATGGCAATACAGGTATTACGGCGTATGAGACCAGTCACAGTTTTAGCATAACTGTCGGTTCGTCCCTTCCAGAAAGAGAGATCTGCATAATCATTAAAAAAATTGACTGCTGACTGCAGCAGAAGACCTGCCAGCATCACCAAAACAGCACGAAAGGTATTTCCCTCCCCGGCTTTCACCGCAAGAGCTATACCCAAACCACAGGTAACCACAGCAACGCTGAGAGAGAAAGGCCGCAGAGCCTTGAGCAGAAAATACTTAGAGGGCCCCGGGGGCACTAAAACAGTGTCCTGGTTCATATTAGTCATATCCAGTGAGAACAGGCTCATCTTAGAAAACAAGCTCTGAATTCTCCATCCGCATAAAACACAACTGACGTACTAAAGCTGTAGAAAATAGTAAAAAATCGAACGGAAGTGAAACCGGCGGAACCATCTCCGCCGGATGCAGGAGGGAAAATAAATAACCCCGGGGCAAGCCCTTCTCGCTTCGCTCGAACTTTCGCTACGCGAAAGCGGGGTATTGTTCTTGGGTCTTATCTTTTACCACGACTTCGTCGTGGAAGCGCAGCAAGCTGCGGGGAATTAGACCCTCAGAGATTAAAGATCCATAACCAAAGAGGCTGGATCAGTGTAAGGCAGGTCTCTTGCCTCGGAAACTTCACGACAAGTTACTTTGCCCTGACACACATTCAGGCCATTCATCAGGTGGTGATCATCTCTCATGGCCTGTCCGGCCCCTTTGTCGGCCAGTGCCAGAACATAAGGCAGGGTGGCATTATTCAGGGCCAAAGTAGAGGTTCTGGCAACAGCACCTGGCATATTGGCGACACAATAATGGACCACATCATCAACCATATAAATTGGATCTGCATGAGTAGTTGGACGAGAGGTCTCGCAACAACCACCCTGATCAATGGCAACATCCACAATAGCTGAGCCTGGCTTCATGCGGGAAATCAGATCACGGGAGATCAGTTTGGGAGCAGAAGCTCCGGGAATCAAAACAGCCCCCACCACCAGATCAGCTTTTATAGCCAGCTCTTCGAGGGCTGAAAAGGTAGAGAAAGCTGTCTGAATGCGGTTACCAAAACGGGCATCAAGGCGACGCAAAACATCTACAGAGCGATCCAGGACAGTGACATCAGCACCCATGCCGACAGCCATAGTAGCAGCATTTTCACCAACCACGCCACCTCCAACAACAACGACATGCCCTGGCTCAACCCCAGGTACACCACCCAGTAGTACCCCTCGACCTCCTTTGTACTTTTCCAGACAGTGGGCACCGGCCTGAATAGACATGCGGCCAGCGACTTCAGACATAGGAGCCAGCAGAGGCAAACGTCCATTGTCATCAGTAACAGTCTCATAAGCGATACAGACAGCACCGGACTGCATCAGCTCGAGAGTCTGGGGCTCGTCGGGTGCCAGATGCAGATAAGTAAACAGCACCTGCCCCTCTCTAAGCATGGCTCTTTCCACCGCCTGGGGCTCCTTGACCTTAACGATCATATTTGCCCACTGGAACACCTCTGCTGCAGTCTCAGCAATAGAAGCCCCTGCCTTTTCATAGAGTGCATCGGTAAACCCAATGGCTGTACCCGCATTCTGCTCAACCAATATCTGGTGACCGTGATTTACCAGCTCCTGCACGGCAGCCGGAGTCAGACCAACACGGTATTCATGGTTTTTGATTTCCTTTGGCACACCAACCAGCATCACTACTACCCCCCGTTGCAAACACAACTTCATGCAAAATAACGTAGTTTGTTGACTCTTTATGTTCTTGGGGCTGAGTATATGTTTATTCAAACAAAAATAAACTCCAATTAACACCCGCATTACAGTAAATATTTCTGCCTGCACAGAAGATTAATCATATGGGATATCACACAAAGCATGCATAGCGTTACTTAATGAAACAGTGAGCTACTTCAAGCAGTCGTCTTACTACATAATGACAAGCTTTAACTAAAACAAGGTAATGACGATTTCATACCTGTTTTCTGCTTACTAGTGAAATACCCTATAAATGTCTGCTAAATCCATCCTGACTTTGATTCTGTCATTAACCCTGCCCCCTTTTGCCCAGGCCAGCACAGCACCTGCAAATTTCACTTCAGCAAAAAAACAAGCGATCCTGATTTACCAGGACCGCCAGCAAACTTTTTATTGTGGCTGTAAATATTCAGGGAATAAAAAGCTGATCCCCAACCTGAGCTCTTGTGGCTACCAAGTGCGCAAGCAGGAACGCAGAGCCAACAGGATTGAATGGGAGCATATTGTGCCAGCCTGGGTGTTCGGGCATCAGTTACAATGCTGGCAAGACGGCGGAAGGAAAAACTGTAAAAAAAACCCGAAATTTAAAGCAATGGAAGCAGATCTTTACAACCTTGCCCCATCTATCGGCGAAGTGAACGGTGACCGCTCCAACTATGGCTTCACCCTGCTGCCAGAGGTGCCAGATATGTATGGCAGGTGCAATTTCAAGGTAGACTTTAAACGTCGTAAAGCGGAACCACCTGCAGCCAAACGGGGAATGATAGCCCGCACCTATCTCTATATGGCCCACAGGTACAAATTGAAGCTCAGTAAAAAGGAAATGCAACTGTTCCAGGCCTGGAACAGAATGTATGCCCCAACCCATTGGGAGATTGAGCGCAACCGGCGTATTGAAAAAGTTCAGGGCTGGCCCAATACCTTTGTAAAAAAATAACCATTGGCCAAAAAACTTCATTGTAAAAAAGGGCAGCGCCTGGCTGCCCTTCACATGATTAAAGCGCCAGCTGTTACCAGCCTGTCACCTCTTTCAGTCCTTCACCAATATCAGCCAGACTGCGTACAGTTTTCACGCCAGCATCTTCAAGAGCTGCAAACTTCTCGTCCGCTGTTCCCTTGCCACCAGCGATAATGGCACCGGCATGGCCCATACGTTTACCAGCGGGAGCCGTCACCCCGGCAATGTAGGACACCACTGGCTTGCTTACATGATCCTTGATATAGGCAGCGGCTTCTTCCTCAGCTGTCCCACCGATTTCACCAATCATAACAATGGCTTCTGTTGCCGGATCTTTCTCGAACTCTGCCAGTATATCGATAAAGTTGGAACCAGGAATCGGATCTCCACCGATACCAACACAGGTTGACTGACCAAAACCAAAATCAGTAGTCTGCTTGACCGCTTCGTAGGTCAGGGTACCGGAGCGGGAGACAATACCGACCTTACCCGATTTATGAATATGTCCCGGCATAATACCGATTTTACACTCTCCAGGTGTTATAACTCCTGGGCAGTTGGGTCCAATCAGTTTCACACCAAGTTCATCGCACTTGACCTTGGCTTCCAGCATATCCAGGGTGGGAATACCCTCGCTAATACACACTATCAGCTCAATACCAGCAGATGCCGCTTCCAGAATAGAATCTTTACAGAAAGGGGCCGGCACGTAGATGACGCTGACTGTGGCACCAGTTTTTTCAACTGCCTCGGCTACAGTGTTGAAGACCGGCAATCCCAGATGAGTCTGGCCACCTTTACCAGGAGTGACTCCGCCTACCATCTGCGTGCCATAGTCAATGGCCTGCTCAGAGTGAAAGGTACCCTGGGAACCAGTGAACCCCTGGCAGATTACCTTGGTATTTTTGTCAATCAGGATGCTCATGCCTGGCCCTCCGCTGCTTTAACCACCTGCTGCGCAGCTTCAGTCAGGCTGCCTGCCGCAATAATATCGAGCCCGCTGTCAGCCAGAAGCCTGGAGCCTTTATCGGCATTATTACCTTCCAGACGAACCACCACCGGAACCTTCACACCGACATCCTTAACCGCACCAATAATGCCTTCAGCGATCAGGTCACAACGAACAATACCGCCAAAGATATTCACCAGAACAGCCTGCACATTGTCGTCGGAGAGAATAATCTTAAAGGCCTCGGTTACCCTCTCACGGGTCGCACCACCGCCCACATCAAGGAAGTTTGCCGGATCACCGCCATGAAGCTTGATAATATCCATGGTACCCATGGCCAGACCGGCACCGTTGACCATGCAGCCGATATTACCGTCCAGGGCCACGTAGTTCAGTTCCCATTGGGCAGCATGGGCCTCACGGGCATCTTCCTGGGAAGGATCATGCATCGCCTTCATTTTGGGCTGACGATAGAGGGCATTGGAATCAATATTGATCTTGGCATCCAGGCAGTGCAGATCACCTTCTGAGGTGATCACCAGAGGATTGATTTCCAGCAGTGCCAGATCACACTCCTGAAACAGCTTGGCCAGACCAAGGAAAATCTTGGTGAACTGTTTTACCTGATTGCCATCCAGGCCCAGGCGAAAAGCCAGATCACGCCCCTGGAATGGCTGGGCACCAACCAGAGGATCAATCTCGGCTTTCAGAATCTTCTCCGGTGTCTCATGAGCTACCTTCTCAATTTCAACACCACCTTCTGTGGACGCCATGAACACGATACGGCGGGAAGAACGGTCGACCACAGCACCCAGATAGAGTTCACTGGCAATATCAGTACAGCTTTCCACCAGAATCTTACTGACTGGCTGACCCTTCTCATCTGTCTGGTAAGTCACCAGGCGCTGACCCAGCCACTGTTCAGCAAAAGTGCGGATTTCCTCGCGGCTCTTCACCAGCTTGACACCACCAGCCTTGCCACGGCCACCTGCATGCACCTGGGCCTTAACCACCCAGGCGTCTCCCCCGATCTTGTCAGCCGCTTCAACAGCCTCACCCGCTGTATCACAGGCATAGCCTGTGGAGACCGGCAGACCATAGGCGGCAAATAATTGCTTGCCCTGATATTCGTGCAGATTCATTCAGTTATCCTGTTGTCGCGCCGGGGCGCACACTTATCATTATTGGCAGGATGTGATCCCTCACAGCCTGTCACCTCCTCTCTTTACACCCGGCTCAGATAACCGAACCGGGTTCTCATATAGTTTTCACCCAGGGAAATAATTATTTCTTGTTGGGAATATGAATAGCATGGCCATCAACCGCCAGTGCTGCCTCATGCAGGGCTTCACTGACAGTCGGATGGGCAAACATGGTCAGAGCCAGATCTTCTGCGCTGGAAGCAAACTCCATGGCGATCACACCCTGCTGGACCAGCTCTGCCGCACTCGGGCCAATTACGTGAACACCGAGAATTCGGTCAGTAGCCTTGTCGGCAATCACCTTAACCATACCGTCGGTATCGTTGGCAGCCAAAGCACGGCCACTGGCCATGAATGGGAAAGTACCAACCTTGTACTCTTCACCGCTGGCCTTGAGTTCTTCCTCAGTCTTGCCAACCCAAGCAATTTCCGGATGGGTGTAAATAACGGAAGGGATCAGATCATAGTTAACCTGCGCCTTCTGATCAGCAATCAGTTCCGCTACCATCACGCCCTCTTCTGAGCCCTTGTGAGCCAGCATTGGACCACGGACAACATCGCCAATAGCAAAGACGCCTGGTACATCGGTGCGACACTGCTCATCAACAAAGATAAAGCCGCGTTCATCCAGGTTAATACCGGAATCCTGGGCCAGCAGGTTTTCGGTAAATGGACGACGACCGACAGCAACTACCAGCTTGTCAAAGGTAATGCTCTTTTCTTCGTCACTACCTGGCTCCAGGTAGTTGACAATAACTTCATCGTTCCCTTTCTCGGAACCAACCACACGGGCTCCCAGGCGGATATCCAGATTCTGCTTTTTAAATACTTTGGCGCTTTCCCGGGCAATTTGCTGATCGGCCAGGGCCAGAAAGTTCTCCTGAGCCTCCAGAACCGTCACTTCCGCGCCCAGGCGGGACCAGACACTGCCCAGTTCCAGACCAATAACACCAGCACCAATAACACCCAGGCGCTTTGGCACTTCCTGGAATTCCAGGGCACCTGTGGAATCAACAATAATGTCGCCATCAAGCGGTGCCGGTGGAATGTTAATAGGCTGGGAGCCTGTTGCAATCACCACATTCTCGGCATTGACAGTTGATACAGAACCATCCGGTCCGGTGACTTCAACCTGCTTGCCGGCCAGCACTATGGCGGATCCCTGAAGCAGGGTCACACCATTAGCCTTGAACAGACCATTCACGCCAGTGGTCAGCTTGTTCACGATCTTCTGCTTGCGAGCCAGCATGGCAGGCACATCAATATCAACAGTACCGACACTGATTCCATGCTGCTTAAAGTGTTTCTGGGCTTCGTAGTACTTGTGGGAACTGTCCAGAAGAGCTTTGGACGGGATACAGCCCACATTCAGGCAGGTGCCACCCAGAAGGGATTTCCCCTTGGCATCTACCCACTTTTCAACACAGGCTGTCTTAAGACCAAGCTGTGCTGCACGAATGGCGCATACATAACCTGCTGGGCCAGCTCCGACTACTACTACGTCAAATTTATCAGTCATGTCAGATTCCAATAAAACATCAATCGGCTGCTATTCAAGCTTAAATATCCAGCAGCATACGTGCCGGGTCCTCCAGCAGTTCCTTCATGGTAACAAGGAACGTCACAGCCTCCTTGCCATCGAGCAGACGGTGATCATAGGAGAGAGCCAGATACATCATCGGCAGGATAACGATCTCTCCATCCACCACCATAGGCCGTTCCTGAATCTTGTGCATACCCAGGATGGCAGCCTGGGGTGGGTTCAGAATCGGCGTTGACAGCAGAGAACCAAACACCCCACCGTTGGAGATAGTGAAAGTGCCACCTGTCATTTCGTCGATAGACAGCTTGCCGTCACGGGCTTTCAGCCCAAAATTGCGAATGGTCGATTCGACATCAGCAAGGCTCATATGCTCAGCATTGCGCAATACCGGCACCACCAGTCCACGATCACTGGAGACCGCCACTCCAATATCCTGATAGCCGTGATAAACAATATCATTACCATCAATAGATGCGTTCACAACCGGTTGTCGCTTAAGGGCTTCAACCGCTGCTTTCACAAAGAACGACATGAACCCGAGTTTAGTTTCATGGCGCTTCTCAAAAATATCCTTGTACTGCTTGCGCAGTTCCATCACAGGCTTCATGTTGACTTCATTAAACGTGGTCAACATAGCCGCAGTCTGCTGAGCCTGGACCAAGCGCTCGGCCACCTTGGCCCGCAAACGGGTCATGGGTACCCGCTTCTCAACCCGCTCACCATCAAATATTGGTGCATCAGGTGCTGATGTCACTGCCGGTTTTGGAGGCACTTCTTTTACAGGTGCCGGAGCAGGGGTAGTCTGGGTAAAAGATTCAGCCGGTGCTTGCCGGGCATGGGCCAAAACATCTTCCTTGGTAATTCTGCCATCCTTGCCGGTACCAATAATATCAGCCGGATTAACACCATGTTCCTCTGCCGCTTTGCGGGCAGCGGGGCTTAAAAGGGGTTCCGCAGCTGATGAGCTGGCGGCCTGGGGGGCAGGCTCTGCCTGAGCAGTAACGGCTTTTGCTGCAGACTCGCCAGCACTGAAGTGACCAATCAACTCTTCACTTAGAACAGTTTCACCTTCCGCTTTGACGATATCTGCCAACACACCATTGGCCGGGGCTACAATTTCCAGCACCACCTTGTCCGTTTCGATATCTGCCAGCAGCTCATCTCTTTTGCAGCTCTCGCCCGGTTTTTTGTGCCAGGCGGCAATAGTTCCGTCAGCTACGGATTCGGGAAAGGCAGGGGCTTTGATTTCTGTGGCCATATTTATCTGTTTCCTTGCGCTCCGGGTTTTGCCTGCTTATTTAATATCCAGTGCGTCGGCAACCAGTCTGTTCTGCTGCTCAACGTGCATGGACATGTACCCACAGGCGGGTGCTGCAGATGCGTCACGACCGGTATACTGTAGAGTAAGTTTGTTGTTAGTATGTCGTGCAATTACACGGTACATATGATGCTGACTGCAATACCAGGCTCCCTGGTTCATGGGTTCTTCCTGACACCAGACCGCTGATTCCAGGTTGGTATATTGTGCCAGCACATCTTGCAGATCTCCTTCCGGGAAAGGATACAGCTGCTCAATTCTGATAATGGCAATATGGTCAAGATTCTCTGCCCGGCGCCTGTCTCTCAGATCGTAATAGACCTTACCACTGCACAGCACCATACGGGTAACTTTTGCCGGATCGACAGTTTCGTCTGTTTCCTGCAGCACGGTCTGGAATGATCCTTCTGACAGTTCCTCTAGGGAAGATACCGCCTGCTTATGGCGCAGCAGACTCTTGGGAGAGAAGACCACCAGTGGCTTGCGCAAGGGGCGCAAAACCTGGCGGCGTAGCATGTGAAATACTTGGGCTGGTGTCGTTGGAACACAAACCTGGATATTATGTTCGGCACAGAGCTGCAGGAAACGCTCCAGACGAGCTGAAGAGTGTTCCGGCCCTTGCCCTTCGTAACCGTGAGGCAGCAACATGGTCAAACCACAAAGCCGCCCCCACTTAGACTCACCACTGGTAATAAACTGGTCAATCACTACTTGGGCGCCATTGGCAAAGTCACCGAACTGAGCTTCCCAGATAACCAACGACTTGGGTCGTGTAGTAGCATAACCATACTCAAAAGCCAGAACAGCTTCTTCCGAAAGTACAGAGTCATAGATCTGCATCTTGGGCTGATCCTCAGCCAAATGGCTAAGGGGCACATAAGTAGAAGCATCTTTTTGGTTATGCAGTACTGCATGACGATGGGAGAAGGTGCCCCGGCCAACATCCTGACCAGTAATTCGTACCGGGTGACCTTCCTTCAACAAAGTGCCATAGGCCAGTAGCTCTGCCATGCCCCAGTTGATCGGCAGGGCACCAGCAGCCATTTTGCGCCGGTCATCCAGAATCTTGCCAACCTGGCGCTGCACGGCAAACCCTTCAGGGATATTACAGAGCGACTGGCCAAGCTCTTGCAGAAAACCGGTAGCCACCTGAGTATCATGGCGGGCGGTCCACTCATGCCCCAAATAAGGAGTCCAGTCCACATAAAGTCTGGTATTGGGCTCCCGCACCAGACTCTTGACCACGTGCTGCCCACTGACCAGGTTTTCCCGGAAGTCTTCCACCATGGCATCAGCCTGTTCGGCAGTCAGTAACTGCTGTTCAACCAGATGGCAGGCATAGAGGTTACGGGTAGTTTCCTGCACTTTAATCTGGCTATACATCAGCGGTTGGGTTGAGGAAGGCTCATCCGCTTCGTTATGACCACGGCGACGGTAGCAGACCAGGTCAATGACCACATCCCGTTTAAATTCTTTCCGGTAATCAACTGCCAGCTTGGTGGCAAACACCACCGCTTCTGGATCATCACCATTCACATGCAGAATGGGAGCATCTACCAGCTTGGCAACATCAGTACAATATTCCGTGGAGCGCGCATCCTCCCGCTTGCTGGTAGTAAAGCCAACCTGATTGTTAATCACGATATGGATGGTTCCACCGGTAGCATAGGCTCTGGTCTGGGACAGCTGGAAGGTTTCCATTACCACACCCTGACCGGCAAAAGCTGCATCACCATGGATTGCGATAGGTAACACCTGTTCGCGCTCACTGTCTTCCCTGCGGTCCTGACGGGCTCTGACAGAGCCTTCAACAACAGGGCTGACAATTTCCAGATGGGATGGATTGAAAGCCAGAGCGAGGTGAATCTCACCACCTGGAGTCATGACATTGGAAGAAAAACCCTGATGATATTTCACATCACCGGAACCATTCTTGGAATGCAGGTTGATCTTGCCTTCAAATTCATCAAAAAGATCGGAGGGGTTTTTGCCAAGAATATTGACCAGCACGTTCAGACGACCACGGTGCGCCATGCCAATAACCACTTCCTTGGCCGCACCGGCACCGGCACGCTGAACCATTTCATCCAGCATGGGAATCAAAGACTCACCACCTTCCAGACCGAAACGTTTGGTACCCGGGTATTTCGTACCCAGGTACTTTTCCAAGCCCTCTGCTGCAGTCAGGCGTTCAAGAACATGGACACGGGCATCTACACTGATCGCCGGTTTGCCACGCACATTCTCCAGCTTCTGCTGGAACCAGCGACGCTGGCGGGTATCCACAATATGCATGAACTCCGCACCAATAGAGCCGCAGTAGGTTGATTCAAGCAGATCACGGATCTCGCCAAGGGTCGCCTCCTCCTGACCAAAGAACAGCGATCCGGTCTGGAACGGGATATCAACATCAGCTTCGGACAGACCATGGTGCTCCAGGCAGAGATCAGGCACCTCTGCACGTACCATCAGGCCCAGGGGATCAAGGTTGGCTTTCTGGTGTCCACGAACACGATAGGCATTGATCAGGCGCAGAACCAACACCTGTTTCTTTTCATGCTCACTGCTGACCGAGCGGGCAGCGACTGGCTGCAACCTCTGCCGGTTACGGGCCAGCCGGACAAAATTTTCGCGAACGGTTGAGTGCGGAACATCGCCGGACTCTACCCCATGCAACTGAGGCAAGCCAGCAAAGTAGTCGCGCCACTGTTCTGGCACGCCATTAGGATCACGCAGATAGCGCTCATAGAGCTCTTCCACGTATGCAGCGTTACCCCCTGATAGATGGGCAGTCTGCCACATCCGCTGCATAACACTATCCTGCATAGTCTCTGTCACCCCAGATGTACGGGGCGCTATCTGCCGGCTGACCTTGCCAGGCATTCAACGTTCACAAACCAGGCACAAACCAAGGTCACTGTTCATGTTAAATTCCGGCTCCTACAGATAGTCCGGATTTTGTCCGGTCGCCCCTGTTGGTTAAACCATTCGAGACACTTGTTATTTACCGGGAAAACAGTGCCAAGCCGGCTCTCCCATATCGTCACTCTGTCTCGACCGGCCATACCTGGTAAGCATGGCCTTTGTAATCAGTGCGGGGGTATCGCCACCCCACCGTAAAATCGTGATTATTATAGGCATTTACAACAGGTAAAATCACCTGCTAAGTGCCTACAACAACTGCATCCCATATTTCAAACCACACTATTAACTGTGTACCAGACTGAGCTGCTGTCCAGAAAAAAACTGCATACCTGAGTCCGGTCTTGTCATGCAGGAAGCTCAGGTTCCATTGGCCAGCAGCATGTTGCGAATATGGCCAATTGCCCTGGTAGGATTTAACCCCTTCGGACAGACATTGACACAGTTCATAATACCCCGACAGCGAAATACACTGAACGGGTCATCCAGTTCAGAGAGCCGCTCACTGGTTGCCATATCGCGACTATCAGCCAGGAATCGATAAGCCTGAAGCAAGCCGGCCGGTCCAACAAATTTATCCGGGTTCCACCAAAAAGATGGGCAGGATGTTGAACAGCAGGCACACAGGATGCACTCATAGAGACCATCCAGTTTCTCCCGTTCTTCCGGACTCTGCAACCGCTCAATAGCCGGTGGCGGAGTATCGTTAATCAGGTAAGGACGGATCTTTTCATACTGTTTGTAAAAAAGAGCCATATCCACCACCAGATCCCGAATAACCGGCAGGCCAGGCAGTGGCCTGAGTACCAGCTTGCCTTTAGGTGCGGCCTCGGAAAGGGGCGTGATACAGGCCAGACCATTGGTACCGCTGATATTCATGCCATCGGAGCCACAAACTCCTTCACGACAGGAGCGACGATAAACAAGACTGTCATCCTGCTCCTTGATCAGGGCTAGGACATCCAGAACCATCAGATCCTTTCCTTCCGGAATATCAACGTCAAAATCCTGCATCCACGGCGCTTTATCCTGTTCAGGGTTATAGCGGTAGACGCTCACTTTCAAACTCATGCTCGTTCTCCCCCTTACCCTTAGTAGGTTCGCGCCTTTGGAGGGAAGGCCTCCACTGTCTTGGGTGCAAAGTTAACATCCCGCTTGCCAACCCTTTTCTCCGCAGGGAAATACAGGGAGTGTTTCAGCCAGTTCTGATCATCTCTCTCCTGGTAATCATTACGGGCATGGGCTCCACGGGATTCCTTGCGTTCATAAGCAGAAACAGCCGTGGCGTAAGCGACTTCATAAAGGTTATCAAGCTCAAGGGCCTCGATACGTGCGGTATTGAACGCCTTGCTCTTGTCAACAAGATAAGTATTTTCCAACCGTACCTTCAGCTCATCCAGTTTCTTGAGGCCCTCCTGCATGGTGGCCTCCTCCCGGAACACACCAAAGTGCAGCTGCATAATATTTTGCAGGTCCTTGCGAACATCCGCCACTTTTTCACCGGACGTTGAACTATTCAGGCGGTTAAGGCGCCCCACGGCGATTTCAATATCAGACTCACTGGCATCAACCGAGTCAAAGCCATCTTTCAGACTTTTTTCGATCTGCAGACCAGCTGCACGACCAAACACCACCAGATCCAGAAGCGAGTTACCACCGAGGCGGTTAGCACCATGGACGGATACGCAAGCAGCTTCACCACAGGCATAGAGCCCCTCTACAACCTCATCTTCACCGGCAGCGTTCTGCATCAGGGCCTGCCCTCCGATATTGGTGGGGATACCGCCCATCATATAGTGACAGGTTGGCACCACTGGTACAGGCTCTTTGACCGGATCGACATGGGCAAAGGTTCTGGACAGTTCACAGATACCCGGCAATCGGAGGGATAGTGTTTCTTCTCCCAGGTGATCAAGCTTCAGAAGGACATGATCTTTATTAGGGCCGGCACCACGACCTTCCATGATTTCGATAATCATAGAGCGAGCCACTACATCCCGGCCGGCAAGATCCTTGGCATTGGGAGCATAGCGTTCCATGAAACGCTCGCCGTCAGCATTGATCAGGTAACCACCCTCACCACGACAACCTTCAGTGACCAGCACCCCGGCACCATGAATACCTGTAGGGTGGAACTGCCACATTTCCATATCCTGGGCCATAAACCCGGCACGGAGAGCCATACCGACACCATCGCCAGTATTGATCAGAGCATTAGTCGTGGAAGCATAGATGCGACCAGCACCACCGGTCGCCATAACTGTAGCCTTGGCTTTTACGTAAACCACTTCACCTGTTTCAATGCAGATGGCAATGACACCCGCCACCTGCCCGGCCTGATTTTTCACCAGATCTACTGCGTACCATTCATTCAGGAAAGCTGTTCCACCTTTCAGGTTACCCTGATACAGGGCATGCAGCAGTGCATGGCCGGTTCGGTCTGCTGCGGCACAGGTTCGAGCAGCCTGGCCACCCTCGCCATAGTTCTTGGACTGACCACCAAAGGGACGCTGATAAATCCGCCCCTCTTCTGTACGGGAAAAAGGCAAGCCCATATGGTCAAGCTCATAGACAGCCTGAGGACCAACAGAGCACATATATTCAATGGCATCCTGGTCGCCGATATAGTCAGACCCCTTTACGGTGTCGTACATATGCCAGCGCCAGTCATCATTGGGATCATCACTGGCTATAGCACAGGTGATACCACCCTGTGCAGAGACGGTGTGAGAACGGGTAGGAAAAACCTTGGTGATACAAGCGGTACTGATGCCAGCCTCTGTCAGCTGCAGAGCTGCACGCATGCCAGCCCCTCCCCCACCAATAACAATCGCATCAAACGTCAGTGTGCGAATCTTTGACATCCCTTAAAGCCCCCAGAGAATCTGAACACCCCAGACCAGATAGCTGAACATGACCAAACCACACAGCGCCTGGAACAGAAACCGAACAACAAGTGCCTTGGAGCCCAAAGCCCGCTCATTAAGATAATCACCAGAAATAGTCCACATCCCTATCCAGGCATGAGCACCGAGAGAAAATAGAGTCATAAGACTGAAGATACGCATCCAGGTCTGCTCAAACAGCTCTTTCCAGAACTGATAACCGACTTCAGGTTGGGATAGCAGCCAGATCACCATGAACAGGGTATAAGCTGCCAGCACAACAGCCGTTACCCGCTGCACCATCCAGTCATAAAGCCCACTGCGGGACAGGTTTGTAATATTGGTTACCATACCCAGCCTCCCGCAAGCACACTCAATACAACCGCCAGAACCAATGTCATTATTGACGCCTTGTGACCGGACTCTTTACCCTCTCCGATCCCGACATCCATCAGCAGATGTTTGATTCCGGCAACAAAGTGATAACCAAGAGCCGTCAGCAGCCCCCAGACAATAAACTTTGCCAGTGGTGATTTCAGATACCCTGCTAACTGTTGAAAACCCTCACTGGAAGCCAGTGACAGATCCAGTCCGTAGAGCAGGAAAGCGATGCCCACAAATAGAATCACGCCCGAGATACGGTGCAGAATTGATGTCAGTGCAGGCAGGGGGAACCTTATTGTTGTCAAATCGAGATTGACTGGTCTATTGCTATTCACGGTTTACACCCTGTGGCCTGATCAGGCTCTTAGAATTGTGCAAAAATCTAACTCTAATAACTAGCTCAAGTAGCTAACTCAAATAATCATCTCGTCGAGATTGCATTGTCGGTTTTATACTCCCAGCATAGGCACCAACAACCACTCACTTTCGGGGCGGAGTATAGCTATTTCGGTTTTTAATTACAACGACATAGGACAGCCCGCACAGACTGCCACAAGGAGGCGTTTTCATGGATCAGAACCTGCATTGATAATGCTCTTATTATTAATTACCTGTGCCTGCCCACTATCTTCCTTAATTGTTCGGAAATAACCGGGATTTAATAATTCAACATCTGGTAAAGAATGTTTTTTCTTATTTCCATGCCGTTTGACAAAAACATTAATCTCTCTATAGTTGGGCTCACCCAGCATATTTCAGAGCCGTAATAAATAGATAAAATACGACAATCTGGCTCCAATACCTCACACAATAAAAGTAACTACATAAACAGACAGTACAAGCAGGAGGGCCCATGGCTGAGAAGCATGCGCGGCTAACCATAGAAGGTAGTGACCTGTCCCTGGAACTGCCGGTTCATAGCGGAACTCTTGGACCCAACGTCATTGACGTACGACAACTCACCAGCAATGGAATCTTTACTTACGACCCTGGTTTTGTATCAACAGCATCCTGTGAATCAGCAATTACCTATATAGATGGTGATAAAGGCATTCTGCTCCACAGGGGCTACCCCATTGAACAGCTGGCTGAAAACTCTGACTTCCTTGAAGTGTGTTATCTCCTTCTCTATGGAGACCTGCCTGATAAAAAGGAACGGGATAAATTTAATTCCACTATCCTGCACCACACCATGGTGAATGAGCAGATGATTGCCTTTCTGAAAGGTTTCCGTCGGGATGCTCATCCAATGGCGATTATGTGTGGTCTGGTAGGAGCACTTTCTGCCTTTTATCATGATTCACTGGATATCACTAATGAGCGTCACCGTGAAGTAACTGCCTACAGATTGATTTCCAAGATGCCGACACTGGCAGCCATGGCTTACAAATATTCCATTGGCCAGCCATTTATCTATCCACGTAATGATCTGACCTATGGTGGCAACTTCCTGCGCATGATGTTTGCCACTCCCTGTGAGGACTACATAGTTAACCCCGTTCTGGCCCGGGCCATGGATCGCATATTCCTGCTCCATGCTGATCACGAACAAAATGCATCCACCTCAACAGTAAGACTGGCCGGCTCCAGTGGCGCCAACCCCTTCGCCTGTATCGCCGCCGGCATTGCTGCACTATGGGGGCCAGCACACGGTGGTGCCAATGAAGCCGTACTGAAGATGCTTGATGAAATTGGTGACGAGAAAAATATAGATACTTTCATCAAGCGCGCTAAAGACAAAGATGATCCATTCCGCCTGATGGGCTTCGGTCACAGGGTTTACAAAAACTTTGACCCACGCGCTAGAGTGATGAAGCAAACTTGTGATGAAGTTCTGGCAGAACTGGGCATTGAAAACGATCCTCAGCTCAGAATCGCCAAACGTCTGGAACAGATCGCTCTTGAAGATGATTATTTTGTTGAGAAGAAGCTCTATCCCAATGTTGACTTCTACTCCGGTATCATTCTGAAAGCTCTGGGTATACCAGTAGAGATGTTTACTGTGATCTTTGCCACCGGCCGTACACCTGGCTGGATTGCCCACTGGCATGAAATGATCAGCGGCAGCTACCGTATAGGTCGTCCACGCCAGCTCTATACTGGCCCCACCAAGCGTGACTACCCGGTTTAACCATTCACTCCAAATTATTTCGGATATGACACAGCGCCATTGAAATCAGTGGCGTTGTGGTTTCTGCTATAAGAAAAAGAGTAACGTCCCGGAGCAATTTTCATGGAATGGCTAAGCGATCCGCAGGCATGGGTATCCCTGCTCACCCTCACCTCCCTGGAAATCGTGCTCGGAATCGACAATATCATCTTCATCAGCATCCTGGCAGGCCGCCTTCCTGAGCACCAGCGGTCCAGAGCCAGAACTCTGGGCCTGTTGCTGGCCATGATCACCCGGATCCTACTGTTACTGTCCATTGCCTGGGTAATCAGCCTGACTGAACCACTTTTCTACGCTTTTGAGCACGGGGTATCAGGCCGGGATATTATCCTGTTTGGGGGCGGCCTGTTCTTGCTTGGAAAAAGCACCCATGAGATCCATGCCACCTTTGAAGATCAGCAACCATCAAACCAGCCAAAGGTTTTATCCGGCTTTTTGACGACTCTTATACAGATAGCCCTGCTGGACATTATTTTTTCTCTAGATTCCGTTATTACTGCAGTAGGTATGGCTGACCATCTGCCTGTGATGATCCTGGCTATTGTTATTGCCGTTGTAGTTATGATGTTTGCAGCCGGACCGATTGGCGACTTTGTGGAACGCCATCCGACACTGAAGATGCTGGCATTAAGCTTCCTGATTCTGGTAGGGGTTTCACTGGTGGCTGATGGTCTCTCTTTCCATATCCCCAAAGGCTATATCTATTTCGCGATGGCATTCTCGCTGGGTGTCGAGATCCTGAACATGAGGCTGACTGGTCGGGCCAGGAAATGACAAACCCTCGACACCAAAACCCAGTCATCAGGCTGTCTCAGTAGCTATACTCGTAGATAACGGACTAATAATTTGTACACCAGAGAGGTTCACGATGTTCTGGAAAGGATTCCGCCTGATCATGGCAGCCCTTGCCACTGCATCTCTTGCAGGATGCAGCCATTACCCTTTCAAGTACGAGCCCTATAATCCCAGGCAGCCATTCGCCAGCTGGACTGAAATGGAGGCTGCAGTTAGCAGAATTGAGAACTATGCCAGCACCTGCCGACGTCAATCCCCAGTAATCTCTTGCCAGAGGCGGATACAAGACGAATATCAACATACCCTGGCGCGGATTAAGGCCACAGAGTTCAGGCTGGCCAATCCCCATATTAATCGCCTCAAGGCTTTGGGAAACCGGCACTACAGGAAGTAATGAGCAGTCCACGCTTTGATGGCTTTTATCATGACGGCATCTATTTTGAAGCTGTCTGGGATGACCGTGCAGTCAACTGGTCTTGCCATCACGGCTGTAGCGGTCATCTTGAAGTCTCTATGGCACAACTGGAAAGCCAGAAGCTGGGCACCATATCCCTGAGATGTCCCAGCTGCCACAGTGAATGGCATGTAGAGATCTCCAGTCTGTCCAAACCCATCTGTGCAGATATCATGGAAGTAGGTCTGCCTCCTTCCTCAACACAGCCCTTCTTTTCGAGCAGATAGTCTTTGCCCCATCTAAACCACACCACTAACCTATGATTACTAAGTCATAACATTCTTCACCGGGGTCACCATGCTGGAATCTCTGATCCCCCTGACATCCGAAGTACAGGGACAGAGTATCGACCTGCGCCTTGCTGGCACCAACAACTTCACTGGCAAGCAGGTTTACCAGAAGTCTCTTGCCTGTCTGCACCGGGATGCTGCAACCTGCCTGGAAACAGCCAGAAAAGGAGCTATCAAGCTCGGAATGGAGCTCCACATCTGGGATGTCTTTCGCCCCCTCGAGGCCCAGCAAAGACTTTGGGATTACCATCCAGATGCCCGTTATATTTCCCCGCCGGACAACGGCCCGCGCACCCACTGTAGGGGAATTGCAGTGGATTTGACTCTCAGATCAGCAGATGGAGGGGAACTTCTGGATATGGGAACTGGATTTGATGATTTTCGGGAGCTGGCTCATCACAACAATGTTGATATCTCCAGAAAAGCCCTTCACAACCGCCTGCTGCTGGCCGGCCTGATGCATACAGCCGGGTTCATCTGCCACCCTTACGAGTGGTGGCACTACGAACTGCCCTCCCCTGACCGCTATCCAGTGTTAACAGATAAGCTGGCAGGAACAGATATGATGCAGGAATAACTAAAAAAAAGGGGGGCCGGGTGACAACATCACCCGGAAAGAGCAAAATCAGTGGTGATTGCACATTTTGGAAGGATCAGCGGTGATACCCTCTGCGGTTTCAACCAGTTTGCCCTTGCCAAGGAACATCTCAATCAATTGCTCAGCGCTGAACCCTTCTACAGAACAGGTATGAAACGGTGTATCACCACCAAAATCAGCTGCGATTTTCTGCAGCAGCTCTTCACGCTTCCAGCTACGTCCAGATTCCAGAACCAGTTTCAGAACATTGCGACCATGAACAGATTGAGCCATGTTTACCTCATTACTTCAGAAAGCCGGAACAGATTCCGGATTCCGCCACAATACTTCAGCCTTTGAGATACAGGGATTAGTAGTTGTGCCTAGCCCAGACAGATAATGAGGTGAAAAATTGGACAGACGATTTTTTTTACAGGCTGGCCTGACAGGGGCAGCCGCAAGCTTAATACCCGTATCAAGAACCACCTACGGAGCCATTCCATCCACCCCCCTGGCCGGTAAAATCTACTTCACAGAAGCTTCCCCCGGACACTGGAGCCATAAAGCTGCAGGACACCTGCCCAATGTCACCACCGAAAAGAGCAGCAATACCCTGAAGGTCACCGTTACCACTGCCCATGAGATGAAACCCTGGGAACATTATATTGTTAAGCACCAGTTGCTTGATAAGAACTTCAACCTGCTGTTCGACAGAATGTTCAATCCAGAGGTCGATCTGGCACCGGTCTCAGAGTTTGTTCTGGGCAACTATAGTGGTTCACTTTATGCCCTGAGCATGTGCAACAAACATGATGTCTGGCTGAGTGAGGTCATCATATAACCATGTTCCTCACAATCATTATCTGAAAGCAGCTGATAGAACAAGCAGCAGGTTCTCCGTATAATTGCTAGTTTTACATGTTCTGGAACCTGCATGCCTCAACCCCGTATTCACTGGCTGACCGATAATGACCAGCTCGCCAATGCCGCCCAACAATGGCAGCAGCATAGCTGGCTGACTCTGGATACGGAGTTTGTCAGAACTAAGACTTTCTGGCCCATTGCCGGCCTGATTCAAGTTGGTATCAAAGATGATGTCTGGCTCATTGACCCCTTAGCCATCAATAATTGGGATCCTTTTCGCGGTATTCTAGCTGATCCAAAGATTACCAAGGTTATGCATGCCATGGGAGAAGATCTTGAGCTGTTTCGCCACCTGCTTGGTAAGCTGCCAATCAACATCTTTGATACCCAGATAGCTGCCGCCTATGCCGGACTGGATTTCAGCATTGGCTATCAACGCCTTATTGCTTCTCTGCTTAATGTCAATGTGCCCAAGGGGGAGACCCGCTCTGACTGGCTCGCCCGTCCACTGAGTGGAGCTCAGGTTAACTATGCGGCCCTGGACGTTTTTTACTTGGGGCAGGCTTATCCAATACTGCTGAATACACTAAAACAGAAGGGTTTTCTGCAATGGCACAGTGAAGACTGCCAAAGGCAGGTGTTATCTGTTGGTACAGATACCAATCCCGAGGAGGCATGGCGGGATGTCAAACTCGCCTGGCAGTTACGCCCCCAGCAGCTGGCTGTGTTAAAAACACTCTGCTTCTGGCGTGAAACCGAGGCACGGGCCAGAAACCTTTCCAGAAATCGGCTGGTACCAACCAGAGCACTCTGGGAGTTAGCACGCTACCAGCCTGCAAGTATTCACGATCTTCGGCGTAACAAAAACCTTAAACCTCAAACAGTTCGCCAATTCGGCTCAGATATCCTGAGACTGATACAGAAAGGCAAGAATGCTCCCAGCGACCAGTGGCCAGAAGCACCTTCAGGCCCTTTACCCAAGAAAGTTCAACCTTGTGTGGAAGCTATCAAGGCATTTTGTAAAAACAGGGCCCTGGACTTGGGACTCATCCCAGAGCTGGTTCCTGCCAAACCTTATACTGGAAAATTGCTGCGCAACTGGCTTGAAAGCGGGCACTTCGTTATGCCTGAGAACCTTGACGGCTGGCGTAGGGCAGAAGTTCTGGAACCACTGGTTAACCACCTGAACAGTATGAAATTTTCCATTAATGGCAAAGAGAGAGAGTCATCACTATGAAAATGGTGGTTTCCGTCTACAAAACAGAAAAGAAACCCGGACTCTATCTGTACATCAACAAGCTTAAGGGGCTGGAGAGCATTCCAGAGGGACTGAACCAGCTACTGGGTATGCCCGTACATGTTATGGATCTTCTCCTGACTCCAGAACGCCAGCTGGCCCATGTTGATACTGGAGAGATTCGCAGCAAAATCTCAAGCCAGGGCTATTATCTACAGATGCCAATTCAAGAGGAACAGGATGATTATATGATCACCCTGCCCGATGAACTGCTCTGTTTTAACGATCCACAATGAACATCACACCTTACATGGAACAACAGCTAGATCATTTGCCTTTCTGGCAAACCAAAACCCTTGAACAGATGTCCCGTGAAGAGTGGGAATCACTCTGCGATGGCTGCGCCCGGTGCTGCCTGCAAAAGCTGGAAGACGAGGAAACCGGTGATGTTTATTACACCGATCTCGTCTGCCACTACCTGAAAGAAGAGAATTGCCGCTGCACCATATATGAAACCCGTAATGACAAAGTTCCCAACTGTATCTGGCTGAAGCCGGAGCATGTTCCCGAGTTCCACTGGCTGCCTGCCACCTGTGCATACCGTCTGATTTCTGAAGGCAAGGACCTCCCGGAATGGCACCCACTCGTTTCCGGTACAACAGAGACTGTTCATCTGGCTGGAATATCCGTGAAAGACCGGGTAATTGCTGACAACCAAATTCCCGAGGAAGACTGGGAAGAGCATGTCATCACCTGGATTGACTAGAGACACATAATCTACCCCCAAAAAAACGGATAAACATCCGGTTTTTTGGGGGTAAATTAAAGTCAGATATGGTTCTGCATCTGACCCAGTTGCGCTTGCTGACTTTGGGCTGCGGTTGCAACCTCACCCGGCACTCCCTGAAGATTTTCCTGCACTTCACGCAGAACCTTCTCCATCTCTTCCTGCTGTTCCAGCTGCGCCATCAGTGCAAGAATGTCTTTATAGTCCATTCCACTATCCTGAGTGGCTTGAGCCTCAGCCAAATCCCTTTTTACAGATTGAATATCATCATCAATCATTTTTTTACCATTAACCTTCGGAATATCTCCTTTACCAAAAATAGCGTTATGTTGATCCGGTGGAACTTGGTCAACATAAGCAGTAATGGCATCATTTAAAATCCGGTCATGGATGGCGTCAGGTGAAGCTCCCTCTGCAACCATTTTGCTAAGATCTGCATGTAAATCAGCATCAATGACCCCCTTATCTTTCAATTCGTTCAGCTTGGCTTGGTGCTTCGGCTGATCAAGGGGTTGCCCCAGCAATTTATCTTTAACATGGTCTTTGGCATATTCCTTTTCAAAGCTTGCCACATCCTGGTAACCAGCACCAAAGTGGAACTGCAACATCTTGTTATGGGCATTTTCAGTGGCTTTAATGGCCTTCTTGTCCTGGATACCTGACAGCATCAGGCCGACACCTGCTGGCCCCAACAGTGCTCCGAGCACTATTTTGGCTGTAGCGCATTTGTCTTTCTTACTGTGATCACTACGACTCAGCTGGTTTTCCAGATCCTTAATACGTTTTTCCCGCTGTGCCTGCCTGGACTCTCTGTTGGCTAGAGTTGATTGCTCCTGGGCCTCCAGAGTACGCTCTTCTGACTCAAGCCTCAGTCCATTCAGCTGTGCCAGCAAATCATTAGTATCCATAGACCCCAAAACATTAGCAGAACCCGGCTGTGGCTGGGCTAATGGGGTAATGCGGGAATCACCCGCTGTGGTCTGAGCAGCAGGCTGGTAGTAACTGAAGGAGTTAGGGGTACCCACCACACCAGCTCCAACCTGTTGCGGCAGAGCTTCATTTTCTGCCAGCTTCTGGTATTGCTCATGCCTTCCAACATGATGATTCTGACCTATTGCTCCCGTCATATTACTCTCCTGCTGGCGGTGCCAGCCTATCCATCATGTTGCTGGCAATCTGTGCCAAAGGCTTATATTGATCATTTTGAGCAGCTCTGGCCATTACCATAAATAGCGCATCTCTGGCCTCTGCCTCCTTCCCCTGAGCGTCGTAGGTATGGGCCAAGTTAAGGGCTGGCCCAGGATCAGAAGCATTTAGCTCAACAGCCTGTTTCAGTACCGCTTCAGCCTGTTCCAGCTTGCCAATACGAAAACAGCACGTCCCGTAGCCACTTACAAAACGAACATCGGTATGATCATGAAAGGAAAGGTAGAGAAACAATTGGCTTGCTTTGTCATAATTTCCAGCCTGAAAATGATTAAATGCCAAGGAATACATGCCTTCAAGAAGATTCTGATCCACCTTCTTGACTCCCGCAATATCTACTCCATCCTGCATTTTTCCAATTAGACGGTGATCACCTCCAAGAGCTTCAAGCAAATCCCTAAATGCGCCCATAACGTATTACTCCCGCAACGTATTACCAAGAGAAAATGGAATTTCTCCTCCCACTAGCATATAGGGAAGAAACTCCAGAAAGCCCACCAATTAGAAATCGCCTTATCCTATTCTTATTCTTTAGAGATCTAATAAATTCGAATTAACACAAAAAAAAGGATAACCGGGCAAAAAAGACAAGCTGCTGACAAATACGGTCCTTTGATAACAACGACTGAAAGCACAAGCGACATTCCCTGCCACAAAAACAATTATCCTTACCAGCTTGACAGGAAATAGGCAGGATCAATTTCCGGAACAGGCTTCAGAGCCGTAGCTGGTGTACCCAGGTAGATAAAACCATATAATTTTTCATTCTCCCCAAGCCCCAATGCTTCAGCCAACTTAGGCTCATAAGTCACCGGTCCTGTTCGCCGTACTGGTGTACCCAGGTAGATAAAACCATATAATTTTTCATTCTCCCCAAGCCCCAATGCTTCAGCCAACTTAGGCTCATAAGTCACCGGTCCTGTTCGCCACATTGCCCCAATATCCAGCGCATAAGCTGCATTAAGCAGATTAC
This sequence comes from Sansalvadorimonas sp., assembly GCA_965243775.1. Classification (GTDB taxonomy): domain Bacteria; phylum Pseudomonadota; class Gammaproteobacteria; order Pseudomonadales; family Endozoicomonadaceae; genus Sansalvadorimonas. The sequence goes on from CBDEWF010000014.1 coordinate 39,621, forward strand.
CTACAGCAGCCCCGAGAGACAGCAGCTGTTCCTCCTCCGGTACCTTTGCATGCTCAGAATAAACCAGAACTGGAAGTAGAAGCATTGGTGCCCGCAGGGGAGCTTGCCGCAATCGCTCGATCTGCCCTTCGGACAGAGCGTCATCCTGTGACAAGGCAGCCTGAACCAACAGATCCCCAAGATCTGCCAGCCGGTCACCGGAAACCTGGATAAACCGCCATGGCCGAAGCCTGGCATGATCCGGCGCTCTGGAAGCAGCCTGAATTAACAGATCAACTTCATTTGCTGTTGGGCCCGGCTCCATTAAAACCGAACTCGACACCCTGCTTAGCAACAACTCCAATGCGTCCACAACAAACCCCTCCTCCTACGGTAATAAGACCGATCATAGCCTTACAGACAGACATCTGAACAGAGCGAAGCAGACTTGAATTTGTCAAATAATCGGGATAGGGTGGAGCCTCACGGCTCCACTCCTCCCACAACACCCAGCGTACGGGTCCGTACTGGGCGTTTCGGCCAGTTGAGCGTCTGCTATTACCACAAACATGGCAATAACAGGGTCAGTGATACAAGGCATCTGGCTCGTACCACCCGCCGGGTTTTCGTAATCTTACAGTGCCGATACAATCTCAGCTCTCATCATCTCGCAGTTCCCGGTTCCGCCGTTACCACTTGATATGAGCACCAGTATTCGCTGGTCTTTGCCTGCGTCCGATGTATCGAAAAGTAAAAACTACTCACCACTCTGTACCGTTCAGGCCTTCGCTGACCAAGGTCAACTACTATGCCGTCTGCTGACTTCTGCATGGCGATCAGATCACCTTACGATGACCTCAGTCTGAAATATCAGACACCACACAGACCTCCCGGGGTAAGTCACACCGCCTTCACTGCACAACTGCCGGATCTACTGCCTACGTGTCCGGATGAGTAAGGGACTTTGTCATCAAACGCTGACTCGTCCCCACGCAGACAGCCTCATATCCGGTTTCTGTTCGTCAGCTCGCAGTTTTGCTCCACACTGCCTTCAGCCTACACCTCGCGATGCAAACCTCGTGCTTCGCTAGTCCTTCGCCCTCATCTGGCTGGACAGGGGACTTTCACCCCCAAACTGTGCAACATGCCCGGCACACGAATAAGAAAAGCCGTGGCAAATCCACGGCTTTCTTTGAATAGTGCTTCCAGCACTACTTACTGCAGAACACTGTCACCCACCACTAAAGAGAGAGTCACTGGTCAAACCCTGCTTTTCGAGGATCAACCGTAACCGTTTTAAGGCTTCAACCTGGATCTGTCGCACACGCTCCCGGGTCAAACCAATCTCCTTGCCCACCTCTTCAAGGGTACTGGTTTCATAGCCTCTCAGGCCAAACCGGCGCGCTACAACTTCACGCTGCTTCTCAGAAAGCTCACACAGCCATTTATCAATGCTGTCATTCAAATCACTGTCCTGAAGCAGTACGGCCGGATCGCTCTCACGAATATCAGAGATAGTATCCAGAATAGATTTATCGGAATCATGCCCTAAAGGGGTATCCACCGATGTCACCCGTTCATTCAGACCGAGCATGCGTTTAACATCATCCACCGGCTTATCCAGAAGATTGGCAATCTCTTCTGGAGTTGGATCATGATCAAGCTTCTGGGTTAACTCCCGGGCCGCACGCAGGTAAACATTCAGCTCTTTTACCACATGAATTGGCAAGCGAATAGTCCGGGTCTGGTTCATAATCGCCCGTTCTATAGTCTGCCTTATCCACCAGGTAGCGTAGGTCGAGAAACGAAAGCCTCTTTCCGGATCAAACTTCTCCACTGCCCTGATCAAACCGAGGTTACCCTCTTCAATCAGATCCAGCAGGGAAAGTCCGCGATTGACATAACGCCGGGAAATTTTGACCACCAGACGCAGGTTACTCTCAATCATCCGGCGTCGCCCCGCATCAACGCCCTTGCGAGCAAGACGGGCAAAATGCACCTCTTCCTCAGGGGTCAATAAAGGCGAGAAACCAATCTCATTGAGATACATCTGGGTTGCATCAAGAGACTTATAGAAAGCATCCTCCTCCCTTACCCGGCCTGCAGAGCCGGTGGAAGTAGAAGATGCCGCTTTAGGTACCACTGTTTGTTGAGACAACTCCAAATCTGAACCCGTGACTTCTTTCGGTTGACCTGCCTCGAATTCCATTCCTTGGTTCAGGTCATCACTCACTGCAGTCAGATCAGTCTCTTCCTTTTTCAGTGCCATAAGTGCCAGCCTTAATTTAATTGGTCCCACTCACAGCCGAACAGCCTCAGGCTGTATCGACGACCTTTCTTACGAGGTCCGTCTTTTATATGCCAAATCGTTACTTCGAATACTGACACCTCAACGTTTCGGCAAGAAAAGAAGAGGATCAACAGGCTTACCATTGCGCCGTATTTCAAAGTACAGCTTTGGCTCATTAGTCCCTGTAGAACCTAATTCGGCTATCTGCTGACCTGCTTTAACCCTGTCACCTTCCTTGACAAGCAGTACCCTGTTATGGGCGTATGCGCTCAGATAGCTTTTATTGTGCTTAATGATCAACAGGTTGCCGTAACCTGTCAGCCCACCACCGGAGTAAACAACTTCCCCTCCCAAAGTAGCCACTACAGGTTCTCCGATACGACCTTCAATAGCAACACCCTTGTAAGTCCGCCCCGAAGACAGAAAGCGAGAGATCACTTTGCCCGACGCGGGCCATTGCCATTTGCCTTTCCCGGCTCCTGATGGCTGTGGACTGTTTTTTTTCACTGGTTGTTTTTTGTTCGGCGCGGACTTTACTCCTGCCGAGCGTAATTGTGAAGTGGCTGCGACCGCTTTTGAGGATGAAGGTTTCTTCGCGGATGTAATGCGGCTGGGAGAACCTCCCAGCCGCAGCTTCTGGCCTGGATAGATTGTATAAGGTGCACGAATATTGTTAATGGATGCTAACCTGTGGAAGTCCTGCCCGTAGCTATAGGCAATGGTGTAGAGAGTCTCTCCCGGACTGACTATATGTGCACCCCAGGTGACTGTTTTTGGCCGGGTTCTGGAGCTGATAGGAATATCAACAGGGGCTGATGAACAGGCAACCAGAGCCAGTATCACCAAGCTGACACTTATAATTCTTGAGCAAACACTCAAATGAAAATGGCTTGGAAATATAGCTGTCTTCACACTGTTCCTATTCCCCCTTATACACAAGAAAACACTCCGAGAATTACTATAAAGAATAAAAAACATGCATGTTAGGATTAAATATTCTTAAAAAAGTTGCTTATTCACCCTTAATCCACAAGTTTTTCTATTGTATCGATTGCAGTTTTGGGTATCTAAATGACCAAACAACTGTTTATGACAACCAAAAACTACTTCTCCATTTCATCCTCAGAGCGAAACAAATCATGGGCTGCAGCCCACTCCAGAGCGAAAACTATAACAAAAGCCAGCACCATCAAAGTTATAGCGCTTAGCAGGTGTGCAGGTTCCCCTGTCACATTGGAATATTCAAGTGGCAGAACATTGCTCTGTAGCGAAGGAACCTCCACTCCTTGGCTGCTAATACGGGTTGTCAGGGTTTCCTTCCAAGGCCAGATTTTATTCAGTGAACCCAGCATTAACCCCACCAAAAATGCCAGCGTATAGGTTCTGACATGGTGCAGAAGCCAGGACAACACCCGTGAAAAAAGCAGCAATCCCACTATGCACCCCGCCGTAAGAACGGCCAACACAGCTAGGTCTAACTCTTTTACCGCCGTCATGACTGCTCCATACAACCCCAGCAGCAACAGAATAAAGCTGCCGGAAATGCCAGGAAGAATCATGGCACAGATTGCCAGGGACCCAGCCCAGAAGTAGGTCAGCAGGCTAATATCACCTGTCATGGCAAAAGGAGTCGTTCCCGCGATGGTCCAGGCAATCACCCCTCCGGCTGCTAACGGGACAACAACTGCGGGAGAACTGAGGGTTAACTGTTTACCTATATGCCAAGCCGATACCAGAACCAGTCCAAAGAAAAATGACCAGACCTGAACCGGGCTGGTTTCAAGCAGCCAGGTCACCAGCCTTGCGATGGTAAACACACTGGTCAGAATACCGGAAAAAAGTAAAAGCAGAAAAGTCCCGTTAATATGTTGCCAGAAAGCCTGAAAACCGTCACAAGCCAACTTCTTTAACGCTATGGGGTTACAGCTTTTCAAGCTATCTAACAGTTGATCATAGATACCGGTAATAAAGGCAATGGTGCCACCCGACACGCCTGGTACAACATCAGCAGCCCCCATTGCCAGACCACGAAGATAAAGAAGAAGTGAAGATTTCAGATGCATAGACAACCTGAATATTTGAAGAAAAAACAGTACACAATTAACGAATGGTGCCACCAAGAAGAGGAACAAACCGTACCGGTTCTAAATACTCTTTCTCAAAACCTGTTTCAGTACGGGTAATCCGGTAAAGGTGCTGTTCACCACCACCTACGGGAATAACCAGCCGCCCTCCGGGTGCCA
>CBDEWF010000015.1:0-3548 GCA_965243775.1 Sansalvadorimonas sp.
ATGCAGGTTTTATACTTGTAAGCACAAATTGAGCGGGTTTTTTATTGCCTTTAGTTTTATAAGCTTGCATATTCCTCTAAAATTGAGCCTTTTCACTAACTCTGGCTCTGATGCGCACTTTCGATAAGCCTGCCCTCTCAATATCTGAACAACTGGAAGTTCTTATCCAGCGAGGACTTCATGTTGATGATCCGGAAACGGCCTGCAGCTACCTTAAAGTCATCAGCTATTTTCGGCTTTCCGCGTATATGCGCCCATTCCAGCGGCCAGAGTGCTCTGATCATAGCTTCAGAAGTAACACTCAATTTACCGACATCATATCTCTCTACGCCTTTGACAGAGAGCTGCGCCTGCTAACCATGGACAGTATTGAAAGAGTGGAAGTTGCTGTCAGGGCTGTCCTGAACAATACCATGTCGATCAACCATGAAAATCCTCACTGGTATCTCCAGACAGGACTGCTTAAACGGGATTATTTGCGCAGTGGCGGGTTAATCGACTTTGTCACAGATAAAATGGACAAAGAGAAACGACACTTTGAGCGAGAGAAAAATAGAATTGAAACTCACCGCTCTCTGTCAAGCTCCAGAAAGCACTCTCTGATTGAAAAGAGAAAGCAGGAGCATTATTTCAGACATTACGGCCTGACATATGACACACCTGAGCTGCCACCGGGCTGGGCAATGATGGAAGAGCTTTCTCTGGGGCAGCTATCCCGGCTTTTTGCAGGTATCGCAAAAGATCGTGACAAGAAAGCGATATGCAAGCCGTTTGGCCTTTACCCAGAACTTATGAGTTCCTGGTTGCATACATTGACTTTTGTGCGCAATATTTGTGCTCATCATGCCAGGCTCTGGAACAGGGAGCTATCGGTAAAACCCAAGCTACCGACTTCAAAACATATTCAGTGGGTCACACCAGAAAATTCATCGCCCGACCGAAGAGTTGATTATACCCGTCGTCTCTATGCCGTATTGGCAATACTTAACTATTTCATGAGGCAGATTAATCCCGGATCAACCTGGCATATACGGCTGAAAACTTTATTGGAGCGGTACCCAGATATTCACCTGACATCCATGGGTTTCCCAGACAACTGGAGACATGATCCTTTCTGGGGCTTTGAAGAAAGCTGATCGCTGGGCCAGTTTATTTTGCACCCTGGCAGCTTTCGACTATCTTATCTGCGTCTCTCAAATGCGTAATATGCTTCACTGCGGCAAGTATTTTTTTGAATTTCGTTATGAGCCATAGAACAGTCTTTGTCGTCCATTCACTCAACATAGCATGTACCCAAAACCAACTTTTTGCTCTTAATTCAAACTACAGCCAATAAACCCGTCTAGCACAAGGGTCTCATTGAAGTGGTCTAATGACTCCGGACACCTCGTTAAGCACAATAGTGCAATCAGTAACGAGGTTAAAAATGGCAAAGCGGAAGAATTATTCTCAGGAGTACAAACTCAAAGCAATAGAGCTGGTAGTTGAGCAAGGCCAATCTCCGGCTGCCGTGGCCAGAAGCTTGGGGATCAGCTCAGGAAATCTGCGACGGTGGATCAGACAGCATCAGGAGCAGGAAGCGTTGGCTTTTCCCGGTAAAGGTAACCAGGCTTTAACACCCGAACAACAAAAAATCAAAGCACTTGAAGCTGAAAACAGGCAGCTCAGAATGGAGCAGGAAATCTTAAAAAAAGCCATGGCCTTCTTTGCAAAAGACCAGCTGTAAGATTTGCCTTTATACAGCGGGAAAGGAAGGCCTACCCTGTAGCCGTGCTTTGCAAAACGCTGAAAGTCAGCCGCAGCGGTTTCTATGAATGGGATAAAGGTCAGGCAACAAAAAAGCAAATTGATCCTGAAGCGTTCCGTATGGAAGTTGATACCAGAGAAATTTTTGCTCAGTCAGATGCTTCCTATGGGAGTCGTCGTATGGCGCAAGCCTTGCGAAAAAAGGGTTACTGCGTGGGACGCTATCAGGCAAGAAGCCTGATGCGAAAGCTTGGCCTGAAGGTGCGGGTATCCCGAAAATTCAAGGTAACGACTAACAGCAAGCACAAGCTGCCAGTTGCTCCCAACCTGCTGAACCGTGAATTTATGATAGCGGAGCCGGACAAGGTCTACGTCGCAGATATCACCTACTTGTGGACCCGCGAAGGTTGGGTCTACCTGGCTGCCGTCGTAGACTTGTTTTCCCGGAAGGTTGTTGGGTGGTCCATGAGCAGCCGCATGACGACAGACTTGCCACTGGAAGCCGTGAGAATGGCTTACTGGGGCAGAAAACCTGAAAAGGGCGTGATGCATCATTCTGATCGCGGCAGCCAATATGCCTCTCTGGATTACCAGAAGCAGCTCAGGGAGTACGGCATGATTTGCAGTATGAGTCGCAAGGGGAATTGCTGGGATAACTCAGTGATGGAACGTTTCTTTGGCAGTCTGAAAAGGGAGAGGACAGACCACTACATCTACGATACCCGGGCAGAAGTTGAAGCACATGTTGTTGATTACATTTTGTTCTACAACAACGAGAGGTTGCACTCATACCTCGACTACATGAGTCCGGTAGATTTTGAGCAACAGGAATTGGAAAAAGCAGCTTAACTTGGTGTCCTTTTTTACTTGACCACTACACATATCCAAATCGGGGGTAAGGCACTCTTGCACATAACCATAGTCGCCTGTCATATGTCGTCTGCCCATGGTAAATAATCGGAAATTTTGCGGAGGACAAACCCCCGCTTTGGTCCAATTTGACCAGATCAAAGAAGAGGAAGTCTGGAGAGGTTTATGCCTGGCGGATAAACATACGAAAGATCTCCTGATAGCTATACCTTCCTGATTTACCAAGCCCATATTGTACCCGCTCAAATCCTGATAACATGAAGACGGCCTATTCACAATCGTCTCAACAAAGATAGAACTGGTGGACACAAAACAATAAAGAAGGGTAAATATCATGCATCATGGAGAACTCTCAAAAGACACTGCGAAAAAGCTGCAATCCATTCGTTCGCTTATCAATGAGGCGCAGATTCCATCCAGTAAGCTTGATGAGAACCTGATCATCGGCACCTGGAATATCCGAGAATTCGGTAAAAGCCCCCGACGTGAAGATGCTATCCACATGATTGCCGAGATCATGGGGCAGTTTGATGTGCTTGCTTTAACAGAACTGCGTGACAACCTTGATGACTTGAAGCGGGCTATGAAAATTCTAGGCCCCAATTATAAGGTGGTCTTTTCTGACTTCCGAAATGATGCTGCAGGGTTCAACGAGCGTATTGCTTATCTTTATGACCAACGAGCTGCCGAGTTTACGGGACTTGCGGCAGAGGCTGATCCACCCCGAGTGAAAGGTAAGGACGGCGAATATCGACAAAAATCACCGGATTGGTGGCGCTCGCCTTATATGGCATCCTTTCGGGCAGGAAATTTTGATTTCGTGATGCTGACCGCCCACATCCGTTGGAGTGGTGGGGTTAAGTCCAGGGCCAAAGCGTTACAGCAACTGGCTGACTGGATTGAAGAGCGGAGATCTTCAGAATTTCTGGTTG
>CBDEWF010000016.1:0-9073 GCA_965243775.1 Sansalvadorimonas sp.
CACTGGTTCTTTCTTCCATGCGGTCAAAAGTGTGCTCACAGCGAAGGCCACAGCATCACAGTGGTCAGGGGAGTACAGCAGGAGGATCGGGCAAAGGACCTTCCAACAAGTCTGAATCAGGTTGTATGGTTTAACTTACAATATTTTAAGCCAAATATACAGTGTTCGTGTCTTCTCTAGTTTAACAGGCCCTAAACTTGTATTTGCCTTTTGTTCTATGAGAGCTGGTCTGTTATCCCCGGTGTAAGCTAAATCAATAAAGTCAGACCTGCCCGTGGAGCCATAAGAGCATCCAAGGTCAAGGTCACTCCCAAACAGACCAGTGGCTTAGTTCTGTGTCGAGCTACAAGCTCCAAGTTCAAGGCCGCTCATAGTACAGTCACACAACCTCCCAAATTGTCATTGTAGCAAAGCACGGGAAGTGCCACCAAATATCAAGCCCTCCGGTTAACCGTCTCCAATATCTCAGTTCGTGAGACCAAACACCCTCCCAAAGTGTTCAAAGCACAATAACAAGGTGCCAATTGGTCTCAGCCCTTAGCCGTCTTACAGGGGCGTTCAGTACAGTCCCTCCCAAGAGTGTATCAAGCGACCAGTCATTTGAGCCAATAATCTGCCCTCCAGAAGCATTTTCATTTCAGGACCACAACTCCCTCCCAAAGTGAAATATACAGATCTTTCGCCGAAACTTGAGGAAGGAGTCATGGCCGTACCAGGGATACCTACCCTACCATCAGAGATGCTTCCACGGATGGACTGGCAGGCAGAGGACAAGCTTGCTGCTTGGACATTCTTCACCCAGAGGCTCACCCAGTACTTCACCATCGCGCACACTCCCAAAGAAGACAGGGTGACTCACATCCTATTCTTTGGTGGCCAAGAGGCATCTGAGAGATGGGAAACCTTGAAGGAACAGCTTGTTGGTGATGATGCAAAGGACGCCACTAAGGTATTCACTGCATTTGCCAATAGCTTCGAGAAGAGCTCCACACACTGGCAGGCCAGGGATGAGTACCTTGGAGACATCAAGCAGTCCAAACAACAGACCACTGCAGAATTGGACCTGTACATCAAGGACCTGGTCCGAAGGTGCCAATTCAAGCAGGGGGAAATGGAGTCACGTAAGATTGACCTTCTTTATCATGCTACATTACATTTTGAGGTTAGAAAATTTGTTCACAATGCAAAGTCATCCGAGCTGAGCTATGACAGAATGATAGAAGTGGCCAAGGCCCATGAAAGGACCTGCCAAGAATATCAAATGCATAAACAAGCTCACTCGGGTGGTGCCAGTAACTACACCAATCCATTGCTTCAAACACATGCTTTGTCCAAGTCATTTCAGAAACACCCTCCCAGGAGACCCTGTGGCAAATGCGGAAGGAGCCATGGCCACGGTGATTGCCCAGCTCAAGGTGCTACCTGTAACAGCTGTGGCAAGAAAAATCACTGGTCAGCCGTCTGCAGGACCAGGAGGCATAGCTCATCACGTACACCCTCCCGGGAAAGACCACAAGAGAGGCAGAGGAGGCCCAGTGACAAGCACAAGAAGAATGGAGGAGGAGGCGGCCACCGGTCTGGCAACAAGAAGGCCACTCCCAAAAGGCCATTCAAGCCAAAGACACACAAGCAGTTCGCCCTCAAGGTCAAGGTTACTGAGCCACAGCCTTCAACACCATCACTCCCTCCCAAAGTGATCGGTGCGGATGGCAAGGAGGAAACGGTTGAACAGGTAAAACCTGCTGGCCATTCAAGACCAGCACTCCCTCCCAAAGATGCAGGTGAGACATTTTGCAATTCTTTCATGTGTGACACTGTTAGTAGTATTGGCAATGAGGAGTATGACGATTGTAATAGAAAATACAAGGTCTACACGGACACAGACAGTGATGGCAAAACAGAGATCATCACTGACATTAATGTTAAATTTCAAGGCAAAGCCATTGAAATGGAAGTCAAAGTTGACCCTGGAGCTGAGACAAACTGTATACCATTGAGTCATTTCAGGTACCTCTTCCCGGAGTTGTGCAGTGAAGGCCAGCCCAAGGAAGGAGCCCTGACACCATCTCTGGCACTGTTTGAGGCATATGATGGGGGCATCATGAAAGCCCACGGATGGTTCATATTGCCTACTCAGGACATCAGCAGAGTCAAGAAGTTCCACCCTGTGAGGTACTATGTTCTGGACAGGGAAGATGCAAGAATTCTGATCTCACATGCCACAGCGTCCTGGCTGGGGCTTGTGGAGGTCAAATGCAAGAACAAGGCACCAAAAGTGAAAAGGCAAGTAGCTACAGTTACTAAGAAACAGTCTGACACTAATCCAAGAAGTTGCCTTTCAGATCCAGAACACCCTCCCAAAGTGAAATATACAACTCACAATAACAAGACGGTTACGGTTAAGTTGCAGGCAGACAGATCTCCAACTCCAATACAGCGTGGCCGTGGGAGGAAGCGTCGGAAAGGCAAGCCCTTGAACAGGGAGGTAGACAGTCAACAGGAGACCCAGCATACACAGCCACAGGTCACTGAGCCAAACGGTGACACTGTACTGGGAGGAGGAACTCGGCCAACCACATCTTGTGGCAAGACCGAAACACCCTCCCAAAGTGAAATATACAGATCTCACAATAACCGTGTATATTGTAAGTCTCATTGTAGAACCAGCACACCCTCCCAAAGTGAAATATCAGGGAAAATGCCAAAACGTCGCTACTACAAGCCACACAAGGACCAGGAAACTTACTACATGAACTCTGAGGGCCACCTCCAGTGTCAACAAGACCCACAAAAGACAATCAAGGTATCAAATCCCCAAGAGCTTCCTGGCTCAAAGGAACATCCAATTTACATTGTACCAGGTTCAGTGACTATCACATCGGTAGAAGACCTCATCAGGCTCTACCCTAACTCTTTTGACAGGCTTGGCTCACTCAAGGGTGAATATGACATAAAAGTTGATCCAACAGTTCCACCAGTGCAACATGCAAGAAGGAAGGTGCCAATTGAAAGCAAGGCAGCCATCGAAGAGGCCATAGACTACATGGTGCAACAAGACATTTTGGAGCCACAGATAGAGCCAACGCCCTGGGTATCATCAGTAACATATCCAGTCAAGTCCACAGGTGAAGTAAGGCCATGTCTGGATGCGAGGGACCTCAACAAGGCCATCATCCGGGAGAACCACAAGCCACAGACAGTGGAGGAAATTGCCCACCAGCTGGCAGGAGCAGTGGTATTCACCAAGGCAGATGCCCTGAAGGCCTTTCTACAAGTTCACCTCACAGAGGCAAGCAGCAAGTTACTGGTAATCAACACCCACAAGGGCAGGTACAGGTTCAAGAGAATGCCTTTTGGAGCCAAAATGTCCCAGGACGTGTTTCAGATGAAGATGGACCTCATCATGGAGAAATGCCCAGGAGTAATCAGCATTCATGATGACATTGTGATTTATGGCACCTCGGACCAAGACCATGACAGCAACCTCATAAACTTGATGAATGTGGCCCAACTAGAAGGCCTTGTCCTGAACAGTAAGAAACTGGAACTAAAAAGGCCAAGAGTGTCATTCTTCGGAGCAGAGTACAGTGCTGATGGCATGCACCCCTGCCCTAAGAAGATCCAAGGAATCACAGAAATGACACCGCCCACGGACAAGCAACAGTTGGCCAGCTTCATTGGAATGGTCACATACATGGGGAACTTCGTGCCACATCTATCTCACCACACCGAGCCACTGAGGGCAATGCTGAAACAGGATGCGATCTTCAACTGGGATCCAATGGCAAATGACAGTTTCCAGAGAATCAAGAACTTAATTGCCAAAACAGCCAACCAGCCACTGAAGTACTATGACCGCACCAAGCCCGTGACAGTACAGGCCGATGCCTCCCAAAGGGGCCTTGGCGCTTGTCTGATCCAGGATGGCCAGCCAATTGCCTTTGCAAGCAAGAGCCTCACAGACACTGAGACCAGGTATGCAAATATAGAACGTGAACTTTTAGCCATTGTCTTCGCATGCCAAAGATTCAACACCTATGTACTGGGAAGGCCATTCACTGTAGAGAGCGACCACAAGCCCTTGGAAATGATACATCAGAAGAGCTTGGCCAGTGCCCCTCCCAGACTGCAGAGAATGTTGCTCCAGCTACAGCGATATGACTTGGTTATCAGATACAAGCCAGGCAAGGAGATGCTGCTCGCAGATGCCATGAGCAGGTGCCCCTCCCACAGCTCTGAGGAAATCAAATTGGACATGAGAGTCGACTACATAGCCTTCAACAAGGCCTGGATTGCCAAACTAAAGGATGCCACTTGGGAAGACCCCATTCTAAGCACTGTGTACCAGCTCACCCAGCAGGGGTGGCCACACCAAAGGAGACACACTCCTCGCATGGCAAGGCATTACTGGGACTTCAGGGATGAACTGAGCATTGACGAAGGCCTCCTACTGAAAGGCCAGAGAATTGTCATTCCAGCATGCCTCCGTGAGGAGTATCTGCAAAGACTCCACCATGGCCACCTGTCAGCCACGAAAGTTCAACAGAATGCCAGGCAGCATCTGTATTGGCCCGGACTGGATGCAGACATCATAGACTACACACGAAGGTGCCAGGAATGTATCAAGCGGTCACTCCCTCCCAAAGAGCCACTGCAAGCTCATGATGTGCCAGAACAGCCCTGGGAACGGATTGCCATGGATTACTTCTATTCTGATGGCAAATTGTATATTTTAATATGCGATTATTTCAGCAAGTTTCCCTTTCTCTTTCAGACCAGGACCACTGCTTGGACCAGTCTGAAGGCCCATCTCACGGAATTGTTCGCAATTGAAGGCACACCGGATGAAGTCATGACTGACAATGGCCCTCCCTTTAATGGCAAAGAGTTCTCTGAATTTCTTTCAGGTCTTGGTATCAGACACAGCACCAGTTCACCAAACTACCCACAGAGTAATGGCTTCATAGAAAGGCAAGTCCAGACTGTCAAGCGACTGATGGCCAAGGCCACAGCTACAGGAAGGAGCTTTCAGGAAGCCCTGACCGGTTTGAGAGCACAGCCATTGGGAGATGGTCTGCCCTCACCAGCAGAGATACTTCATGGCAGGAGCCTTACAACTAGAAAGGCAACACCAGTGGATATGAAAGCTGTTCGAAATACTCTTGTTTCTTTGCAGGCCAAGTACATCAAGGGACATGACAAGGCCAGGCGAGCAAGAGCACAGAGGCAGCTGGTGACTGGGGAAGAAGTGTACTACTTAGCAAGTAATGATAATTGGCTATTAGGTTTGATTACAGGTACCCGTGACACTGGGAGAAGCTATGATGTTCTTGCAGGGGATGGCACACTACTAAGGAGGAACAGGTCTCATCTGAAGCCCAGGAGCTTTGACATACCTGTGATAAGAGCCAACATGAATGCCAGGACGGCCACACCCTCCCAAAGTGATATGCAAAATATTTCTCTTCCAGAACCAGAACATCCTCCCAAAGTGAAATATACAACTCACAATAACGAAAATATTTCACACCCTCCCAATATTGTACCAAAACTTGTAATCAAGTGAATTGGAGATACTTCCTATGACTCTTACATTGCAGAGACACTTGTACCACTGAAGAGCGCCTTCAAGCCAAAGAAACAGACGAGGTTTGCAGACCAGCCAGTGACCAGTGTCAAAGCCATACCACCACGGAGGAGACCGCACCCTCCCAAATGGAACAGAGATGCGGCAGACCCGGACTTACTCATTCCCATTGAGTTGTCACAGCCACGGGCAGAACAAGATCAAGACCCTGGAGGCAATCTGTCAGTAGAAACTGAAGAGACCCTCCCAAATGTACCATTGGGCCAATCTCAAGCTCAGGAAGGCAACAGTTCCAGCGAACATAGCATTGCATCTTCTGACACCGAAACACCCTCCCAAAGTGAAATATTCTCTCAACCTGCAAATATACAAAATATACAGTACAATAACCGTTATTGTGAAACACCCTCCCAAAGAGAAATATTTTCAGAGACAGGGACAGGATCAAGCAGTGAGGAAGTCGTTTCTAACACAGACTCTGGCAACCCTGGGGAGTCATCAACTTCAACGAGGAGCCATTCAGACGAACAGGACAGCCACAGTGATGGACTTTCTGAAACACCCTCCCAAAGTGAAATATCACAATATACAAAAAATATTGTAGATTCTTCGAACGCTTGCAGTACCAGCACATCCTCCCAAAGTGAAATATACAGTTCCAACACAGAATATGAGGCAGGAAGTGAATCAAGCAGCAGGGAGTCATCCAGACCATCATCACCTGAGGCAGGCAGTCATCAGATCAGGAGTCTGTACTCGCCCACACCAGCAATGGTCATTGTGACAAGATCCTATCATGATGCCATTCACGCAGTGAGGGACCAGCAGCAAAGGCCAGTAACAAGACATTTATTGAAGCAACAGGTTCAACTGGCCAGTCAGAAGGCATTAGTGAATCAACAGATTAAGTCATCCACTCCAGACCCTCCCAAAAGCAATGCTATGACATTCCCAAGACGATCAAGAGCTAGATCGGGAAAGGCCAATGGTGTCACCGGCAGCAGTTCAGAGGAATCCTCCCAAAGTGATTGCAATGAGCCACGAACAGCAAGCCAGGCTCGCTTTCAAGCACTGAAGAGACGGTTTGAAACCCCTCCCAAAACGGAGGAAAGTGGACCATCGTACGGAGTAGCTGTGAAAAGGCAAAGGCTATTTCGATCAACCTCCTCCCAAAGTGCCACAGACTGCCCTCCTGCGAGCATAGCTCAACGGACTGTATCAAGAACTTACAGTGGCACCTCCTCTGAAGGTGACTGAGTCGAGACCGCCAATAACATCCAGACGGACCAGCTGCAATGTGTATATTGTACATAGTATTTTATTGGGTTCTAAGGTCAAGGACGTTCAAGGCCATTCAAATGGCAACTCCGGTCTCACAGTACAGTGGGGTCCCATGTTTTTCGTAAGCTTTTCATGGAATCTGTACTATTAAAGGCAAATATTAAAATATTTTTTTTACAATAAACTAAGCCAAATTGGCTCAAAAATGACGAAAAGAAGGGGATGTCGGACCGTGAAGGTCACTGCCCACAAGGCCACAGTATATAAGCATTGTTAAGGGACATTTCCCGCACTTATTAGATAGACAGCCACCGGCCAACAGCTGATAGACTTGAGGCAATAAACACGCTAACCAATCTTGACCTACAAATTGACAAAGACAGGATGGAGGGGGAGGACGACAACAAATGTTTTCCCGAATTTTAAACCAGCTTTTGGTTAATTGTTTCGCCTTCTATTTGGACAAATATTGCTAACAAGTTAACAAAGATACCACCATCATTTTCCAATAAAAGGAATAAATAAAATGGAAAAATATACCACTGACTTTGTGCATAAAATAATAAAAATAGTAGCAAAAAAAGAATCCATAAAACTGAAATACTTCACAAATCAATATTTTATGTGAATTCTGTTTGTGTTCCTTACATGTCGCCAACAACAACAATTGTTCAAATTAAATTAATATGTACTTTTTCCAAAGAAGTCTTTTTTTTTGCATTGTAACAACATTGTGAGTTCGAATTCACCAGGCAAACATCCAGGAACCTTTAACCAAATTGTTCATCTGAGGCATACAAACATAAACCTATTTCCTATCAGTGCTAAAAGCTCCACGATAAACAACATTAGAGAACTGAGCAAATACATTTGATAGTTATTCAGAGAATAATGAATGCTGTACAAAAGCCGCCATTAAAGCTTCTAAAATATGATATTTGCCAGTGTTTGACAAAGACTAACTTGAGTTTTTATGTATTCAATAAACTCCTGGATAGCATTCATTGCTATTCATTAGCTTTTCAGTTAGTCCAACGTATTAGTTACAGTCAAAATATCGAACAGGAAAAAGAAAGGGAAAATTAGATCACGTAATTCCCATATGACGTCAACGTTTTCCCTCTAAAACCAGATAATCTGTAGCTTAGTGCAATGTTATTAATAATTGTGAATTTATTTTCAAATGTCTTCTTTCTTGCTGGCTCGTTTAGAGTCAGCTTTGTGATTGAGTTGGGAGTCCAAAGGATTCGGGTAATATGCCTTGGCACTTTTGTGATAGGTGGACCTACTTTAGACTACAGTCATTAGTGAGAGTTTGTACAGAATGCCGTTATGATGTCATAATGAGGTTACATCATAGCAATGAGCCAGCTGTTGTAACGACGTCGTGTTTTTACCGGCCGCATCCGAAGGATGACGGGAGGTTATGTTTTAACAGGCTTTTATCTGTTCAACTTTTGGAGGGGGCGGGTACCTACATTGCAGCCAACAGGGGGGAGGGTGTGCCTACCTACCTTGAACAGAGGGAAGGGGTACCTACCTTGGATGAGGGGTACCTACCTGCCAGCTGATACAGGGGAGCACCTACCTTGGACAGGAGGAGGGAACCTACCTTGGACAGGGGGAGGGCATACCTACCTTGGACAGGGGGTAGGGGTACCTGCCCTGGATGGGGGAGGGGTACCTACCTTGGAATAGGGGAGGGGTTTCTACCTTGGACAGGGGAAGGGGTACCTACCCTGGATGGGGGAGGGGTACCTACCTTGGATGGGGGAGGGTAACTACCCTGGAGATGGGGTACCCGCCTCCCCCCCCCCCCAGTTAGGACAGGGAGACAGAACAGCATAGCGAGTAGTTGCTACGTGATGGGCGGTATGCCTCTTGCGTTCACGCAGGAGTACTTTCTTTTTTATTTGTGTTTCCAAATCCATATTCTCATAGATAACTAATATAGAAGGCAAAATGTAGTTTGAACTTCTCGGAATTACCGGTACACGGTTTCTCTTAACTTTACTCAGGGTGAAAACTGAAATGTTACATTCAGCAGGTATCGCATCTGCCTGAACTTGATTTTGTGCTAAGTGAGAAGGAGATGGAACACTTCAGTGATTGCATTAAAAACCAAAGTTTAAGCAGAAAATGATCTGAATATCTCGAATCGCCAAAAGTCTCTGTGGCCGACAAGGTCCGAACCACTAGTGACAG
>CBDEWF010000017.1:0-88034 GCA_965243775.1 Sansalvadorimonas sp.
CACATTTATCTGCCTATTACAACTACTATCTCCAAGAATATGATGGGTATCGTATCAGCCCGATGAGATAACTCGGTTCAAATAGTCATAAATAAATCACTTAATAACTCCTTATCAAATCTGCAACAATAAATATTTTATTTTTGCAGATTTACACTTATTTTTAACATCCAAGCAACAAAACCAAATCCAATAAACTTAACAAGCCCTAAGAAAATACTGATAATAATTGAGTTACCATTATTATGGGTTATCAACTTATCAGTGACATGAGGGTTTTCACTAACATGAACAGAGTTCCTTGGTAAAACCCATTTCCCTCTCACCCTCATGCCGCTCTTAGAGTCGAACTAACTAACGTTATGCCAGGCCGTTAACAGTTAACTGGCTCAGTTGGTTATAATTATCACCAATTACCAAACTACCTCCATTATCATCAGCACCGCTTTCTGCCAAGAAGGTGGCCGTTGCTTCAACAAGTTTGTTGATATCTTGTGATCTAACGTCAAAGCCACCTATTTCGTTAGACACCAATTCAACAGCATGGTCACCACTTTCCTCAAAGTGATTGACGACAACGATCTTATCCTCCGCAGAATCTATTGTGGCTTCGGATGAAGAGTCCAGATAAATAATTTCCAGATTGTCATCCACTCTACGGAACAAAGTATGGTGTGGGGCAAAATCGTCTTCTATTGCAATGTAGTCGCGACCCCCAGCATCATAGATATAGTTGGTACCCATTTTGCCGGTACCACTGCCAATGATGTATTCATCATCTCCTGTACCTGCTTCAATAATTGAATCATACCCCTTGATGTGGTTTGCATACACTACGTCGTGGGCATCAGAGCCTGTAATGTGAAAGTCACTGGTATATTGATGATACCCCAAAATCCCTTCGACAGAAATTTTTTCGTAACCCTTATCAAGAGCATTCAACAAGCTAAAATCAGTGTTAAGTTCGCTCCAGGTTTTTTCCGTACCATCAGCCAAAACAAACGAGTCTATGCTATCTGGTGCCAGGGAAATAGTGCTGCCATTACCCAAAAGAATTTTATCTCCCAGGGTATATTTCACGCTTACGTCACTGATTATCAATTTAGCTGTGCCAACACCATCGATGGCATAATCCCCGGAGTTAGCCCCAAGCAGAATACTGACACCACTACCCGTGACACGAATGGTTCCGTTACCCTGCGTCGCTTCAACAATATCATCAGCAGAGGCCGTGATGGTATTAGTTCCCTGTCCTGAAACCAGAATATCGTCGCCTTCACCACCAATAATTGTGCTGTCTCCAGTTTCGGCACCATAGATGATGTCATGACCAGCTGTACTTGACCCGCCACCCTCAAGCATGCGTCCACGCGCATCTGTTACACTGGTTGGGTCTTCGGTATAAACCAGTTTGTCGATTAAAAAATCGTAAATAGCCCGAGGCGTATTCAGCGACTTGGTGTAATCTCCCTCTTCGATAAACGCTATTTGTGAAATCCCCTCTGTGATTTCATCCAGCAGCGGTTGCCAGGTCGTTTGTGAGACGGAGTCTGGGCTCACGGCCCATTTTGCCAGCGTCACTAGTTGATCATTTTCATCCCTGATTTTGAATTCAAGCCTTGGATCATACTCATCATCATCAAAGTGAAGAATGATGTCATCCTGAAGAATACCATCAAACACAAGATGATCTGCCTGATCATCAAACCGATCCTGAATTAGGATATTACGGGATGTATTTGAGACGACAAAAGTGTCATTTCCTGTACCACCATAAAGAGCACCGGTGCCGTAGTTTATCAGCGTGTCATTACCACCCTGCCCTTTGATAGTGTTATGACCTTTCAGGCCGTTGAGAATGTTATCTCCGTCAGTTCCCGTAATATCATTCTCATTATTGTTGCCTATAACGTTCTCTACGTTTGGAGCATAGAAATCTTCTCTCGTCATGTCGGCTCGAAGGTAAGAGTCATCGGTAAGCTCGAAACTTATGGTGTCGTTACCCGAGCCCCCGTCGAAATAATAATACCCTTTCCTTGCATACAGGGTGTCATCACCACTTCCCCCCTTGAATACGAGTTCTCCCGCGATACCTGCATATACGTTAACATCTTCACTGCCGCCCTGAACCTGAGTTTTGCCATTATCAAGGGCATATACGGCTTCAATTCCACTAAATTCATTTAAAGTAATAGTATCTGCATACCTACTTTGCTCCCAGCCCCAACGGAGGTCATCCTTAAAGAGGGTTTTGCCCTGCTGGAAGTCTACAGTCACAGACCTCGGTTCGTTAAGGGCTGCAGGATCAGCAGGAATATATTTACTGGAGAAGTTGGAGTAATCCAGAGCATCAAACCCCTTCCCCCCATGCACCTGACCGTAACAATTGTTTTCCAGTAACGATTTATCTCGCTGGTTTTCCCGGCTGAAAACGAAAGTATCATTACCGCCGCGTCCATACAGGTCATCAATTATGCCTCCACCGTTAAGGACGTTGTTATTATCATCGCCATGGATAATATCCCAGCCTCCATGTCCCAGAATATTTTCAACACCATTCAGGGTGTGGGTGTATGTAGCAGGTCGGCCATCAACATAGGGGTCAACACCACCCCAGTAACCTTCACCCACATCAGAAACGAAGCTCTTTTTCAGATCGACATAAACACGGCCTCCACCGGTGTAGGCATATGTATCAATTCCCTCTCCACCGCTGATATAGCTGTCACCTTCTGCGACCATGATGACGTCATTACCACCATTGCCATATACTTGGTTGTCACCCCGACTTACATTAATGATGTTGTCACTGTCATTGCCATGAACAATGTCATTCGCATCGGTTGTGGTCAGGTGCTCTACAGACCAGTATTTATTGCTGGAGCCGTTATAATCGAGTTGGATGTACTCTGTCCCTGTTTCATCCGCTCTGTTGAACTCGCCCTTACCATAAGTGAATGTGGCAGTTTCACCATCTGAAGCGACTTTGCTGATAAGGCGGTCATCACCTGTACCACCATGAATATCATCTCCAACATGGTGACTTATAAAGGTATCGTTTCCTTCATACCCCCTCAGTCTATCAAATGTTCCACTGTATCTGTTTTTTCCACCGTCAATGAAATTCGCCTTATCATTGCCGGCGATAGAGTCTCTCAAATCTGTACCAACAACATTTTCGGTACCGGTGATATCAGTTGGGTAGTGGGTCAAATGTGTGTTTTAGGGGGGATGTTGGTGGGTAGCCAATATGGGGTTCATTAGGGCAATATGCTTCGTTTTCACAATGACGTGTTCTACAGAAGTTCTCTGCCCAGGCTGCACCAGCTCTAATATCCGAAAATCAGGCCTCAGCCAGAGTGGAGAACAACGTTATTCCTGTAAAAATACAGACTGCAGTATGAAAACCTTCATGCTCAGATATCGCTACAAAGGCTGTATACCAGGCATTCACAAGCAGGTTCTAGATATGGCTATCAATGGCAGCGGTATTCGAGATACCAGCCGAGTTCTTCAGATCAGCAAAGGTTGTGTGATCAGCAAGATCGCGAGTCAGGAGGGCAAGCTCATATCGGTCAATCCCAACATTCCTCGGCTGCTGGGTGCCGAGGGCGATATTACGGCACACATTCTTCCGGCATGTGATGCGGCCGAACTCGATGAGCAGTGGTCATTTGTCGGTAGCAAGTCCAATCAGCGCTGGCTTTGGTATGCTGTTGATCATAAAACCAATACTGTTTTGGCCTACGTTTTCGGCAAAAGGAAAGACGAGATTTTTCGCAAGCTGAAAGAGCTGCTGGAACCTTTTGATATCGAGAAATTTTACACAGATGACTGGGGTGCTTATACAAGAAATCTCGATGAAGACAAGCACGAGGTGGGCAAGAGAAACACGCAGAAGATAGAGCGAAAGAACCTGAATTTCAGAACGTGGATCAAGCGTCTGGCCCGTAAGACTATCTTGTTTTTCCAAGTTAGAAAAGATGCACGATATTGTCATCGGAATGCTGATTAACAAGGTCGAGTTCAGTAGGGATATTTACGCATGAAACACACATTTGACCCACTACCCAATATGCGCAGACCGGAGACGATCAGCTTTCCGGCATTCTCACCAAAGAAAATCTCGATAATTTCCAGTCTCAGCACACAGGGGCAGAGTCAGAGACTTCCCGCCACTAAAGACCCTCAGCCTGTTTATGCATCAGGCCGCCAGTGAGAATAAATCTTGTCGTAACGCCCTGATCGCTGATGCCAGAGATCAGATAGCCATGAACCGAGAGCCCGGAAAAACCAGCAACAGTGGTTACTGCAAAGCCAGGCAGCGTCTTACCGAAAAGAGTCTTATGACACTCCTGACCCAATCCGGCAATAATCTGGATAATGCCAGCCCTGAGTCGTGGCTCTGGTTTAATCGCAGGGTTGTCATTGCCGATGGCTCGACGCTCTCCATGCCCGACACGGCTGAAAATCAGGAAGCGTACCCGCAACACGGTTCGCAAAAAAAGGGGTCGGAAATCCGCTCCTGAGAATAGAAGTTCTCACGACATTGGGCAGTGGTGCTGTATTGGCCTACGCTGTCGCTCCCTACAAAGGCAAACAAACGGGTGAAGTCACATTATTCAGGCAACTGGTGGGACAGCTTAAAGCCGGTGACATTGTTCTGGGTGACGCTATCTTTGAAAATTACTTTCTGCTCGCACTGCTTCAGATAGGGGGTATTGATGCGGTCTGTGAGAAAAACGGAGCCCGACAGGTAGACTTCAGACAATGCGACCAGAAGCTGGGAAAAAAAGACGGGCTAATCCGCCTGAGAAAACCTGCACGTCCAGACTGGGTGAGCCGTGAGTACTACAGTCAGTGGGTGCCTGATGAGCTGACAATCAGGGCGATCAAAAGTAAAAAACGCATCACCGTCACGACACTTCTGGATGCTGAAAAATATCCACGGTCAGAAATCGTCAGTCTTTATCTGGCTCGCTGGCATGTTGAACTGGATTTAAGGGCTATCAAAAGCCTCATGAAGATGGACGTTCTACGTTGCAAAAGCCCAGAGATGGTGAGAAAAGAAATCACCGTCCACCTGCTGGTTTACAACCTTATCCGGGCATTAATGGCACGCGCGGCGACAGAGTTAAAGAACCGGCCCCGGGAAATCAGCTTCAAAGCGGCACAGGAAATCATGCAGGAGTTCCATGTGCTTCTACTACAGACAAAGGCAGCCTTGTTATCAAAGATGGTTAAGCAGATGGTGTGGATTGCAACAGAGCATGTTGTAGGGAATCGGCCAGGACGCAGCGAACCCAGAGCAGTAAAAAACGACCAAAGCCTTATAAAAGGCTCCAGCATTCAAGACCGCAAGCTCGTAGACTCAAGGAGTATCAACCCAAGGCGGCTTAAGTCAGTGCCATTGACATATAGATGTTGATCAGCTTGCCGGAGATTTCCTCATGGTGGTTTGAGAGTCGAACTCACGTTTCCTACTTTTGCAACAATCCCTTTTTTATTTTCCCAAAAAAAGTATGGCATTAATTTTACGATTTCTGCATGAATAGATAACCGGTGCTTACGTATTCAACAAGACGCTATTTGTTAAATTCTGCCCTTCTCGCGTTGTAAAGTGAAAATACAGCACCGGCTATACCAATAACATTGAGATATATGAATGAGCACATTATCAATTGATGAAACTTCACAGCAGCAGGCTGCTGATCTGAATGATTCCACACAATCTGTGATGACCAGTATCAATCAGGATCTGGCCTCCTTTATCATCGGGGAGACCCTTAGCGGTGGCTCCAATGAACCTATTGATTTTGCCGAGGTGCTAACAGCATCACTGGCGCAGGGTGATCCTGAACTTGCCGCGGAACTGCGGGAAATATTGAAAGATCCTGAGGTAACCGCTGCATTTGATGCTTATCAGCGTGTTTACGCCGGAACTGCAACTCAGGCTGATATTGATCTCCTGCAAGATAACAGTGATTTTTTTGACCCTCTGTTTGATGGCGTATCTGCAAAGGACCCTAACGACCCTGATGCAACCCGGGGTGATCTGGATATAGCAACGCAAGAGCGTTTAAATGCTATCGATGGTGTAGTTGATGACACATATTCTGCACCGGAAAGCAATCGAACGCCTGAAGAGATATTTACAGCACTGGGTTCAAACTCGGCTGGTTCATTCGGCTTTCTGGCAACCGTTAACGGCCTCTTTGATAATGTACAAAGCGACTATTACTTAAATTCCGACCCGGTCAATACCAGTGCAGGCACGCTTGCTGCTACTTCAGGTCTTTTTTTCGCGGGAATGAATTTACACAAGGGTATTACCGAAGCCCAAGAGGGCGATGATTTCAATGCTGCCCTTGATATCACAGTGGGATCTCTGGGGGTTGCCAGAGGGCTGCAAAGCTTAACCGCTATTGTTGCCAAAAAAATTGCCGTAAGGGTAGGGACATCAACGGCCAGTGCAATCAGCAGTTTTCTTGCACCCAACGCTGCGGCCGCAGCAGGGACAGCTTTAGGTCGGGCTGGTGCCGCGTTTGCCATTGGCATTGGTTCGGCTGTTGCCGTAGCCGCCGGTGCAGCCTCCATGACCCGCAATATCATTCTTGCTAACCAGGCTGATCGGGAGGGGCAAACCGGAGTGGCGGCCATTTATGGCACCATGGCTGGGCTGGACGCCATATCCACAGGTTTGAATGTTATCAGTTTGGCAGCTGATTTTATGCCAGGCCCTGGAACGATTGTTTCAATCGTTCTTGACAGTGTCAACCTGGTATTGACCGGTGTAAATATCGGCCTTGGCTTCGTCGTCGACTTGGCTGTCGATGAGGATAAACTTCAGGAAAATGCCTGGAATGATTACCTGACATCCGATGGTTTCACTCATTATATCGATGGTCTCAGTACACAGTTTGGCGCACATGGATATGACAAGCTGTCAGTCTATGTCGACTCTGCCACCAGTGGTGTTCCTGACTATGGCACAGGCAATGTGCTCCAGCACCATGAACAGCGAAATCTGACAAATAAAGCCATAGAGTTTCCTGGTAGCGAAGACCTGCGCCTTGCTATTCTGGATCAGAGCCAATTTGGTCACACCCTGTCCGGCAGGGAAAATGATGATTACATTGATGGTGGTCGTGGCAATGACACCCTGTATGGGCGGGGAGGAAATGACCTGCTGTTTGGTGGCAGTGGTAATGACACCCTGGAAGGAGGAGCCGGCAACGATTACCTCGCTGGAGGTGCAGGCAACGATGTCCTCAATGGTGGCCTTGGTGATGATCAACTGATAGGTGAACGCGGGGAAGATATTTCCAATGGCGGCCCGGGTGATGATGTTATTGAGTATGAAGTAGGCGTTGACAAAACGGCTGACGGCGGTGAAGGTGCAGATACACTCAAACTGGCTGTATCTACTGTTTATCGGGTTGCTGCGGCTGCAGGTGCTATTGTGAAGGCAGATTTGGGCACAGGAAAAGCTCAACTGATTGCGAACCGCGAAAAAATAAGGAACAACCTGAAATCAGGCGGTTACAATGCTTTCTATGATATTTTAAATATTTCATATCAAGGCTTGAAAAGTTATGCCGACCCACGCTACGACACTGGCGAGGAACTGAGCAAAATTTTCAGTTTTTCACGCAATACCAATACAATGTTGTCTGATCAGGAGTTAAGAGATAAAGGCTACGTCTATGTAGGTTCTCACAAAAACTGGGCCGCTTTCTATAGTTTTGAAGATGACAGAATCGTCGGTGTGGCTCGAAGTTACGATGATTATAATGTCACTGACAATTTTGCCTTTGACGGTGCCAGCAAAACAATTGCCGATGCCATAAAAAATAGTGAAGGATCTGCAATCAGCATAGAACAGTCCCTTGAGCCTCTGTACCTGCTTGCTTTTGCTGCTGAAGTTCTGGCCGTTCCGGGAGAGTCAGAATTCTCCAATATTGAAAATATAATTGGTTCTGATTTTGCCGATCATATTGTAGGTAATGATGATGACAACTTTATAAATGGTGGGGTTTCACAGTACAGAGGAAAAGTTCCTCATATGAATGTGGGTAATATCATCGAAGGTAAAGGGGGTGATGATGTTCTGGTAATGAATCACAACATGGACTTTCTTAACGGTGGTAGTGGTCATGATACCCTTGTGACCCGTTATAACAGAGGGGGTGATGGTAGCTGGAGGCAGGTTTACGATCTTCAGTCCGGTCAGAGCTATGGTGAAGACTCTTCATCAGGATCTAAGTTTAATATCAAGAATTTTGAGAGCTTTTCCGGCCACCATGTGGGAGATGTGGTTTATGGTACAGCTGCAGACAACCACCTTGACGGTAATGGTGGCAATGATGAGCTTCATGGCCGCGAGGGCAATGATTACCTTGTAGCCGGTGAAGGTGATGATGCGCTGTTTGGTGACGCAGGAAATGATGTGCTGGTCAGCGGTGAAGGTAATAACACCCTGGATGGTGGCGATGGCTCTGACACAGCAGTTTATAAAGAACACCGCGTCTTTGCTGATCTGAAAAAAGGGCGGGCTTCTGTTGATATTCAGGGGGATGCTGATAACAGCAATAACCTGACAGACAAATTGGTCAACATTGAGAACCTGCGTGGTGGCAGGGGCTGGGATGCTCTCCGCGGCGATGACAACAATAACATCCTTAACGGGGGGGGGATTGTTGATGACCTTTACGGCCGCGATGGTGATGATACATTTGTTTTCAATGTCAAAAATGATCAGGATAACCGGCTGCTACAAAATGGCAGTGTGGGTTCAGTTAAGGGCGGCAAAGGTAGCGACACCCTCGACTTCAGCCGCTTTGACTTCAGCCTTGATGTTTTAAAAGGCGCAACCAAGTTCTTCGCTAACCTTGACGAGGGTTATGTTCACTGTAACCCCACGCAGTTTGAATCAACTTATGGGCTCAAATTCTTAAAGATTTCCGGTGTGGAGAATGTCATTTGTCCTGACAAAGACAAAATCACCGTTAAGGGGGATGTTTCTGATAACCTGGTTGTTGCCAACCGGAATAGTAGTGAAACTTCATCAACAGTAGTCGATCTGGGAGAAGGGAATGATACTCTGGCCGCCTCACTGGGTTATTTCCACTATCAAGGAGGGGAAGGCTCAGATACTGTCAGCTTTGCTGGCATACAATCCTCACAAATCAACGATGAACGCCTCACTATAAACCTGAATAACTTTGAGGAAACTTCTGCTGCTAACGGATCAATCTCTGGTAATCTTTTTGATGTAGAGAATGCAGTCGGTCATGAAGGTACGGATCACATTACCGGTAACAGTGACGACAACATCCTGAATGGTGTGAGTGGTTACGATTACCTCTACGGTAACGATGGTGATGATACCCTGATCGCAAAATCAGGCAATCTTTATGGTGGCAAGGGTAAGGATACTTATGTTATCGCTGCTGATGCCCGGGATGTGATAATTCACGATTCAAACCCTGATGATGAGCATGGTGCTAACCACCTGGTTTTCCAGGGTATTGAACGTGACGAGCTCACTCTTGACATTGTTGGAGAACAACTGTGGTTCATTCGGGAAGTTGACGGCAAAAACATTGTTGCTGCCGTATGGAACCTTCGTCCGGAAGATTCTAATTATAACAGCTGGGCTCCCTTGTTTTCAGCGCTCAACTCAGCGCTGGCACGTATCAGCTTCCTTGATGACGATGGTAATACAAAGGAGACCCTGACCGAAGGCGCCCTGCAAAAATTCTTCTATGACAGGCTGGCCACTGTGGATAACCTGGAGGATGTTAGCGACCTTCGGGGACGGCATATTCTCTATAATGTTGAGAATTTCCCTACTTATAAAGAGTTTCAGGGAACTCATGGGGACGATATTCTGGATGCGTCAGCAGCCAGCAACGATATCAAGCTGTATACAAGGCATGGCAATGATATTCTGCTCGGCGGGTCTGGCAATAATATATTTACAGTGTACAAATCTGCTGGAGCCTGCGTTGTTGATGCCACCCAGGGAACCGGTAGCATTGATCTGCAAACTGAAGGCTCTACAGTAAAAGTCAGCTCTGGAAGTGGTTCCTACACCATCAAAAACTCCAATGAAAGCCTGACTGCAGCCAAAGGTATACTGGTACTGACTGACTACTCCCTGGAATCAATTAGACGAGTCACCACCAACTCCTCCTCTACCGTAATTGAGTTGTTTTCTGGGCAGAAAATCACTCTGTCATATAATGCCAGTGGTGAGCTGCCGATTGAAAAAATTGCCCTGATGAATGGCGATGAAGGTCTGTATTCTGTTGAAGATTTTAAAGTGCAGCACGAGGATCTCGTATCCAGCCTTGAAGTCGCTACAGGTGATTCCTCAGATAACCTCATGTACCTCAGATACACGGGGGTTAATGCCCAGGCTCTCGAAGGTGATGACACCATTGTTATAAACAAAGATCGTTTTGATGACGAGCATTCCACAGGTGTAATTACAGGAGGTGATGGCGTGGACACGGTTGATTACAGTGCCGTTGAAGCAAACGCATTGGACATCCTGTTGAGTAACCATGGACTCAAAGAGGGAGGAACGTACTCTACATCATCAATTGACTCTGAAGAAAAGCACCAGCTCTATAATATTGAGCGTGTCATTGGTGCGCAGCAAGCCAAAAATCTCATTAAATATCAGGATCGCTTCGAATTATATGGAGCAGTATCAGTTGAAAACCCTCGGGAGCTGGAGGAGCTAGAGCAGCTACTGGCTGAGACTTATGGTTCTGAGTACGATAGCCCGGATCTTTTCGTTATGGGCGGTAACCTTGCTGATAATATTACATTGGCAGAAGGTAACGATACACTGGATGGCCGAGCTGGCGACGATGTTCTCAAAGGCCGCTCTGGTAACGACACTTATAAGTATGGGCGTAACTATGGCAGGGACCAGATTATCGACACAGGTGGTGATGCCGATGTGCTGGATATCTCTGGTTTGTCTCTCAATGACTTATTGTTTTATCAGAAAGATCAGGATCTTGTAATTACCCAGCTTAATGAGGGTTCTAAAGACAAAGTCCTTAACGGTCGCCATAGTGTAACAATAAGCGATCAGTTTGACGATGATATAACCCGCAGGGTTGAGCACGTTGCTGTAACAGGGTCCGATACTCTGACCTTGTCAGACCTGGATAAACTCGTTCAGGCAACTGCAACATTTATGGCTGAGCATGGTGGAGAAGACGGCGGTGCAAGCCTGGTTATTGGTGATCACTATGACCAGCTGAGCCAGCTAGCAGTCAACGCTCTTTCTTCTTAACTCGGGAGTTTTGTAAGAGCCACTCCAGCCCTGAACTCATTCGTTCAGGGCTGGAGCGGTTCAAGGTTGCGATTAAGTGTATCGACTCTGTAGAGAACAATAAATCAGATCAGAGACCTTTAAGCCAGTGAACTCGCATAGAGGTTATTCAACGGCTGATTAATCTGATAAGTACTCTCTGTTGTGGCAAAGTCACTGCTGTCCCGGTCAGCTTTAAAGACGGCAACCTGCTCAAGCAACTTGTCCAGATCAGAACGATTATGGATGGCAACCGCATCACCGTTATTGAACGCTCCCTGGGTAAACCGGAGGCTGTCAAAAACCAGTGTACCTTCTTTATCAAACAAATCGACTTTGCTGTCATTACTCAAAATCAGCTGATTACCTTCAATTCCTTTCAACAGGTCAAGGTTACCGTCAATAATGAGATCAAGGTCATCACTGCCCTGGCTGTTTGAGTAAATGGTGTAATCGCCACTGGACTGACCGATAACAACACGGGTATCGTCCAGCTGTTCTCCGTCAAGCATCAGCACACCACTGCCCTGACGGCCATCGAGTGTGTCATCAGCGGTTAAAGTGAATACGGTTCTTTCGGAGAGCCCTTTTGAGTTAACCAGAAGATCCTGACCTTCACCGCCTTCAACCCAGTATCCCCAGTCATCATGCCATGCAGCACCATCACGATCTTCAGCACCGGCCCGCAGAATATCATCACCAAGGGTACCTTTCAGTATTCCCTGATCTTTAAGTAACTGAAAATCACGTCCACGGCTGTCTGTGACTGTTTCCGATAAATTGACAGTAAACAGAGGGGCTGTTTCAGTAGCCACAATAAGCCGCTGATACAGGAACGCGGTCATCGCATCCTGACTGTTAATAACAGTATCATTGGCGAACTGCAGTTTGCTTAACCGGTGTGTGATGGCTGTGAATAGCGTCTCCCAGGAATCATCACTCAGGCTTCCTGCCGGTAGCAGCATATTTTCCAGGGTGATCGTTTCGCCATTCTGCTGGGTCTGGAACTGCAGAAGATCCTCACCATTCCAGGACTGAGTCAGATTGAGAGTGACTTCTTCCATAGCGACATTGGTCAATGTCAACTCACCATCGAGCATTTTCTGGTGCTTGATGACCGCCTGCAGCCACTGGTTCAGATCGTCACGATTCTGGACAGTGACGACTTCACCGGCATTAAACCCGCTCTGAGCGAAGCGAATGCTGTCAAAAACCAGTTCATCACGATCAAACAGATCCAGAGTGCTGCCATTACTCAGTACCAGCTGATTGCCGTCGATGGTTTTTATCAGGTCGGCATCACCGTCCAGAATCAGGTTCAGTCCACGACTTTCAGCTGTTTGGTACTCCGGTGTCTGGCTCAGACTATAACTGCCACTATCTGCACCAAGCATGATATTGGTAGTATCCATATCACCGTTGGAGTATAACCGGATTTCTCCCTGCCCCTGGCGACCATCCAGTGTGTCGTCATCGGTCAGGTAGAACTTGTTTCTGGTTCCATCACTGACGGCATTCACCAGAATATCGCTGCCTGAACCGCCATAAAGGGCGTAACTCTCGCTTTCATCGGGAGCTTCTGTACCAGCCCGAATAATGTCGGAGCCGCTGGTGCCGAGATTGGAGAAGCTATTGCGGTCTAACTGAATATCCCGCCCCCGTTGATCCTGGATATTATCCTCAAGAATATCCCAGGTGGTTGCATTGACCAGACGGTCGTAAAGAAACGCAGTGATTTCCTTCGGAGTCTCCAGAGTCACAGAGTCTCTTGACTCTTCGCCTTCCCTGACCGGATCAATAAAGCTGATGTGATATAGACCAGCAGCGACCGCCTTAAAGAGCGGCTGCCAGGAATCATTGACTACCGCACCTTCAGGTAGAGACCATGAAGCCAGCGTCACCATTTCCCCTTCGTCTTCTATCTGGAAGCTCAGTACATCACTGACACCGTCAAACCCACCTTTGCCGAGTTTCAGGCTGACTTCTTCCAGGCTGACACCGTCAAAAATAATGCGGTCCGCTTCAGCAAGATCCTTGTCTTCCAGAATCAGGTTGCGGGAATCGCGGCGTATCAGATAGGTATCGTGTCCGCTTCCTCCATTGAGGAGGCCACCCCGGGCGCTCAGGGTATCATTGCCGTCGTAGCCAAAAATAACATCCTGGTCGCCGGTCAGGCCATCCAGAACATTATCCGCATCATTTCCGTAGATGGTATCGCTTGTTGATGTTCCAATGACATTCTCAATATCATGGAGTGTATGAAAGACCTGATCTCCATGTTCTGCGGTATTGAGGGTGGTGGCGCCGTCCGTGCCTTCTTTTTTCCCCAGGTTGATGATCAGGTGTGGATTACCAATATCGCTGCGAGAGGAAAGATCGAGGCTTTCGTAATTGACGGTGTCGACACCATCATCTCCATGATACTGCCCCTGATGCTTACCCAGATATGTCTGGTCGTCCTGTGTATTGATGGTGTCCACCACAAAGACATCATCGCCACCTCGACCATACAGATTGTCGATCACACCACCGCCGTTCAAGATATTTTTGTCGTCATTCCCTTTCATTACATCCCAGGCGCCACCACCAATAAATCGTTCGACATTGGTGACAGTGCTCAGTACGTTGTTTGTATTGTCTGCGTCGTATTGCAGGTCCTGACTGATCTGGTTGTCGCTCTTTTCCAGATCGAGCATCAAACGGCCTTCACCCTGATAAATGTAGGTATCAAAGCCGTCCCCGCCATCAATGACTCCGGCCCCGGCTCCACCGAGAATGGTGTCATCACCGTCACCGGCTTTGACGGCTGTACTGGCGTTTTCTGCTCTCAGGTCAAACAGGTCATCACCGCTTTCCCCATTGAAGGTGTTGGTACTGTCTTTGCCTGCTTCCAGAATGTCATTGCCTGCACCTGCATGAATGGTATTGATGCCTGCTCCGGTATTGATGCGGTTAGCGCGCTCGTTACCATAAACGGTATCATTGCTATCACCGGTGACCAGACGGTTAAAGGATGCAAACGATGTTGATTGACCTTCAAGGGTTGTATCGACGTTATCAATGGCAACATCATTGAGTTCTGTCGTATAGATGCGGTGCGTCGCATCTTGCCCGGCTCTGGCGATCTTGCTGACCAGGGTATTGTTTCCACTACCGCCGGAGGCAATATCATTCATGTTGTGTACGACAATGATATCATCACCGCGACCGCCTTCAAGTCTATCTCCGGCGCTGCCCTCGGTGTTTCTTCTGCCATCAAGGTAATTGTCTTCAGCATTGCCTATTATTCTGTCGCTGAATCTTGTCCCGATAACGTTTTCGGTACCGCTGATATCGGTTTCGTAATTCAGAAAGCCCTTGCGCGCAGCCAGCATGTAAACAAAAGACCGTCCCCAGTCCAGTTCATTGGCTGACTGTGGTGTTGAGTTGATCAGGTGGTTGTACATGACCTCAGTTGCATCCCCGATAAAGTGATAGGCGAAGGTATCAGGGTCATGGTGGCCGTTGTAATTCGTGATCCTTGTAAACAGTAGTACATCTGTCTCTACATTATAGTAAGCGACCTGCTCTACCCCCGTGTTTAAATAGCCACCATTTTCAGCGCCCCGGTACTCTGTCCAGCTATCATATTTATGACCAATCAACACATATCCAGCATTGTCGAGATCATCCTTCCCTCCATTGGTATGGTTCCACTTCTGCTCTCTGTGTGTGTAGTTCCCGCCATTGACTTCAAAAAAATATTCGCTTAGACCAATGGATCCATCTGGTCTTCTTAGTTTGCGATCCGTAAGATGATTGTAGCTGTGGTCCCAGTATGACTGACCCATCATGTCAATAACATTCTGACCAACTCCCGCCATTTGTTCCGCTTCAGCAGTGTAACTTGCTGTACCGGTGGACAGGTTGATCTCCGTACCAAAGTAAGGATCATGGGAGAATCGCTCCAGGCCGCTGACCATGTGGGCGGTGTCTGATTCACCTTCACCGCCAATCCCTGACTTATCGGCTCCGACCTCAACATAATAGGTATCGTTACCGGCCCCGGCATCCACTTCGTCATTACCCAGTCCGGGAATAATCACATCGTCGCCATCGCCACCATAGATGATGTCATGACCCTGTTCACCCCGCAGAATATCGTCGCCGCCAAAACCGCGAATCCGGTCATTGCCCTGACCGCCGGCAATATAGTCATCATTGTCACGACCGTCGAGATCGTGGCCGCTGACACTCATATCAAGAATGGCCAGACGCAGATCCCGGGCATCCGGCATGTTTTCAGCACGTTCAGTCAACGCCCGTTTCTGCCAGCTTTCCAGAATGTTGCCAGTGCCGTAATCGGGCACACCGGAGTTGAGAGAGTCCACCAGAACTTCCAAAGAGTCATAACCGGCATTCTTAAAGCTGTCCGCAAGCTCGCTCATGTAGTTCTGGAAACCGTCAGAAGCAAGATATGCTTCCCATGCGTCGTCCTGAAGCTGATCCTTATCGATAAATAGACCCACGGCAAAGCTCAGGCCGATATTGATACCCGCAATGCCCAGGTTGATGAGGTCAAGAACAATGGATATAGCCGTGCCGATACCGGGAACGAAATCCATGGCCAGACTGGCAATATCCAGCCCCATACTGATACCGTCGAGCACCGCCATGGTGACATAGATAGCACCTACAGCATCCTGGTCGGCTTCAAACGCTTCCTTGGCGGCCAGGGCATTCTGGGTAATGGAAATTGCGCCTGCTGCCACGGCAAAAGCCGATCCCACGCCAAAGGCAAATGCGGATGCCCGCTTCGACAATGCAGTACCGGCATCAACACCGGTATTGCCGAGAAACTGAGCCAGATCCTGAGCCGCGCCGGGGCCCAGCTTGGAGGCCAGCTTTGTGGAGATGGTTTTTGTCAGCTGGTAGGAGACTTTGGCAAGTCCCACCGAAGAAGCTGCAATCGCGAGTCCGCCTCCGGTTTTATCACCGTCCTGAACCTGGTTCACTCCGGAATAAATGCCATAAGCACCCAGACCAACCGACGCCAGAGACGAGCCGGCAGAGAGGGCATCAAGGCCGTAAGTCTTCAGGCCGGTAGCGATTTTACCTGAGGGCGCGTTGAAGTTGGCATCGGCATCGAAACGGCCGTTGGACATGTAATCCAGTGCCTGGTAAATCTTATACTGGGTGCTGGAGGCACCGTCGGACGCCTTGGTTTTTAGCAGATCAATATATTTTGCGGTTTTGTCGAACTTGTTGAGGTGTTCATACAACCTGGATGCCCGGGCAGTGATGAAATTGCTGTCAACCCCCGAAGCGGCGTCAATCACCTGTTCAGGAGCAAAAGAGACCTCGGATTCGGTCGCACCATCATACTGTGGCAGTTGATCGCTGAAGGCATCAATATCATCCTGGGTGGCGGTTCCGTCTGAAATACGTTCCATGCTGGCCAGCATCTGGATCACTTCCGGATCATCCAGAACCTCCTCCAGTGCCTGAGCCATTTCAGGATCAGACTCTTTCAGCCCTGCCAGTGATTGCCTGAGTACTTCAAGTGTAGAAACAGGTGTATCGGACTCACCACTAACACTGCTCATAATGGTGGAGATAAGACTCTCCATCACATCTTTTTGGATTACAGTTTCACTGTTGTCTAAACGGTCAATGGTTTGCTCTTCAGTTGTATTTTCATCTAAAACTGAATTATTAGATGTGTCCGTCATTATTGGTATACCTTTACTGCTTGTTGGTAATGATTATTGCTTTGAATTTGATGAATATGACCAACTTATTTTTAATTCATCACTCTTTCTCCTTTTAGTGGTCTCTATAAATAAATTTGGGGCTTTCTCAGGTTGGCAGATCATATCTGAGCCTCCTGCCGAATTTTCAGATACAGATATTCAAGGTCGTTATAGCCGCAAGCCTTGTAGACAATACGTTTGATGACACCGTTAAAAGCTTCAATTTTCGCGCTGGCTATTCGGTGCTGACAGTATGACAGGAGTCCCTCTCTGGCCCGATCCAACCCTTTGGCAAACCGCCTGAGTTCGCCAATGCCTGTTTCTGTGGCCAGCTCGATCCACCTGTCGAGAAACTTACTGGCACAACCTTTGTAAGTGTACGTCCAGAGCTGCTTGAGCATATCCTTAAGGGTGTAGGCTTGGTACAGGTCTTCGTTCATAGCCAACAGTTCTTTCAGACAGCTTTCTCCCTTGGGGGTGAGGTTCTCAGGGTTCCTGAACAAATTGAAGCGCTGCCCCTTGATGAAAGGCTTATCATCAACTTCAGCCTGCCTCCATTCCCGACGACGGATTTTATCTATGACATCGTTGTAATTGGCAATAATGTGAAACTTGTCGTAAACGATATCGGCGTCAGGAAGGTGCTCCCTGACCGACGCTTTGTAGCTACCACCACGGTCTATACCCACACATTCAATGCGAGACTTTTGTTCCGGAGTTAAGCGGCTGAGGAATTGGTCCAGGGTGGCTTTTCGCTTGCCTTCACCAAGGAACAGGGTTTCGCCCGTATCAGCATTCAGAACAACAGTCAGGTAATGGTGTCCTTTACCAATGGATTTCTCATCAATCAACAGGGCTCGTATGTTATCCAGGTCAGGGGCTGGCAGAGTTTTCATCAATATCTCTTTATCCCAGCGCCTGGCCGTATGATGCGAGATAGAGATGAATTCAGGAATCTTGTTGCAGGGCATATAGCGGCAGAGATGACTGACATGTTGCTTCAGCCGTTCAGTAGCCTGCGCTTTGGGAGCCAACCCGGGAGGCGTGACTGTTTCAATGTGCCCACAGTGGGAACACCGTCCCTGGTAAACAGTGAAGCATAATTGCACATCCAGAGTACCCAGCGGCAAGTCCAGCACGGTACGCTCATTCTCACGGATTTTACCCATTGGGTTCTGGCACTGACTGCACCTGAGCTGCTGTATCCGACCATCCCGGCGCAGGTAAACTGTAGCCACAGATTCATTCCAATCAATATCAATGTGGTCGATAACCCAGCCGGGAAATGAGAACATAGGACGCAGTGAGGGTGTTGTAGACATGTCTGCTCCTTCAGAAATGTTGATCCGTTCAAATCAACCTTTGCCTGAAGGCTATTTCTGTTTCAACCCCTCATTTTCATCTGCCAACCTGAGAAAGCCCCATAAATTTTTTATTTAGCTTTTTTCTTCCACCGCTGAACTTATTCAGAATTTCATGCCTCCACTATCAATAACCCAATTGATAGTGGAGGCACTTTCTTGGCTGAGATACTGGTAGTGCTGCCTGAAAACTACTCTCTCAAATCACAATGGCTCCTAACGCTCTTTTAAAGATTCATCCTGATATCGCAGGAAAGGTGCCAGGAAGTATTCCAGAACCCTGCGTTTACCAATCTTGATTTCTGCCGTCACCGCCATACCCGGCTGCAACTGTTCCCAGTGGTCATCAACCAGAATGCGTGTTGTATCCAAAGTGATTCGCATAGGGTAAACACGCCCTAC
This sequence comes from Sansalvadorimonas sp., assembly GCA_965243775.1. GTDB lineage: Bacteria > Pseudomonadota > Gammaproteobacteria > Pseudomonadales > Endozoicomonadaceae > Sansalvadorimonas. The sequence goes on from CBDEWF010000017.1 coordinate 18,831, forward strand.
ACCTTCCTGTTCAACAGAGTCCCGCGACAGATGGCGTAGTTTTCCATCAATCAGGCCATAACGGGTGTAAGGGAAACTCTCGACCTTGATTTCGACATGCTGGCCTTCGTGCAAAAAGCCAATATCCTTATTCAAAGCCATGGCTTCCACTTCCAGAACAGCTTCGTCAGGCACAATAATCATCAAGGTTTGTGCGGCTTGAACCACACCACCAACAGTGTGTATCTGCAATTGCTGAACAGTTCCGTCAGAGGGCGAAAGAAGATAACGGTTTTGCTCCCTTTCCATGGCTTTTGTCAGCGTCAGCTCGGAGGTATGAGCCTGGGTGCTGAACTCCTGCAATTGGGAAAGTCGTTCACGACGAAACTCCCGGTTCTGACGAACGCCTTCATCCTGAACGGCAATCAAAGCCGCCTTGGCTTCTTCCAGCCGGTTCACCTGCACCAAAAGGTTCTGGCTGGTTTCAACCTGCTGCTCTTTGGACGCCAGCCACTCGATATGTGAGATATGACCTTTGTCCAATAAGGTTTTAATCGATCGTTCCTGCTCATCAAACAGCGGTTTTAAGGTTTCCAGCCGTTTGATCTCAGCTTTGGTGGCCTTAATCGTTGCTTTCTGTCGTTCAACCTGGGCAGCCTGCGAAGAGACTGTGGAGCGGAATGTTTCCAGATCCCTGGCCAGCAATTGTTGCTGTAGCTGGATTTGCGCCATTCCGGCTTCTGCAGCCAGTTTTGAATCCGCTTTTTCCAATTCATATCGATAATTAATGGACTGAACAGCCGTATCATCCAAAACTGAGAGCAACAAGGTCAGGCGAAGCTTGTTTAAAAGAGCATTCACTCTTTCAAAATTAATCTGCTGAACATCCACTTCGGATTCCGTCGGATCAAGCTTGACCAGAGGTTGCCCTTTCTGAACGTGCTCGCCCTCTGTGACCAGCAGCTCCTCCACCTTGCCGATATCCAGGGTCTGAACAACTTTGACTTGCCCTTTGGGAATGATTCGTCCTTGAGCAACGGCTTCAATATCAATCTTGCCAAACCAGGCCCAGGCAATGGCAATAGTGAATAGCAGCAAAATGGTTAAAGAGACGGTTCGTCCCAAAGGAGAGGCTGGTGTTTCCAGAATTTCTACCGCCGCTGGCAAAAATTCCAACTCGTTACCCTCACGTTCCACTTGTGGCTGCGCGCTATGATGCTCTTTGGAAGCTCTCCAAAGCGTGCGGTATTTTTTTCAGGGTTTCCCATGCACCTTTGATAGAATCCATCATTATGCGGTCTCCCCGATCTGGGCGGACCAGAGCATGGCGTAACGGCCACCCTGTTCTAGAAGCTGCTCATGGGAACCCTGCTCAATCACTTGGCCATCTTCAATCGTGACGATCTGATCACATCCGCGCACAGTAGAAAGGCGGTGCGCAATAATAATCACAGTACGGTTGCGACAAATCGCTTTCATATTGTCCTGAATAGCCCGTTCCGACTCATAATCCAGAGCCGATGTCGCTTCATCAAAGATCAAGATACGAGGGTTAGTGACAAGTGCCCGGGCAATAGCAATACGTTGTCGTTGACCACCGGAAAGGCCTGCGCCACGTTCGCCAATTTCTGTGTCATAACCATGAGGCAGTTGCAGAATAAAGTCGTGGGCTCCCGCCAGTTTGGCGGCCGCCATAATATGATCCATCGACATCGTTGGATCAGAGAGGGCGATATTGTCCTTCACCGAACGGTTGAACAGGATGTTGTCCTGCAGAACAACACCTACTTGTCGTCTTAACCAGGCTGGATCGAGCAGGGCCAGATCATTCCCGTCGATCATCACCCGGCCATATTCCGGAATATAAAGCCGCTGTATCAGTTTGGTGAGTGTTGATTTACCAGAACCGGAACGGCCCACAACACCAATGACCTGCCCGGCAGGAATGGTTAAATCAACGCCCTGCAGAATTTCCGGCCCGATAGGGGAATAACGGAAGCGGACATTTTCAAAAACAATGTTGCCCTTGATCGGAGGAAGGGTTGGACGATTCAAACTCTGCTGCGGCTCCCCCGGCACATTCAAAACATCACCCAGGCGCTCCAGAGAGATTCGAAACTGCTGGAAATCCTGCCAAAGTTGAGCCAAGCGCAGAATCGGCATAGCCACCTGACCGGACAACATATTGAAAGCAATCAACTGACCAACACTTAATTGTCCGGTAATCACCAGTTGAGCGCCTTTCCACAGCAGCAGCGCTGTGACAATTTTGCTAACCAGCTGTACTGACTGACTGCCAAAGATACCCAGCACAACGGAGCGGAAAGAGGCCTTCACATACCCCGCCAGTTGTTCTTCCCAGCGTTGACGCATCTGGGGTTCAACCGCCATGGACTTCAGGGTTTCCATGCCGGTAATGGATTCCGTCAGGAATGCCTGATTCACAGCACCACGCTGGAACTTTTCCTCGGTACGAGCACGCAGTTCAGGAGTAATGAGAACGGAAATAATGATATAGATCGGTATCGAACCCAGAACAATCCATGTCAGTGTCGTTGAGTAATAGAACATCACCGCAAAGAACACGAAGGTAAATAAAAGATCCAATACGACCGTTAACGCGTTACCCGTGAGAAATGAGCGAATACTTTCCAGCTCCCGCACCCGGGCAACAATCTGCCCCACAGGCCGGGCACCAAAATAAGCTATAGGTAAGCGCAGTAAGTGATCAAACAGTCTTGCTCCCAGCTCAACATCCACCCGGCTGGTCGTATGGGAAAAGACATAGGTTCGCAGGCCATTCAGGGTGATATCGAAAAGCGTAATAATCACCAGCCCCACAACAAGAACATCCAGCGTCGTTAATCCACGGTTCACCAACACCTTATCCATGACGACCTGGAAAAACAGGGGTGTCACCAATGCAAACAGCTGAATAAACAGGGAGACCAGCAAAACCTCTTTAAATAGCTTGCGGTATTTGGCAATAACGGGAATAAACCAGGAGATATCAAACTTGCGTTCTTTACCAGCCAGCATGGCTCGGCTGGTCATAAGAATAGCGCTGCCATCCCAGCGCTCCCAGAGTTCCTCCAGTTTCAGCTGTTCCGGTTGACCTCCCGGTGTTTGAACCAGAGCTTGATCCTCTTTCACCGCTCCAATGATAAAAAATCGTCCATCTTTCCCGTGGGCAATAATTGGGAAAGGGGCTTTTTGCAGGCGTTTAGGTTTGATAGTGGTATGTCGGGCTTTCACACCCAGCTTTTTGGCAGCCCTCACCAGCGTTATGGGATCCATATCTTCACCCGTAGGACAGAACTCGTGACGGAGTGTTTCTGGGTCAGCTGGTTTTTTTAGGTACTGCAGAAGCATAACCAAGCACAGCAAGCCTGTTGGTATTTGCTCTGCTTTGCCAGCCCTTTCCTGCCCTTGTTCTACACCCAAATAATCTGAAGAATTAGACATACCAAACCCTTGAAACTGAAAGAAATTCAGTTTTATGAACTGTTAGCAGGTTAAACTGAAGAATATCTATTGCACGGCAGTGTTCATATATAAAATTTTGCAACAATCTCTTAGTAACTTTTGCAAATTTGGAAACCGCTAAACAGTAACCACCTGCAAAGCAGGTGATTCGATGAAAAACCCTAGTGCCGGAAAGCTCTAATATCTATACCGCCTCAGATATGCTCAGATCTGTCTGCCCAAGCCATCAAGAGTAGTAGCAAGGATGCAGGCAGATCACTGTAAATCTTTCACTCTAAGCGAACAGCAACGTAATGAACTTCAAAATATCGTTCGCAAGCGCAGCAGCACTCAGGCATTTGTGCTCAGAGCCAAAATCATTCTGGCCGCTGAACAAGGTTTGAGTATCAGGGCTTCGGCTCTGCAACTGAGTTGTAACCGGGGGACTGTGACTCTCTGGCGTAAGCACTGGGTTGAGCGTTCTGATGACATGTCAGCGATGGAGCGATTGCAAGAGGCTCCAAGACCTGGAGCACCGCCCAAATTTAAAGCAGAGCAAGTCTGCCAAATTATGGCTCTGGCTTGTGAAAAGCCGGAAAATCATGGCTATATCTTGAGTCACTGGTCACAGAATGCACTGGCCAAAGCGGCCATGGATAAGAACATTGTTGAATCCATTTCACAACGCCAGGTCGGCCGATTTTTAAAATCAGGCCGATATTCGCCCCGATAAAGTCCGGGGCTGGGTAGATACCCCCAAAGACGAGGCTTTTGATGAGCGCTGTGCGGATGTCTGTGAGACTTACCAGCTAGCTCCGGCACGAGCAGAAAACAAGATTCACACCATTTCCTTTGACGAGAAGACAGGGATTCAGGCTCTCGAGCCAGCATCACCAGGTAAATGCGTGAAGCCTGGGCAGGTCGAAAAAAGGGAGTTTGAATATGTGCGTCATGGAACACAGGCCCTGCTGGCAGGCATGAATGTCGCGACGGGAAAAATTCTGCCCCTGGTCAGTGAGACACGCACTGAACAGGATTTTGCGCTCTGGCTGGAGATAATGATACTCAGCGATCCTGAGGCCCGGGGTTGGCATATCGTTGCTGACAATCTGAATACGCACATGTCGGAGGCCGCTGTTCGATTCGTGGCAGCTATAGAGGGTACATCTGAGGAAGAGCTTGGTATCAAAGGCAAATCCGGGATATTGAAATCCATGCAAAGCCGGTCGGCCTATCTCTCAGACTCGTCCCACAAGGTCGTGTTTCACTACACACCCAAGCACGCTTCCTGGCTTAACCAGATTGAGATTTGGTTTTCCATACTGGTGAGGCGATTCCTCAAGCGCAGTGGCTTTGTCTCGAAAGAAGACTTAAAAAACCGCCTCCATGGTTTCATCGACTTCTTTAATGAAACCATGGCTAAACCGTTCAAGTGGACTTACAAGGGGAGACCACTGCAAGCATGATGGCGTGGTCTTTTGAGCTATGCGGCACTAGTGCTTGATGACAATTTGATTGTCCTGTGGCAATGTCGCACATTCTCATTCAGGGCATGGTGAATTTTTTAGAATACTCAGAGACTCACCATGCCCACCAAGTATCGCATCGGCCTGTCGCCGGAAGAACAGCAGCAGCTTAAAGATACCGTTCACCAAGATAAATAACCCCGGGGCAAGCCCTTCTCGCTTCGCTCGAACTTTCGCTATGCGAAAGCGGGGTATTGTTCTTGGGTCTTATCTTTTACCACGACTTCGTCGTGGAAGCGCAGCAAGCTGCGGGGAATTAGACCCTCAGAGATTAAAACCCTGGCAGAAAAAGGAGTGGTGCATTCCGCAAAAAGCAAATGCCGAATTCGTATGTAGCATGGAACGGGTTCTGGATGTTTATCAGCAGCCTTATGATGCGAAACGCCCGCTTGTCTGTATGGATGAGAGCAGTAAACAGCATGCTCGGGAAGTCAGAACGCCCCTGCCGATGAAGCCTGGCCAACCAGAAAAATATGATAATGAGTATGAGCGCAACGGTGTCAGTGCGCTCTTCATGTTCTTCGCTCCTCTGGATGGTTGGCGGCATGTTGAAGTGACAGATAGCCGGACAGCCTGTGACTGGGCTCACCAGATCAAGCAACTGATTGATATCCATTACCCTCAGGCTGACTCTATTCGCCTTGTCATGGACAACCTGAACACACATACACCAGCTTCTTTATACAAGGCTTTTCCGCCAGAAGAGGCTCACCGCCTGGCCCATAAGCTGGAGATTATCTATACCCCAAAGCATGGAAGCTGGCTGAATATGGCAGAGATTGAGCTGAGCATTCTCAGTCGACAATGCCTCGATAGACGGATACCAGACCAATCTACATTGAACTTTGAGATTGAAGCATGGGAGTCACAGCGCAATACAACAAAGAGTGCAATGGATTGGAGATTTACCACCGAAGATGCTCGGGTGAAACTCAAGAAGCTTTACCCGACCATCAAATCGGATTGATGTACTAGGCTTATCTGCCTATCGAACCAATAAGATACTTGGGGGCCTCCAATGTCGGGATGTATAAGACAACTGTGCCTTTTTTATATAAAGGGTCTCTTGCTTACCAGCCTGCTGGTTCCTCGTATTTATGCTGAGGAGACAGCTAATGGCTATTCCGAATCGACTCCGGCTCCGAGTATCGTCGTTCTCTACAAAGACAGGACAGGTAGTTTTGAAACTCTGGCCAATGCGGAAAGTCATTTGAATCTGGAGTTACCTGAGTCCACGGTCCAGAAAATTGCCAGTATTGGTATTACCGCCAGATATCATGGCCAAAGCACCTTCTCAGATCTGACCAGTTCAGATACCAGTTTCAGTAAAGATCTGAAAATATCTACTCCCCGGCGAACATGGCAGGAAAATGCTGCACGGGTTCTGATCCCGCTGGCTGGTGCAGCCCTGACCCTGGGTCTTCTCGATGAGAGCCCGAGCTGGAAACGGCCTGATAAAAATATTGTCGGTAACGCAGGCCATATGATGGTAATGGCCACGGTCAACAACCTGGTAGAAGAAGTGGGTGACGAGTTGGGAGGTATGCTCGAACAGTACTCTCTGGGAGGCGTTATTCCTCCCTACTGGCAGGCCAAAGGCGTTATGGCTGTACTTGTTCTCGGCTATGCCGGGTTGGAGAACGTCGGAAGTAAAAATAATCTGAACTTTTTGAGTGTCTCCAGGTTTTTTGCCCAGTCCCGGGTTATCTCTCATACCAATCTGTTGCTGGGTGAAGCCTCAGGACAGTTGCTGGACAGCCTGACACAGCTAAAGCCTGAACACCGGAAAATCATGACCAGCGCCACAGGCGGGATGCTTTCTGGCTCCCTCTACTACCTACTGTCCAGCATGATGGACAGGGATATCTCAAGAGATTATGAAGGGAAAATCAGCAATGCTACCGTCTTCGGAATAAACCGGGCAGTACTGCCCTTTGTTGAGGGCTATATAGGCCAGTGGATAGATGATGGAACGACACGTCATTTTGCCAGCAATCTGGTAATGGCAGGAGTGTCTGCCTCGGCATCTCTTCCGCTCTATTTTCTGGTCAGTCATATACCCGATTCAGACAGGGGTATGTGGAAAATCCCCCATTTGCTGGCCGGCAGCTTTACTAAATTTCTGGGGGCTTCTGTAGGACAGATGTTTGGAGCCAAAACCATCCGCTCCTATATGGAAGGTGCCCCAACAACACCTCTTGCTATTGCAGCCAGCGCTCTGCTGCTCAGTTCATCGGCCCATCTTCTTTATGCCTATGCAGGCGTACCCCATGGGGGATTAGTGGAAGAATGGTTCTTTAAATACCGGGATGGTCTGTTTGCCTCCATTGTTACCGGTGGCATAACGGCCATTATTGAAGAGGTTGTCCGTGGATACCATCCACAACCTTTACAGACCTCTCTGAACTTAAGAATTACTCCTGCCATCAACTCCGATTCCACGTTTAGCAACGCTGAGAAAGTTGACGAACCTGAGAAAAAACGCATCAAGTTATAGAAAACCGTCTCTGTACACGACAATTCCTCACGAGCCCAGTACCAGCCTGGGTTCGAAGAGTAACGCTATAAACTGAAGCGCATCACTGAACCATTGGTCAACGTGGCCGAGTGTGCGCTGAAGCCTGTCCAGTCCGGCTCTGAAGAGGCTCTTGGCCTTCCTGCCGTGTTTCTTGGTGCGAATAGGTTTCTCCTCATTCACCCACTCGCCGGTCTTGTAACACCAGACAAAAGCGATAGCCAGAATGCCCAGTAGCTTTGAGGCTCTATCCAACTTGGTGAGGTGTGTTTCCTCCATGTTAAACCCGCGTCCTTTCAGAGACTGGAACATGGTTTCTATCTGCCACCTTTCCAGGTAGTCCTGAACAGCACGTTCAGGGTCAGCCTGACAAATGAGAGCCATAAGACCTTTCTCAGACCGAGCAGCAGCAAGATAAACTGTATACCCCCACACCTTACGAGGCTTGCGTATCACCATGTGTTCACCAACCTTTATGGTGAAGATGCGCCGAACAGGCAGCAGGCGGTTTTGATGCTTGTTGGGTATCTGGGTATTCACTGGAATCCGAAGGCAGAACGGCCAGTTATATTCGACCAGGTAACCCAGCCATTTCTTTCCTTTGAACTCCCTGTCTGCCATAAGGCGCTCTACTTTCTGGTCAGGGAAGATGTCCAGAAACAAGTTCAGTAGATCAATGCGCTCCTGAGTATTCGAGTTGCCCTTCTTGTCGAGCATGACCCACAACAGGGGTATAGCCATACCTTTGTAGTTAATGGCCAGATAAAGAATGTTGAACTTGGATCGTCCCAGCATCCATGTTGTTCGATCCATGCTGAGCTTCCAAGGCCCTTCGGGGCCGAACAAACAGGCTATAAGTTTGGCGAGAGTGACTGTATCGAGGGAGACCTTCTGGAAAAAATTCTGTATACGGCGATAGCAGGACTCTGTTTGAGCAAAACCCGGGAAGTTTGCGGCAAGGCGGGTAAGATTCACTGTTCGCAACTGAATAATGCTGATGACCAAGATGGAAATAAGCTCAAGCCGCGGCTTGCTTAGAGCGAGATATGGCTTAATCTGCTGGGAGAGTGAGCTGGCAATGTCCATGGCTGCTTCCGATGGCTCTTTTTTCACAGCCTTTCATAGCAGCTTTGCTACGTTGCCAGCTCACTTTTTTGTCGTGTACAGAGGAAAACCGTAATAATTGCATCAATTTGACCAATATAAAAACAAAGAACATAGTTATCTCATACCTGTTTTTCATGGGCTAATGAGATGACGGACAATAATAAAGCGCCGAGTTTTTTTTCTGTCGTTCAGAGTACACTGGCAGCAGCATTCGGTGTACAGAGCGATCGTAAACGGCGCCAGGATTTTGCAGGAGGCCATCCTGGCTATTACATCCTCTCGGGAATAGTATTTACTGCAGTATTTGTGGGGGTGCTGGCTCTGATAGTTTCACAGGTTGTTGACTGAACTATTGCTGTATCATCAACACCGGATCAAAATCCGGGCAAAGGCCCGGAATAACGGGAAGTGATGTACGGGAAACAATGTGCAGACTGATTCTACTGACCAGAAACCCAGAAGACAGCAATCACTACTGCCATCAAAATCAGCACTATAGCCGATACAGCATCAGCTTTACTGTCAGGTCCGAGCTTTTCCTCATTAAATGGATTCTGATTCATATACCCATTCTCTCTTTGCTGTTTTTATTATTAGATTCTGTTGAGACACGCCGAAAAACTTACTCCAGATTAGCCTTCCAGCAAGTCAGCCACAAGGGATGTTTTCACCAAAAACAGCAGTAAACGACACCGTTACAATATCTATTATAATTTTTAGTTATTTTAGTATTATTAAATATTACTTCTAAGAATAAATACAGACTGATAATTTCCCTACGCAATTCCCGGAATTGGCGTGATCAACGCAGATAAGAACAACTATGTACGTCTATACAAAAGTCGACCAGCGCATCGTCGATGAGCGTGTGGAGCAATACCGTGACCAGACCAGGCGTTACCTTGCCGGAGAGCTGGGTGAAGAAGCTTTTCTACCTCTGCGTCTGCAGAACGGACTTTACATTCAGCGCCATGCCCCTATGCTGCGTATTGCCATACCCTACGGCCTGATGAACAGTAATCAGCTGCGTAAGCTGGCCTATATCGCCCGTTTTTATGATCGTGGATATGGCCACTTTACTACTCGGCAGAATATCCAGTTCAACTGGCCTGAACTGGAAAAGGTTCCGGACATCCTTGCGGAACTGGCCAGTGTACAGATGCATGCTATTCAAACCAGTGGCAACTGTATCCGCAACACAACCACTGATCCATTTGCCGGCATTCTGAAGTCTGAGGTTACTGACCCTCGTCCTTGGTGTGAGCTGATCCGCCAGTGGTCCACCCTGCACCCTGAGTTCGCATTCCTGCCCCGTAAGTTCAAGATTGCTGTCACTGCTGATCCTGATACCGACCGCGCCGCTATCAAACTGCATGATATTGGCCTGCAGATATTAGCCAATGAACAGGGTGAGATCGGGTTCAAGGTTGTGGTTGGTGGCGGGCTGGGCCGAACACCAGTAATCGGAACCGTGCTCAATGAACTCCTGCCCTGGCAGCACCTGCTTACCTATCTGGATGCCATTCTGAGAATATATAATCGCTACGGGCGCCGGGATAACAAGTACAAGGCCAGGATCAAGATTCTGGTCAAGGCCATGGGTATTGATGAGTTCCGGGATAAAGTAGAAACGGAATGGAATTTCCTGAAGGATGGACCAGCCACCTTGACCGAACAGGAAGTTCAAAGAGTGTCCGGTCATTTCTCAGAGCCTGAATATTTACAACTGGGGGATAATCCTGACGCTCTCCAGTCAGCCCTTAACAACAGTCAGGAGTTCAGCAACTGGCACCAGCAAAATGTCATGACCCACAGGCAACCTGGCTATGCAGCTGTCACTATCACTCTCAAGACCACTGGTGCAGCGCCAGGGGACATAAGAGCCACGCAAATGGACCAGGTCGCAGATCTGGCAGACCGTTATAGTTTTGGAGAGCTACGCTCTACCCATGAGCAGAACCTGGTTCTTTCTGATGTTCAGGAGGATCAGCTTTTCACACTGTGGCAGGAGCTGAAAGAGTATCAGCTGGCCAGCCCTAATGCCGGGCTTATGAGTGACATTATCTGCTGTCCGGGAGGAGACTTCTGCAATCTGGCCAATGCCAAATCTCTGCCTGTTGCTGCGGCCATTCAGAAGAAGTTTGATGATCTGGATTACCTCCACGATCTGGGTGACCTGTCCCTGAATATTTCCGGCTGCATGAACGCCTGTGCCCATCACCATATCGGCAATATCGGTATTCTGGGCGTTGATAAGAAAGGTGAAGAGTTTTACCAGATTATGATCGGCGGCAGCTCCAGCCATGATTCCAGTCTGGGGAAAATTCTCGGGCCATCCATCAAGCGGGAAAATGTGCCCGACGCTGTTGGCCGCATTCTTGGTGTTTATCTTGAACAGCGTCACGATCAGGAAAGTTTTCTGACAACCTCGCGCAGAATTGGTTTGCAGCCCTATAAGGAACGAGTCTATGCCGTTGACTGATATTGAGCTTGTCTATGCCGAGAATAATAACTTTACTCTGGTTGAGGAGTGTCAGGAACAGCCTGCAACAGAGGGTATCCTGATCTCTTTACCCGGGTTAGTAAAATTACAACAAATGCAGAAAACTGATCTGCCCGGCCTTTTACTTGAGACTGATGAAGATGTTGGTGTTATTTGTTCACTGATTTCAAAGTTGCCTGTCATTGCCATTCGATTCCAGACATTTACCGATGGCCGAGGTTTTTCCCAGGCCCGACTGCTACGTGAACGTTATGGATATACTGGTAAACTGCAGGCCTTAGGAGACTTTCTGCCTGACCAGATGCATTACCTGACTCGCTGTGGCTTTGACAATTTTATCCTGCCAGATGGTACTGATCTGGAGACGGCTGAAAACTGCCTCAAGGCTTTTAGTGAGGCTTACCAGACATCCTGTGACCAGCCACAACCGCTATTCCGTCGTAGTACAAAGCTATCTTCTTAAGCATGTTTCAATGCTTGCATACTTAATGCACCGGCCCTTTCCAGGGCCATTTTTTCTATTGAGGTGTCTTTCCACGATAAGAAACAGACTACCTACTCAGAGCCGTTTGTTTTTTCACCTCCGATGATTCGTGCAATCCGCTTCCCATGCACGTACAAACCGATATACTGACAAAACTTTTATAAGGTTTTGCTCAATGGATTCTGGTTCGCTGTTCTACTCGTTTTTCCTGATCTTTACCGGAGCTGCAATCCTGGCCACAGTCGCTCTGGCAACCCGCCAGCCCTGATTGTGGCCTATATAGCCCTGGGAGGAATTTTCGGCCCCTATGGCCTGGAATTTATCAGTGATACTGAGCTGCTTACGGATATTGGCCATGCGGGAATCATCTTCCTGCTGTTCCTTCTGGTCTGGATATGCAGCCAAGTCACCTGATGCATATGTTGCGCAAAACGGCCATCGTAGGCTTACTGAGTTCCCTGGTATTTGCCGGCCTGGGATATGGTATAGCCAAGGCATTCGGATTTTCGGAAACAGAAAGTCTGGTGATTGGCGGCACCATGATGTTCTCCAGCACCATTATCGGTATCAAACTTCTGCCTACCACTGTGCTGCACCATAAGCATACCGGTGAATTACTGGTCAGCCTGCTGCTGTTACAAGATCTTCTGGCCATCCTGATGCTGTTGGTGCTTTACAACAGCAAGGGCTTGCCAGCGGTTATCTTCCCCTTCTGGGGACTATGGCCACCCTGCCCCTGCTGGTTATGGGAGCCTGGGGAATTGTTCGCTATATATTGCTGCCACTTATGGCTCGCTATGACAGATTTCATGAATATATGTTTCTGCTGGCTATAGGCTGGTGCCTTGGGCTTGCAGAAATGGCCCATAGCCTGGGGCTTTCCGCTGAGATCGGTGCCTTTGTTGCGGGTATCACCATTGCAACCAGCCCAATTGCCCAGTACATAGCTATCAATCTGAAACCACTGAGAGATTTCTTCCTGATCCTGTTTTTCTTCTCGGTGGGAGCCAGCTTTAATCTTGGCTTACTGGATGAGGTGATTATTCCGGGTCTGGTGCTCAGTGCTTTCTGCCTGATTTTGAAACCACCCGTATTCTGGTTTTTCCTGCGAAGGGTCAGTGAGAAAAAGAAAACAGCCTGGGAAGTGGGAGCCAGACTGGGACAGAACAGTGAGTTCTCTCTGCTGATTGCCAGCGTCGCTACCAGTCAGATGTTAATTGACAATGTTGCGGCCCATGTTATTCAGGCTGTGGCCATTCTTACCCTGCTGCTGTCATCCTATATTGTGGTGTTCCGTTATGAATCCCCGATTGCGTTAACAGACAAGCTAAGGAGAGATTAAGGGCTACCCGAATACCATGGCGAATGTTTACCGGATACCCCATCAGGTCTTAACATAACCTTTTTCTTAGTTTTATATCTCGCCTTCGCCTTTCATTGTTAAACCAACAACTAATCTGTACCATGGTCATTCCCGTTTGATTCATAAGTTCCTGTTTTTCTTTTTGGCTGGGACCAGGAGTTTGACCCGCAGTAACTCTATCGTCAAACCATGCCTTTAAAGTTGCAACTGCCAGATTCCACTCTTGGCTAAAAGGTCTAATAGGAGGTTGCTTTTTTTGTTTAGATAGTGATTGCTGTACGCTACCCTCATCAATTGTTGAAACCATTGCACTAGGCTGATCAGCAGTTTGAGGGGATGGGCCGGGCAGATCTCGCTCTGACCTGAAAACGGGGCCCGTCGTGATGGTGTAATGCAACTCTCTAAGTTTTTCTTCAAATCCTTTTTTGAATAACTCGATATTTTGGCCTGCCAGATCCGCAGGAATGTATTCTTTCTCGATTTCTTCAGTCCAGCTGAAAATTGGTTTCATAGAAGGCTCTCTAGACGAAACAGTTCGAGTTCCAAATGTAATATCAGCTGATGTGGGAGTTGCAACAGACGCACATACACTTGGTGTGCTGCCTGAAGATGTAGATAGTGGAACATTTGATGCCACAGTACTCCTCCGAATTAAACATAGAATAAACTTGCTACTATAATTGCCCCTTGCGAGGCAATGTTCAAAACCAGGGTGATATAAATACTGACAATTGCCAAAAATCCTGATTGAGGCTTGGTAAAATAGAGGGATACGGGGACTAAAAATGATAATCGGGTCAAATTGAAGAGGCTTCACCCGACTATCATCCATAGGCCATCAATAGGTGATAATGATTGACTGTTAACTTGGAAACCGGGTTTCAGCCAGCTTATCCCACCAACTGCTCAGGGTACCATTCAGAGCATAGTGGACACTTAAACCAAGCTTCTGGGGCAGAGATTTTTTCTCGGTCCAGCTGACCTGGTAAACATCCTGTTTACGGGCAAAACTCTCCAGCAAGTAGGCATCGCTGGTTTTCAGCTCGTCGATCAGCTTCTTGCCAATGGCCTGAGTGCCATACCAGATTTCACCAGTAGAAATCTGCTCAACATCCACGTCTGGACGGGCACGGATTACAAACTCCTTGAACAGTTCGTGAGTCTTTTCAAGATCCTCTATGAATTTTTCCCGCCCCTTTTCCGTGTTCTCTCCAATCACAGTCAGAGTGCGCTTGTATTCTCCGGCAGTATGCAATTCAACATCCACATCATGTTTCTTAAGAAGCCTGTGTATGTTGGGAATCTGGGCAACAACCCCAACAGATCCCAGAATAGCGAACGGTGCGGCCAGCAACTTGTCAGCCAGGCAAGCCATCATATAACCACCACTGGCAGCCACCTTGTCCACGGCAATGGTCAGAGGGATTCCCTGGTCACGTAAGCGCTGCAGCTGGGAAGATGCCAGACCATAGGCATGTACCATGCCTCCGCCGCTCTCCAGCCGAACCAGCACTTCATCTTCAGCCTTGGCCTGCCCCAGCACAGCTGAGATCTCTTCACGCAGGCGACTTACTGCGGACGCTCTTATATCACCATGGAAATCAAGCACATACAGCCTTGACTTAATATCTTTTTCATCATCTTTATGGGCTTTTTTCCTGGCTTTGGCTTCTTTCTTTTCCAGCTTGTGTTTTTTCTTTAGCTCATCCGGCTCAAGAATGGATTCTTCCAGAACTTTCTGGTTATTCCGGTACTCTTCGGCCAGGTTACGTACTTTGATCTGGCCTTTGGCCTCTCCCTTGCCTTTACTGCCTACGGCAGCAATTCCCGCCACTATGGCCAGCACGCCCCCAACCAGAATCACTACCTTGGCCAGAAACAGGCCAATCTCAAACAGAAATTCCAACATCTATCTCCTTGATATACGCATAGGCGGATAGAATAAACCAGAGCTGGGCCAAGCTCACCATCTTATTCCGTAAATGCTTATCTTTTACCATCAGAAATATGCTCTCGCTATCCAATTGGATAAGGACGAGGAGAGTCCCATCCCCCCATAACTGTCCCTGCCTCTGCAACAGAACCAGAATGCATAATGTCAACATCAATAAAACGTAAGGAAAAGCACGACAATTTCGGTTGACACGTATATCTCGGTAAAATACTCTGACGCCGTTCGTTTTTTGCGGGCATTCCTGATAACCCGACAACAGATATGCAATAGCAGCTCAAAACAAACAGCCATAAATAACGAAATCCTTGGTTATTTCCATGGCAATAACAGTGCTGTGCCTACGTATTATTTGACAGACAAGGGATGAAAAAGATGGCGGATATCGCTGAAATCTTTGAAGAAATGAAGCATAAGTTTAATACTGACGCAGCATCTGGTTTAGATCTGATCTTCCAGTTTGATATCGAAGACGGCGAAACTTACCATCTTGTTGTGCAGGACGGTACCTGTGGTGTTGTAGCCGGTGCCCATGACGACCCCAATGTTACCCTGATCATGAACTCCGAAACCCTGCAGGGTATCATCACCGGAGAAACCGATGGCATGCAAGCCTTCATGATGGGTCAGTTGCGTGCTGAGGGCGATATGATGCTGGCCACCAAGCTGCCAGAACTGTTTCCGGCCTGACAGATCAATCAAGATTCTGGAATAAAAAAGAAAAGCTTCCCTCAGGAAGCTTTTCTTTTTTATGTTATTTTTTCTCCGAGCTCCATGCGTCCAGAAGCTGCCGGGCAATGGTTTGGGGTGGAGGAAGCCGGGGAAGATTATTCACAGGATACCAGTCTGCTTCTGCCAGCTCATTCGCATCAACATTGATTTCACCTTCAGCATAGGTAGCCTGAAAACCCATCATGAGATTGTGGGGAAACGGCCAGGGCTGACTGCACTGGTAATGAATATCCTTAACCTGCAACCCCGTCTCTTCCAACACCTCCCTGGCTACAGCCTGTTCCAGATTTTCGCCTGGCTCAACAAAACCCGCTATCAGGGAATAAAACCCGGGAGGGTGGCGGTGAGACCTTGCCAGAAGTACCTCATCTTTCCGGGTTATCAGTGTGATCACACAGGGACTGATGACCGGATAGACGCGAAAGTCACACTGGTCACAGTGACGTGCTCTTTCACTATTTCGGCTTTCATAACTTAGATGGTGTGCACAGCGGGGGCAGAACCTGTAGTGGCGCCCCCAGTTAATAAGGGCACCGGCCTGAAGCAGAATGGATCCAGGAAGCTGGTCAGACATAATTGCACTACGCAGCATGTCCGGCTCAATGGCAGTCGCTTCAGGGGCGATCTCTACAGCTTCAAAAGCATAGTGTGCACTCTGCCCTAAAACATGGCGCTGCAGGACTTTATCGCTTGAAACGGGAAGATCCTTCCAGCAGTAACCCTGATCAGGAGCCGGCAGTATCTGACCCTTGATAAAAACCAGATAGAGCCACTGAAGTCTTGATCCCACTGAAGGAGGTTCAATCTGAAACTGACGAATATCCTGCTGCTGTAAAATCATCGGCTATTCAATCCTGGGGGAAGTGATCCTTCCACAAGCAGCTACCTGCTTTTTTCTCGATAGCCGCCAGTTTCTCCTGGTGCATACTCAACTCCTCTTCTGAGGGCCGGATCACTTTCAGGGAAGGTCGATCAGCAGAGAGGCGCCTGATACCACCTGCAGCTGACCCAGAACCATCACCACTGTCCTGACTACCCAGGGACAGAGCTGTCTGGCCACCTGTCATGATCAGGTAGACATCGGCCAGAATTTCGGAGTCGAGCAGAGCTCCGTGCAGGGTCCGGCTGGAGTTATCGACAAAATAACGTTTGCACAGGGCATCCAGGCTGTTTCTCTGGCCCGGGTGCTTGCGGCGTGCCAGGGCCAGGCTGTCCGTTATTTTGCAATAGTCCTCAATCTTGCCGGGAGATGCAGCCCCCAGCAGGTTGAATTCATGATTGATAAAGCCCACATCGAACGGAGCATTATGGATAACCAGTTCCGCCCCTTTAACAAAATTGAGAAAATCTTCGGCAATATGGCTGAACAACGGTTTATCAGCCAGAAACTCATTGGTAATGCCATGAACCTCAATGGCGCTGGCTTCTACCTCACGTTCTGGCTGTATGTAGACATGGTAATGGTTGCCGGTCAGCTTACGGTTAACGACTTCAACACAGCCAATTTCAATGACACGGTGCCCCTGGCTGGGCTCAAGACCTGTGGTTTCCGTATCAAGTACGATAATTCTGGACATAGTTTATCTCTCACTCGCTTCCCGGGCACCGCGGCGGGCCAACTCATCCGCTTTCTCATTATCCGGGTGACCGCTGTGACCCTTGATCCAGCACCACTCTACCTGGTGTCGTGCAGCTTCCTGCTCCAGACGTTTCCAGAGATCCACATTCTTGACCGGTTTCTTCGCAGCGGTCATCCAGTTTTTTCGTTTCCACCCGGCCAGCCACTCGGTTATGCCCTTGCGAACATATTGGGAGTCTGTGGTCAGTTTAACCTGACAGGATCGAGTCAGAATCGCCAAGGCTTCAATGGCCGCCATCAGCTCCATACGATTGTTGGTGGTATCTTTTTCACCACCGTAAATGTGCCGTTCCTTGATATCACCGTAACGCAGTACTGCGCCCCAGCCTCCGGGGCCGGGGTTACCACTGCAGGCGCCATCGGTATAAATTTCAACCACAATACTCAACTGTTTTCCTTCATAAGATCACCGGCCGTACACACGGTACTGCCGAACAAACGGTTGCCTGCGCTACGCCAGCGGCGGTCGTAGGGTATCAGACCTGAGCGTTCCTTAATGGCTACCTGAACATAGAAACTGCCCATAGGCAACTGGCTGGTGGAGATAAAACGTTCCATACGGCGCCTGCGCCGGGGATGCAGACGGGTTGTCAGGGGAAACAAAGCTCCCCCAAAGTGCAGGTGACAGGCCCGGAAGTTTAACAGCGTCAGCCAGTCATTGATTCTCCTGGGGTGATAAAAACGGGCTCTGCGCATAATTTTGTCCTCACCAACCCCAAGCAGTCGTACCGGATTCCACAGGCTGATCGGGTTAAACCCTACTATCACCAGCCGGCCGCCCGGCATAATAGCCCTACAGGCTTCACGCAGAATCCGGTGGGGACGTTCGGCAAATTCAAGGGGGTGATGCAGCAGTACCATGTTCATGCTGCGGGGCTGTATCGGCCACTCGTTAACGGAAAGCCGTACTGTTTCCGGCCCGCCTATTTCATCAATAGGAGTCAGGAATGTTTTGTGGACAATCTGGGTTGCATCCAGCAGTGAAGCATCAGGTAGAATACCGAGGGTGCAGGCATGGTGGCCAAACATTCTCGGCAGCAGTGTACTTAGCACACGCTGCTCACTTTTCAGAAGAAACTGGCCACGCTCTGTGGTAAACCAATGCCTGACTGCAGGTAGAGATCCAGCAAGGGTGCCATGTTCCGATCCGGCCTTCTTTGCAAACATTCAGTATCCGTGACTATTGGCATGTGTGTGGTTAACCAGTACGATCACGGGCAGACTAATTAATGCCCTGACTGGCGGATATATGATCACAGTAATCGGCCTGCCGGCTTTCAATGATAATTATATTTGGATGCTGGTCGATTCGAAAAGTCCATACTGCTTTGTTGTAGACCCAGGGGATGGTGACACAGTCATCGCAGCCTGTCATGAATCTAGGCTTAGCCTTGGTGGTATTCTGATTACCCACCATCATGCTGACCATACCGGAGGCATTGCCAAACTGACCATGAACCATTCTGTTCCGGTTTATGGCCCGGCCCGGGAAAAGATAAAGGGTATAACCCACCCCCTTTCTGAAGGGGATCGTATCACTATTTTTGGTCACTCACTCAAGATTTTTGAAACACCAGGCCACACAGCTGGCCATATCAGCTACTTTGGTGACTGGAAAGAACAGGATCCAGTCCTGTTCTGCGGTGATACCCTGTTCGCTGGAGGCTGTGGCAGGCTATTTGAAGGAACGGCGAGGCAGATGCGCCAGTCACTGACTAAACTGGCCGGCGTTCCAGGCAATACGCTGATTTACTGTGCTCACGAGTATACTCAGGCTAACCTGGCTTTTGCCCGTGAAGTTGAACCAGCCAACAATGCCCTCGCAGAGCGTTATCAGAAGGTTGTTGAACTTAGGGAAAAAAACCGCCCAACAGTCCCTTCAATCATGGCCGATGAACTGGATACAAACCCGTTCATGCGATCTGATCAGCCTGAAGTCAAGCATTCAGCTGAACAGTACAGCGGTGAGGTTATCTCGTCAGCGGATGACACCTTTGCCGCCATCCGGCGCTGGAAAGACAATTACTGATAAATGCAGCAACCTGGCAATGACTGACACGAATAGCCAGACCTTGAATTAAACAGACAGATTATCGTATACGATGCAAGACACCACGCCCAATCAGGACGTACATCCTTTTACAGCTTTCCGTCTGGCCAGGCCGCTGCTGTTGGCCATTGCTTTGGGGGGTTGTCAAACCCTGACACCGGTCAGTACTTCTGCCCCGGTTCAGGAGCCACTTTCTTCTGAACTTTCTTCAAAAAAAACGGACAAGCTGAGCCACCCTGCTGCTGGCAGTACTGTGCAAGTGGAACAGGCCAAAAAAGAAGATATACAACCACCTGCCACTAAGCCTCAGCAGCAGCTGCCTCCCGACAATCTGGTTGAGGTCATTCGTGACGGTCTGGCCATGAATCTGGATCAGGATAATGCCAGAATCCGCGCAGAGCTGCGCTGGTACAAACGCAACCAAGGTTATTTTAACAGGGTTATGGAGCGGGCTACGCCTTACCTCTATTTCATAGTTTCTGAAGTTCAGCGTCGCAATATGCCGATGGAGATGGCCCTGCTTCCTATTGTGGAGAGTGCATTTGACCCATTTGCCTATTCATTTGGCCGGGCTTCAGGCCTGTGGCAGTTTATACCTTCAACAGGTCATCACTATGGTCTGAAGCAGGACTGGTGGTATGACGGTCGACGGGATGTAGTGGCGGCAACCAATGCCGCTCTTGATTATCTTACTGAACTGCATGAACAGTTTGATGACTGGGAGCTGGCCCTGGCCGCCTATAATGGTGGCCGTGGCAATGTGGCCAACTCCATCAGGCGCAACAAAGCACGGGGCAAGAAGACTGACTTCTGGTCACTGTCACTGCACCGTGAAACCTCAGCCTATGTGCCCAAGCTAATTGCAGTCAGTAAGATCTTTCGTGATCCAGCCAAGTTCAACCTGATGTTGAAAACCGTACCCAACACTCCCTATTTCGAGCAGGTAGATATTGGTCAGCAGATCGACCTGGCCCGGGCTGCCAGGCTGGCCAATATTGAGATGAACGAACTCTATCGCCTCAATCCGGCATTTAACCGCTGGGCTACAAACCCGGATGGTCCCCATAACCTGCTGATTCCTGTTGACCAGGCTGAAACCTTCCGCATGGCTATTACCAACCTGCCTCTGGAACAGCGGTTGCAGTGGCAGCGTTATACTATCAAGTCAGGTGACAGTTTGATTCGCATTGCCAGACGTTTTGGCACATCTGCAGAACTGATCAAGGATGTGAACCGTATCAGTGGCTCACGCATAGTCGCCGGTAAATCCCTGCTGATTCCAGTACCATCTGGCGACAGTGATGAATATGTTCTGACCGCCGAGCAGCGCCGTCTTGCCAAAGCCAGCCGACCAGTAAAAGGCCGCAGCAAGATCGACTATACCGTCCGCAGTGGCGACAGCTTCTGGGAAATTGCCCGAAAGTATGATGTCACTGTCAGCAGTCTGGCCTCCTGGAACAGCATGGCACCGGGAGACACCCTGCGTGTAGGCCAGAAACTGGTGGTCTGGACAGGCAAGGTTAGCAAGAGCAGCCAGAGTATTGTTCGCAAGGTCACCTACAAGGTGCGTTCAGGCGATAATCTTTCTACCATTGCGGCCCGCTTCCGGGTAAAGGTCAGCGAAATCCGTAGCTGGAACACCTTGGGTAAATACCTGCTACCGGGCGACATGCTGACACTGTTTGTAGATGTCACAGCAACCCGCTAAGTATCCGTTCCCTTTGCGGCCAGGAAAACTGGCCGCAACCTTCCCCAACTCTTCTCACGCCACCCAAGTCTAAATAACGTGAGTTCGATGCCTGAAAAGACACAGGATCCTACTGACTAACTTACACTTTGGCGTTGTATATCAAAGCGGCCAGTCAGGAGGGCTCCATGTCCCTAACCAGTTTATTCTGTAATCCTGATGATTTCTGCCTTGAGTTTGAGCCAGAATGGTATAAGCAACTTGTCGATGATTCCGCAAAACCTCCAGCCGCGCTAAGTGAAATCATGACTATCGCCCTTTACTTTCACCAAAGTGCCTATCGAGATTTCAAGCACTATTGCATTGGATTGATTCAGTACCACGACAGCTCTGTTTTCCCGGGTTGGTTTCCTACAATCGGTTCGAGTATCAAACTGATGTTAAATAAGTTAAATGACCTCCGGCAGAGCCGGAGGCTTATTTAGGGGACGCCCTCAAAGGGCTATTGTTGCGCCCATGGGCGCGATTACCAGTCCAGCTTCATCTGCTCACGATGCTCTTCTACTTTCTCTTGATCTCGGATGTATGCTCTCACTACATCTTCATCAAGCCCGACCGTAGAAACAAAATATCCTCTTGCCCAGAAGTGCTCCCCTGTAAAATTCCTTTGTCTTCCTTTGAAATTCTTGGCAATGTGAATCGCAGCTTTTCCTTTGATGTAACCCACAACATTAGATACCGAATACTTTGGTGGGATACTGATACAAATATGGACATGATCTCGCATCAAGTGTCCTTCCAGGATTTTACAGTCCTTCCTTTTGGCTAACTCGTGAAATATCTCTCCAAGAAATTTCCTCAAGTTTCCATAAATCACCTTCTTCCTTTTCTTCGGGATAAAGACAATATGATACTTACAATCCCAACGAGTATGACTCAGACTCTTGTAGTCTGGCATAGGTACACCTCAATGTTTCTTGGCGGAAACATCAAGGTAGGTACCGCTGTAAAGGTAGAACCTGTGCGAGTCCCCCCGGCATAGCCGGGGGTTTATCAATAATTAATTAAAGTGTCCGCTTTCTGGATTTTTATAACAATCGTATCAACCTATGGGGTTTGTATACTTTCAGGATATGGTTTTTAAGGCGTAGCTCTGGTGTGGGTGCGCTTGTGCCTGGTTAGGCCACCGTTTCGTGTAAAACGCTTGCCACAATCCTTCCAGTCACAGACATAGGGTTTCTCCCCAGTGTGGGTGCGCTTGTGCCGAGCCAGGTTGCTGTTCTCAGTAAATCTCTTGTTACAGCGGTCACAGGTATAGGACTTCTCTCCAGTGTGGCTGCGCTTGTGCCTGGTTAGGCTGCCGCTTTGTTTAAACCGCTTGCCACAATCCTCCCAGTCACAGAGATAGGGTTTCTCCCCTGTGTGAGTATGCTTGTGCTGAGCCAGGTTGCTGTTTTGTTTAAACCGCTTGCCACAACCCTCCCAGTCACAGAGATAGGGTTTCTCCCCAGTGTGGGTGCGCCTGTGCCTGGTTAGGTCGCTGCTTTGTTTAAACCGCTTGCCACAATCCTCCCAGTCACAGAGGTAGGGTTTCTCCCCTGTGTGAGTATGCTTGTGCTGAGCCAGGTTGCTGTTTTGTTTAAACCGCTTGCCACAACCCTCCCAGTCACAGAGATAGGGTTTCTCCCCAGTGTGGGTGCGCTTGTGCCTGGTTAGGCTGCTGCTTTGTTTAAACCGCTTGCCACAATCCTTCCAGTCACAGACATGGTATTTCTCCCCAGTGTGGGTGCGCTTGTGCCGAGCCAGGTTGCCGCTGTCAGCAAATCTCTTGTCACAGAGATTACAGGCATAGGGTTTCTCTCCAGTGTGGGTGTGCCTGTGCCTGGTTAGGCTGCCGCTTTGTGTAAACCGCTTGCCACAACCCTCCCAGTCACAGAGATAGGGTTTCTCCCCAGTGTGGGTGCGCTTGTGCCTGGTGAGGTCGCTGCTTAGTTTAAACCGTTTGCCACAACCCTCCCAGTCACAGAGATAGGGTTTCTCCCCCCGGGTGTGCGGGTGCGCTTGTGTCTGGTTAGGTTGCTGTTTCGTCTAAACCGCTTGCCACAATCCTTCCGGTCACAGACATAGAGTTCCGCCCCGTTGTATTTCCCTGAGGCATGGATAGATTCAGTCACTCGCGGGATACGCTGTCTATATTTATTGCCACTCTTTCTCGACTGTCTTTTTCCAGAGCGCACCGTGATCCTGTATTTGCCTGGCAAGTCCAGCGGCTCATCTACTTGGATCTGGAGCTGAAGTCCTGTTTTGTTCGATTCATAATCGGAACAATAAGCCTGGCACGGGACAGGGGAGGCCCCCTTGGGAGAGGAGTCACAAAGGATAGCTGGACTTTCATCTTCTCCTGTTGAAATACGGCATATTGTTGAGGCATCCTCAATCTGTGTCAGGGCATCGGCCTCGATCTCAAGCGTTTGTAAATGAGTAGCCCCTGTTAGAGTGAACTGCGTTGCCTGCTCTCCTCCCTGACAGCGAATAGAACAATGATCATTTGGTGCGTCCTGGAAGCACAATGTCTCGCCCAGTGAACGGATAGATACCCCTTCAGAAGGATTAACAGCAACATCCCCCGTAGAGATCACACCCAGGGTTTGGGTCGGACACGCTTTGGAAGGTGTGCTCTTCTTCCTTGCCGCGTAGGTATACGGAGAGGAAAAACAGCAGCCTAGAAACAGGGCGGTGATACCAGCAACTCGCAAACAATACAACAGCACCCTTTTTCTCCCATAAAGAGGGAGAAAGATAGCGCGAAGTGGTCAGACTTGAATACTGACTGGTACATATCCCTTTTACTCGATAACGCAGTATTTTCTTCTTGACGATAGGGCTGATATATGAATGCCCAATAGCCAGACTACTACTGCAGCTCCAGTATCAAGCCCTGCGAGATACTATCAATACCACAGCAGTAGGTTGGTGTATCACGCCAAGGCAGCATGATCTCAAACAGAAACAGACTGAAATATCAACAACTCAAAACTGCGTTATCAAGTATCAACCCATAGGGTTTGTATAGTTTCAGGATATGGTCTTTAAGGCGTAGCTTTGTGGGTGCGCTTGTGCCTGGTTAGTTCGCAGTTTCGTTTAAACCGCTTGCCACAATCCTTCCAGCCACAGACATGGGGTTTATCTCCAGTGTGGATGCGCTTGTGCTGAGCCAGGTTGCCGCTGTCAGCAAATCTCTTGTCACAGAGATTACAGGCATAGGGTTTCTCTCCAGTGTGGGTGCGCCTGTGCCTGGTTAGATCGCCGCTTTGTTTAAACCGCTTGCCACAATCCTTCCAGTCACAGACATGGGGTTTCTCCCCTGTGTGGGTGCGCTTGTGCCTGGTTAGTTCGCAGTTTCGTTTAAACCGCTTGCCACAATCCTTACAGTCACAGGCCTGGGGTTTCTCTCCTGTGTGGGTGAGCTTGTGCCTGGTTAGGTCGTCGCTTTCGTGTAAACCGCTTGCCACAATCCTCCCAGTCACAGAGATAGGGTTTCTCCCCTGTGTGGGTGCGCTTGTGCTTGGTTAGGTCGTCGTTTCGTTTAAACCGCTTGCCACAACCCTCCCAGTCACAGACATAGGGTTTCTCCCCTGTGTGGGTGCGCTTGTGCCTGGTGAGGTCGTCGCTTTCGGTTAAACCTCTTGCCATAATCCTTCCGGTCACAGACATAGAGTTCCGCCCCGTTGTATTTCCCTGATGAGGCATGGATAGATTGAGTCACTCGCGGGATACGCTGTCTGTATTTATTGCCACTCTTTCTCGACTGTCTTTTTCCAGAGCGCACCGTGATCCTGTATTTGCCTGGCAAGTCCAGCGGCTCATCTACTTGGATCTGGATCTGGAGCTGAAGTCCTGTTTTGTTCGATTCATAATCGGAACAATAAGCCTGGCACGGGACAGGGGAGGCCCCCTTGGGAGAGGAGTCACAAAGGATAGCTGGACTTTCATCTTCTCCTGTTGAAATACGGCATATTGTTGAGGCATCCTCAATCTGTGTCAGGGCATCGGCCTCGATCTCAAGCGTTTGTAAATGAATAGCCCCTGTTAGAGTGAACTGCGTTGCCTGCTCTCCTCCCTGACAGCGAATAGAACAATGATCATTTGGTGCGTCCTGGAAGCACAATGTCTCGCCCAGTGAACGGATAGATACCCCTTCAGAAGGATTAACAGCAACATCTCCCGTAGAGATCACACCCAGGGTTTGGGCCGGACACGCTTTGGAAGGTGTGCTCTTCTTCCTTGCCGCGTAGGTATACGGGGAGGAAAAACAGCAGCCTAGAAGCAAGGCAGTGATACCAGCAACTCGCAAACAATACAACAGCACCCTTTTTCTCCCATAAAGAGGGAGAAAGATAGCGCGAAGTGGTCAGACTTGAGACTGGTACATACCCCTTTTACTCGATAACGCAGTATTTTCTTCTTGACGATAGGGCTGATATATGGATGCCCAATAGCCAGACTACTACTGCGGCTCCAGTATCAAGCCCTGCGAGATACTATCAATACCACAGCAGTAGGTTGGTGTATCACGCCAAGGCAGCATGATCTCAAACAGAAACAGACTGAAATATCAACAACTCAAAACTGCGTTATCAAGTATCAACCCATAGGGTTTGTATACTTTCAGGATATGGTCTTTAAGGCGTAGCTCTTTTGTGGGTGCGCTTGTGCCTGGTTAGGTTGCCGCTTTGTTTAAACCGCTTGCCACAACCCTCCCAGTCACAGAGATAGGGTTTCTCCTCTGTGTGGCTGCGCTTGTGCCGAGCCAGGTTGCTGTTCTCAGTAAATCTCTTGTTACAGCGGTCACAGGTATAGGGCCTCTCTCCAGTGTGGCTGCGCTTGTGCCTGGTTAGGCTGCCGCTTTGTGTAAACCGCTTGCCACAATCCTTCCAGTCACAGACATGGGGTTTCTCCCCTGTGTGAGTATGCTTGTGCTGAGCCAGGTGGCTGTTTTGTTTAAACAGTTTGCCACAACCCTCCCAGTCACAGAGATAGGGTTTCTCCCCAGTGTGGGTGCGCTTGTGCTTGGTTAGGCCGCTGCTTTGTTTAAACCGCTTGCCACAATTCTTCCAGTCACAGACATAGAGTTCCGCCCCGTTGTATTTCCCTGATGAGGCATGGATAGATTCAGCCACTCGCGGGATACGCTGTCTATATTTATTGCCACTCTTTCTCGACTGTCTTTTTCCAGAGCGCACCGTGATCCTGTATTTGCCTGGCAAGTCCAGCGGCTCATCTACTTGGATCTGGAGCTGAAGTCCTGTTTTGTTCGATTCATAATCAGAACAATAAGCCTGGCACGGGACAGGGGAGGCCCCCTTGGGAGAGGAGTCACAAAGGATAGCTGGACTTTCATCTTCTCCTGTTGAAATACGGCATATTGTTGAGGCATCCTCAATCTGTGTCAGGGCATCGGCCTCGATCTCAAGCGTTTGTAAATGAGTAGCCCCTGTTAAAGTGAACTGCGTTGCCTGCTCTCCTCCCTGACAGCGAATAGAACAATGATCATTTGGTGCGTCCTGGAAGCACAATGTCTCGCCCAGTGAACGGATAGATATCCCTTCAGAAGGATTAACAGCAACATCCCCCGTAGAGATCACACCCAGGGTTTGGGTCGGACACGCTTTGGAAGGTGTGCTCTTCTTCCTTGCCGCGTAGGTATACGGGGAGGAAAAACAGCAGCCTAGAAGCAAGGCAGTGATACCAGCGACTCGCAAACAATACAACAGCACCCTTTTTCTCCCATAAAGAGGGAGAAAGATAGCGCGAAGTGGTCAGACTTGAATACTGACTGGTACATATCCCTTTTAATCTATATTTCAAGGACATAACCTGAAAATGGAATGGGCCTTGAAAACTTCCCTCCCCCCCCTGTTTCTGTTTTACCTGCTAACCTTTGCCGGGATTTTCAACGTAACCCATCTGTGGGCAAATCCACTAACAGAGCCCACAGACATTACTTTCAGTCATGCCATTGCACTACACGGTAAGCCGGGACACCCTTCAGGTTTCAAACATTTCAACTACGTCAATCCCAAGGCTCCCAAAGGTGGCACTATCCGTATTGCTGCCCTTGGAACATTTGATACTTTCAATAGTTATGGCCCCCAGGGAAAAGCGCCCTTTGGCCTTTATTTGACCAGCAGCACACTGTTAACACGCAACTGGGACGAACCCCTGACCAAATACGGTTTTATGGTCGAAAAAATTGAGCAGCCGGCTGACAAAAGCTGGATCGCTTTTCATATCAACCCAAAAGCAGTTTTCAGTGATGGCAAACCAGTCACGGCAGAAGACGTGGTGTTTTCGTTCCAGAGACTGATAGAACAGGGTAACTTGTTTTGGCGTCAGTTTTATCAGGATGTTGACTCCGCAAAGGCAACCTCGAAATACAGAGCCCTGTTTACTTACAAATATATCGACAACCTGGAACTACCACTGCTACTGGGTCAGCTGCCGGTCCTCCCAAAACACTGGTGGCAGGAGCGGGACTTTACTGCCACTACTCTGGAAGTCCCTGTTGTCAGTGGCCCATACCGTATCAAGCGCTTTCAGACAGGAAGGTATATCGAATACGAAAGGATCAAAGATTACTGGGCTGAAAACCATCCGGTTAATGTTGGCCGAAATAACTTTGATATAGTCCGGTATGAGTATTTCCGTGACCACAACGTAGTACTGGAAGCCGTTAACAGTAACCAGATTGACTGGCATATTGAAGATGATCCCCGCTACTGGCAGGATGGCTTTAACAAGAAGGCTCTGGAAAACGGCCAACTGATCAAGGCCAGCTGGCAGAACCAGAATCCACAGGTTTTGTCCCTTGTTCTGAATACCCGACGTCAGCCTTACAGTGATATCCGGGTTCGGGAAGCTATCACAATCATGCTGGATATTGACTGGGTAGTGTCTCATCTGCTCAGCAATATGATGGTCAGTGCAAAAAGCCTGTTTGATGGTACAGAAATGGCTTCCACTGGTTTTCCCGAAGGTGATGAGCTGAAGTTGCTGAAGAACTGGCAAACACAACTGCCCGAGCGCCTGTTTACACAGACATGGCCTCCGGGTGCCGAACATAAGAAAAGAGAGCGCATCAAGTATGCCCTGTCACTGTTCCAGAAGGCTGGATTCAAGCTCAGTCATGGTGTGATGATGTCACCTTCTGGAAAGCCTCTCGAGCTGGAATTACTGCTGGGTGATCCAAGACTGGAACGTTTACTGCTGAACCTGGTGCACAAATTTGCCGAAATTGGCATTTCCATGAAAATAAAAAATGCCGAAAGCGCCCGTTATCTGAAAAGCATCAGGGCTCTCGATTTCGATATGATCCTGCACACTTTTCGCCATACCCCTTCTCCAGGTGTCGAGCAGCGCAGCTTCTGGGGCAGTAAAGACCGGGAACAAACTGGCACTCTCAACCTTGCCGGAATAAACCATCCGGTCATTGATCACCTTGTTAACGCTATCCCTGCTTCCCTATCCCGGCGGGAACTGGTGACCAATATCAAGGCGCTCGATCGTGTATTGCTGTGGAACTTCAGTGTTATCCCGTTACTCTACAATCCCGACTGGCAGGTTGTTTACAACAATCGAATATCACCACCGGAAACAGTGCCCCGGTATGCCATAGAGAGAACTACATGGTGGGCCGTTCCGTCTAGACTCAACGATAATATAAAAAATTAGATTTCATGGATCTTTAAGTACTTATGTCGGCTTACCTGCTGCGCCGCCTGCTGCTGATCATACCCACGCTGTTTGGTATTCTGCTGCTCAACTTTATTATTGTGCAGGCTGCCCCTGGTGGACCGGTTGAGCAGATGATCGCCCAGCTGGAAGGGTTTTCTGATTCAACCAGCCGGATCGGTGGCGCTACAGCTGAAAGCACTGTATCTGCCCTGGAGTTCAGCGAACACCAGGGCACACAGACAATATCTCCAGAGCTCCTGAAGCAGATTGAAAAACAGTACGGATTTGACCTGCCTGCTCATCAGCGTTTTGTGAAAATGCTAAGGGAGTACCTGACCTTCGACCTCGGTCGGAGTTTTTTCCGGACTATTGACGTCACAGAACTGATTGCCGAGAAACTCCCTGTATCGATAACACTGGGGCTCTGGAGTACTCTTCTTGTATACTTGATATCCATCCCCCTTGGAATCCATAAATCACTGCACCAGGGAACGGCATTTGATGCCTGGACCAGTACCCTGATCACTATCGGCTATGCCATTCCCAGCTTTCTGTTTGCTATGTTGCTCATCGTACTCTTTGCAGGTGGCTCATACTGGCAGTTGTTTCCCCTGCGAGGCATTGTTTCAGAAAACTTTGAGCAGCTGTCACTGGTTAACAAAGTCATAGATTATTTCTGGCATATCGCCCTGCCTGTCACTGCCATGGTCATTGGCAGCTTTGCCACCCTGACCATGTTAACCAGAAATTCATTTCTGGAAGAAATTCGCAAACAGTATGTGATAACAGCCAAGGCCAAGGGGTTGAGTGATCCTCAGGTATTGATCCGCCATATATTTCGTAACGCCATGCTGCTGGTGATATCAGGTTTTCCGGCAGCCCTGATAGGCATTCTGTTCACCAATAGCCTTTTAATTGAAATTATTTTCTCCCTCGACGGGCTGGGTCTGCTCGGTTTTGAAGCGATGATCCAGCGGGATTACCCAGTCGTATTCGGTACCCTCTATGTTTTCACCCTGATGGGCCTGCTGGTGAAACTGGCCGGAGATATCACCTATGTCCTGATTGACCCCCGTATCAGCTTCGAAGCCCGGAGCAGCCTGTGAACAGACTGAACCAGAGACGCTGGCACACTTTCAAGAGTCACCGCAGGAGTTACCTGTCTCTCTGCCTGTTTCTGTCCATTTTGTTTATCACACTGTTTGCCGATCTCTTTGCCAATAACCGCCCCCTGCTGGTCTCTTATCAGGGTGAATTGTTTGCGCCATTTATAAAAACCTACTCTGAAACGGTTTTCGGTGGCGAGCTTGATATAGAGCCAAACTGGCAGGATGACTACATTCAGGACTTGATAAGTGAGTCAGGTGGCTGGCTGTTCTATGCTCCCATCCGCTATAGCTACGACACCATAAATTATCAACGGGAATCCCCTGCCCCACCCTCTTCCGAAAATCTGCTGGGAACTGATGACCGGGGCCGGGATGTTCTGGCCAGAGTTCTTTATGGTCTGAGAACATCCATTCTGTTTGGTCTGGCTTTGACTCTGGGAACAACGGTTCTTGGTGTAACAGCAGGTGCAATCCAGGGTTACTTCGGTGGAACAGTTGACCTGCTCGGGCAGCGATTTCTGGAAATATGGTCGGGCCTTCCGGTTCTTTACCTGCTGATAATCCTGTCAGGGTTGATTGATACAGGATTCTGGTCACTGCTCGGAATCCTGCTGTTGTTCGGTTTTGTGCCTCTGATAGATCCGGTCAGAGCTGAATTTTTGAAAGCCAGGAACTATGAATATATTATGGCTGCCCGGGCCATGGGACTGGGACATACCCGGCTTATGGTTCGACATATCCTGCCCAATGCACTGATTGCCACTATTACCTTCCTGCCGTTTATTCTGTGTGGAGCCATTACCACTCTTGCCTCCCTGGACTTTCTGGGGTTCGGCATGCCGGTCGGCTCTCCTTCACTTGGTGAGCTGATAGCCCAAGGCAAGCATAACCTGCAGGCTCCATGGCTGGGTATTACAGGATTTTGCACCACTTCTGTGTTGTTGATATTACTCGTTTTCATCGGCGAAGGCGTCAGAGATGCACTGGATCCCAGGATCTCCCATGACTGAGCCCCTGGTCGCTGTACAGGATCTTTGCATCACCCTGCAGCATTCAGGCAAGCAGCTGGTTAACAGGGTCAATTTCAAAATTCACAGGGGAGAGACAGTTGCACTGGTTGGTGAATCAGGTGCCGGAAAATCCTTAACAGCACACAGTCTGGTCTGCCTGACCCCTGATAGTATGCAGATCAGGGGTAGTGTGCTGTTCGGTGGGGAAAACCTACTTGGCAAGCCAAAGCCTTTTATCGAAAATCTCCGGGGTGACCGGATAGGCATGATCTTTCAGGAACCCATGTCATCTCTAAATCCTTTGCACACTGTTGAACACCAGGTTCAGGAAAATCTGCTTCAACATCAGATCCTTTCCAGACATCAGGCCTATAAGAAAACTCAGGAACTGTTCCGGGATGTTGAACTTCCCAATCCTGCTGAAATTGGCAAGCGCCTTCCCCATGAACTCTCGGGTGGACAGCGGCAGCGGGTCATGATTGCCATGGCCATAGCCAATAAACCGGATCTGCTTATCGCGGATGAACCAACGACTGCTCTGGATGTGACTGTACAGGAACAGATTTTGATTCTGCTTAATAAGCTGCAGCAAAGTTACGGTATGACCATTCTGTTTATCACCCATGATCTTGGACTGGTACAACATCATGCAGATCGTGTCTGTGTGATGTCGAACGGTCATCTGGTGGAAGAGGGAAACACTGAGGACATTTTTCAGAACCCACAACACGCAATAACCCGCTCGATCATTAAAAGCGAACCAGCTGGCCAGCCCTGCCCCTTAAGCAGCCAACCTGAGCAGATCCTGACTACCAGTGAACTTGAAGCCTGGTACAAACAGAGACAACAGCTTTTTAGCAACAACGAGATAGCTTCTGTTTTCCATAATTTGTCTATCTCATTATATGAAGGTGAAACTCTGGGTCTGGTAGGAGAAAGTGGCTCTGGAAAAACCACAATAGCCCTTGCTCTTCTCCGGCTTTTAAGGTCAAAAGGTGAGATTCATTTCAGAAACCGCCCCGTTCATGATTTAAAAGAAAAACAGTTTCGACCGCTGCGCCAACAAATCCAGATGGTGTTTCAGGATCCCTTTGGCAGCCTGAACCCAAGATTGTCCATCAGGGAAATTTTGGAGGAAGGATTAATTCTCCACACCCGGATGGATAAACAGCAGCGCTTTGAGAGAATGAAGCGTGTACTTGAAGAGGTTGGCCTCTCCTGTTTGGCGCTGGATCTCTATCCCCATGAGTTCTCCGGAGGACAGCGCCAGCGTATAGCCCTTGCCAGGGCTCTTGTACTAGAACCAGCACTGATTATTCTCGATGAGCCTACCTCATCCCTTGACCGTTCACTGCAGTTACAGTTGATTGAGCTGCTAAGAAAGATTCAGAAACAGCATGGTACCTCCTATATCTTTATCAGCCATGATCTCTCCGTTGTCAGGGCCATGAGCCACCGTATTGTCGTGATGAAAGCCGGGCAACTGATTGAGTGCAACACAGCAGAAACAATCCTGACCAATCCGCAGCATCAGTACACAAAAGAGCTTGTAGAAGCAGCTTTTCATAGAACGTCATCCCGAAAAATTTTCTAGTTTTTCCTGATTAAGGAAATGGGCGGACAGCAGGATATTAAGGATGGTTTGAGCTATTTATTTATATGATTGTATAATATTAAACTAATAAAATATCAGGCAATAAAAAAGCCGGTTCTAGTCCGGCTTTTTTGCTACAAGAATAAAATTCTACTTGTAATAAGCGTTATCCCGGTAGCTGTGGTCTGTCATATCTTTCACGCCCTTGAGCTCCGGAATACGCTCCATAAGGGTTCTTTCAACACCATCTTTCAAGGTCAGATCAACACTGGCACAGCCCTGACAGCCACCGCCAAACTGAAGAACAGCGTAACCCTCTTCATCCATCTCTACCAGCTGCACCATACCACCGTGGGAAGCCAGACCTGGGTTAATTTCAGTCTGCAGATAATAACTGATCTTCTGGTCGATCGGGCTGTCATCAGAAACCTTGGGCATCTTGGCATTTGGCGCCTTGATGGTCAGCTGTCCACCCATACGGTCAGCAGCATAGTCAACCTTGGCCTCTTCCAGGTAAGGAACGCTGTCCTCCTCAATCCAGGCAGTAAAGGCATCAAGAGCCATGGCAACATCGTTTTCCTTCTCTTCCCCAAGTTTACAGTAGGCAAGGCAGGTTTCCGCATGTGGTGTTCCCGGGCTGGATACGAACATACGTACACCAATCCCTTCAACATTCTGTTTTTCCAGCAGCTCCGCCAGGTATTGCTGGGCCCCTTCGGTAAATTCGATGGAAAGTTCCGCTGTACTCAAGTGTGACATTCCTGTGTTGGTTTGCGACGGATTCTACGCCTATTACCGCTTAAGGAAAAGCCCTAGTGTATTAGTCGGTTATTCGCCCTGTCTTCCCAGTTTTAAAGGTGGGTATTTGATCAGTTGACTCCCAGACTGTGTACCACCACTCGCTTCAACGTATCAGCCGCAATTGTTACCTAAATAACACATCGTTATGCTCCGCAGGCTTTAAATTCTAATAATCTCTACATTTACTGGAGTCTATGTTGTATCGTCTTGACCCGGTTAAACAGTCTCGTCTGATTTTCCTGGTGCTGGTGCTTTGTGCCATTATCGGACCTCTTTCAATTGACCTGTTTACCCCTTCACTGCCCGCACTGACTGAAGCCTTTGATACAACGCCGGATATGGCGCAATGGACTGTCAGTATTTTTATGCTGGGATTTGCTATTTCCATGTTGATTGTCGGCCCGGTCTCTGAACGATTTGGCAATTGTCGTACTCTGGTAGGTGGCTATGCCATTTACCTGTTGGCTACACTGGCCATCCTGTTAACCCGCAGTATTGAAATCATGATTGCTGCGCGCCTGGTCCAGGCTGTGGCAGGATGCTTCGGTACCGCCCTGTCCCGTACTATTGCCCGTGATCTTTATAAGGGTAAAAACGATGTTCGAATTCTCGGGATGATCGGCGCTTCTCTCGCCGTGGCACCAATGGTTGCCCCTGTTTTTGGCGGTTTCCTTCAGGAACTCTGGGGCTGGCAGGCCAGCTTTATCCTGATGCTGGTTATTGGTGTTCTGACTATTATTGCTGTTCGTCTGCTTCCAGAGGAGAACAGAGGTAACCCCAATGCCAGCTTTGCTGAAACCCTGAACGGTTTTTCAGTTCTGTTCCGGGATCGCCGCTATATGGTTCCTGCAGTGACAGCCTCCCTGGCTTTTGCCGGTGCATTTGTCTTTGTAGTTGGGGCACCTTTTGTGCTTATAGGCGCTTTTGAACTCTCACCCAAGGCCTATGGCGCTGTGTTTGCCTTTGTTATAGGTTCCTACATCCTCAGCAGTATGAATGCGGGCAAAATTACCGATAAGCTGGGTCGTAAAAAAGCCACCAGCCTGTCGTGGGCAGTAATGCTGACAGGTGCGATTATTGCCTTTGTAAGCGCTATCATGACCGATGGTCAGCTGTGGGCTGGTCTTGCACTAGGCCTGGTTATCTACGAGGCTGGTCTGGGTCTGTTTATCCCCTCTTGCCAGGCTAAGGCTCTGTCACATCTGGATCAACATGCTGGTACCGGGTCTGGCCTGATTTTCTTCCTGGAGATGATTATTGCCAGTGGTGTCAGCTTTCTTGCTGGCAAGATGGTTCTGGATAACACCCTGCCCCTGGCGGGTATCTCTCTGGCCATGATTCTGATGGCTTTGGCTCTGTCCCGCTTCCATCACAGGGATGAAGTTGAAACAGCAACAACAGTAGCTTAACCGTATACATGGCTTTCGAGCTCCTTTCTCTCGAAAGCCATTTCTTCTGAAAGTTATTGATAACTTCTTACTCAGTAAGCCTAACTATCCTGCATATCAATAAGAACATTATAAAACCTTAAGCTGTCATAGATACGATTCACAGTGATTATTGTCAGGACTTTCAATGGCTACCTGTTATGCAGATTCCATTAAAAACAAACAATCTGCTGCTAGCAGTGAGACTACTTCACATAGATTCAAGCAGGTTCTACCCTGTTCTTTTAATTACCGATGTGTTTATGTCTTTATTGCAGAACCCCAATATAAAAGCACTATCACTCTGAAAACAGTGCCACAGGCCATAGGGCATGTTACATCATTGAACTTTAGACTAATTGAAATTACAAACGCACTATCAGAATTCAAGCGTAAAACGAAGTCTCATGAATTAACTAAAGAGCAATATTACAGACAGAAACATAACCGGCTAACAAAGCATGCTGAGAGCTTATTAACCATCCATGATTTTTTATGCCAACGAACATTGGAAATATTAACGACATTTCCTCCTTCTGATCTAAGAATTTGCCATGACATACTTTCTAAAAGTGCTCAAAGAAATCACGAGGCTCATGAGGCCCAATTTGATCTGATTTCACAAACCTATAACCTGATTCATACCTGCAGTCATCAAAGTATTATCATGGCTAACTTTGCCATTTCATTGGAACTCTGTTTAACAAGAGTTATTGAATACTGTCATGACAACAATAATATTTTGGGCAATATGCAGGAAGCCTGTTTTCGTGCATTTACTCTCAGCGAAGCAGCTTTGAGGTATTATAAACTTTACCCTGCAGGAATACCCAGCACTGGAGACCAGGTAGCAGAAGAGTTAACACAGTTAGAAATTCATCAACAAGCAGCGGGGTTATTATTTGAGTCTGCGATAATTCTTGGCGATTACATTGAAAAAGAAAAACGTGCATCCAAAGAACAAACCCACTGTCCTGAACCAGTAGAAAGGGATGAGCCGGATGACAGCCTCCACCAGTTATCATTAATTTTAGAGCAGTATCTTGCACGCCTTCAGCCATTAATCTCCTCGCAATGGGACTATGCTGACCCATCTCCCAATATGCTTCTGCGTTGGGCAGCAACAGGTATCCTAAGTGATAATTTCATGGCTTTGGAAAAAGCCATTCTTGCCCTTACAGTAAAAAATGAGGAAAGTTATAACCCAGAATATAAAGAACTTCTTCCTCGCCTGGATATGATAAGTCTGTCAACAGGAAAGTCTGTTGGTGTTATTATTGATCTTTGGCTTATAAAAAAATTACCTGAAATACTCAAGAAAGTGGCAGAAGGAGAAAAACAAGCAGAAGAACAAAGATGGGAAGAAAAAATTAAATCATCACTAAAATGCAAACAGATAGGCGAACATTTTTTAGAATGGTGGAATAAGAGAAATCCTGAGCTTTATGATGACACATCTCCAGATGCAAAACAATTGTATGAAAAATATATTCAACTATTAGAGTATCAATTAGAATCAAATGAGCTCACCCTTGATCAACGCCTAATAGACACTAACAGTGACCGCCTTAAAAAACTGGATTCTCTTTGCAGTGAACTTAAGACAAAACTGACTTGCACTAACTGGGATATTGAAGTCAGTCTCAGACGTGTACCAGATATAATCATTCCCGCTACTCAATCAGAGAAGCAAAAAAAAAGAAAGCCCAATCAAAAATCACCAAGTGCCAAAACAGATAGTAAATCCGTTGATGATATTGTGGCTCATCAGCCAGCATTTCAATTAAAAGATATCTTAACTTTGATAAGAGATGATCCTACAAAAAATAAGGATGAGGCAATCAAAAGTCTTGAATTACTTTTGCAGGCTAAGAAACAGCCCGTGATAACCAAAGCATGGGCAGCACTATACCTTGGTAACATTTCAGTAATTCCTTGTACCAAAGCACTTCATAGTTGTTTCATTGCTCAAAAAGTTATTTATAAATATGAAGCAGCTTTAACATGTAATCCGGAAGAACTTCCACCTAAAGGTCTAAGTATTAAATTTCTAGAAAGTGTAGATCAATTTAATAAGGCAGTATTCGAAGTTGGAATAGCACTGCAGCAATCTGCTAACTATTATCGTGAGCTTACTGAACTTATTAAAAGTCATAAGGAGGTCAGACAAGATAGCAGCATAATGGCTGAAACAATAGCTACCCTTACCTCAAAAGACGATGAGATAGATACAGTTATAAAGTTTAAAGGTAAAATCGAAGAAATATATCAAACAAGACGTGAGCGGTTAAAAAAATTCCAATACAAACCCAGCCCACACCCTGAGACGAAAAAGAAACGTCAGGAAGCAATTGATGATTCATCAAAAAATCTTAAACTTTTAGAAGATGCCTATAAAGAGCTTAAGGTATTGAAATCAAAGATTCCTTCCCAAACTTAAAGTTCATACTTTCTCCTTTCTCCCTTTCTCCCCTCCAGAAATTTATCCCGCACCTGCCAACACCATCCGGCATATCCCCATATGTAAAGCTATCTGATAAACTGCCTAACAACCAACTTATAGCAATAAGAATTCAGCCTGAATATCACAGGCTGTAAAGCCTATAAATACTTGAAGAAGAACAGCAGCAGGATACGTTTTCCATGACCGTCGCAGAACAGCGCGAGCAGCGCCTCCAGCAACTTACAGACGCCCTTCAGCAACGTATTCTGATTCTTGACGGCGCCATGGGCACCATGATCCAGTCCCATAAACTGGGGGAATCCGATTACAGAGGCAAGCGCTTTGCAGACTGGCCCTCTGATCTCAAGGGCAATAACGACCTTCTGTCTCTGACCCAGCCAGAGATTATTACCGGTATACACAAGGCGTACTTTGAGGCCGGTGCAGATATTGTTGAGACCAATACCTTTAATGCGACCCGGGTGTCCATGGCCGATTACGGTATGGAAGATCTGGTACCGGAGATAAACAGGGAAGCTGCCCGCCTTGCCGTTAAAGCCGCCATGGAAGTTGAACAGGCAACGGGGCAGCCGCGCTTCGTGGCCGGTGTTATTGGCCCCACCAGCAGGACTGCATCGATATCTCCTGATGTTAACGATCCCGGCTTCCGTAATATCACTTTTGATCAACTGGTTGGAAACTACTGTGAATCAACCAAAGCCTTGCTGGAAGGTGGCGCTGATCTGATTCTGATTGAAACCATCTTTGATACCCTCAATGCCAAGGCCGCAGTTTTTGCTGTGAAATCTGTTTTTGAAGAGCTGGGCCAGGAGTGGCCAATTATGATTTCCGGCACGATTACCGATGCTTCAGGGCGGACACTGTCCGGTCAGACTACAGAAGCCTTCTGGAATTCTCTCAGCCATGCCCAGCCCCTCAGTGTCGGCCTCAACTGCGCCCTGGGGGCTGTCCAGCTGCGCCCTTATGTGGAGGAGATGTCCCGGGTTGCCAATACCTTTGTCAGTGCCCATCCCAATGCTGGCCTGCCTAATGAGTTTGGCGAGTATGATGAAACACCGGAGCAGATGGCTGAAATTGTCGGGGAATTTGCTGAATCTGGACTGGTTAATATTATCGGCGGCTGCTGCGGGACCTCTCCAGATCACATCAAGGCCATTGCAGAAAAGGTAGCTGGACTTACGCCACGCAAACCCTCAAATCTGGAAACAGCTTGTCGCCTGAGTGGACTGGAACCATTTACGATCGCTTCAGACTCCCTGTTCGTCAATGTTGGTGAGCGCTGCAACGTTACCGGCTCTGCCCGGTTCAAGCGTCTGATCAAGGAAGGTGATTACGAAACAGCCATTGATGTCGCCAGAACACAGGTTGAAAACGGTGCCCAGGTTATCGACATCAACATGGATGAAGGCATGCTGGATGCTGAGCAGGCCATGATTACCTTCCTCAACCTTATCGCTTCAGAGCCTGATATTGCCCGCGTTCCGGTGATGATTGACTCCTCTAAATGGAGTGTCATTGAATCTGGCCTGAAATGCCTGCAGGGCAAGGGCATCGTTAACTCTATCAGTCTGAAGGAAGGTGAACAGACCTTCCGCCATCACGCCCGGCTTTGCCGCCAGTATGGCGCTGCTGTTGTGGTAATGGCTTTTGATGAACAGGGGCAGGCTGATACCTTTGCCCGCAAGACCGAGATCTGTCAACGCTCTTACAATATTCTGGTTAATGAACTGGGCTTCCCACCCCAGGATATTATTTTCGATCCCAATATCTTCGCCATTGCCACTGGTATTGAAGAGCACGATAACTATGCCGTCGATTTTATCGAGGCCTGCCGCTGGATTCACGATCACCTGCCCCATGCCATGACCTCTGGCGGAGTCAGTAATGTCTCTTTCTCATTCCGGGGCAATAACCCGGTACGGGAAGCAATTCACGCCGTGTTTCTCTATCACGCCATTAATGCCGAACTCTCTATGGGTATCGTCAATGCCGGGCAGCTGGCTATTTATCAGGAGATTCCCACAGAACTGCGTGATGCTGTTGAAGATGTTGTACTCAACAGAGATGAAAACGGCACAGACAACCTGCTCGCTATTGCAGATAAATATCGTGGCGATGGTTCCAGCCAGGAGCAGAAGGAAGACCAGGCCTGGCGGGAGCTGCCCGTTAATAAGCGAATTGAACATGCCCTGGTGAAAGGCATCACCGCACACATTGTTGAAGATACCGAGGAAGCACGCCTGCAGGCTGAAAGGCCTATTGAAGTTATTGAAGGCCCGTTAATGGATGGCATGAATGTTGTCGGTGACCTGTTCGGTGCAGGCAAGATGTTCCTGCCCCAGGTGGTGAAAAGTGCCCGGGTGATGAAACAGGCCGTTGCTCACCTGGTGCCGTTTATCGAAGCAGAGAAAGATGGCAAAACCCAGGCCAAAGGCAAGATTCTCATGGCAACGGTCAAGGGTGATGTCCATGATATTGGCAAGAACATTGTTGGCGTTGTGCTGCAGTGTAACAATTATGAGGTGATCGACCTCGGAGTCATGGTTCCCGCAGAGAAAATCCTGCAGACAGCCAGTGAGGAGCAGGTTGATATCATTGGCCTGTCCGGCCTGATCACACCATCCCTTGATGAAATGGTTCATGTGGCCAGAGAGATGCAGCGGCAGGATTTCCATATTCCCCTGCTGATAGGCGGCGCTACTACGTCCAAGGCTCACACAGCAGTCAAGATTGAACAGCAGTATGAAAATGACCAGGTGGTGTATGTCACTGACGCTTCGCGCAGTGTCAGCGTAGCCACCAGTCTGATCAGCCAGGAGTTGAAAGCACCCTTTATTGCTCAGGTTAAGGATGATTACGCCAGAGTACGTGAGCGCCATGGAAAACGTCGCCCCAATGCCCAGCGGCTCACCTTTTCCGAGCTTGACCAGCATGTGACACCCATCAATTGGCAGGGCTACCAGCCACCCAGGCCCTCTTTCACCGGCAGCCGCGTTTTTGAAAATATCAGTATCAGGGAGCTGCGTGACTTTATCGACTGGACACCGTTTTTTATTTCCTGGGATCTGCACGGCAAATATCCAAAGATACTGGATGACCAGGTGGTAGGAATCGAGGCTCGAAAACTGTTCGACGATGCCCAGGCCATGCTTGATCGCTTTGAGCAGAAAGGTGAAATCCTTGCCAAGGCTGTTATCGGGTTCTGGCCTGCCAGTCAGATCAACCGTGATGACATTGAGCTGATGGACAATGGTGAAAAGATCCTGCTGCACCATCTGCGACAGCAGACCAGAATGGTTAATGGCAAACCCAACCAGTGCCTGTCTGACTTTATCGCTCCCCAGGAGAGCGGACTGGAAGATTATATCGGTGGCTTCGTAGTCACCGCCGGCCTTGGTGTCCACGAGCTGGCCCAGAGTTTTGAACAGGCACATGATGATTACCAGAGCATTATGGTCAAAGCCCTGGCAGACCGGCTGGCAGAAGCCCTGGCGGAGTATATGCACTGGAAAGTGCGCACCGAGTTCTGGGGTTACGATACCCAGGAGAAGCTCTCCAATGAAGAGCTGATCAAGGAGAAATATCAGGGCATCCGCCCTGCTCCCGGATACCCGGCCTGCCCTGACCATACAGAAAAAGAGACGCTGTTCCGTCTGCTGGATGCGAAAAACCGGATTGGTGTATCCCTGACTGAGCACTTTGCCATGTGGCCAACAGCCTCCGTTAGTGGCTGGTACTTCTCCCACCCGGAATCCAGGTACTTTTCCATTGGCAAAGTGCAACAGGACCAGGTACAAAGTTATGCCCGACGCAAAGGATTAAGCCAGCAGGAAGCCGAGCGCTGGCTGATGCCCAATCTTGATTACGACCCCGGAGAATAAAGAGCTACAAACCACTCTGGGTGAAATACCTTTTCATTGGTCCATGGCGAAAAGGTATTTCCATAAAGGTGGTGTTATCTATTATATTTTCACTGTAATAACACTAATTATCTCAGTTATAAATGCGCTTCTCCTGGTGGGGTTTACATCACCATACTTCATTCTCCCTGACGCATGCATCCTGCCCTTTGGAAAGCGGAATCTGTGATCTCTAACCATATCAGAATAACCACTTAGTTATTTGTACAAACAAAATGTCCCGGCCTGTGGAAATTAACAGCGCCCTAGTCTGTTCAAAAAATTCGAACTCAGCGTTTTCGAGAGTTTCTATGACGAGACGCAGAGCCACTGAGCGGATGTTTAATTGAGAACGCCCCTAGTACAACGTTCCAAATTGTTTGTCCTGAGGCTTTGGCTTGTAACCTATGAAATATAAGCAAGCTGTATGATTGCGACCAGACAAACAAATTGTTTTCGAGTACTAGTGCCGGAAAGCTCTAATATCTATACCGCCTCAGATATGCTCAGATCTGTCTGCCCAAGCCATCAAGAGTAGTAGCAAGGATGCAGGCAGATCACTGTAAATCTTTCACTCTAAGCGAACAGCAACGTAATGAACTTCAAGATATCGTTCGCAAGCGCAGCAGCACTCAGGCATTTGTGCTCAGAGCCAAAATCATTCTGGCCGCTGAACAAGGTTTGAGTATCAGGGCTTCGGCTCTGCAACTGAGTTGTAACCGGGGGACTGTGACTCTCTGGCGTAAGCACTGGGTTGAGCGTTCTGATGACATGTCAGCGATGGAGCGATTGCAAGAGGCTCCAAGACCTGGAGCACCGCCCAAATTTAAAGCAGAGCAAGTCTGCCAAATTATGGCTCTGGCTTGTGAAAAGCCGGAAAATCATGGCTATATCTTGAGTCACTGGTCACAGAATGCACTGGCCAAAGCGGCCATGGATAAGAACATTGTTGAATCCATTTCACAACGCCAGGTCGGCCGATTTTTAAAATCAGGCCGATATTCGCCCCGATAAAGTCCGGGGCTGGGTAGATACCCCCAAAGACGAGGCTTTTGATGAGCGCTGTGCGGATGTCTGTGAGACTTACCAGCTAGCTCCGGCACGAGCAGAAAACAAGATTCACACCATTTCCTTTGACGAGAAGACAGGGATTCAGGCTCTCGAGCCAGCATCACCAGGTAAATGCGTGAAGCCTGGGCAGGTCGAAAAAAGGGAGTTTGAATATGTGCGTCATGGAACACAGGCCCTGCTGGCAGGCATGAATGTCGCGACGGGAAAAATTCTGCCCCTGGTCAGTGAGACACGCACTGAACAGGATTTTGCGCTCTGGCTGGAGATAATGATACTCAGCGATCCTGAGGCCCGGGGTTGGCATATCGTTGCTGACAATCTGAATACGCACATGTCGGAGGCCGCTGTTCGATTCGTGGCAGCTATAGAGGGTACATCTGAGGAAGAGCTTGGTATCAAAGGCAAATCCGGGATATTGAAATCCATGCAAAGCCGGTCGGCCTATCTCTCAGACTCGTCCCACAAGGTCGTGTTTCACTACACACCCAAGCACGCTTCCTGGCTTAACCAGATTGAGATTTGGTTTTCCATACTGGTGAGGCGATTCCTCAAGCGCAGTGGCTTTGTCTCGAAAGAAGACTTAAAAAACCGCCTCCATGGTTTCATCGACTTCTTTAATGAAACCATGGCTAAACCGTTCAAGTGGACTTACAAGGGGAGACCACTGCAAGCATGATGGCGTGGTCTTTTGAGCTATGCGGCACTAGTTACCTTTTAATTGTTGTAATGGAGAATGGTTATGCAAATAAATACGGAAAGATATGGACATATGCAAACTTTGGATACAAATGTTCCAATCCTGAACGACAACCCTATTCAATCTTGCTCGACAAGCCCTTTTATACCTCGCCTCACACAGCCAGGACAACTGAAACGAAAGTCTCTGCAGGAATTCAGGAGCCTCTCTCGGATAAAATTGATTTCACTCAAGTCAGTTCTCTGGACGTGCCAAACCCTTGCGTTGACAGGCCAGCAACCACTGGCGAGTACCTTGGCCAAAACTGCCCTGCAATTCTCGAACAGCTACCCAGTTATTGCTGAGCAGAACCAGACAGTTTTTACTGAATTACAAGCATTTGTAAATGAGACAGCAGAAGACCCTCTGCAGACTATTGATACACTACTGAATGCACATAAAGAGAAAGACCTTCTGCGGGATCGCTTGTTTATTCTCTTACCATTACTACTGCAAATTAACCCTTCTGAAGCACTATTGAATATTATAAAGAAGTATCCGGATTTGCTGCCATACGGGAAGCCGCTGTCTGCTGTCCAGGCCCACTATTGCCTGTTGACTGACACGATACAGAGTCTTCTGATAGCCAGAGGCTTTGATGAAAGCGCCATTCAGACTGTTTTGTCTGGTGTTGATCCCCTGACAATTAAAGACAGTCTGGTACTGTATATGGAAGAGGTGTTTTGCAAATTTCCAAAGAGCTGTGAGTACAAGACAAATTTTGAGAAAGACATCTGCACTTTAGGGTATTGGGCGCCTTTGTATAAAGAGTTTTATCAGGCACATAGTTCAGAGAAAGAAAGGGCGACTATAAGTCATATATGGACCAAAACTAGCCCAAACCAAGCTCATATTGAACGGAGAATAGATGATCCGGAAATCAGGCAAAGAGTAGAGACCTATCAAACATATTTGTTTGTAGTGGCCCATTTACTGTGTACACCCGGGCTTGGGTTAAATAGCTTATTAGTTGAACATCCCGACTGGGCTGGACTTGAAGCCGAATGTACACCTGATGAGTTGTCGTCAATATCTCCTGCCAAATACCGTAAGCTCATGGATGATGAAACCAGGGTTCCGCAATTATCCGCCCTGATAAATAGTGGTCTTGGTAAATACATAAATGAAGTGAAGTGCACAACCTATGATGAACGAATACGGAGAAGGCATCTCCTGAAACAGATGACTGAAGCAGAAGACAGTACCCGAGCGAATGAATAAGCTGATGGGTCTTCTGGCACTGGCATTTGCCTGGTGTCTGAAGACAGGGCATTGGCATTACGGTGAAGCCAACCAGCTTCCCCTGAACAAACATGGTAGACCAGCAAGAGCTTGTTCCGGTTGGGGCTGGATATGCTCAGGCGTGTATTGAAAAACGCATGCTCAAAAAATGATCAGATCAAATTCAGTTCATTGTTAAAAGTTTTGTCCCGTACATAGGATGGACAGGTCAGAATTTGATCTTACCCTTGCGGTAGAAAAGAGCATACGGCCAAGCTTGTACAAGAAGCTGGTAAAAGACTCAACATCAATATTATCCAAATACCAGCTTACAGACCGGATTTTATGCCCGTTCAAGCTCTTTGGCGCTGAACCTGAGCCATAACAAAGATCCGGTTCTCATATTATTGGAGTTTAAACGCCGCCTGTAGACTGAAAAGCGTTCATAAGATCTGCACAATCGGCAGAGGATTATGAAGAGGTTATAAATTTTCAGCATAAACAGATAGTGTAAAACAACGGCAGGTATTCGCTCACAAGAGGTGTTAGAATGTCTGCCTGTTCTTTTT
Source organism: Sansalvadorimonas sp. (assembly GCA_965243775.1). Lineage (GTDB taxonomy): Bacteria > Pseudomonadota > Gammaproteobacteria > Pseudomonadales > Endozoicomonadaceae > Sansalvadorimonas. The sequence continues at coordinate 63,467 of CBDEWF010000017.1, forward strand.
ATCACCTGCAGGCTTGAGGTTGCTTTGCCCCAGGGACTTCCAATAAACCGTCTTCGAACAATACTCCTGCTGGGCCTCCCTATAACCGGGGGAATGCTCTCACAAAGCCTGATAAATCTTGTCGACACAGCAATGGTAGGTCGTCTTGGAGAGCAATCTCTGGCAGCCATTGGTGCAGCTAACTATGCCATCTTTGTCAGCTTTGCCCTGATCAATGGCCTCTCTGTTGCCGTACAGTCACGGGTAGCCCGGCACTATGGCTGCGGTAACCGGGATCGCCTGCTTGAACCCGTCAGCAGTGGCATACTTGCTTCACTCTTTGTCGGAACCCCTTTGACCATTGTGCTGCTTCTGTTCTCAGAGGCCATCCTCGGTTTTTTCAATCTGGACGATGCTGTCGCAGCCCTGGCCCTGGACTACTTCCAGATCAGGATTCTCAGTCTTCCGGCTGCTATGATGATGCTGACCTTTCGGGGTTTCTGGAATGGTTGCAATACCCCTTTTAATTTCCTCCGCATCCTTATCATTACTCACCTTATTAATGCCCTGGTCAGCTATCTGCTGATCTTTGGTATTGGATCAATAACACCTTTGGGGTTAAGTGGTGCAGCAATCGGAACCCTGATCGCCATGTATTTCGGAGCCTTGACCAACACTCTGAATATGCAGAAGTACGCCAAAGAGGAACAGCTGCCCAATCCCCGTCCCACCCAGAACCGGATGCTGCTGTTCTATCGTCAGGCCTGGCCAGACTCAGCCCAGCAGACTCTGTTTGCCCTGGGCATGTGTGTATTCTTTGCTCTTATTGCCCGTATGGGAAGCGATGCTTTGGCGATCAGCCATGTTCTGGTAAACCTGTCCCTGCTGTTAATACTGCCGGGTATCGGGCTGGGCATGGCAGCCACTACCCTTATCAACCACGCTATTGGAGCAGGTGACAGACAGACAGCCTGGCGCTGGGGCTGGGATGTGGTACTGGTCGCCCTGGGTCTACTCTCTGTACTGAGCCTGCCGCTGCTGTTCTTTCCTGGCCAGGTACTGGCTATTTTCCTGGGGGATAATTCTGTACTGATTCAACAGGGACACCGCCCACTGCAGTTGGCAGGAATCGGAATTATAGTGGATGGTGTAACCTTGGTGCTGACCCAGGCTCTGCTTGGCACCGGCAGTAATCGAACAGTGCTGCAAGTCCGGTTTATCACCTTGTGGCTCATTACTCTGCCCCTGACCTGGTTTACAGGTCTGCACCTGGGGCTTGGCCTTGTGGCTATCTGGTGCATTCAAATTTTACAACGCCTGCTGTCATCTGTGGCCTTCACTTTTATCTGGCAGAATCGGGGTTGGCACAAAGAGGGTGTAGAGCAGGAGTGCGTATCAGGATAACAGGCCAAACCCGAAGACAATTAACACCATCCCAGGGGCAATAAGCCGGAACACCACCATCAGTACAGACTGAAGAGCCGGACTGCTCACACCCAGTTGGACAAAGACCAGTGGCCTTGACATAACCCAGCCAACAAATACCAACACCAGAAAACTGGTCAGTGGCAGCAAGACAGTGGTAGCCAGTCCGGTCCACAGATCAAACAGAGACCGGCCAGAAACTGAAATATCTTTCCAGATATTGAACGATAGGGCTGGCACCAGCCCCATCAGCCAGATAACAATACCCACCAGAAGTGAAGCCTGCCCCCGCCCTGTATTCATTCTCCGGGCAACGGTCGCCACCAGAGGCTCAGCAAGATTGATGGAAGAAGTCCACGTAGCGATAACAAACAGGACAAAGAAAACCGGCAACACCCACTCACCAATAGCCACACTGTTTAAGGCCCTGGGAAGAGTGACAAACATCAAGCCCGGCCCACTTGCCGGATCCAGGCCATCACTGAACACCACCGAAAAGATGGCAATTCCAACCAGTATCGAAACCAACAGATCCAGTACGACAACCACACTGATTGCCCTAAGCACTGACTGACTCGCTGGCATATAAGCACCATAGGCCATTAAACAACAGGCTCCCACTGCCAGAGTAAAGAAGGCATGTCCCATAGCCTCGACCAAAACCTGAACATCAATCTGCTCCCACGAAGGTAAAAACAGATAGTCCAGGGCTTTTTTAAATCCGATTAAACCTGATGCATAAAATACCAGGGCAATCAACAGAAGATAGAGCAGAGGCATCAGCAGACAGTTCAGCCGCTCCAGCCCCCTGGCTACAGGACGGCCATTGACCCACAGAGTCATGGACAGGAAAATTGTATTACAAAGGATCAGCTTCCAGGGACTGCTGAGGAAAGTATCAAAAAATTTACCCAGTCCCTGACTATTCAGACCGGTCAGGTTGCCCCGAAGTGATTCCAGAAGGTAGTACCCGCCCCAGCCTGACACCACACTGTAAAATGAGAGCACGACAGCGGCGGCAAGCATGCCAACCCATGCCACTTTTGACCAGTTCCTGGTTGCTCCAACCTCCACCGCCAGCTTTCTCAGACTGCTGGCAGGAGTTGCCCGCCCGGCACGCCCGACAATAATCTCGGCCACCATGGCCGGAACTCCCATCAGAAAAACAAACAACAGGTAAAACAGGAGAAAAAGGCTCCCCCCATGTTCTCCGGCCATGTAGGAAAATCGCCAGATATTACCCAGCCCAATTGCAGCTCCGGCGACTGCCAGAATAAAACCGAGACTGGTTGACATCCTCTGATGGTCGGACATAAAAGGAAAGCTCCGATAAATCAACTCCATGTCATATTAGACTGTTACAGTAGTTTTTAGTGAATTCACCTAAAAAAAACGACCAGTCTAATACAGGACCGATCGTTTCACATTAATCAAAGGAATTTCCACTAGGATACTGAACGCAAATAGTGTCCGTAGTGAGGCCAATTTACTGCCGGCGCAATAGGGATATCTCTTCCCGGTCTGGCTCCTAGCCTAATCGGTTAAAGCCATCAAGAGCAGCAACCCGGTAGGCCTCAGCCATGGTTGGATAGTTAAATGTAGTATTGAGCAGTCGGTGCAGGGAGTTGGCTTCCCCTTTCTGTTCCATCACTACCTGGCCAATATGAATAATTTCTGCAGACTGGTCGCCAAAACAGTGAATACCCAGAATCTCCAGAGTTTCTCTGTGGAACAGAATCTTCAGCATACCGGCCGTTTCGCCGGTAATCTGCGCCCGGGCCAGACGAGAGAAGAAAGCCTTACCCACTTCATAGGGAACGGCTGCAGCAGTCAGTTCTTCTTCAGTCTTACCCAGAGAGCTGATTTCCGGGATGGTATAGATACCAGTGGGTACGGAACTCAGGCTATGGACCGGTAGATCCCCCTTGATATTGGATGCTGCAAAACGACCTTGGTCGTAAGATGCGCTTGCCAGGCTTGGCCAGCCAACAACATCTCCGGCTGCATAAATATTATCAACAGTTGTCTGGTACAGCTCATTGACTTCAACCTGCCCACGGCTGTTAGCCATCAGCCCGATATTTTCAAGCCCCAGTCCGGAGGTATTACCGGTACGGCCATTTGCCCATAACAGCGCATTGGCCTTGATCACCTTACCTGACTTAAGGTACATGGTAACACCGTCATCATGGCCCTCAATTTTCTGGTACTCCTCATTATGGCGAATAATCACATTGTTATTGCGCATATGGAAACTGAGGGCATCAGAGATTTCCTTGTCAAGGAACGACAGCAGACGGTCACGGGTGTCAACCAGGTCTACCAAAGTACCCAGGTTTGAGAAAATTGAGGCATACTCACTACCGATTACCCCGGCTCCATAGATAATCAGACGGCGTGGCGTATGCTTGAGCCGAAGAATAGTGTCACTGTCGTAGATACGGGGATGGGAAAAATCAACATCGGCCGGACGGTATGGGCGGGAACCCGTTGCAATCAGAATATTGCGGGCGGCGATTCGTTCAACATTACCATTCTGCTCAACAACCTCTATAGTGTTTTCATCAATAAAGCTGCCCCGGCCAATATAGAGGGCAATACGGTTACGGGAATAGTAATGGGTACGTGAGGCCACTTGTCGGCCAATAACATCATTGGCACGCTTCAGTACATTGGGAAAGCTGAACCAGCGGGGCTCTCCGATCTCCCGAAACATTGGATTGTTATTAAAGGTATGGATTTCCTTCACCGAGTGACGCAGGGCCTTGGAAGGAATAGTGCCCAGGTGGGTACAGTTACCCCCGACAACACTTTTCTCCTCCACCACGGCCACCCGTTTGCCCAGCTTCACAGCATTCATGGCTGCGCCTTCCCCCGCCGGACCGGAACCAAGGATAATCAGATCATAATTCGTTACAGCCATCAGGCCCCCTGTAGACCAGAACTCTTTATTATGGATCAAACGCGAGCGAAAAAAGGCCCCTGAAAAGGGGCCCGTTTCCATTCACATCTCTTTTTTCCCATCAGCTGCGGCATCATAGAACAGCCCTTCTGCACCTTCTGGCATCTGGGTATCACTGCTGTCCCCTCCGCATATTGGGCAGCTCTCTTTCAGACCGAGGTTACCCAGCCCGCCGCATGACCCGGCGATCGGTTTGTTGGAGAAAATAACTCCAACAGACATGCCGGCGATAATCAGCAGAAGCATGCCAAAAGTCAGTAATACAACAGTCATGTTGTGCTCCTGTCAGGTATATTGTTTTACTTTTCGACAATATAGGAATCAAACTTACCAGTTGACCGTGACTGGAAACCCTTATCTGTATGATAGATAAACAGGGCATCAATCCCGGCCTTGATCGCAACTTCCGGGCCTACCTTTTCACCCAGAATCATAAATGCAGTAGCCCAGGCATCAGCCAGCCCAGTATCGTCATTTACCACAGCAACAGATGCCAGTCGGTGCTTCTCGGGATAACCGGTTCGCGCATCAATCAGATGAGAAAAATGCACGCCATCTACCTCGTAGTAGTTCAGATAATCACCGGAAGTGGCAATACCTTTATTATCCAGTGTGACAACGGTGTTGACCTTGTTTTCAAGAACAGGCTCACGTACAGCAATCTTCCATGACTCACCATCCGGCTTCACACCGCGCAGGCGGATTTCACCACCCACTTCCAACATATAGCTGGTAATACCCAGTGCTTCTATAGCCCGTGCCGCCTCATCAACAGAGAAACCCTTGGCAATGGAAGACAAGTCAATAAACACCGGCTTCTGCTTAGTGATTGTACGGTTTTTACGATCAAGAATCAGCGATTTATAGCCAACTTTTTGTCCAGCCTGGTCAACATCTTCTTTGGTAGGCACCTGAGAAACCCGACCTTTCTGCAACCACTGGTTAAAGGCTTGCTCAGAAGCAGCATCAATATTCTCGGGCATTTTTTCTGGAACGCCATTACCTCTGCCAAATCCCCACAGATTAACCAGCGCACCAACGGTGACATCATAAGCACCGTCAGTCATCTGCGAAATCGTTGCACCCTGCTCTATAAGGTTGAAAACATTTTCACTCACCTGAAAAGGCTGACCAACCGGAGCGCGGTTCAGCTCCATCAGTTCAGAATCATCCTTATAGGTAGACATGCTGCTGTTAACGGATTCGAGCGCGGTGACAATAGTGTCCAGAACCTCTGGTTCTGGAGTATCGACAGTGACATATTTCGCAGACCAACTGGTTCCCATGATCGGCCCACCGGCTTCGGCAATATGTGGAGAGTTGAAAATCCCTGAGAAGCGGAATACAGCAACCAGGCCGAGTATGGCTGCAACCGCGATAAGACTACGTTTTGACAAAACAAGCTACCCGATACTGAAAGGCGGTAAAAAAATCCTGCTGATTTTACCGGTTGCACAGGTAGTCTGAAAAGCCAGGCAGGTCAGCTTATTTATAAATACCACTTTTAAGCGCTTCTTTATCCCCATATCTCTTTGAAAGCTCAGGGAGTAGTCGGGAGAAAGAACAGACCTGCAATACTTGAGAATAACTCTGAAAACCTTGTGCTTAAATGAAGCAGCCCCTCTCAACGCCGACTTGGTTGAGAGGGGTTTGAACGATAATCTAATATCTGTGTTTCAAGATTCTTTAACTACCCTCTTGAGGCTTAATCTGGGTCACAGTCACAGTCAAATCGTCACGACTTGTCTGTATCCCAGCATCTAAGCAAGAGTCTTGCGCCTGGCGAACAAAAGCCATTATTCTGGGAGCGATCTCACTTGGTTTTCTATAGCCTGCCGTATTTAGACGCGTAATAAGTTCAGCCAGCTGTTCAGGCAGCATGAAATCATATATTCCATCACTGGCTATCACCAGATAATCACCTGTACCCACGGTTGTTTGTGTCACTTTAGGGCGAGCAGAAATACCCGGCGTATTAAAATCACCACACTTGCGGGCAAGACCACTTTTGTGTTTCCGATATCTCTCAGCAATGATGCTATTACCTCTGCGTTTTTCCGTAGATTTCAAAAACTGCGGGTCGAGTATTTTCTGATCAGTTGTCAACTGCTCAGCTATAAACCCTGAATCAGTCGCACGTATAGCTACGGCTCGCGAGTCTCCCGCGTTGAGAAGTGTGACCGTCTGGCCGTCAAGAACAGCTACGCATGCAGTAGAGCCATCGCCCGAAAAAGCATTAACATTCCGATCCACTGTTGCACAGCCTAACTTCATAGCATTTACCAAACCTGCATTAGGCTGCATGACCGGAGAGAACTCTTCAAGTTTGCGTTCCAGCTCCTGTGGCATCTCTTTGGCAAGGTCTTTTGCGTAATCAAGAGCAGTTTCCTTCCCATGTCCATCATACACTCCAACAACTTGATATTCCTTGCCAGCGACCTTCACAGAGGAAGCAGAAGAAGCATCATGCCCCTTTTTACCGTACAGAGCTGTGACTGTTGCCGTTTCGGCCGATTCTGTTATATGAGAACTCTCGTTATAAGACTTGTATTTTAGATCTTGCTGAGACCATTCCAGCCCCTCTACATTCACTTGTTTCACGAAATCGTTAACGTGCCTGTACTCTGGCAAATACATATAAGGAGGCGCCGTCCCATCTTGGTTGACGGCTGCAAAATGATCTTTTTGCTGTTTTTGGGCACGGTTCTTTTCCTTAGCAAGAGAGGCATTAATAGTATCCATATTCAGCTCCACCCTGTAATCTGCCGAACTTCTGGCAGAGGGCTGTCCCCAAAGCTGTATGTCTTTAGCCAAAAAGTTCCTGTCTTTAGTTTTCGAAACAGAGCACCCATTAGGCTTCTGAGTATCTGTACGCTTGACGACAGGAAGTGTTTTTTCTGACCGAAGTGCAGAATATTCTGGTTTATCATTGGTAGCGTTGATTACTTTTGAACAGGGACCTTCTGTCACCTTATAACCAGAAAATGTTGCTTCCTGCCCCGCAAGGGATGGGCTGTGCGAAGTTGATTGGCGCGTGGTTTCTTGTGTCCGGGGACGAACACAGCATGATAAGAATTTCATTATCTCTCCTCCCTGAGTGCATGGTTATTTATTAGCTTTTTGTTGTTATATAGATTAAAATCTTATTAAAAATTTTTCTATTAGACCAAAGTGGCCATACTTACGTCCCTGCCAGAAAATATTCTCAATAGCTTGATTTTGGATGCCAGACAGGCCTATCGACCACGCCAGTCAGCCATATATGATCACCCACAGGTATCCTGTTCAGATATAAATCTTGAATCGAGATAAATCAGCCAATGCAACTAACTTATACCGATTTCAGGTTAATTACGGGGGAAAGGGCCAGTGAATCTGAGCCGATAACAGTAATTTCTTGAGCTTATGTTGCCGACGAGTGTGTTTTACCCTGCTGCACGCTCTTTGCGTAAGCCAACAGATCAAGAGGTGTCCAAAACCCCTTGGGTTTAACATGATGATCTTTCTTACGTCCGGCCAACCCTAATCCATTTTTAATCAACCGATAGCCAACTGTTGAGCAGTTCATACCAATAAGCCGATAGAACTTATTATGGTTCTGAATCCACTGCCACTTATCCTTCATGTTCTTCACATGCATACTGGGAATTTTGATAACCACTGGCCTGCCATGTTCCCGATAATCAGCCAGAAAAGTATGCACGACATGGGGAGCCACAAATGGGCCCACAGTTTTATGATCCTTATCGAACCCCCATGAGGCATACCCAGATACATCCGATAGCCGCTTGCCTTTTGTAGCCCCCAAAACTACCGCGGCATGTTCTGAACCTTTCCCAAAACCTATCGTATTTCGAAACAGTAATACATAGGCCGCATTAGGGTCATCAAATTCATTCCACATTTTCGTAGCTTCCAGCTCCACGGACGTGTTTGAAACAACCTCGGTTTTCGTCATAGCACTGATTGAACCCTGAAAAATATTCAGTGGTCTCAAAACAAACCTGTCGAAGTAGGTAATGATTATCTCTAGCTTTGACAATTTACGGCTGCTGAGGGGTTTATCGGCTGGTTTGTCCCTGGTCGGCTCAGGTAGTTGTTTTAAAGTTATTCGCGCCTGTCTGGGCGACTGAACAGGTATTTTTGGGGAAGGTATAAGTATGTGTTTGATTTTTTCAATCATGGGACTCTTGGCATTTTTTGCTCCCTTCTATTAACAGTTAAGCAGTTACAGAGAAAATTCACGCAGCAAAAAAGCCAGCAACAGAGCATATTTAACACTCTATTGCTGGCTTTTTGATCAGAACTCAGGCCGGGGTATTAACCACCAAAGTCATCCAACAGGATATTCTCAGGTTCAACACCCAGATCTTCCAACATCTTGATCACAGCGGCGTTCATCATGGGCGGTCCACACATGTAGAACTCACAGTCTTCAGGAGCCGCATGATCCTTCAGGTAGTTCTCCAGCAAAACGTTATGGATAAAGCCGGTCTTCCCTTCCCAGTTATCTTCAGGTTGAGGATCGGACAGAGCCAGATGCCAGGTGAAGTTGGGGTTATCTTCTGCCAGCTTGTCGAGCTCTTCCACATAGAAGGCTTCACGCAGGGAACGTGCACCGTACCAGAAAGAGATCTTGCGCTTGGAGCTCAAACGCTTCAGCTGATCGAAGATATGGGAACGCATAGGCGCCATACCGGCACCACCACCAACGAACACCATCTCGTTTTCGGTATCCTTGGCGAAGAACTCACCGAAAGGTCCGTATACGGTCAGCTTGTCGCCGGGCTTCAGGCTGAACACGTAGGAAGACATCTGGCCTGGAGGCACATCATCCTGTCCGGGAGGGGGTGAAGCGATTCGGATATTGAATTTCAGCAGACCCTTTTCTTCTGGATAGTTCGCCATGGAGTAAGCACGGATAACAGGCTCACTCACTGTAGACTTATACTTCCACAGATTAAACTTGTCCCAGTCACCGCGATACTCTTCACCAATGTCGAAGTCTTTGTAATCAACGGTATGGACAGGCGTTTCCAGCTGAACATAACCACCGGCGCGGAAGTTAACGTCCTCACCTTCAGGCAGCTTCAGAACCAGTTCCTTAATAAAGGTGGCAACGTTGTCGTTGGAAACAACTTCGCATTCCCACTTCTTCACGCCGAACAGTTCTTCTTCTACCTCGATCTTCATGTCCTGCTTCACGGCGACCTGGCAGGACAGACGCCAGCCTTCACGCAGTTCACCGCGGGTGAAGTGAGGTTCTTCAGTCGGCAGCGGAGAACCACCACCATCCAGAACCTTACAGGAACACTGGGCACAGGTACCGCCGCCGCCACAGGCAGAAGGCAGGAACACGCCCTTGTCGGCCAGGGTCTGCAGCAGTTTGCTGCCGGCTGGCACAGTAATATCCTTTTCAGGATCGTCGTTGATTGAGATGGTGACATCACCACTGCTGACCAGCTTGGAGCGGGCCGCCAGGATCACCATAACCAATGCCAGGATAATGACCGTAAACAGGGCCACTCCAAGCATTATGATCTGTTCACTTCCCATAATTACGCTCCCTTACAGCTGGACACCGGAGAAGGACATAAAGCCAAGAGACATCAGTCCAACGGTGATAAAGGTAATGCCCAGCCCACGCAGCCCTGGAGGCACATCGCTGTACTTGAGCTTTTCACGAATACCGGCCAGAGCAACAATGGCCAGCATCCAGCCAACACCGGCGCCTACGCCGTAAACCACACCTTCACCGAAGCTGTAGTCACGTTCCACCATAAACAGAGAGGCACCCAGGATGGCGCAGTTTACAGTGATCAGCGGCAGGAAAACGCCGAGGGCGTTGTACAATGCCGGTACATATTTATCCAGGATCATCTCCAGGATCTGTACCGAGGCAGCAATAACACCGATATAGGTAATGAAGCCGAGGAAGGTCAGGTCAACGCCTTCAACCAGAGCGCCCTCTTTCAGAACGTGCTGGTAGATCAGCTGGTTCAGAGGCACGGTCATCAGCAGTACGAAGATTACCGCCACACCCAGACCGATCGCAGTTTGCACTTTCTTGGACACCGCCAGAAAGGTACACATGCCGAGGAAAAAGGACAGCGCCATATTCTCGACAAAAACAGCCTTCACAAACAGGCTCAGATACTGTTCAAACATATTAGTGAGCCTCCGAAGCGATGGTGTGAGGTGCCATCTTGTGCTCTTCAGTTTCTACCTGGTCAGACTTCCAGGTACGCAGAGCCCAGATAAACAGGCCGATCAGGAAGAATGCGCTGGGAGCCAGCAGCATCAAACCATTAGGGTTGTACCAGCCACCGTTGTTCACAGTAGGCAGAATCACAACACCGAACAGCTTGCCTGCACCCAGCAGTTCCCGGAAGAAGGCAACAACCAGAAGGATCAGACCGTAGCCCAGACCATTACCGATACCATCGATAAAAGAAGCCATCGGCGGATTCTTCATAGCGAAGGCTTCCGCACGGCCCATTACGATACAGTTGGTAATGATCAGACCAACAAAAACCGACAGCTGCTTACTGGTATCAAAGGCATAGGCCTTCAGGAACTGGTCCACCATGATTACCAGAGAAGCGATAATGGTCATCTGTACGATGATCCGAATACTGCCCGGAATATGGTTACGGATAATGGAGACAAACAGGTTGGCAAACGCTGTTACAAAGATAACCGCCAGGGTCATCACCAGCGAGGTCTGCATACCTGTGGTGACCGCCAGCGCGGAACAGATACCCAATATCTGCAGGGCGATGGGGTTATTGTTGAAGATCGGCGTGAGCAGAACTTCTTTGGTGTTAATCACACTCATATTACGCATCCCCCTTCTTCAGGTTGGCAAGGAAGGGTCCGAAGCCATTATCACCCAGCCAGAACTTAACCAGGTTGTCGACACCACGGGCAGTCAGGGTTGCACCGGACAGGCCATCCACTTCATGGATAGCGCGTGGTGAGCTCAGGTTAACACTGCCTTTGATAACATTGATATCAAGCTTGCCATTGGTATCGTAAATTTCTTTACCCTTCCAGCTGGCTTTCCACTTGGGGTTATCAACTTCACCACCCAGGCCTGGCGTTTCTGCGTGCTCATAAAAACCGAAACCAACCACGGTTTTCAGATCAGCATCCAGAGCCATGTAGCCATACAGTGTGGACCACAGACCGTAACCATGGATGGGCAGAATCAGGGTTTCCAGTTTGTCACCCTTGCGCACTTCATAGACCTTGGCCAGTTTCGCCTGACGCTTGATCAGAGCCTTGTCTTCACCGGCAGGCAGCTTCACGGAAGAAGCAGTATCCTTGGCGGCATTACGCTGGTTGTAAGTGACTGCATCGATACCGGAGGTATCAAACTTGCCAGCTTCAACATTAACCAGACGAGGAGTCACCTCTTTAAACCTGGCCGCAATTTCATTACGGCTCAGAGCTGAAGGATCTTCCACAATGCCGGAGATAGCCAGAATATTCTTCTGAACATCCAGAACCTTGTTCTCTTCCTGAGTTGGCTTCAGGAAGACAGCAGCACTGGACACCAGAATGGAGCAGACCAGGGAAAGGCCAACGGTGACCGTCAGCGTCTTTTTAATCGTGTCGTTATTAGCCATTGAGACGGGCCTCCCGACGCTTGATGTTGGCCTGGACCACGAAGTAGTCAATCAGCGGTGCAAACAGGTTACCGAACAGAATGGCCAGCATCATGCCTTCCGGATAAGCAGGGTTGATAACCCGGATCAGGGTTGCCATCACACCAATTAAGGCACCGTAGTACCAGCGACCTACGTGGGTCATGGTTGCGGATACTGGATCGGTAGTCATAAAGATCAGACCGAAGGCAAAGCCACCCAGTACAAAGTGCCAGTACCATGGCAGAGCAAACATCGGGTTGGTGTCGGAGCCGATAGCATTAAACAGGAGTGTTGTTGCAACCATGCCAAGAATAGTACCAGCAACAATACGCCAAGAGGCAATCCCCATAACCAGCATCACTACGCCGCCCAGCAGAATGGCCAGAGTGGAAGTTTCGCCGATGGAACCCTGAATAGTGCCGAAGAAAGCGTCAAACCAGGTGATGCCGTTTTGCATCATTGCATCAACACCACCAGAATTAGCAAGACTCAGAGCTGTCGCACCGCTAAAGCCATCGACCGCAGTCCAGACCATATCACCAGAGATCTGCGCAGGATATGCGAAGAACAGGAAAGCACGGCCGGTCAGCGCGGGGTTCAGGAAGTTCTTGCCGGTACCACCGAACACTTCCTTGCCGATAACGACACCGAAGCTAATACCCAGAGCTACCTGCCACAACGGTATAGAAGGTGGAACAATCAGGGCAAACAGGATGGAGGTTACAAAGAAGCCTTCGTTAACTTCATGTTTGCGCACGATACAGAACAGTACTTCCCAGAAGCCACCCACGGCAAAAGTCACCAGGTAAACCGGCAGGAAGTAAGCTGCACCATAGATCATGTTATCCAGCAGGCTGGAAGGATCATGCCCCAGGAAGAACCAGCTGTGCCAGTCAGTCGGCGCAGCCATGCCACCGGCAATAGCCATGTTAGCCTGGTAGCCGACGTTCCACATACCGAAGAACATGGCAGGGAAAGCACAGGCCCAGACGATGATCATGATCCGCTTCAGGTCGATACCATCACGCACATGAGATGTGGTGTGGGTCACGCTAGAAGGCATGTAAAAGATGGTATCCGCAGCTTCATAGAGCGGATAGAACTTTTCAAATTTGCCGCCCTTCTCAAAATGAGGGGCCAGGCTGTCTAATAGCTTTCTCAGCACTCTGTTATCCCTCTTTCTGAATACGGGTCAGGTTATCACGCAGGATCGGACCATATTCATACTTGCCAGGGCATACGTAAGTACACAGGGCAAGATCTTCTTCGTCCAGCTCCAGCGCCCCCAGGTTGGCCGCTTCTTCCAGGTCACCCACAATAATGCTGCGCAGCAGCTGGGTAGGCAGGATATCGAGAGGCATCACCTTTTCATAGGCACCAACCGGCACCATGGCACGCTCACTACCGTTGGTAGTCGTGGTGAATGGGAACAGTTTGTTCATAAAGTGGGAGATATAGGTCGGCATAACCGAGTGACGGTTAGTACCAGGCACAACATAATGCAGGATTGGGCGCTCACGGCCTTCCAGCAATACGCTGCACTGAACACTGTAACGACCCAGAAATGCAAAAGGACCTTTAGCAGTACGACCACCAAACACTGAACCGGAAATCAGACGGTTTTCACCGGCTTTCAGATTACCGGCAGTCAGCTCTTCCAGACTGGCCCCGAGACGGGTACGAACCAGAGCTGGTTTTTCAACTTGAGGTCCGGCCACAGATACAACGCGATCAGTCCACAGCTTACCGGTGGTAAACAGCTTACCGACGGCAATCACATCCTGATAACCAATAGTCCAGACAGTACGATCAGCTCCAACAGGATCGATAAAGTGGATATGAGTTCCAGCCAGGCCTGCAGGATGAGGGCCGCTGAACTCCTTCACTTCAGCCGGGCCGGAAGGTATCTGGGCACCAGGCGCTTTACACAGATAGACAGCTCCATCAGTCAGCTGGTTCAGAGTGACCAGACCCTGCTCAAAAGCCTCACTCTGTTCGCCAATCACAACTTCAGGATTGGCGGCCAGAGGGTTGGTATCCATGGCAGTCACAAAAATTGAACGGGGAGAGGTTCCCGGAGCCGGCACCTGGCTAAAGGGCCGGGTACGCAGGGCAGTCCATAAACCTGACTCGACCAGCTGTACTGCAATTCTGTCACGCCCGAGGCCGGCGAGAGAACCGGCTGCATGACTGCCAAAATCGACAGCCTCATCACCATCGACATCAATCACTACGGATTGCAGAACTCTTTTCTCACCACGGTGAATGGCAGAAACCACACCGCAGGCGGGAGAGGTATAACGAACACCTTCAGTTTTTTTGTCAGTGAATAACAGGTCACCCAATCTGACCCGATCACCCACCGCTACAGCCATAGTGGGCTTCATGCCCACATAGTCAGGCCCGATAATGGCCACGGAGCGAATGCCCGGACCATCAACGATGCCCTGCTGCGGCGATCCGGTGATCGGCAGATTCAGACCCTTTTTAATGTTGATCATAAGTCTTGCCCAACCTGATACATGCAGGAATTTCTTGAGAATTGGCGGCTACTGGCAAATTCTGAACTCTTGTTCTACTTTTCAAATCGCCCTGTAATCCAGTACGAAAGGGAGTTTTGCAGATTTTGCAAATTGTCAAAGTGACTAACTCTGATGATGAATAATTCTGCAAACGACTCTAATCACGGGTTTCAAGGCACTCATATGAAAAAACACGGTGCCTCCTAAATATCCTGCGCAGGATTATAATGACCGCAGCTTTAATATTCCATACGGAATTAAGGGTTTAGAGCACTATCTTTTCGTTTTTAGCGGATAGACGATATCAAAAAGCATGCTGAATACAGATAGAATTCTGACTGCAATTCTCTGGTTTGCGGGCATGCTCCTGCAGTGGTCAACAGATAATGCCATTGCTGACGATTTTGCCACTGAACGTGAAACAATTCCCTCCAGCCTGAGCCAGGCTCCTCTGCCAGCGACCTCCTTACCTGAAAACTTTTCCCAAAGAAATGAGGAGATTAGCAGTTTTTCCTCACCTGAAATCAATACCACTTTAGAGTTAATTCCCGATGCGGACGAGGCAGGCATCCGTAACTACCACCACCCAGTCTCGGAAGATTCAGATAACACCAGCGACAACCGAAGTACAACTTCACCTCTCGCTGAGCAAGTTTCGGAAGATCCCGACTCTGAGCCGAATGGCAATAGCAATAACCGAAGTGAAATTCCATCTGCCAATGAAAGGGGCCAGGAGGAATTCATCCCTGCGCCAGATACAATCAGTAATGACCAGGATGAAACCCTGCCTGCTGAGAAACCTTATCCGGAAAAAGCTTCCCCAGAGCCAGACAGCACACAACTTAACCAGGCGGGCTATCAGGTCATTGAAGGGCCAGATGGTCCCGAGCTGATTTACAGTCCACAGCATGATATGGAACTGGAGGGTAAGCCTCAGCACAACCCTATCCTGGGTAGCTACCGGGAATTTGAAAGGCGTAACATGCTCGAAGCTCTACACCGTTTTCTGACTCAGGACCTCAACCAGATGCAGCGGGAACTTCTGCAGGAACACCTGATTGAGCAAGCCACTGAACCCCCAAAATCAACTGCGGCCCAGATGTCTGAAGAGATGCGCAGCCAGGATCTGTCTCCGGAAAGTTTTGCCCAGCTAACCCGACTGGCCATAGCACTGTTCTACTACAGGAACTATATCTACCGGCCACTGATTGAATTTGCTGGAGGGGAAACAGACATGGACCAGGAAGGTCTGATCATGCCCCATGTTATGGCCATGAGTGAGCAGCTGGCCGATCAGTGGCCTCAGACCAAGCCCTTTATTAATTTCGGACTGGTACTTCCCATAGCCCTGCGCTTGTTCTATTCCAGCTACAGTGCCACAGATTTCGACAGCCAGGTAAAGGCCTACTCTACCAGCAGTTACGCTCTAACCTTGGGACTGCTAGCGCAGGCGTCCGCAGGATTTCTAACCAAATTCACCTCTTTCCAGAGCTATCCCGCCGGCATGCTGGCCAGTGCTTATCGCAATTGGAGGTACGGGGATCTATGGCAGGTCGCAATTGATGGATTTATGACCCTGCAGTACTTGAAGCAAAGGCGAGGCCTGATTTTTGCCGCCATGGGGGCAGCCTTCCTCAGTTCACTGGATATTCCCAAAGAAGATGTTGCTGCCCGCGGACACTTTGAGCACCTTCTGGACGCCAACTACATGATCCCCCTGATTCTCACCACCTGCATGACCCAGGACTGGGGCTCCTCTTTCGTGACTGGAATCATTCTCGCGACCAACCAGCTGGTTTATCGTGCCCGTCCTCTGTTCCTGGAGCGAGGCCATTTTACCAACACCAATCAGCCTTACTGGGCCGGACTGGTGGGTTCCTCGCTGGCTATTGGCGCAACTCTAGCTGTCTACTGGAAAAATATTCCCTCAATAGCCAGAGCAGGAGAAGCTCTCAACTACCTTACTACCGAAGCCTCCGACTGGCTTGGTTATCTGCTGATGATCAAAGGCATTACCCGCCCCGACTGGGAGCGCAGCGGTACTCTGCACTGGGCGACAGGCTTATATTCCCACTATCTGTCTTCAGAAAACTATCAGGGGGAGTACCATGTGGAAACTGAATATAACTATTCCAGCGAAGCAGAACGCTTACAGGAAGAGTACCAGCGCAGCATTACCAGCCGGTTTTCGGAATGGTTCAGCTATCTGATGGGCTATATTCGGGAGCCAGATCCTGAACTAAAGCAGGCAGAGCCAAGGACCAGTGAATTCACCCACCCGAATACTGAAGAAGGTTCTGAGATTCATCAGGAGGAGACAGGTGCGAACTGACACTCCTGCCTCCTAAACAAGTTATCCTATCCGTTACAATCAGCCTATTTGGGGGAAACTCCTGACTCCTACACCAGCCATAGCCTGCAGAATACGATTCACCTGACAGCTGTAGCCAAACTCATTGTCGTACCATATATACAGTACCGCCCGCTTACCATCGACGATGGTTGCAGTGGCATCAACTATGCCAGCATAACGGGAGCCAACAAAATCACTGGATACCACTTCCTGAGAGCTGACGTAATCAATCTGCTTTTGCAGGTCTGAGTAGAGAGAGCACCAACGCAGATAATCATTAAGCTTTTCAGCATCCGTTTCCGTCTCGAGGTTCAAATTCAAAATCGCCATGGAAACATTAGGTGTAGGCACCCGGATCGCGTTGCCGGTTAGCTTACCCTCCAGTTCCGGCAGTGCTTTGGATACAGCTTTGGCAGCTCCGGTTTCGGTAAGCACCATATTCAAGGCAGCACTGCGACCACGACGACTACCTTTGTGGTAGTTATCAATCAGATTCTGATCATTGGTGTAGGCATGGACGGTTTCCACATGACCACTCTCAATACCGTACTTGTCCATCACTGCTTTCAACACAGGAGTTATGGCATTTGTGGTGCATGAAGCTGCAGAAAGAACCCTATCATCAGTACTGAGCCGGGAATCATTGACGCCATAAACGATATTCTTGATTTCTCCCTTGCCTGGAGCCGTCAACAATACCCGTGAAACCCCCGGACTTTTCAGGTGCATGCCCAATCCGGCTTCATCACGCCAAACTCCGGTATTATCAACAACAATGGCATTTTTGATGCCGTACTGGGTGTAATCAATGCTGTCCGGCGAGGAAGCATAGATCACCTGGATACGGACCCCATTAGCCACCAGGCAGTTATTCTTGTCATCAACATTGAGAGTACCGCGGAAAGAGCCATGAACCGAATCGCGCCGCAGCAGGCTGGCCCGCTTCTGTAGATCATTCTCGGCAGCACCTTTTCGAACTACGACAGCGCGCAGGTTCAAGCCTTCCCCACCACCGGCGCGTTCAATCAGCAAGCGAGCCATCAGCCGACCAATACGGCCAAAGCCATAGAGTACTATATCCTGACCTTCACCGGGCTCCCTGGTGCGGCCATCAACAACACCAGCCAATTCTGCCCGGAGAAAATCTTCCTGCTCAGCAAAAGTATCCTGGCGCTGAAACTTCAGCGCCAGTTTACCTACATCGATGCGTGAATCCCCCAGATTCAGTCGATCAAGGGTTTCCAAAACCTGCAGCGAGTCACGAAGGGTCAGCTCGGCTCCTTCTACCTTACGGACAAAGCGGTGAGCCTTGATAATATCGATAGCTGACCGGTTGATCAGAGGCCGGCCATACACGGAAGTCACAACGTGATGTTTGCGATAGAGACGCCCTACCAGAGGAATCATTGCCTCAGCACGAGCCTCGCGCTGCATCCACTCTTCAAGAGTATCTTTAGTGTTTTCTGGGTTCACTGAGCTTTACCTGCCTTGTCAGCCTGACACTGTTTTTTATTGGAACAGAGTTACAAACAGCTCTGTTATGCCAGTCCAAGCACCTGCAGCCCAGCATGGTTACTTAAACCAGCAAGTTATAATTGCACATATTATCCAGTCAACATCGCTATCACACAACCAAATTTGTTTATTCGTGTTCATTTCTGTTTCAATAATTCCTGTTTTATGCCAATTCAATTTTTGTTTCTCACTATTCTGGCTGGTGTCACTGAAGGTTGACTCCAATACTGCTGATTGTCATTGCTACTTAAAGGCACCGGATACCACGTTACCTCTGGTGAAATGTTCCCACTGCACTTAGAATTTCAGCTTTTCTGAAACTGCCATACGTGAGGTGACGCTATCTTTGTCAGTATCAGCGATGAAGTGGCTGTCCCATGGTAAGAAGTGGCCAGACAACAGGACGTTCATGACCCTGATCGATTTTCCACTGCCAGTAAGAGCCGGTGACCGCCGTCACTGGGGACAAGCCATTGGTGCGGCCAGCTCCTGCGCAGTGGCTGATATAGCCAGACAACATCAGGGACTGACCCTGATCATTACCGCTGATACTGAAAATGCAGATCGTCTTCAGCGCGAGCTGGGATTTTTCCTTGGTAGCGAGAATGAAAAAGCCTTGGAGCTTTTCAATTTTCCCGACTGGGAGACCCTGCCCTATGACACATTTTCTCCTCACCGGGATATTATTTCCCAAAGGCTGAAAACCCTATATCAGCTGCCCAAGGTCAAGCATGGGGTTCTGATCGTACCGGTTACCACCCTTCTACATCGTATTGCTCCCCGCCAATGGCTGAACGGCAACAGCCTGGTCATCAAGAAAGGCGATATCCTTGATCGCGACAGATACCGGCTGGACCTGGAAGCTGCAGGTTATACCTGTGTTGATACCGTACTGGCACATGGAGAGTATGCACTGCGCGGTTCCCTGCTGGATATCTTTCCAATGGGCAGTAATCATCCCTACCGGATTGACCTGTTTGATGATGAGGTTGAAACCCTGCGCACCTTTGATCCTGACACCCAGCGATCACTTGAGGACATAGCTGCCATCCAGCTACTGCCAGCCCATGAATTTCCCATGAACAAACAGGCAAGGGATCAGTTCCGGGAAAAATATCGCGATGCTTTTGATGTCGATTATCGCGAATGTCCTATGTATCTGGATATTGGCAAAGGCATAGCGTCTCCCGGTATTGAGTACTTTCTGGATCTGTTTTTTGAACAGACTGAAACCCTGTTTGAGCACCTGCCCCGCAATACTCTGGTGGTAATAGACAGTGATTTAAAGATGGCCATACCCCAGTTTCTTGCGGAAGCCCGCAACCGTTATGAGAACCATCGGGTCAATCCAGAGCGACCACTTTTACCCCCGGAGAAGGTTTTCCTGGCTGAAGACGAACTGTTCGGCAAGCTACTGGATTACCCACGGATTCGTTTGTCTGAAGAGGTACAACCGCAAAAGATCGGCAGGGAGAACATTGTATGCCACCAGTTACCAGAACTGGCTGCGGAACCACGCCGGGAACAGCCTCTTCAGCGCTTACTGGACTTCCTAGATGGTAACAGCCGGGTGTTGTTTACTGCCGAGTCTGCCGGCCGGCGGGAAAACCTTTTGGAGCTGTTGGCCAAAGCCAGTATTCATCCGGAAAACGTAGACAATTGGCTACACTTTGTAACCGGTGCAAGTCCCATAGCCATTACTGTTGCTCCTCTGGACACTCCCCTCTGGCTGGACCAACCGAATATCGCTCTGATCACAGAGAGCCAGTTGCTCGGCGGCCAGGTCATGCAGCGCCGGCGACGCAGGGAAACGACAGATCATTCTGATCAGATAATCCGCAACCTGAGCGAACTCAGGGAAGGAGCCCCGGTTGTCCATATTGATCACGGTATTGGCCGTTACCGCGGGCTGCAGACCCTGGAGCTTGATGAGCAGCCCCAGGAGTTTTTGCAACTCGAATACGCCGATGAAGCCAAACTTTACATACCGGTCTCTTCTCTGCACCTGATTGCCCGCTATACCGGTGCCGATGACGCTCTGGCTCCCATCAGCCGTCTGGGCAATGAGCAGTGGAACAAAGCACGACGCAAGGCAGCAGAGAAAGCCCGTGACAGTGCTGCAGAGCTACTGGATATCTACGCTCGTCGGGAGGCTAAAAAAGGTTATGCTTTCCCTGCTCCCGACGCCCACTACGATACTTTTTCAGCAGCATTCCCATTTGAGGCGACTCCCGACCAGGAGACAGCTATCAATGCAGTTGTAGCAGATATGACTGCAGCAAGGCCAATGGATCGGCTGGTGTGTGGAGACGTTGGTTTCGGAAAGACTGAAGTGGCTATGCGTGCCGCCTTCCTTGCTGCCAATACCGGGAAACAGGTCGCGATTCTGGTACCTACAACTCTGCTGGCCCAGCAACATTTTGAGAGTTTCAGGGACCGGTTTGCTGACTGGCCCATTCAAACAGAGGTGATATCCCGATTCAAAACAGCCAAACAAGTCTTTGAAATGAAACAGAAACTGGCTGACGGCAAAATCGATATCATCATCGGTACCCATAAACTGCTACAGCCCGACATCAAGTTCTTGAGACTGGGGTTGCTGATTATTGATGAAGAACACCGTTTTGGTGTGCGTCACAAAGACAGGCTCAAATCCCTGCGCTCTGAAGTAGATATTCTTACCCTGACAGCGACACCTATCCCACGGACCCTGAATATGTCCATGTCCGGTATCCGTGACCTGTCGATCATCGCCACCCCACCGGCACAACGGCTATCGGTAAAAACTTTCGTACGCCAGTCCGATGACCTGCTGATCAAGGAAGCGATTTTGCGGGAATTAATGCGTGGTGGTCAGGTCTACTACTTGCACAATGAAGTCAAAACCATTAGCAAGGTTGCCGCAGATCTGGAAGAGATGATACCCGAAGCCCGCATTGCTATCGGCCATGGCCAGATGCGCGAGCGGGAACTGGAAGGTGTAATGCAGGATTTTTATCACAAGCGCCACAATGTTCTGGTCTGCACCACCATTATTGAGACCGGGATTGATATCCCCAGCGCCAACACCATTATTATTGACCGGGCCGACAAGTTTGGTCTGGCCCAACTGCACCAGTTGAGAGGCCGGGTTGGACGGTCTCACCATCAGGCTTACGCTTATCTGCTAACCCCTCCTCCCCGCAGCATTACCAAAGATGCCATTAAACGCCTGGAAGCCATAGAGCAGGCCCATGACCTGGGTGCTGGATTCACTCTGGCCACCCATGACTTGGAAATTCGCGGTGCTGGCGAGCTGCTGGGAGAAGAACAGTCTGGACAGATTCAGAGCGTCGGCTTTACCCTGTTCATGGAGATGCTGGAGCAGGCTGTTGAAGCCATCAAAAAAGGAGAAACACCGGATCTGGAACGGCCACTCAGCCACGGTACCGAGATCAACCTGCGTGCTCCGGCACTGATACCTGATGACTATGTACCCGATGTGCATAACCGTCTGGTATTCTACAAACGAATTGCATCGGCCAAAGATAAACACACTCTCAGAGATCTGCAGATTGAGATGATTGACCGTTTCGGCCTGTTACCTGACCCTCTGAAGCAGCTGTTCCGCCTGACTGAACTGCGTCTGAGAGCTGAAAGCTTCGGTATTGAGCGGATTGATATTGGTAGCCGTAGTGGACGGATTGATTTCAGCAACAAGCCTAATGTTGACCCAATGAAGATCATTACCCTGGTTCAACAGCAATCCCATTTATGGCGTATGGACGGTTCTTCTTCACTGAAACTGCTGCAGGGCTCGGAAAAGGTTGAGGAGCGCTTCCAGATCACTCAGAATCTACTGGACAGGTTGGGATAATAAAAGCCAGCCACAATACAAAACAGCCATGTGCGAACTCGTACCCTACAGGTACAATTGTTCATGATGGGTAAAATGTCGTTCCCTAACCACCCTGTAGTTAAGGACTTTTAGATCGCGGCATTTTCATATAAAAAAGGAATATCAGAAGTAACATGACATCACGTGCTCTCCTTGCCAGTGGTATATTGCTGATCGCGGCGGCACCCACGGTATTGGCGCAGACCCATGTCTCTGAGCCAAAAGCAGTTTCCGGTGAGGTCCTGCAACATGGTAAAACTTCGCAGGACTGGTATCAGTTTGATATCCTACTGTTCAGTCAAAAACATCACAGTACAGAAACAGAACTACCACCTCCGGTGACGGATCATGAGTACCCCTATAATGCCGTGACTCTCTATACCAGGGAGCAGCTGACTGTACCGAAGGAGAATCTTCCACAGCCTGTCGTTGAAACCCCGGAATCTACAATCCCAGAATCTATAACCCCGGAACTGGCAACCAGCGGTACAGCTGTTCCTGCAGAGTTGCTGGGTGAACCAACCCCAGCTGCAACACCGGTCCTTGCGGAACAACAAGCTTCTTTTGATTATTACGAAGATAACAACACCGTAGAAGCTTCAGCCAGCCCCCCTCTTCTGACAGAACAGATGACTGACCGCATTCCAGACCTGGCAAGAGATCCATTTGTCCTGCTGCCAGAATCCATGTCCGCCCTTAGCTCCCAGGCAAAAATTTTGCGCCGATCCAAAGATTACAGATTATTGTGGCAGGCTAGCTTCCGCATGCCTGTTAGCAAGGGTGGAGAGCCGATCCCCATCCGTATTACTGCCGGTCAGAAGCTGGGGAGAAATCATCAGGTTGAAGGGGTGATTACTTTTTCCCAAAAGCGTTTCCTGCATGCAGACACAGATCTCTGGATAAATACCATGAACCCTGTCTACCCCCTGGAACAAGTTGTTGCTGGTTCACCGGTACTGACTCACCTTGAAGATAGTAGCAATAGATCTGGGGCCACTGAAATTTCTGATGACATACCCTTTTGGCCTGTAGACACACATTTTTACACCAAAAATATGTTGATGAAGAGCAGTCAACGACTACAGATTGGTAAGCTGAACTTTATTGACCATCCGAACCTGGGCATCCTGATCAAGGCCAGTTCTTACCAGCTCCCTGATGTTTCAGAGTAGGACTTTTCTTCATAAAAATGCCCACGCATTGTGATGCCGGGAGGCAGGAATTTTACCAATTGGACACAAGTCAGTTCATGACTGTTTGCTGAGTTATCCGTCAGCCAAGCTGGCGGATCATATGAAAAGCATTACCCTGATCATTCGATTCATAGCGAACCTCATCCATCAACCGTTCAACAATGGGCAACCCCCTGCCGGATGCAAGCCAGGTTTCCGGATCGTTAGGGTCAGGTACTGACATAGATGTTCCCATACCGAGTGCCGGATCCATGGACACCCCCTGATCTCTGACAATTATCTCAATGGCCTTTGCCGGATCAAGCAACACATCTACTTCGACCAACTCGTTATCAAGCCCTTTGTAGGCGTGCTCAATAGCATTATTGACCACCTCTACAACACAGAGCTCAATCTTATTGATATCTTCGGTGCTTAGTGAGGTCATACCACAAACACCACGAACAGCCATGGCCACCAGCACAGTGTCTTCCAAATGACTGCCAATCGAAAGCGTTATGCGCTGGGGTTTCACCTGCTCAGTTTCATTATGTTCTGCCATGATTACTGCTTACCTCCTGATAGCGCATCACTGACAGAGTCATGGATAGTAAATATCTTGTCCATGCAGGTCAGGTCAAACAGATCATGAACTGACTTCTGCGGTCCTGCCAGCTGTATGGAACCATCACCATTCAGCTCTTTCAACGCTCCAACAATAGGCCCCCAGGCCACTGCTATCCATGAAATTCACCTTGGACAGATCGACTACTAAATCTCTCTGCCCCTGGTTGATCAAGCCGGTCATATAATCACGGAATGGTGTTGCCAGGCTGGCATCCAGTCTGGCCTCTTCACTTCAACAATGGTTTTCTGGGCTTCCTGCCTGTTACTGAACCCCATACTACTTACCTCCCTGATATTCCATTACCAGACATGTCATATCATCTTCAAAACTACTTTGCCCCCGCCACAAACAGAGAGTGTTCCAAACCCGACTAATCATTTCTGTCATCGGCAGCTCCCGATGGTCATGCAATAATGCCTGGAGTCTGGGTTCACCAAACTGCTCCTGCTTCAAGTTTTCGCATTCAGTCATGCCATCGGAATA